>NZ_CP088247.1:4751750-5389100 GCF_021117295.1 Methylorubrum sp. B1-46 | reverse complement strand
CACCGTGTCTCCTCGCATCCAAGCCGGCGGACCGGAGGGGATGCGTACGCATACGCCACACGAGAGAAGGCCACGCCCGACTCGGGCGGTGCCGGAAATGGCCGCAGCGCTGTCAAGAGCGGCGCTGCGGGCCACCGCTAAAGATGGCTGTGTATCAACAATCCTCTATCGTTCTCCTAACAGCGGGACGATCGGGGAAAACATCTGCGCGCGCGGCGCGTCATGTGCCTGGGATCGGAGAGTCGAAGCCCAGCCCGCAACTTGGGGAAGACTCGGGCCGATTCGTCGATCGACTTGGACCGGGCCCGCCGTTGCAAGATTTTGTTAATCTACACGGTGCGGAGCGGCGGGCGCAACGGTGACTCCTTGACCTATGGTTAACGCGAAGTTGTCGGTGCCTCGATCGGACCGCTGCAAGCCGCGATTCGGGATAACCGGACGGGACCTGTGGAGAAGACGAAGCGCACGGTGCACAAGTCCGGCTCTGGAGGCCCTTGCGCCTCGGCGGCCGCGCGTCCGAACGCCATGGCATCCGCCCAGGGTTTCCACGGCTTCGGCCCGCGGTTCCCCAACCCTCGATGTCGGCGGGCCATATCATCGCGACGGCACCGCGGGTGGCCTCGGCGATCCGGCCCCGGATTACGGACATGGATCGGACGAAGGATCGCGATTGAAGAGACTTCAGCTCGCTCGATGGCGTGAAGGGGGAGCTCGACGGCCTACGGCATGCTCGACGAAATCGTCGTTGCGGACTGGCTTCTCATCGAGCCGCTCGATCTCGGCGAGCATTTCGCCTGGATCGGATCGGCGAAGATTGTCGTCCATGTTCAGGACAACAGGGTGATTGCCGTGGGGATCAACCAGAACGTCTTCGCAGCGGACGAGGTGGCACGGACACGAGCGTGAGTCGATCGAGCGAAGGGATGCAAGACAGAAGGGCAAGACATAAGGGAATGATGCGCGGCAGGCACCACAGGAATGGCGGCGAAGCCGCGGTTCCGGACGATCAAGCCGAGCGGGCAACAACGCCCAAAGATCGGAGGGATCGAAAAAAAGCCCGACCGAAGGGCCGGGCTTGATCAAGCTTCGAGATGGCGCGTCTCTCTGGCGACCTTCCGGCCGAAGAGAAGACCCGCGAGGCCTCAGGCTGCGATCGACTTCACGCGAGCGGCGAGGCGAGACACCTTCCGCGAGGCGTTGTTCTTATGAACGATGCCGTGCTGGGCGGCGCGCATGATCTCCGGCTCGGCAGCGCGAAGAGCGGCGAGGGCCTGGCCCTGATCGCCGGTGGCGATCGCCTCCTCGACCTTGCGAACGAAGGTGCGCATCCGCGAACGGCGCGAGCGGTTGATCGCGGTACGCTTGGCGATCTTGCGGGTCATCTTCTTGGCCGACACGGTGTTGGCCATGGGGCATCCTCGTTTGGTCGTGGCGGCAACGACCCGGTCCGGAAGCATCCGGTGTCGGTCAGCGCAGCCTGATGATAAGCAAAGGCGAAACGACCGGGCGCAGTGCTGCGGCCGGACGTGGAGGCCGCTCTATAGCCATGCCCCCGTGATCCGTCAACAAATCGTCACGCCGGCCGTCCCGCGGACCATTCGTGCATTTTGTTCGCCTAAAGAGCGTTGCCAAGCGGAATTCGATCGGCTAATGCCGCGTTCAGTTCGGCGGCGGCACCGCCCCCCGACACCGCGCTGCGGTAGCTCAGTGGTAGAGCACCTCATTGGTAATGAGGAGGTCGAGAGTTCAATCCTCTCTCGCAGCACCATTCTTCCCTAACGATATCAGTAGGTTAGGGCGAACGACACGCTGAGGATGACCGCACTCTCACACAGCGGTCTCACACATTGTCACTCAGAATAGCGCGACCGTGGAAGAACCCTAGGACGGGCGTTTTTCATCTACGGCAGCGAACGCCTATCGATCTTCTCGGACGCTTGAAGGGACAGTGCGTCTGCCTTCCCATCGGAGATATGCGGGCGTCCATAACCGTCGGTCCAATCGTTCAAGCATCATTGCGAACGAAAGAACCGCGTGAGGCCCGCCAGCGTCATTCGATTGCGGATGGCGCCCTCAAGCGATTTTGGCACGAGCAGCGCGTCGGTCCCTCTCCAACCTTCGATAGCAGTGACGCTGATGGAGGTAGGAGTGAGCATGTTCTGACGACGCCGCTCCTACAGATTGCCGTGACTGGCGACCGCGAATCGATTCCGGCAGTGTCTGACTCGGCCTCGGCGCCCCTAAGCGTGGACGCACTGTTTGAGCGGTGGGCAGCCTGCAACGCCGATAAGCGGGCACGGAACACGATCAAACGGTATCGTGCCAGTTTTCGTTCACTCGCCGCCTTTGCCAGCCAGCGTGATGCGCGCAGCCTAAGTGCCGACGACCTATTCGAATGGGCTGAAAAGCGCCGTGATGTCGAAGGCGTTTCACCGCGTGCAATCAATAAAAACGATCTGGTGGCGGTCAGTTCTGTTTTCCAATGGGCTTGCGGTCGATCTGGAAGACAAGTTCTGACGCGCAATCCAGCCAGGGGCCTATCTCTCGACGAACCTCGGGTTGTCGGACAGCGTGAAAGAACGTTCCGAGAGCAGGAGATCATCGCGATCCTGAAAGCAGCTTCGGCGGTACAGCAGGATCATGCTCATCCAACACGCTCGGCCGTTAGACGTTGGTGCCCGTGGCTAGCAGCCTACTCAGGAGCAAGGATCGCCGAACTGACTAGTCTTTTCAGGGAGGATATACGTATCGAATGCGGCGCTCTGGTCATGGACTTGCGGGTCACAAAAGCCGGCGAACCCCGCACTGTCCCGCTCCATAAGCATCTGCTCGAACAGGGGTTTTTGGAGTTCGTGGAAGCGTCAGGCAGCGGACCGCTATTTTATGACCTTAAACGACACAAGGCGAATGCAGAGACTTCCCCCGCTGAGCAACAAGCGAAAGCAGTGGCGAAGTGGGTTCGGGAAACTGTGCATCTTGATCCTGGCGTCGATCCCAATCACGGCTGGCGGCACACATTCAAGACAAGAGCACTTGGCGCAGGGATAGAAGAACGGTTACGTGACGCTATCACCGGTCATCGTGTTGCATCAGTAGGACGACGATACGAAACACCGTCGTTATCAATGCTAAGCGGTGCGATTGAACGGTTTCCTCGCTACGAAATCAGCACCAGCACGGCAACGCAACAACACTAGTCTAAGCGTGTCGAGGTCGCAAGAAAAACACTCCTCCCCCTGCATCAAGCTTAAAGCACCTAGAATCGCATTTCGTGACTGTCATTACGATCGGAAGTTTTTGGAGCGTGAATAAACTAGACAAGTTGCAGCAATAATCCTGGCGCATTGATGATGTTCGATATGATAGCAGTTTGGATCGATGTGCCCATTCAAGACGCCTTATCGTAACCTCGGACAATCTAGCTAATCTTCTATTGTGAACATTTCTTCGCTACAACACTTCTACTGACCAAGCACACACCAAGGATGAGAGTGCGGTCGGTAGCAACGCATATCAATCCAACATCTACTATCGTGAGCAGATTCGTCCTTTTCACGTATTATAGTAATGCATTGGTAGCTGTATAGACTTAGAGAAGGTAACATTACATTGTACTACAAAATATGTTTTCAGACTAGCGTGATGCCTACACAGCATCATACCGAAACTCCGAATATCGAGCTTCCAGAGTTTCAGAAGTCAGTTTTCTACTACGACTCCCGCAGGGCCGGTGGTGGCAAGACGCGTGACATTATATCGGCAGCGGGTAAGAGGGCCGAGCGAGGACAGAAGTGTCTTATCGTTCAACCTACTACCGGACTCATTGATGAAACGTTTGACAATCTGAAAAAGCAGTACCCGTCGATCATAGTCCGCAAGTTCCACTCCGATGATGGAGAAGGCGGTTATGTGAGCTTGAGGGTGATGAAGTACTTTAACAATGCCGATCTTGCAGGCGCTGTTGTATTAATCACCCATAGAACCCTAATCAGCCTGCCCTTCTTCTATCATAAAGATCGCTGGTCCGTCTATTTCGACGAATCTCCAAATGTGTTCGAAACATTTAGTGAAAACTTGTCGATAAAGCACGACCTCATCACCGATCATGTTCGCACAATGGATGCGGCCAGTGCTTATAGCCGTTTGAAAGTTACGAACCGGTCCGAGATGGTTAAGTTGGCACAGAATCAAGGCCAGGATACCATTGTCGGACATGTTCAAGACTTAGCCAAACTTCTGTTGTCGGAGCACTATGATAGTTACGTAAACATTGCGAAGTTCGAGGCACTCAAATCTAAGACATCGAACGATGGTATCCTCTCTGTGTTCTCCATCCTGAAACCAAGCATTCTGGATGGCTTCCATAGCGTGACTATATCCGCTGCGTTGTTCGAAGAAACCTTCGTCTTCCATCAGTGGTCTCAGGCGGGTGTCATATGGCAGAAATCTTGGGAGTTGGCACGTGAGAATGACTGCAACTCCCATCCGTATAACCCGAGCGTAACCATCTACTATGGGTACGAGCTACGATATTCGAAGTATCTACGAAACAAACTCGGTGGTGACAACACACCGATCATTGCGGCTACGGTCAAGAAGCTCGGGCGTGAAAGGTATGTGCGAGTTGAGAATAACGACGTCAAGCTTGAGAGTCCTTTGAATAAACTTGTAGGCGACAATCTCATTCCCGGCATCTCGCATGGTCTCAACCGATACAGAGATGTTCACCACGCAGCAATCATCATTTCTGCTAATCAGATACCGGAGGCTAGCAAGTTCCTGAGAGAGTATTGCGACTTCGATGATGATAAGCAGTTCAGGGCGTTCACCGATCATAGCGTCTACCAAGCGATCTGTCGTACGTCTATCCGGGATAATGATCTGGCCCATGATAAGACGTGGATAGTTGCTTCGAAAGACACCGCTGATTGGTTGCATCGAATCTTCCCTGGTTCACGTGTCGAATCACTCGGACTAGTTCAACCTGAGAAACAGAAGGTGGGCAGGAAGCGCACCCATAAAGGTGGTAATGAAAGGAAGAAAGCATCAAAGGAACGTATTCGAGTCGAGCTATCACTCGCCTCGGGCTTCGCCCATAACATTGATTCGTCATATCTTGAACAAGTTAGTTATCTCAATGGCGACGAATCAGCTATTAAAGATGTAAGCTATTTCGTCGCCCGATTCAGGGGTTCTTTCTTCAATAACTACTTTTCAACTGATCCATTTGTCATATCGAAGACAGAGGACCAGTTCATCGCCTATCTGAGGAATCATTCTAGACATGTGTACACGAGCAAAAACGAAATACCTTGTGTCAGCGGTGCCCTGTTCGACGTGACAAAGTCCGATGATACCAACAGAGGCGAGAATAACGTCGAGTTGGTCCGAGGTATGTGGATCGATATCGAGAAGGGGACTATGAGTCACGAGGACTTCTCTAGATCATTCCCATATCTACGCTTTGTCGCCTACAACACGTTTGGTCACACAAAAGACAGACACCGTTTTCGTATTTACATCCCCACTAGTAGAGTAATGATGGATAATGAGTACAGAATGATTTACAATGAGATAGTTTATGTACTTGAAACGGCTGGATACCGATCTGAGAAGCTGTCCGATGAAACGTGTCGGAGGAATCTAACAGGTAAGCATCACGGTATTGATCGCATTCCTCATCCTTGTGCTGTCTTCGCTCTCCCGTGTCAGGCTCAAGAGCGATCAGCGAGCTTCTTCAAAGAATACAAGGGTGATCGACGGGCGCCACTTGATGTTGATGACTGGATACAACACCGGATTGCTCCTGACGATACGTCTATGCCATTCAAGTACGTACCAGAAAGTGAGGATCATCTAGAAATCAGTCTGGAACAACGTGCGGGAATCGATACGTGTATGGCGGAATGGTACCGTATCGGTGTATTTCCAGGAGAGGGAGATACAGCGATGTTCATGTTATATCGATCTCTATGTGCCTTGAAGCTGCATCCTCAAACGATCTCTGAGCGTCTATATGAAGCAGCACAATCCGCGCATTCACCGAAGGACAGACGGAGGCAGGCTGATCGATTGATGACTAGCCTTCGGCGCTGGTACAAGTCAGGCTAGGGATCGCGTCTATGGAGCTAGGGGATGTCTCGTACCATTCATGATTTGAGACATCCCTCAACAAGCCCTACTTGCTAACCTCTAGGCTTGCCCTCTCATTTGTATTCGACATAGAGGCTGTTCCAATCGTCATCGTCCAGTCCAACTTTTCTAGAATAGTTCCGTCAAGACCGATCCGAATCCCTTTCTTCGGAGCAAGGTTGATGACTATCGAAACTGGACGTCCGAACGATGGTATTTCCTTGCCTCCAAATCGATCAAGCTTAACCTGTAATCCTGCCAATGCCTGATCGATGAATGTGTCTTCCGGCTGCGACAGGTCGAGGTCGATGCGTTTCAGATTCGCCGCTCCCAACGCCCATATCGTCATAAGCGAAGTAGGCGGCCAGTTCGCAGTTTCGATCACGGCATAGGGGATGAAGGGTTCGTCCATCAGTGCAGGCTCTCCGTGAAGAGACGATCTGCAAGGCCCTCGATCCGATCATTCCACGCGAGACGTTTTCGCCATCGTTCGGGAATGCCTGAAAGACCGTAGTAGGAACCGGCAAGCTGTCCTACGGTTGCCGCCGTAGTGTCAGCATCATCGCCCAGGTTCACCGCCTTTAGGACAGCCTCCGAAAAGCTGCCTGACGAACCCACGCACCATAGGGCCGCCTCAAGCGAATGGAGGACGTAGCCGGAGGATCGGATGCCGTCCCGGTGCTTACCCCGCCACGATCCTTCGATGATCGCCTGCACACCATCACATAGAGGATGGCCGCAGGATGCGCTCAGAACGTCGGTGAGAGGCTTTCCCTGGATCGCCGAGGCTAGGATCGCCGAGAACGCTTCACAGGCGTCTACGGCCTCTTGAGCGCCATGGGTCGTGTAGCTTTGCCGTCTTGCTGCGTTCCTCAGGCCGTCGGGATCATTCCAGTAGCGGATCGCGACCGGCGACAAGCGCATCAGACTCCCGTTGCCGGCCGTCATCCTATTAGTTGGGCCAGCGCGAACGTCGCCGGTCTGTTCGAAGTAGGTGAGGGCGGTCGCAGTCACGTTGCCGATATCGAAGCAGCGGCCCGTGACGGAGTTCTCGCCTTCCCTGAACCATCGGCAGAACCGTTCGAGTAGGTCACGTTCATCTAATCCGCCGCACGCGATCAGACTGTCCGCGAGGCACAAGGCCATCGACGTGTCATCCGTCCACTGACCCGGCCTCAGATCGAAGGGACCACCGCCAGACATGTCTGTGACGGGATCGAAGCTGCCACGCGGTTCGAACTCGACCGTGGTCCCGATAGCGTCACCCACGGCTAAGCCGACCAGGGCACCAAGGGCACGATCCTTGATCGCGTCTAGTGTTGCTGATGGAAGGCGTTCGGGGATAGACCGGATACCGTGGACGTACCGTTCCTGCTCAAGGGTCTCGATGGCGCCAGGACGAGCCTCACGAACCCTCTGAATGGCATCCTCGGGATCAGCACCAAGCTCCACTAAGAGACGCGCCGCGATGGTCCCGGCACGTCCGAGGCCACCCTTACAGTGGACGCAGACTTTGAAGCCGTTCCTAAGGCATGACCGCAGCCCTCCGCCGACCGTCACCCATGCTGCCTCAAACGCTTCGTCGGGGATCGACACATCCGGGATGGGAAGGTGGAGCCAATCGATACCGCGAAGCCGACACTCAGCCTCAAGACCGGGAACCCTGAGGGCCTCGATCTCGTGATCCTCGATCAGGGTGACGAGTGCGTTAGCTCCAAAACCGGCTATGGCCTTGATATCGGTCTTGAGATCGCGATTCCACGAGCCTGCAGCCCCATCTGCCTGAACTTTACCGGGACAGAACGTGATGCCGATCTCCCCGAAGCCAGTACCAGCCGGAAGCGTCGCAATCTCAAGGGGATGCGTCAGGCTGGTTCTCTGTTTCGGCTGACTGTGACAACCGAAGACCGTTTGGAAAGTATGGTATGTATCCTCTGACATAGAATGAATGCTCCTATCACCAATCTATGCCACACATGATTATTATTCAACAAATATCTTTTGAGCTCTCTGACTAGCGGTAGCTTCAATAATGACGAGCGCAAGCGTCCGGTCGTCCTGCGAGAGGCCGTTTAGGATTAGCTTGATACCCGACAACATTCGTTTATTCCTGCTTACTATCGGCCGTCTCAGCCATGAACGTCACCGGAACTCTTGTGACTTGGCTGATGCGGCAAAAGTGCCGAGTTAAGGCAGGTAAACACCTCTCACGATGCTAGAAACAGCTTCCTTTGTTTTCTCAATGAGTCCGACTAGCCGTTCTCGAGTGAGGTCGGCATTCTCACGGGCATGCGTGGGCTGCTTTCTTCCCTAACACCTCCGACTTAATAGGGTGAAACCGGCATTCCATTGAACAGCAATCCAAACTGCGCAGCTTAGTGGCCTCGTGTGGATATCCGGATGAGCCGAACGATGCCAGCGTAAGATCGTGCTGGACGACACCGACCTTGGTACTATACGGGATAGGCGATTGTGCCCGCCGATATCGGAGACGTGAGTGGCTAGCAAGGTTTTAAACGGAAACTTCGCAGAAGCCAAGAGAGTCAAGGAAGATGAGTTCTATACGCAGCTCGCCGACATTGAGCGCGAACTCAGACATTATAAAAAGCACTTTCAGAATAAGACTGTTTACTGCAACTGCGACGATCCTCATATCAGTAACTTCTTTCATTACTTTAGCTATAGCTTCGAACAGCTGGGTCTTAAAAGGTTGATAACGACCTGTTATAAGAATCAAGACGCAAACTTATTCAGCCGCAATGACTCAGATTTCGCCCTATACCTTGAATACTTCGGCGACAAAAATGGAAACATGGTACCTGATCCTAAAGAGATCGGCATCAAGCCCCTCAACGGTGACGGCGATTTCCGCAGCCCAGAAAGCATCGATCTGCTCAAGCAGGCCGACATTGTGGTCACAAACCCTCCGTTTTCTCTGTTCCGTGAGTATGTTGCGCAGCTAATCAAATACGATAAAAAGTTTATCATCGTTGGAAATCAAAACGCTATCAGCTATGCTGAAATATTCCGACTTATCAAAGACAACAAGTTGTGGCTGGGCTACAATAATGGGGACATGAAGTTCAGGGTGCCTGACTACTATGCTCCTCGCGACACGCGCTTTTGGATAGACGATGAAGGGAAAAAGTGGCGAAGCCTCGGCAATGCCTGCTGGTTCACCAATCTTGACATTGCCAAGCGTCATGAAAGTCTCATCCTATACAAGAGCTACAATCCCAACGACTATCCAGCATATGATAACTATGATGCCATCGAAGTTTCCAAAGTCGTTGATATACCTGCCGACTATAACGGCATCATGGGTGTGCCTCTGACTTTCCTCGACAAACATAATCCTGATCAGTTCGAAATCCTAGGACTCAGCGGGACAGATTATCCAACTACAAAAACATATGGGAAAAAGGAGCGGGTCGTAGACGGAGTGCGCAAGAAGTCCCTCACTGGAACACTGGGTTCTGTCATCAGAACAGAATCGTTCGGAGCGGGGGCTCATTTCGATGTTGGCTATCCTGTCAAGGGCACATACAGGCGTCTGTTTATCCGGCGCAAGGGGGCAAGACATGAAGATACAGCTCCAAAAAGTCACAATCCGTAATCTTACCGAAGGTTATGCTGATAATAACGAGGCGGGCGTTGTCGGCTACGGGGGTCAACTCGACATCCGTCCGCCCTATCAACGCGAGTTTATCTACAAGGACAAGCAGCGAGATTCTGTTGTTGAGACAGTATTTAAAAACTTCCCTCTAAATGTGATGTATTGGGCCGTACGAGATAGCGGTGACTTCGAAGTCATAGACGGCCAGCAACGCACAATATCTATCTGTCAATACGTTGCAGGAGATTTCTCCTTCAAGGGACGTTTCTTTTACAATCTTCATTCCGACGAGAAGGAGCAGTTCCTTAAGTATGAGCTAATGATTTACCAGTGCAGTGGGACGGACAGTGAGAAACTTGATTGGTTTCAGACCATCAACATTGCCGGAGCACAGCTGACCAATCAGGAGCTTCGCAACGCTGTCTATGCCGGGTCGTGGGTAACTGACGCCAAACGGTACTTTAGCAAGACTGGCTGCCCCGCCTACAATATAGGAAGCAAGTACATCACTGGTGAGTTGAATCGTCAGGCTTACTTAGAGACAGCCATCGACTGGATCAATGGCGGCAATATCGAACAATATATGGCGTTGCATCAGCACGACTCTGATGCAAGCAAGCTATGGCTTTATTTCCAGGCGGTGATGGCATGGGTACAAGTCACATATCCAACTTACCGCAAAGAGATGAAGTCTGTTCCTTGGGGCACGCTATACAACCAGTTTAAGGACGAACCGCTCAACTCAAAGGAGTTGGAAGCCGAAGTGACTCGTCTAATGCTGGACGAAGACGTAGAGCGCAAACGAGGCATTTACTCATATTTGCTAGATCGCAAGGAGAAACACCTCAGCATTCGAGCCTTTAGCCCTTCCATGAGACGTGAGGCATACGAGCGCCAAAAAGGCGTATGTCCGGACTGCGGCAAGCATTACGAGTTTGAGGCTATGGAGGCTGACCACATCACGCCTTGGCATGAGGGTGGCAAAACTACGGCCGCCAACTGCCAAATGTTATGTATGGAGGACAACCGCCGAAAGGGTGGACGCTAGATCAGTGGGCCGGCAAATGTGGTCGAACAGATGGTCTGGGGAAAGTATCCGCCTTCATATTAGAATCGGGCGACCTATACCCAGCAGCAAGGGGATGATCCAGCATTGGAAGCGGCCGCTCATATCGTTAGGCTGAAAGGTATCGATCTCGGCGATGGCCCGACCACATCCGCCGTTGCCAACGCCATAGTTCACAGTGCATGAATCCCTGACTACTAAGCAACCTCGAACTACCAGAGCGGCACCTATCGAGTTGCTTTGACGATCAGACGGATTGTGCGAGAGCCTCCGAACCGATGATCCGGTAAACTTGCATACGCGAGCAACCGAGCGCCTTGGCGATAGCGGCGGGTCCGTGACCTTCTGCCTTCATTGCCAGCACCTTGCTTCGGTCCAGCCGCCGTGTCCCACCCTTGTAGACACCCTTCGCCTTTGCCGCCTGAATGCCCTCCCGTTGACGCTCGAGGATGAATCGGCGCTCCATCTGCGATACCATTCCGAGGACGGTCAGCACGATCCTCCCACTCTCGCCACGGGTTGAGACGTGAGGGTCAAGGACGGTGAGGTAGGCGCCACGCTGATCCAGTTCGTGGACGATGTTGAGAACGTCCCTGGTGTCTCGCCCCAACCGGCAGCACCGTACCACGACTAACTCGTCACCCTCACGGATGAAGTCGAGGATCGCCGCCAGTTCCGTGCGACCGTCGCGGGATACACCGGACACCTTCTCTGATCGGATCGGCTGGCACCCTTCGGCCTTGAGCCGTTCGATCTGGATGTCGAGAGACTGATCCTCCGAACTGCATCTCGCATACCCGATCCTCGCCAAGCGTCACTCCAAGCTCTAGACCCAGTGACAATGCCGTAACATCAAAGACCATGCAAGCCTGATGTTACACTGGCGCTTAGGGAGGATCGTAGGCGATGTTACGTCACGCCACGGTGCACCCACATATGACAACCCAACGTCGCTTGAGCCGACAGCGACGCTTACTAAGGGGCTGCCATCGGAGATCGATTGGAACGACGCGGGATGAGCCGCGACCGCCTGCAATGCCTTCCACACCTTACTTACCGCCTCGAGTTGCAATCGCTATTTCAAGTATGCTCTCCTAACACCCTTGGCCTAGCCCTAAGGCATTGTCGGAAGAAGATTCATTTCGATGTCGGCCGTTGTTCAGTTCAGCATCTCATATTCTGGTAAGCAGTCAGACGATCATATCATAGATTTTTATGATGTATCTGATGCGCTGGTCGGCTTTCAACGATACCTCGCGCTTACGACACACTTCTTACTCAACGGCGAGATTATTACGCAGGCTCCCAAACTCAAAAAGGCTAGAATATACGCTCTGCCGGCAGAGGAGGGGAGCTGGAAGTTTACTGTCAATATAGCGATGCTCGGCGCCACATTAGCAGCGGTTAATCATGGAATATTCGTCATTGGAACCGCCGACAAAGACACGCCTATAGGCAACCTTGGTCGATCAGTATATGAGTATGTCGTATCAGAACTTACCGGAGTTAATCCCGATTATGAGAAAACAATCGGGAAGGTATACAGAGAAGAAAAAGCCAAAAATCCGAACTTTCCAGACCTTAGTCAGCATAGGCTAGATTCTCTTACCGAGAAATGTCAGGGCGCGCTGCTGAGAATGCATCGCCCTATTGTGGCTTCTAAAACAGCGAAGAAGGCTACGCTGCGTATAAACGAAGGCACTGGCGACGTAAATATGACGGGGAACCTGGACAAAGACAGCTACGATTATATGGCTCACGATATCAAGGACAAGAATGAAGTCGCGGTTGTGGGTCGTGTCACCAGCTACAACGTTAACACCTATAAAGGCCGCATATATCTTCCTGCTGAGAAGCGCCCCATACCATTCGTACTGTCGGAATATTCGCGCGACAAGGCTACTGTAGATGCCATTATAGACAGCCTGTCAGCCACGGCGAGAGACAAGATTGACGGCACCAGCGACATCAAATGCTTTGTATGCAGAACCAAAAGTAGAAGCAAAAGATTGAAAAGTCTTTTGATAACAAACGTACTCGCCCCCCAACAATGATTGCACCATAGTTTGATAACCGGCCCCCAACATGATTATGAATAGATCAATACTAATCATCATGGTCTAGATATTCGTTGAAGCCATCAATCGAATCCATATCGACGATGCGTTAGGTTCGGTTGACGGATACACTAAACTCTCGCACAATACGGTGTATCAAGTCGTACTCAGCTTCGGATCAACAGTAAAATGATGGTTCGAGTCCTCCTGGCTGGAACTTCACATCTTCTTTCAAGTCGTCACGAAGCGTCACAAATCACCGCTCAGGAAGCATAGCCGGTCGATTTGCGTGATTGATCCGCTGCCATCGTTGAAGTATGTTGACCTCGTAACTGGCTGATCATAAACGTGATTGTGGAGCAGAATGGTTGCCTACCCTTCGAGGAAGCTTCATTTAGCGTCCCTCCGAAGGCAAAACAAATATATCATGCACGCATACCGTAGGCTTGTAGATGGGTGATTCGGCAACTCAACCATCAGCCAGTCATTGTTGCGCTTCCGAATCTTTACCCACGTCGAAGCCTGACCGAGCGTCATGATCCTCGTTCGAAAAAAATCCTATGAACGTGTCGGAAACACGATTCGTTAGGTTCGCTTGACGGATACATAAAACTCTCACACAATACGGTCGATCAGGTTGTCCTTTGTACTGTTGTTAAGGTGTATTCGTTAGAGTTCAATCCTCTCTCGCAGCACCATTCTTCCCCCATCATCATTTCCGGCGCGACCGCGAATACCTTGACCGTTGGGTCCGGAATTGCGTTGTGCGTCGATGGATTGTCCCAAGACACGTGATTTTCAGTACGCGCTTGCCGCAGGCCTGCTGAAAATCGGTCAATCAGGATTGCACCCGACAATCTGGCGTTTTGACAGGACACGATTCGGATTTAGATCACATAAATCTAAGCAATCGCGCAATTATTATTGTAAATCTATAGATCTATAAAGCACAAATCATTTGATGTGCCGTAAAATACCGATGAATTTCGGTGATTTGGATCGATACCACAGCGTCTTCCGCAGGCCGCACGTTGCCGAAATCGTAGGATGCGGCACCTGGATCGGGATATTAACTGTCCCGAGCTCGACGTTGACGATTTGATTGATATCGCGCATGGCACCGCATCTGCGCTTGCGCGTTATAGGACGAATAGCTGCCAATCGGGCTGGATTCCCTCTGCGACAGAGACGGTCCAGTAAAGGATTTTTATCTTAAATTCATATCGGAGGCCAATGCATTGCCTGGGACAAGAAAAGCATTACACTCTATTTCAGAAATTTAGCAAGTCGATCCGGATCGTAATGTTGGAATTTTCAGTGACCATCTTCCGAGTACCCTCGACTCGGTGAGCTCGAACTCCGTCTCACCATCGATCGGACCGAACCGAGGCGTGGCTGCTGGCCGTGTCGGAACCCCTTCTTTGCGTATGGTTCGGTCGATGCAGCGTTTCGCGGCACGACCAGTGCGGGAGTTCAGCCGATGAGCGCCTCAGCGATGTGTCAGGACCAACATCGGCATCGCTCGCCCGATCGCGTGGCGACCCAGGGTATCGCGGCCTTGCCGGTCATGCTCGAAATCATCTGCCGTATCGCCGGCTTGGGCGTTGCAGCCGTTGCACAGATCAAGGACGATGCGTGGAAGGTCTGCAGCGTCAAGGATGATGTTGGCTTCGGCCTACGAGAGCACGACGTGTTCCGTATCGATGCCGTCCCTTGGCAGGAGATGCACACGCATCAGCGGCCGATTGTCATCGACGATGCGGGGGACGATCAGGCGATCCATCGGCTTTCCGATTTGGAGCGCTTCGGCTTTCGAAGCTGCATTGCCTTCCCGATCACGCTATCGCAGGGGGGCCTATTCGGAGCCCTCTGCGCGTTCGGCACGACGCCTGCTCGACTGGATCAGACGGAGATACGAGGGATATTCCGGCAATTCGCCGAACTCATCGGACTGCAGCTCGACGCGCAGCGTCAATCGTCCGGGCCGACGGGTTCGCTGTACGATGACGCGGTGATCGCATCCTCAAGGGGCGAAGAGCCGCTCGCCACCGTGATCGAACATCTGCCAATCGCTGCCGGATTGTTCACGCCGGAGGGCCGAGTCCTCCTCGATAACCCGATTCTTCGTCGGCTTCTCCGGCAGGGCCTCATCCCCGGCGTGGACTTCGGCACAGATCCGCGGTGGGCCGGTTGTGCGGCGGACGGCACCGTCCTCGATCCGCGCGAACATCCTTTCGCAAGGGCATTGCGCGGCCACGTCACGCTGCGCACGCGCTTCCTCTATCGGACGGACGACGGTTTCGAGCGCTGGATGCGTATCAGCGGGTTGCCTCTCAGAAGTCGTACCGCGCCGGCATGGCAAGCGAACCCGCCCGCGCCGGCCGTGCTCCTCATCGTCGAGGAGGAGCACGAGGCGGAACGGACAGCGGACGCGCTGCATCAGAGCGAGGCTCGACTACAGGCCGCCGTCGATCTGATCGGTCTGTCACCCTGTGATTGGAACCCGGTTACAGGGGCGCTGAACTGGAACGCGCGCCTCAAGGCGATCTGGGGATTGCCACCCGATGCGCAGGTCGATCGCTCCGCCTGGCTTTCGGCCATCCACCCCGAGGACCGTGCGCGCGTGGAGAATGCGATTGCCCGCTGCGGCGACCCGGCCGGAGACGGCATCTACAATATCGAGCACCGCGTGATCGGGATCGAGGACGAGGTCGAGCGGTGGGTGGCGATGCACGGTCGCACCGAATTCGAGGATGGTCGACCCATTGGCTTTGTCGGCGTCGGGCTCGAGATTACCGAACGGAAGCGAGAGGAAACCATCCGTCGCGAGAACGAGGAGCGCTTTCGGCGATTTGCCGAGCACTCGACCAACGTCCTCTGGCAGGCCAATCTCGAGAGCCGGCGCCTGACCTATCTCAGCCGCGCCCTTCGGCACGTCTGGGGCGTCGCGCCCGAGCAACTGGCATCGATCGAGAGTTGGCTTGCGACGATCCATCCCGATGACCGGGACACCGCGTATCGTACGGTCGAGCGCGTGGGCGGTGGCGACGTTGCCGTCTTGGAGTACCGCATCCTGCGCCCTTCCGACGGCACCGTTCGGCGCATACGTGACACCTTCTTCCCGATTCGGAGCGAGGATGGTCGCATCCGTCACATGGGCGGCATCGCCGAGGATGTGACCGGCCGTACCGGTGCACGGATATACGTGGTGGACGAGAATCCGGGCTCGCGGCAGGCACTGCTCTCATTGCTGCAGCCGGCCGGCTACGAGGTTCAGGTCTTTCCCAATGCCGCGGCCCTGGCGGAGATCGCGGGATCTCTGCAGCCGGGCTGCGTGATCCTCGACATGGAGGCGGCCGGCCCAGAAAGCCTCACGGTCGCGAAGGCGCTGAAGGCCGGTGGGCTCTCCTTGCCCGTCGTCATGATCGGGCGCAGCCACGGCGATGTCGGTTTCGGCGTGCGCGCCATGAAGGCCGGCGCCGTCGATTATCTCGAAAAGCCGTGGCAGCCCGCGGCGCTGTTGACCGCGGTGTCGGCCGCCTTGGCCGAACTGCGTACCGACACCGAGCGAAGCCAGGCGCGCGACGACGCCAAGCTTCGCATCGGCGCCCTGTCGCAGCGGGAGCGGGAGGTTCTTGAAGGATTGCTCGCCGGGGGCACGAACAAGTCGATCGGCCGGGCCCTCGGCCTCAGTCCCCGCACCGTCGAGATTCACCGAGCCCATGTCATGGAGGCGCTCGGGGTCAAAACCCTGCCGGAAGCCGTGCTGATGGCAGCCAGAGCCGGGGTGCAGCCGACCCGCGACCTCTGACGGATCTGGCAAGGTCTCGCCGGACGCCCCCGGGTCGCCGCCCCGAAACGGGGAGGGAGCCCTAAGCGGCGGGGCGGTCGCTCGCGGAGGGGCGGAGCGGCGTCGCCGCGGGCTTGAGATAGGACCCGTCGTATTCAGCCAGTGACTTGAGCCCGTCGGGCCTGAGGATCGTGAGCCTGCGGCCGGAAAGCTCGATGAGCCCATCGCGGCGAAGCTTCTGCAGGACGCGGTTGACGTGCACGCACGACATTCCGAGCGTATCGGCGAGATCCGCCTGCGTGATGGGGAAACTGTACTGGTTCTCCGAGGCGAGCCCGGTCGTCCGGAGCCGCAGCAGCATCTCGCACAGGAAGTGGGCCAGACGCTCCGGGCCGGACCGGGACCCGAGATTGGTGATCCACTCTCTCAACGTCGCGGCCTCGGTGAGCCGGGCTATTTGCAGAGCGTGCGCGATCCTCGGGCGTCGGCGGATGAGGTCCTCGTATTCCGGGCGCGGAATGAGGGCGAGACGACAGGCCGTCAGCGTTCCGAGGGCGCAGTCGAGCGGCAGTCGGAAATCGAGATCGAGTTCGAACAGGTCGCCGGGGAGGAGATAGGCTGTGATCTGGCGCCGTCCGTTCGGCAGGAACTTGTAGCGGCAGGCGAACCCGTCCAGGACCAGGATGGCGCTTTCCGGAATGTCCGACTGATGGAGGAGCGGAGTTTGCGCCGGGTAGCGGCGAGCACCCGCCGCCAAGCCGTCGAGTTCCCGGACATCGCCTGATGTCAGTTCCACATGCGCAGCGAGCTTGCGTCGCAGAGGATTGCCGGACTCCGACTCGATCACGCCCATTCGGAGTGTCGCCTCGTGATCGTGACGAGGATCGACAGCCTGTTTCTCATCGGGCGGTGCGTGAACCGGCGCAGGCATGAGAACGGATGTGATGAGGCGATTCGGATGAAGTGGCCGCATACGTTTTCGGTACTCGATGTCACAGGCTGCCGGACTATGCGGCTCGGCCTGTAACGTCGCATCCGGCACTTACCTTAGGTAGTCCCCCATGTCAAAAGGTTGTGTCCGCACCCCGAAGACGGTGTTTTAGGGACCTTTCGCAACTAAACAATCAGCTCCGAGCCCGACGGAAGGACACGATAGCGTCAGACGCTGCGGCGATGTAACTTTCGTCAATCTCGGGCGGTCGCGCCGCACCCGGCTCGCATCGCTGTGATTTGCGGCGCTGATCCGGTCATGCCCGAGCCGCGCAATCGACGAACACCCGAGTTCCGACACGACGATGGTTTCCACAGGCTACAACGCGGCTCTCGTGGCGCTGTCCGTCGCCATCGCCGTGCTCGCCTCCTACACGGCACTCGATCTCGGCTGGCGCATGCGTAGCACCGGGTCACGCGCGCGCTGGGCTTGGCTCATCGGCGCCGCCCTCGCCATGGGGGGCGGCATCTGGTCGATGCATTTCGTCGGGATGCTGGCCTTCGAGATGGGCCTTCCCGCGGCCTACGACCTCGGCAGCACGCTGCTGTCGCTTCTGATCGCCATCGGTGTGACCGGGGCGGCCTTGGCATGGCTCGGCCGCGGCGGGGCCGGCCGTTTGGATGTTCTCGTGGCCGGGCCCGTCATGGGGATTGGCGTCGCGGCGATGCACTATACCGGGATGGCCGCAATGCGGATGCCCGGCAACCTCGCCTACAGCGCGCCGATCGTGGCGTTGTCCGTCGGCATCGCCGTCGTGGCCGCGACCGTCGCCTTGTGGCTGACCTTTCGGCCGACCGGCGTCTGGCAGCGCTTCTTGGCCGCCCTCGTCATGGGCGTGGCGGTGGCCGGCATGCATTACACCGGCATGGCGGCGGCCACGATCACCGCTGAGGAAGCGGGCATCCATTCCGCCCATCTCGCCGCGACGAGCGTCGATCAGCAGAACCTCGCCCTCTCCGTCGCGGGCGTCACCTTCGTCATCCTGTTCCTCGCCATGCTCGCCGCCGCGTTCGACCAGCAGCGGATCCAAGGTGAATTGCGGGCGAGCGAGGAACGCTTTCGAGCCGCCGTCCGAGCTGTTCGCGGCGTTCTGTGGACCAATGATCCGCAGGGGCGGATGACTGGCGAACAGCCCGGCTGGGCCGCGCTGACCGGACAGACCCGCGCCGAGTATGAGGGCTTCGGCTGGGCCGACGCCGTTCATCCGGATGACCGGCTGCCGAGCGTCGAGGCCTGGAACGCGACGGTGGCAGCCCGCAGCACCTTCGTCCACGAACACCGGGTGCGCGCGAGCGACGGGCTGTGGCGCCACTTCTCAATCCGCGCGGTCCCCGTGCTCGACGCCCAGGGCGCCATCCGCGAATGGGTCGGCGTCCATACCGACATCACCGAGCAGCGCGAGGCCGAAGCCGAGCTGCGGGAATCGAACGAGGAAATCCAGCGCTACGCCTACATCGTCAGCCACGACTTGCGCGCGCCGCTCGTCAACGTGATGGGCTTCACCAGCGAGCTGGAGGCGGTTCGCGAGGAATTGCGTACCCTTTTGCGCGATCATCCGCAGGGTAAGCGGATCGACGACGACATCGGTGAGTCGCTGAGCTTCATTCAGGCGGCGATCATCAAGATGGAGCGGCTGATCGCGGCGATCCTGAAGCTGTCACGGGAGGGCCGGCGCCGCTTCAATCCGGAGCCGCTCGCGATGACTGCCCTCGTCCGAGGCATCGCCGATGCGCAGCGGCATCAGGCCGGCCGTCAGGGTGCGACGGTCACCGTCTCCGAGACGCTGCCTGAGATCGTCGCCGACCGCCTCGCCGTTGAGCAGGTGTTCGGCAACCTCATCGACAACGCTCTCAAGTATCTCGACCCCGCCCGACCCGGTCAAATCGCGATCTCGGCCGGGCCCGCGCCTGGTAAACGGATCCGGTTCACCGTGTCCGACAACGGCCGGGGCATCGCTCCCCAAGATCACGGCCGGATCTTCGAGCTGTTTCGGCGCTCCGGCGTGCAGGATCGCCCGGGGGAGGGGATCGGCCTCGCCAGCGTGAAGGCGCTGGTGCGCACACTCGGCGGACGAATCGAGGTGTCCTCGCAGCCGGGGAAGGGCACAACCTTTATCGTGACGCTGCCGCGCGAGCCGGTTACAGGCCGAAGCGAGGCGGCGACATCGAACCCTCCCGAGACGATGTCCCTGGCCGCGGAGTGACCATGCAGCCGCCCTTCCACGCCGTCAGCATCGTGATGATCGAGGATGACGAGGGTCACGCCCGTCTCATCGAGCGGAATATCCGCCGCGCGGGCGTCAATAACGAGATCGTGCCGTTCCGTGACGGCACCTCGGCGCTCGAATTCCTGTTCGGTGCCGACGGCTCGGGCGAGGTCAGCAACCGGCGCCATCTCCTGATCCTGCTCGACCTCAACCTGCCGGACATGACCGGCATCGACATTCTGGAGCGGATCAAGGCCAATCCGAACACCAAGCGTTCGCCGGTCGTCGTCCTGACGACGACCGATGACAGTCGCGAGATCCAGCGCTGCTACGATCTCGGGGCGAACGTCTACATCACCAAGCCGGTCAATTACGAAGGCTTCTCGAACGCGATCCGTCAGCTCGGGCTGTTCTTCTCGGTCATTCAGGTACCCGAGAACTCATGAGCGACGCGAGTCCGGCCCTTATCCTCTACATCGACGACGATCCCGGCCTCGGGCGCTTGGTACAGCGCTCGCTCCAGGCACGGGGCTATCGGGTCGAACTCGCCGTGAGCGGCGAGGAGGGGCTGGCGCGGGCGCAAACCGGCGGGATCGATCTGATCGCCCTCGACCACCACATGCCCGACCGGACCGGGCTTGACCTGCTGCCGCTGCTCCGCAGCCTGCCGGATGCGCCGCCGGTCGTCTACGTCACCGGCTCCGAGGACAGCCGGGTCGCGGTGGCGGCCCTCAAGGCGGGCGCGGTCGATTACGTCTGGAAGGACCTCCACGGACAATTCCGCGAATTGCTCGGCGGGGCGGTCGACACGGCCCTGCGCCAGGAATCGCTGCGGCGGGACAAGGAGCGGGCGGAGGCCGCCGTCCGCGAGGCGCGCGACCGGGCGGAGCTTCTGCTGCGCGAGGTGAATCACCGGGTCGCCAATTCGCTGACCCTCGTCGCCGCACTCGCGCGCATGCAGACCAATGCGGTGGCCGATCCGGCCGCCAAGCAGGCCTTGGAGGAGATGCAGGCCCGCATCTCGGCCATCGCCGGCATCCACCGCCGGCTCTACACCTCGCAGGACGTGGAGGCCGTGGAACTCGACGCCTACCTCACGGGGCTCGTCGAGGAATTGCAACTCGCGATGAAGGCGTCTGGCCGCGACCACGCCATCCGTCTCCAGGCGGAGCCGATCCGGCTCGCCACCGATAAGGCGGTCTCGCTGGGCGTCGTCGTCACCGAGCTGGTCACCAACGCCTACAAATACGCCTACCCGTCCGAGACCCAGGGCGAGATCCGCGTGCGCGTCGTGCGGGAGGGGCCCGATACGCTTTCCCTTGCGGTGGAGGATGACGGCATCGGCTGGACGGGGGAGGGCGAGGCGAAGGGCACCGGCCTGGGCTCGCGCATCATCCGGGCGATGGCCTCCAACCTGCGCTCCGCGTTGACCTACGCTCCCGGTCGGATTGGGACGCGAGCCGTGCTGTCCTTTCAGGCCTGATCTCGGATCATCGGTTCGGCGAGCGACGGAAAGACTCGGCCAGTAGCCTCGGCCCGCCAGAGCGTGACGCGTGATGCTGCCTGAGATTTCCGCTCTGGACAGGACCATGGAAGCTTGGCCTGAGGCGATAATTTCTATCGCAATCGATGAACCGAGTCCGCCGAGACAGGTTGCCCGAGCGGCAGGTCTGCTGCCTGTTTCTCCCAAGACTTCGACCCGCCCGACCCTGTCGGCGCGGGCTTCTTTTTGACCGGGGACCCTCTGATCGAAGATCGGTCGTCGGGCCCTCAGAAGCGGCGGCAGCGAACGGCCTCGTCGGCGAGGGAAGTGCGCACGACCTGCCCACCTGCCGCCTCGCAGGTCGAGCGGAACGACCGTTCGGGCCGGTGAAAACCCCAGATGGCGATCATCGGCGCCACCATGATGAACACGGTCATACCCATGATGAAGGCGGGAAACCATTCCGGCATCGGCCGGGAGGAGGGCGGTTCCGGACGGATCGGCGGCATGGGTGCCAGGAAGGCCAGGAGCGGGAGCAGATCCAAGGCGCTCATGGTTCGGGGTCTCTCGCGATGGCGGTACGGACCGCCGAGGCTGGACGTCTCGGGATCAACGCGTCGTCGTCCTATCCGGTCACGTTGAAGACGGAAGGCGATGCGTCGCAGGTCTGGTTGGCCGGCCGGGCGCTCACGGCACCGGGACCGGCTCGGTCAACGCGTCGACCGACAGCAGGTAGGTGACGAGGTCGCTCTGCTCATTGCCGCTCACGCCGGCGGCCGTATCCGCCCAGTAGCTGTGGCCTTTGCCCGTGACGCGGGCGGTGCGCGCCTTTTGTGAGGCGGCATTCGCTGCAACGACGCGCGCGCGCAGGCCGCGATCGACGAGAGCCCTCAGACTGTTGGCCGGATCAGGCGCGACGCCTGCGTCGAGCGTGCCCGGAACGCCGAGTTGCCTCTCCGCATCGGGACCGACCGCGACACCCGAGTCGTGCAGATAGGGCGCGCTCCAAGCGAGACCGACGAGATTCTGCACCTTGTAACCGCCCCTGGTGCCGGCATGCGCCCAGGCGAGCTGCACCTGCTTGAGGACATCGCCCTCCAGAGGAATCGGGACGAGCTTCGGATCGGGCGGGAGCGGAAAGGGGGTGTCGGTAGCAAAGACAGCCGGGGGCGCGAGACGCGCCTCCATCCGTACGGTCGATCGCGCACGGCTCGGCTGCGTCCCGATCTCCTCGACCGGAATGACCCGGTTGTTGCTGAGCGCCGGCCCGGCATGGCAACCGGCGCAGCCCACGCGCTCGAACACCGCGCGGCCACGCTTCACTTGCTCCGCGTCGACAGCGACACCGGGCGCACGCAGGAGATTCTGAAAGGCCGACATCGCATTGTTGGCGTAGTTGGCGGGTTCTCCCGGCACGGAAGCCAGAAGTCCGTTATCGGTCATGTAGTTCGTCGCAGGGAAGCTCGGCAGCACGGCGTAGCTGTTGAGACCCGATGTCCCCGGCGTCGGGTCGGCCGCTTCCAGTACCTCGGTGGGGAGCTTTCCAGAGCCCGGCTCGTAGCGGAGCGACGCCGCCGCGGCGCCCTGCAGCACCGTTCCGAGATAGACCTGAGGATCGATCCCGAACAGGGTCTTGGCGGCTCGCGTCTGCTGCGTCGTATCGGAATTGGCGGCGTGAACGTTGTTGTTGAGCGCCGACAATCCCCTGAAGGGTCCGATCCCGGCCCGCCCGCTCCAGCTATAGGGCTCGGCATAGGCCGAGAAGCTCGACGGGATCGAGGTCGGGTTGGTCTCGCGGTCGGCGGAGGAATCGAAGCTGCCGGCGGGCCAGCTCGCGACCTCCACCTTGGCCGCCGCCTCGAACGCGGCCCGATCGGGCAGCAGTGCCTGTCCGCCATCCTCGGTCGTCATGCTCCGGGCCGGATCGCCCGGATGGGCGGACGGGTCGGCGCTGCCGTGCATGAAGTAGGCGGTCGCGTTGCTCGCCAGCGCCATCAGCAGGCCGGCATTGAGGTCGGTGTTGGGCGCACCCTCCACCACCTTGCCCGAGGCCGGATCGACTGCTGCATGACAAAGCGCGCAGGTGATCCCCATGCGCAGGCGTCCGCGGTCATAGAAGGTGCGGATGCCGAGGATGAAGGCCGAGCCCCGCGGCACGTCGAGCCCGGTCGGCACCAGTTCCCCCGTCTTCCAGACCCTGTCGCCCACCGTCACGTCGCGGGCCATGCGGACCTGGAGATTGGACGTGCCCGCACCGCCGAGCAGGAGGATCGCGCGAGCCACTTCATAGGGCGTCACGCCGCCGTCAAGCATTCCCATCACGTCGGAGAGGAACACTTCGTTGCCGAAGGTCTCGCGATAAAAGGCGTTCCGGCCGCGCGTCACCAGCGCGTCGTCGATGGCAACGGCGCCCTTCTCGGCGGACAGATCGTTGCGCCCCTCCGGCGTGGCCTTGAGCCGCTCAGCCTCATCCCGCGCAACGCGCCGGCCGAGGATGTCGTACGCGGTCTGCAATGGGTAGCGCCCCGGATTCAGCAGGTCCGCCTCGTCCGGCATCGGCGCGTAGCTGAAGCGGGCGATAGCACCGAGCGCGATGATGGCGCCGGCTGCAACGGCGGAGATGGTGAGAAGACGAAGTGGCCTCGCCATTAGGGCGCATATCTCCGGCGGCAATAGGTGAAAAAGATGTTTCCGGACAACCTTGTCCGTAGAATGATGACCGCCATGACTGGGAATAACGTAGGCCAGGTTGTCTTTGACGAAGGACATATGGTGCGGCCGGCCCGTTTTCGGTCACGTCCACATGCCTCTGAACAACGATACGCTCTTTGGAGCCCTGATAATCTATGTTGGCGCAAGGCACAGCAAATCGCGGGACAAGTCCGAAGCCGGGGCACAAGCCCCTGCCCAAGTCCGTGATCTGCCACAGGACCTGATGCAACAGACTGCCCTTGACGAACTTGCCTCGCCCCTCGACGACGAGGTGCCGACGCTCCCCCCTGAGGTTCAGCAACGCCTCGGATCCCTCCTTGCCGAAGCCTATGCGCGAATGCCGGGTCATCCGAATGCGGAGGCCGGCCGTTTCGACGCCCTTCTGGCTCGGCTGGAGACCGTCCTCGTCGCCCAGGAAGGCAAGGACGAGGAATCGTTCCGGGCGTCCATCATCGAAATGACGCCGCGGCTCTACAACTTCGCCATGTCGCTGACGAAGAATCCGTCGGCCGCCGACGATCTCGTGCAGGACACGTTCCTTCGGGCTTGGCGCAGCCGCTCCCGCTTCACCGTCGGTACGAATCTCGGCGCGTGGCTGTTCACGATCATGCGCAACGCCTTCTATTCGCGCCACCGCAAGGAGGTGCGCGAGGTCGCCGACAGCGACGGCGATTACGCCGAGCGCCTCGCCGCGGCCCCCGAGCAATCGGGCCATGTCGATCTGATGGATGCGCAGACGGCGCTGGCCAAGCTGCCGCTGCCGATGCGCCAAGCGCTGATCCTCGTCGCGATCGAGAACCTCAGCTACGAGGAAGCGGCGACCGTCATGAATTGCCGCATCGGCACGGTGAAGAGCCGTGTCTGGCGTGCACGCGAACAGCTCGCGCAGATCCTCGGCTACAGCGCCGCCGATGTCGGCTCCGACAGCATGACGCTCTCGGCCGTCGGCGGCTCGACCTGGATGGCCTGACCCTCGGCGATCTGAGGCGCCGAGTCCGGCTCGGCGCCCGCTCCCATCAGGCGCTCATCTGCAATTGGAGCTGCGGCAGGCGCGACGTCCGTGCAAGGCCGAACTCCTTGAGCGACACGACCTCGACCAGCGCGTCCTTGCGGGCAATGACGACGCTGTTGTCCGGCACCGGCGTCCAGGTCGCGTGCTCCTTATCGAGCGGCTCCGAAACGACGACGACGCCGTCCGCCGACTGCCGGTAATACATGCTGTTGGCCGCATCGTTGGCGGCGTAGCGGAAGGCGTAGAGGTCGCGCCCGTCGGCGAGCGCCGCCGTGAAGCGGAATGGGTGCCCCCCCTCGATGCCGCCGACCATCTCGGTGACCTTGGCCAGTGCCAGAGCCGTCGCGGTAATCGGGTCGCGCTCGACCTCCGAGGCCATCAGGCCTTGCCCGAGGATCGCCAGGAACAGAGCCTCCGAGTCCGTGGTGCCGTTGCGCGAGGGATAGAGCTCGTCCGGAATCAGCGCCTCGATCGGGCGGCGCAGTCGCGCCCAGTCGCCGACATAGCCGTTATGCATGAACAGCCACGGCCCGCAGGCGAAGGGATGGCAGTTCGGCCGGGTGATCGGCGTGCCGGTCGCCGCCCGCACGTGGGCGAAGAACAGGTGCGAGTGCAGGTGGCGGCAGATGTAGCGCAGGTTCTCGTCCGACCAGGCCGGTTGCACCTCGCGGAAGCGGCCGGGCTCGGGATGGTCACCGTACCAGCCGAGGCCGAAGCCGTCGCCGTTGGTGCTCGCGGTCGATTCGAGCGCCTTGATGCTCTGCGAGACCAGCGAGTGCGCCGGCTCGGTCACATAATGTTCGAGCGGGATCGTGCGGCCCCGATAAGCGATCCAGCGACACATCGTTTCGGGTCTCCCACAGCGTTCCAGCGCATCGCGCATCGGGGATGATCGTGGAGAAACCGCGTCACCTTGAGCGCAGCCGCGCGCGCCGGTCCAGCGCGGCGGGTCATGCGGGCAACGCGGCAGCGGCGGATCAGATGCCGTGCGATTGCAGCCACGCTTCGAGCAGCGCCACCTGCCAGAGCTTGGAATTGCCCTTCGGCGTCAGCGTCCCGTCGGGATCGGCGAGCAGGCGATCGACGTAAGTTCGGTTGAAGATGCCGCGCGCGCGCGCCGCCGGCCGGTCGAGCACGTCGCGCACGAAATCCATGAACGGCCCTCGAATATGCTTGAGGGCGGGCACCGGGAAGTAGCCCTTCGGCCGGTCGATCACCTCGGCCGGCACCACGGCGCGGCTGGCCTCCTTGAGGATGAACTTGCCCCCGTCGCGCACCTTCAATTTCGCGGGGATGCGGGCAGCAAGTTCCACCAACTCATGATCGAGGAAGGGCACCCGCGCTTCGAGCCCGCAGGCCATGGTCATGTTGTCGACCCGCTTGACCGGATCATCGACGAGCATGATCCGCTGGTCGAGGTCGAGGGTCTTGTCGATGGCGCTCGCGCTGTTCGACTCTGCAAAGAAGCGGGCGATGAAGTCGCGGCTGTAATCCTCATCGACGAAATCGGGGGCCAGCGCCTCGCGCATCTCCGCGTGGTCGCGATCAAAATAGGCGCGGGCATAATCCGCAGTCGGGTCGGTCGAACCCATCAGCTTCGGATACCAGTGGTAGCCGCCGAACACCTCGTCGGCGCCCTGGCCGCTTTGGATCACCTTCACGTGCTTCGACACCTCCTGCGACAGGAGCAGGAAGGCCACCGCGTCGTGGCTCATCTGCGGCTCAGCCATGGCGTGGATTGCCGCCGGCAGAGCCTCCAAGGTGCGCGAGCCGTCCACGACGAGCTTGGCGTGGTCGGTCTCGAATCGTTCTGCGATGATGTCGGAATACTTGAACTCATCACCCTCGACGCCGTTCACCGCGTCGAAGCCGACCGAGAAGGTCTTCAACCCGCGTTGTCCGTTCTTGGCCAGGAGCGCGACAATGACAGAAGAGTCGAGGCCGCCCGAGAGCAGCACACCGGTCGGCACGTCGGCGATCTGGCGGCGGGCCACCGCGATGGCGAGCGAATCCAGCACCGCCGCGCGCCAATCCGCTTCCGTCATGTGGCGGTCCTCCTCACGCGGGCCGACCGTCAGCGTCCAGTAGGTCTCCTCCCGGCGGGAGCCGTCCGGCTCGAAGGTCAGGGTCGTCGCCGGATGGACCTTCCGCACACCCTTGAGGATCGTCAGCGGTGCCGGCACGCCGGCATGCCAGCTCATGTAATGGTGGAGGGCCACCTTATCGATCGTGGTGTCGACGTCGCCAGCCGCGAGCAGGGCCGGCAGCGAGGAGGCGAAGCGGAAGCGCCGGCCCGTTTCGGCGTAGTAGAGCGGCTTGATGCCGAGCCGGTCGCGGGCGAGCGTCACGCGGCCCGAATCGCGCTCGTGAACGGCGAAGACGAACATCCCGAGGAAGCGCTTCACGCAATCACGGCCCCAGGCGTGAAAAGCCTTGAGCACGACCTCGGTGTCGCTGGTCGAGAAGAAGCGGTAGCCCTTGGCGACAAGCTCCTCGCGCAGGTCCTTGTAATTGTAGATGCAGCCGTTGAAGACGATCGAGAGTCCGAGCTCGGCATCGATCATCGGTTGCTGGCCGGCCTCCGACAGGTCGATGATCTTCAGCCGGCAATGGCCGAACAGCACGCCGCCCTGGCCATGAACGCCGCCGGCATCGGGGCCGCGGGGGCGCAGCACCTCCATCATCGCCCGCACGGCGTTCGCATCGGCCGCCCCGCCGAAATTGATCTCTCCGCAGATCCCGCACATCGCCGCCGGCCGTCCTCGTTTCGTGCTCGGTGCCCGAACCTGAGCGTGAGAACCGGGCGGCGCCCGACACGTTCCCTTCCGCCCCCGCAACCCCGACCCTCGTTCGGTCCCGCACGGCCAAGCCGCCTGAGCCGCTCCGGCCAAGCGCTTTTCCAGCCATCACCGGAGGTAGGGGGACGGGCGCGTCGACGACGAATCGAGGCCGGGCCGGCGCCTCAGGCCGGCAGCGTCAGCCCCTCGCGGGCGAAGACGGTCCGAACGGCGGGGCGCTCGGCCATGCGGCGGGCCTGCGCCGTCCAGGCCGGGAAACGGGCCGGCATGTCGAAGCCGATGACGGGACCGCGAGCCCAGATCCAGAACACCATCAGGTAGGCATCGACGACGGAGTAGCGTTCGCCGAGCGCCCAGTCTCCGTTCGAGAGACGCACCTCGGTCATGGTGCAGAGATCGCCGAAGGTGTCGGTCCCCTTGGCTCGGATCTCCGGGAAGGCCGCCTCGTCGGCGCTGTAGCGCTCGGGACGGCGGACATGGGCGTAGGCGATGTGATGACCGGTCGAGAGCCACGCCATCCATTCGTCGGCCGCCGCCTGGCCGCGCAGATCTTCCGGCAGCAGGCCGGCCTCGGGATGCGAGCGGGCGAGATGGCGCAGGATCGCCGCGTTCTCGGTGAGCACCCAGCCGTCCTCGTAGAGCGCCGGCACGCGCCCGCGCTCGTTGACGGCGAGATATTCCGGCGCTCGCTGATCGCCTTTGGCGAGGTCGAGGCGGATCGTCTCGTAGGGCGCGCCGATCTCCTCCAGCACGATGTGGGAGGCGAGCGAGCAGGTGCCGGGGGCGTAGTAGAGGGTGCGGACGGTCATAGGCCTTCGTATCGCTGCGGACGACGGTCGGCTTTAGCTAGCGCCGTCCGCACAAACGTGCAGTTACAGCGGCTCCGCGCCGCGCCCCATGGCGGCGATGCCGGTGCGGGAGATCTCCACGAGGCCGATCACCGTCAGCAGGCGGATGAAGCGGTCGATCTCCTCGGTCGAACCGGTCAGCTCGAACACGAAGGAGTTGAGGGTCGCATCGAGCGTGCGGGCGCCGAATGCCGAGGCGAGGCGCAGGGCCTCGCTGCGATGTTCACCGGTGCCGGCCACCTTCACGAGACAAAGCTCTCGCTCCAGCGCCTGCCCCTGGAGAGTCAGATCGACGACGCGGTGGACCGGCACGAGGCGGTCGAGCTGCGCCTTGATCTGGTCGATCACGGCATTGGTGCCGGTGGTGACGATGGTGATGCGCGAGAGGTGGCGCGCCTCTTCCGTCTCCGAGACGGTCAGGCTCTCGATGTTGTAGCCGCGGCCGGAAAACAGGCCAGCGATGCGGGCGAGCGCGCCGGGCTCGTTGTCCACGATCACCGCTAGGGTGTGGCGGTTGACGGTCTCGATCCGCGTCGGCTCGGGGTAGTGCGTGTTCATCGCGTTCATCGTCTGGCGTTCCTCAACTTGAACCCTGTGTGTTTCTGCCTTCGCCACTTCAGGTCGGCACCGTGATGCTGGACCCACCTGCCGGTGGCGTGATACCGGCCGCGCCATGGATCGGCGCCAGCGTGTTTTGAATCTTGTCCTGCCGCAGGGCCGAACCGGCGTCGAGATCGGCCCTCTCACCAACCCTCTCATCCGCAAGGACGAGAGCGAGGTGCTCTACGCCGACCATCTGCCGACGGATGCGCTGCGCCGCCAGTACCAGGGCCATCCGACGCTCGGCCCGGCCGGCACCGACGGGATCCATCCGGTCGATATCGTGCTGGGTGAGGGCGGCTTGTCGGAAGCGCTCGGTTCGCGCGGGCCGGTCGATTACATCGTGGCCTCGCACGTCGTGGAGCACGTTCCCAACCCGATCGGCTGGCTGCGTGAGGCCGGCGACGCCCTCCGGGAGGGCGGTGTGTTCTGCCTGATCGTGCCCGACAAGCGCTTCACCTTCGACCATTTCCGCACTCCGACGACCGCCGGCGCGCTGGTCGCCGCCCATCTCACCGGCCTTCGCAAGCCGCCGCTGGCCACCGTCTACGAGCATTTCGCCCGCGCCAGCCCGGTCGATGCCGGTGCGATCTGGAGCGGCCGACCGGTGCCGCTCAGGCCGATCAGCGGCGGACCGGCCGAAGCCCTCTCGATCGCCGCCGGCCTCGCCGAGACCGGCGCCTCGGTCGATGTGCATTGCGCGGTGTTCACGCCCTTCAGCTTCGCCGAGATCCTCACGGAGCTGATCGGCCTCGACCTGCTGCCGTTCGAGTGCGCAGCCCTTGAGCCGACCCGCCCCTGGGAGAGCGAGTTCTTCGTGCTCCTGCGCAAGCGCAGCGATCGGAACGCGGCGGAGCGCGCCGCGAGCGTGCCGCGGCTCGATCCGCACCGCCACGACGCCCTGCCGCGGCCGACATGGCCGCAGCGGATCGGCCAACGGCTTCCGCGGCGCTGGCGACGGGCCTTCCGCTAGGGAAGGGCCCGCCACCACCGATCGAGGCGTCCGGTCCATGGCGCGCGTGCCGCGTGACGGATGCCGGCCCGATCAGACCAGCATCTTGCCCTCGGCCGAGATGACATCGCCGAGCTCCACCCCGGTCTCGCCGAGATAGTCGGACAGCAGCATTTCGTTGTGCGCCTTGCCCGACGGGATCATCGGGAAGCAGTTCTCGGTCTTATCGACGATGCAGTCGAAGATCACCGGCCCGTCATAGTCCAGCATCTCCTGGATCGCGGCGTCGAGCTCGCCGGGCTTCTCGCAGCGGATGCCCTTGGCGCCGTAGGCCTCGGCCAGCTTCACGAAGTCGGGCAGGCTCTCCGAGTAGCTCTGCGAGTAGCGCGAGCCGTGCAGCAGCTCCTGCCACTGGCGGACCATGCCCATGTACTCGTTGTTCAGGATGAAGATCTTGACCGGCAGCCGGTACTGCACCGCCGTCGACATCTCCTGGATGTTCATCAAGATCGAGGCCTCGCCGGCGATGTCGATGACGAGCCCGTCCGGGTTGGCGAGCTGCGTGCCGATCGCCGCCGGCAGGCCGTAGCCCATGGTGCCGAGGCCGCCGGAGGTCATCCACCGGTTCGGCTCATCGAACTTGAAGTACTGCGCCGCCCACATCTGATGCTGGCCGACCTCCGTCGTGACGAAGGTCTTGCGATCCTTGCAGGCCTCGTAGAGTCGCTGCACCGCGTATTGCGGCTTGATGATCGTGCCCGAGGGCCAGTAGGCGAGGCAGTCGCGCGACTTCCAGCGGCTGATCTTGTTGAACCAATCCTCCATGCGGCCCTTGTCGGGCTGCTTCGGCAGGGCGCGCCACTGGGCGAGCATCTCCTCCAGCACCGCGGCGCAATCGCCGAGGATGCCGACATCGACCTTCACGACCTTGTTGATCGAAGAGGCGTCGACATCGACGTGGATCTTCTTCGAGTACGGCGAGAAGGCATCGAGGCGGCCGGTGATGCGGTCGTCGAAGCGCGCGCCGATGTTGATCATCACGTCGCAGTCGTGCATCGCGAGGTTCGCCTCGTAGGTGCCGTGCATGCCCAGCATCCCGAGGAATTTTTCGTCCGAGGCCGGGAAGGCACCGAGGCCCATCAGCGTGGAGGTGACCGGGAAACCGGTCTCCGCGACGAGCTCGCGCAGCAGGCGCGAGGCTTCCGGCCCCGAATTGATCACGCCGCCACCGGTGTAGAAGATCGGCCGGCGCGCGCCCGCCATCAGCTCGACGGCGGCACGGATCTTCTCGGAATCACCCTTGACCGGCGGCTTGTAGGTCTTGTGGCCGTCCTGCGCCGGGCGGGAGTAGACGCCGCTCGCGAACTGAACGTCCTTCGGCAGGTCGATGACGACCGGGCCAGGGCGTCCATGGCTCGCGACGTAGAACGCCTCGTGCAGGATGCGCGGCAGATCCTCGATCGATTTGACGAGGTAGTTGTGCTTCGTGCAGTGCCGGGTGATGCCGACCGTGTCGCATTCCTGAAAGGCATCCGAGCCGATCAGGTGCGTCGGAACCTGGCCGGTGACGGCGACGAGCGGGATCGAGTCCAGCATCGCGTCGGTGAGGCCGGTGATGATGTTGGTCGCGCCCGGTCCCGAGGTGACGAGGACGACGCCGACCTTGCCCGACGAGCGGGCATAACCCTCGGCCGCATGGACCGCGCCCTGCTCGTGGCGCACCAGCACGTGCTTGATCGTGGTCTCGTCGAAGAGCGCGTCGTAAATCGGAAGCACGGCACCGCCCGGATAGCCGAACAGGGTGTCCACCCCCTGATCCTGGAACGCCCGGATGACCATCTGGGCCCCGGTCATGACCTCGCCGCTCATCGACTCCTCCATCAATCCGTTCTTCGTGTTCCGATCCGCATGCCGGCCCGTTGGATTTCGCGCAATAAAAAAGGGCCCCTAGGGGACCCTGCATGCGCCACCGACCGGGCCTGTCGGGCTTGAGATCAAGCCCGCCCCGTCCGTGGCGCTTCCACTACGATAAGAACCGTGCGCATCGTCGATCCGTTCGCCGCTTCCCCGCCGGATTCTGGCGAGGGTCTCTCAGCAAGTGAGGGGCGGGGAGTAAGCGATACGCATCGCTCCGTCAATCCGCGCCGCTGGTCTTTGCGGCGTCGCCCGCATTTTGTGCGTAGCGCCGCCGCTTTACCTCAGGCCGCCCGCACGGTGCCGAGGAAGCGAGCCACCTCGGCGCTGAGATGCTCCGATTGCCGCGACAATTCGGAGGCGGAGGACAGCACCTGGGCCGCCGCCGCGCCGGTCTCCTCGGAGGCGCGCGCCACGCCGGCGATGTTCGAGGTCACGGCGCCGGTGCCGCTCGCAGCCTGGGCGACGTTGCGCACGATTTCCTGCGTCGCCGCCCCCTGCTCCTCGACGGCCGCGGCGATCCCGTTGGCGACGTCGCTGATCTCGCGGATACGGGCGGTGATGCCGCCGATCGCGGCGACGGCTTGGCCGGTCGCTCCCTGAACGCGGCCGATCTGGCCGGAAATCTCCTCGGTTGCCCGTGCCGTCTGGTTGGCGAGTTCCTTCACCTCGGCCGCGACCACGGCGAAGCCGCGGCCAGCCTCGCCGGCGCGCGCCGCCTCGATGGTCGCATTGAGCGCGAGCAGGTTGGTCTGTCCCGCGATGGTTGCGATCAGGCCGACGACGTCGCCGATCCGGCTCACGACGGCATCGAGTTCATGGACTAGGATCGCGGTCCGATCCGCCTCGGTGACTGCGCCTGCGGCGAGGTCGGACGAGTTCGAGACCTGGCGGCCGATCTCCTGCACCGAGGCGCCGAGCTGCTCGGCGGCGGCCGCCACGGTGCCGACATTCGAGGCGGCGTCCTCGGCTGCGCCGGCGACGTGCCCGGATCGGGTCGCGGTCTGGCGCGCCGTCGCCGCCATGGTCTCGGCCGTGACCTGCAGCTCCGTGGCGGAGGCTGCCACCATGCCGACGATGCCGCCCACCGCCTGCTCGAACCCTTCGGCGATGGCGCCGAGCGCCCGCTTGCGCTCATCCTCGGAGGCGGCGCGGGCCAGCGCGCTCTCCCGTTCGAGTTCGCGGGTGCGGATCAGGCTCTCCTTGAACACCTGCACCGCGGCGGCCATGGCGCCGATCTCGTCCCGCCGGCTCAGGCCGGGCACCTCGGCCGCGATATCGCCCTCGGCGAGCCGGGTCATCGTCCGGCCCAATCCGTCGAGCGGACGCAGGGTACGGCGGATGGCGAGCCAGAGCAGGACCATCGCCGCCGCGATCATGCCGCCGCCCACCAGGGCCGCCTGACGGGTCATCCGGTCGAGCCCGGCCAGGACGTCGCCCCGCTTCAGGCCGACATAGAGGATGCCGGTGACATGACCGTCCGCGCCGAGGATCGGCTCGTACAGAGTCAGGTAGGGCATGCCGAGAATGTCCGCCTCGCCGCGATAGATCCCGCCGCGACCGAGCACGGTGTCGTGAACAGGGCCGGGGGCGAGCCGGGTGCCGACCGCGCGGCTGCCATCGGCCTTGCGCACCGTGGTGGCGGACCGGACCTCGCCGGTGAAGACGGTCGCGGTCCCGCCGGTCACGCTCTCGACACGATCGACGGCGGCGTTGAGGTCCGGTTTCTCCCCGGCCGCGTGCTCCATGCCGGCCCGGAGCAGGCGCATGGAGCTATCCAATGAATCCGCCGCCCGGGCGTGCATGACGGCGCGTGCTTCAAGCAGAAGGTTGCCGCCGACCGCGAGGGTCGCCACCAAAACGAAGAGGCTGCCAAGCAGGGCAACGCGGGCAGCCAGCGTCAATCGAATCGTTAGAGGCGAGCGAACGGGGTCCGCCATGATGTACTCCTCGATCGCATCGCGGAAGATGATGTATCGAGGGCGGGAAGTACGGACGTATCGTTACCGAATGATTGATCGAGGATGGACTTACCCATAGTGCAAAATTAACATACACTAAGGAATTTATATTCATCAGATCTGATCACAGCGCGATGATTCGAGGAAAGAATTCTTCTCAGGTCCCACAGAAAGTTCGATAGCCGCGTCCGCCGCCTTCGGGAGCCTCCGCAAATTGCGCAAAGTCGGGCTGGTCGTCAAAGGGCCGGGCGAGGACCTTCAGCAAAGTCTCGAACGGTGCGAAATCCTGGCGCTCGACCGCTGCCTCGATCATCGCCTCCACGCGGTGGTTTCGCGGAATGAAGGCAGGATTGGCCGTGCGCATCATCTGCCGCCGCGCCGTGCCATCACCCGGCTCTTCGGCAAGCCTGCGGTGCCAGCGCTCGGCCCAACGGTCGTAGGCGGTCGGATCGATGAAGAGGCTGCGCACCGCCTCGATGGCGGCCGGATCGGGAGCCTTGCCGGCCTCCGGCACGGCGTCGCCGAGGCGCCGGAAGGTGAGGGTGAAGTCGGCTTCGTTCTCGGCCATGGTCTTCAGAAGGTCGCCAGCGAGGGCGGCATCGCCGTCCCGCGTCGTGGCGACCCCGAGCTTACGATTCAGCCCACCGTGATAGGCGGTCTCGAACAGTGCGGCGAAGCCGCTCAGCGCGGCCTCGGCCTCGGCCACCGCCCGCGTCTCGTCGTCCGACAGGAGCGGCAGCAGCGCTTCCGCCAGCCGGGTGAGATTCCACAAGGCGATGCGGGGCTGGTTGCCGTAGGCGTAGCGCCCGTGCCGGTCGATCGAGCTGAAGGCGGTCGCCGGATCGTAGGTGTCGAGGAACGCGCAGGGACCGTAATCGATGGTCTCGCCGGCAATCGACATGTTGTCGGTGTTCATCACGCCGTGGATGAAGCCGACCGTGAGCCAGCGGGCCACCAACTCGGCCTGCCGGCGGATCACGCCTTCGAGAAAGGCCCGGTAGGGGTTGTCGGCGTCCGCCGCCGCCGGATCGTGCCGCGCGATGGCGTGGTCCGCGAGTGCGCGAAGGCCCTCGACATCGCCGCGGGCGGCGAAGAACTGGAACGATCCGACCCGGATATGGCTCGATGCGACCCGCGTCAGGACGGCGCCGGGCAGGACCGTCTCGCGGATCACCTGCTCGCCCGTGGTGACGGCGGCCAGCGCGCGGGTGGTCGGGATGCCGAGGGCATGCATGGCCTCGCTGACGAGATATTCACGCAGTACGGGCCCGAGGGCGGCACGCCCGTCACCCCGGCGGGAGAACGGCGTCGGGCCCGATCCCTTGAGCTGGATGTCACGCCGCCGCCCGTCGCGGCCGACGACCTCCCCGAGCAGAATGGCCCGACCATCGCCGAGCTGCGGCACGAATTGTCCGAACTGGTGACCGGCATAGGCCGCCGCGAGCGGCTCGGAGCCCTCCGCGACGTGCTGCCCGGCCAACACGGAGACACCCTCCGGACTTTCAAGCCGCACAGCGTCGAGCCCGAGATCCTCGGCAAGCGCTCGATTGAGCCGTATGAGCCGCGGTGCCTCGACCGGCGTTGGCGCGATCCGCTTGAAGAAGCGGTCCGGCAGGCGCGCGTAGCTGTTGTCGAAGGGGAAGAGGGCGGTCATCGGCGGTACCGGCGCGGGAAAGACTCGAAACAGAACAGAGGGAACCGCGCGGACACGCGCAAGGTCCACGCCCGTGGTTTCAGGGCGTCGTCCGGCGCGACATCGCTGCCGGATGGACCTGCCGTCGAAGCGGCTCTGGACATGGTCGGCCCACTTTTCCGGCGCGGCGACGCCGCGAGGAATTGATCGACAACGCCGCGTCCGGAAATTTAAAAGGGCGCTCGACTGAGGCATTCGAGACGGAAGAGACCGCGCCCGTTTTCGCCGGCCGGCACTCGTCCGTCGGGGACGGTGTCGGCCGAACGGAAGCGAGGGGCGGCTCAGCCGCTCCCTGCCTTGTTCGATGGCCGCGCCGCATCCTCGGTCGGCGGGGAATGGGGACCGGGCTGCGGATCGGATCGCGGCCGGTCGATCCCCGGGACGGGCCCCTGCGCGGGCGGCACGGAACGATCGTCGGAAACGGGACGCTCCGGCTCGGCCATGATCAAGCGGCCTTCTGGTTCACCCGGCTCTCAGCCAGTGCCGTGAGCTTCTGATCGGTCGCCTTCTCCTCGTCTAGCGTCTGCTGGAGCACGGCGGCGCAATCGTCCCGGCCGAGCCGCTTGGCCCAGGCGACGAGGGTTCCGTAGCGGGCGATCTCGTAATGCTCCACAGCCTGCGCCGCCGCGAGAAGCGCCGCATCGAGCACTTCTTTATCGGCGACCTCGCCCGCGGTCTCGTTGGCCTCCTTGATGATCCCGTCGATGGCAGGGCAATTGACCGCCTTCGGCTTGTGACCGTGCATCTCGAACACCTGCTCCAGGCGCTTGATCTGCCCTTCCGTCTCACGCAGATGCGTCTCGAAGCCCTGGCGGAGCTGCGCGTTCGTCGCCTTCCCGATCATCGTCGGCAGAGCCTTGGTGATCTGGTTCTCGGCGTAATAGACGTCCTGCAAGGTGTGGACGAAGAGGTCGTCCAGCGACTTGATGTCCTTCGTGAACAGACCCATGGCGTCCTCCTGTCACGATTGTCGGGGTCGTGCGGGAGCAGGACCCGTGACAGGAGAAGCCCGGCCGCGCGGCGGCGGTTCCGAGGGACGCTCAGGCCGGCGCTGCTCGATCTGAGCCCGCTTCTATCCGGCTGCCGGCAAGTTCGTTACGAGGGCCGGACGATGTGAAGGGTAGGACGAGCGAATGGCGGATGCGCTCACGGGCAAGGTGGCGCGGCGCCTGCTGCCCTTCCTGATGCTTTGCTACTTCTTCGCCTATCTCGACCGGGTGAATGTCGGCTTCGCCGCTCTCACCATGAACCGGGATATCGGCCTCTCGGCCACGGCCTACGGGCTCGGCGCGGGGCTATTCTTCCTCGGCTACGTCGTCTTCGAAGTGCCGAGCAACCTGATCCTGGAGCGGGTCGGCGCGCGGATCTGGATCGCGCGGATCATGGTGACGTGGTCGCTGATCTCCGCCTCGACGGCGTTTGTGACCGGCGAATGGTCGTTCTACCTCGTCCGCATCCTCCTCGGGCTTGCCGAGGCCGGCTTCTTTCCCGGCATCATCCTCTACCTGACCTACTGGTTTCCCGCCGCGCAGCGCGCGGGCATCGTCGGCACCTTCATGATGGCGGTCCCGCTCTCGGCGGCGATCGGCGCGCCGCTTTCCGGCCTCGTCATGAGCCTCACCGACGGTTGGCTCGGCCTCGCGGGATGGCAGTGGCTCTACCTGCTGGAGGCCGCCCCCAGCCTGGCTCTCGGCCTTGCGACCCTGTTCGTCCTCACCGACCGGCCCGAACGCGCCACCTGGCTGACCGACGCGGAGCGGGCAACCCTCATCGCGCGGATGGCGGAGGATCATCGCCTGCGGCCGGGCCGGACGGCCCATCTCAGCGACGCTCTGCGCGACCCGCGATTGCTCGGGCTCGGGCTGGTCTATTTCGGGCTCAGCACCGGCCTCTACGCCGTCGGCCTATGGTTGCCGCAGATCGTGAGCAGCTTCGGCTTCTCGACGACGGCGACGGGCTTCGTCACTGCCGTTCCCTATATCGTCTCGGCGGCCGGGATGCTCGCCTGGACGCGGCGCTCCGATCGTAGGGGAGAGCGGGTCCGCCACGTCGCCATCCCGACCGTCGCCGCCGGCCTCGCCCTTCTCGCCGCGAGCCAGGCCGGTACGCCGCTCCTCACCATCGTCACGCTGAGCCTGGCGGCTTTGGGGGTGTTCGCGGCGCTGCCGACCTTCTGGACCCTACCGACGCGGCTGCTCAGCGGAACCGCGGCGGCGGGCGGCATCGCGCTGATCAACGCGCTCGGCAGTCTCGGCGGCTTCGCCGGGCCGGCCCTCATGGGGTGGGTCCGCGACGCAACCGGGCGCTTCGACGACGGTTTGGCCGCGGTGGCCGTGGTGCTTATCGTGGCGGGCGCGTTGGTGCTGCGCATCGGCCGTGAAACCGAACGCGATATGGCCCCGACGGCCGATCCTGCAGGAGCGCTCAACCGGTCGAGGGAGACCGCGAAGCACGGGACGGCGGTAGGAGCGACGAAGCGACGATCGGATTGACCGGACGCTGAACGCGCACCTTGCGCTGAAGCACCGCGTGGAGATCCCCCGGAAGCGCGGCCGGCTCATCCTCGGCTTCGCTGCCTGCCGTCGCGTTCCCTTCGAGCGGCGTTGCGACCGGGCTCGGCACGATGGCAGGCCCGGCTTTCCGGCGCGGCATGAGGCGGGACACCCCGAAGAGAAGGAGCCCCAGGCACCCCCAGCCGAGCGATGCGACCGAGGGCTGACCGGCGAGCATCATCACGAGGAGGCCGCCGATGGCGGCGGCCACGCCCAGCACTCGAAACTCGGAATCAGGAAGACTCATGATCGCGTCGTACGCCGCCGCAGTTGCCGAGCCGTGCATGCGGCCTGTCGAATTTGAGATATCGGCCGGACCCTATGTCCTTCGAGGCCCGATACCGCGGCCGTATGAGCGGCGCAGGACTGGCGCTCTCGGCTGGAACGAGAAGCCCGGCCGTCCTGGTGAGACTGCGTAGCTTCGTGAAGCCGCCGGTCGCTTTCATCGTATTGGAAGCCCACGCGCCGCGTTTCGCAAACCGTCATGCACCCAGCCAGGACGAGCGGCCGCTGAACCGGTCCCGCGCGTACCCGTAGCGACGGAGAAGAGCGCGTCGTTCGATCAGATCGTGCTCACCCACGCCGTGGCGAAAGTTCTTATCCTTCCCTTCACTTCGGTCATTTTGGATGGCAATCGGCTGCCGGGATCCGATGCGATCTCCGCTGCGTGATCGGGAGCAGTCGGCAAGCGATCGAAAGAACACCGCCGACGGCCTCATCCTGCGGCGAACACGGCATCTCGGACGATCTCATCGCGTTGACTTGCCGCGACCCGCGAAGACGTGATGATCCGGCTTCTCGCAGGGGTCGCGATGATCGAGAAACCTCGTCAGCGGACGGGAGAGAGGGGCAACCGGATGCATGGACGACGGCCCGCGACCGCTCCTGACACACCCCGGCAGGCGCTGGCGACCCGCCTCTCGCACGAGATGATCGCGGCCGAGCGGCAGGGATTCGGGACGTCGACGGTCTGGCTCACGCGCGACGAGACCGACTTGATCTGCGAGGCCTTGCGGATGGTGGCGGGAAGCGATGCGGCCCGCCTGGATTTCCTGGACCGCTGCGCCACCGCCATGACCGCCCACGACGGAGTGGTTCGAAACTGGCGCCTGTCCATCGACCAGGATGGCTTGGTGCTCGACGCGTCGCCTGAGACACGCCGGTCGGTCACCGCGCCCGGCGGACACGCCTCCTGCCGAGAGGCCATCGACGAGCGGATCGACGAGTTGGACTCCGCCCGAGCCGTTCCGGGCGAAGACCGGCCGATCCGTGAACGACGCCTGAACGACGCGCCCAAAAGAGCCTGACGGAACGGCAGACCCTGATCGGGCCCGATCGGCCGGCACCGGCCTTTGTCTCACCGGCCGGGCTCGTGCCGAAAAAAGCCCATGCTCGACCGGCACGGAAATGCTATGCACGCCGGATCATGACGGCCACCCGATCCTTCTGGCGCTCGCTGCTGACGGTCTTTCAGATCGTGGCACTCGTCGCCTTCGCGGTGGCGGATGCCGGGCACGCGCACGCGGGAACGGCACATGCCGGCCATGTCGCGTCCGCACATGCGGAAGCGGCCGGAGCGCAGGCGCTCGGCAGTCTCGCGGACCATGCCGAGCCGATCGGCGATAAGGCGGCATGCGGCGCTTGCAGCCTGTGCTGCGGTCATGCGTCGTTCGTCCGGTTGGACGCCGCTGCAGTGATGCTCGCGCCGCAGCCCGGCCGGACCTTGTCCGGAACCCCGACGGTCGCGTTCGAGAGCGTGGCCCGCGAGACGCCGTCGGAACCCCCTCGAACCTTCGCCTGAGGTCCGCGCTCCGACGCGCGCTCTGAGCGGCGGCCCCTGACGGCTGCCGCCAGCCTCTCTGGCGAAGGCTCAGTTTTTCCATGCGTTTTTTCTCCGCCGCCGCCCTGCGGATGGCTGTCCTCGCGCTCGGCCTGTCGGCCGGGACGCCGACGATGTCCCTTGCCCACGAGGGCCACGATCACGGCAACGAGACGCCGGCCGCGCCGGTGGCCGCCGCGCCGCGCGGTGCTTCGAGCACGGACGCGCTCGAACTCGTCGCCATTGCCCGCAACGGCCGGCTGGTGGTCTTCCTCGACCGCGCGGATTCCAACGCGCCGGTCACGGACGCCGTGGTCGAGGCCGAGACTCCGGAAGGCCCCGCCAAAGCCCTGCCTCTGCCGGACGGCAGCTACGGGCTCGATGCGCATTGGAGCCAGCATTCCGGTGCGCACGACGTGCTCTTCACCGTGACGGTGAACGGAAGCGCCGACCTGTTCCCGGTGACACTGAATGTCCCGGAGCCGCCACCAGCGCCACCCGCAGCGGGTGCCTCGGCCTGGGCAGCCGGCCTCGCGGCGGCTCACGACTTCCAGAGCCACCTCAAGGAAGCCGATCCGCTCGCGTTCGCCATCGGTGGCGCCGGCTTCGTCCTCGGCATCGCCGTCACGCTGCTGATGCGCAGGCGGCGCTACTTGCCCGCCACGGCCCTGGTCGCGCTCGTCTTGGCCCTTGCGCTCGCCCCCCGCGCCTTCGCGGCCGAGGGCCACGACCACGGCGGCAGGCCCGCGCCCCACGCCTTGCCGATGGCCGCGCCGTCCACCGGCGGACAGGATCTGGCACGACGCCTGCCGGATGGGGCGATCTTCGTGCCCAAGCCGACCCAGCGGGTGCTCGCGGTCCGGACCGTGGTGACCGCCTCCGATACGCTCCGCCGCACCGTCGAGCTGCCGGGGCGCATCGTTCCCGATCCGAGCGCCAGCGGCGTCGTCCAATCCTCGGTCGGCGGCCGGCTGTCGCCACCGGAATCCGGCATCTTCCCGCGCCTGGGCACGCGGGTGCGCAAGGGTGAGGTGCTGGCCTATGTCACGCCGCCGGTCCAGGCGGTGGATGCCTCCGACATGCGCCAGCGCCAGGGGGAACTCGATCAGCAGATCGCCATCACGGAGCGCCGCGTCGAGCGCTACCGCAAGCTCGCGCCGGGCGGCTCCGTCTCGCAGGTCCAGCTCGAGGATGCCCAGGCCGAACTCAAGGGCCTGCTCGACCGCCGCGCGGCCCTCGACAACATTCGTCAGAAGCCGGAAGCGCTGGAGGCGCCGGTTGACGGGGTCATCGCCGAGGCGAACGCGGTGGCCGGCCAGATGGCGAGCCCCGGCGTGCAGGTCTTTCAGATCGTCGATCCTGCCCGCCTCTGGGTGGAGGCCCTGAGCTTCGATGCGCTGGCCGGTGGGCAGGACGCCACGGCCCGGATGGCCGACGGACGGATCCTGCGGCTCGCCTATATGGGGGCGGGCTTGGCCGACCGCAGCCAGGCGGTGCCGATGCACTTCGCCGTGCTCGGGGGCCCGCCTGAGCTGCGCACCGGACAATTTATCACCGTGTTGGCCGCGACCGACGCGCAGCAGGAGGGCTTGGCCCTGCCGCGCACCAGCGTGGTCCGCGGCGGCAACGGGCAGAGCATCGTCTACGAGCACGCCGCGCCCGAGCGCTTCGAGCCGCGCGAGGTCCGGGTCGAACCGCTCGATGCCGGGCGGGTCCTCGTGGTGTCGGGGATCGCTCCGGGCAAGCGGATCGTCAGCCAGGGCGCCGAACTCCTCAATCAGGTCCGCTGAGGAGGCCCGCCGATGTTCACGCTCCTCGTCACGCAGTCCCTGCGCAACCGCCTGCTCGTGCTGGCGCTCGCCGCCGTCCTCGTCGTCTACGGCGCGTTTACGGCGACCAAGCTGCCGGTCGACGTCTTCCCCGACCTCAACCGGCCCACCGTCACCATCATGACGGAGGCCGAGGGGCTCGCGCCCCAGGAGGTGGAGCAACTCGTCAGCTTCCCGGTCGAGACGCAGATGAACGGCCTACCCGGCGTCACGCGGGTGCGCTCGGTCTCAGGCGTCGGCCTCTCGGTGATTTATGTCGAGTTCGATTGGGGCACCGACATCTACCGCAACCGCCAGCAGGTCTCGGAACGCCTTGCGATGGTGCGGCCGCAACTGCCGCCGACGGTGACCCCGATGATGGGTCCGGTCTCCTCGATCATGGGCCAGATCGTGATGGTGGCGCTGAGCGGCGGCTCGGTCTCGCCGATGCAGTTGCGGGAGCTGGCCGATTTCACCATCCGGCCGCGTCTGCTCTCCATTCCGGGCGTCGCCCAGGTGATCCCGATGGGCGGCGAGGTGCGCCAGTTCCGCGTCGCCCCGCAACCGACGGCCCTGCGGGCGCTCGGCGTCACCCATGCCCAGTTGGAAACCGCGCTCGCGCAATTCGGCACCAATACCGGCGGCGGCTTCACCGATCAGTACGCCCGCGAGTACCTGATCCGGAATCTCGGACGGACGATGAACCTCGACGACCTCCGGAACATGGTGGTCGCGACGGTCAACAATCGGCCCGTCTACCTGCGGCAGGTGGCCGACGTGTCCTTCGCGGCGCGGGTGAAGCGCGGCGACAGCGGCTATATGGGCGCGCCCGCCGTCGTGATCTCGGTGGAGAAGCAGCCGGGTGTCGACACGGTCCGCCTCACCCGCGAGGTCGAGGCGGCGCTCGCCGAGATCACGGCGAGCCTCAACACGTGCGGTCCCGACGCCGACAAGCGTAGTCCGGGTCAGCTCGGTACCGAACCGGCCGGCGAAGCCTGCGCCTTCAAGGGCGTGCGCGCCGACCAGATCATTTTCCGCCAAGCCAAGTTCATCGAGACGTCGATCCGCAACGTCGAAACGGTGCTGGTCGAAGCGGTGGTCGTGGTCGCAATCGTCCTGTTCGCCTTCCTGCTCAACGTCCGCACCACCGCGATCTCGCTCACGGCGATCCCGGTCTCGATCCTGGCGACCGCCGTAGTGTTCCACGCCTTCGGGCTCTCCATCAACACGATGACCCTCGGCGGTCTCGCCATCGCCATCGGCGAGCTCGTCGACGACGCCGTGGTCGATGTGGAAAACATCTTCCGACGCCTCGGCGAGAACCGGCGGGCCGGAAATCCGAGGAGCGTCTTCGACGTGGTGGTCGCGGCCTCGAACGAAGTGCGTTCCGGCATCGTCTACGCCACGATGGTGATCGTGCTGGTCTTCGTGCCGCTCTTCGCCCTGTCCGGCATCGAGGGCCGGCTCTTCGCGCCGCTGGGCCAAGCCTACATCATCTCGATCCTGGCGAGTCTCCTCGTCTCGATCACGCTGACACCGGTGCTCGCCTACTATCTGCTGCCCGGCCTCAAACGTCTGGAGGAGCACGACAGCCGCTTCCTCAAAGCGCTCAAGCGCGGCAACGCCGCCCTGCTCAGGGGCCTGCTCGGGCATGCCCGCCCCGTCATGGCGGTCGCCGCGTTCGCCGTGGCGGCGGCCGGTCTCGCGGCCTTCTTCCTTCCGCGCACCTTCCTGCCGCCGTTCAACGAGGGTTCGTTCACGGTCAACATGACCTTCAATCCCGGCATTTCGCTCGCCGAGAGCAACCGCATCGGCCTCGTGGCCGAGCGCCTGCTTCTCGAGATGCCGGACGTCCGGTCGATCGGCCGCCGCACCGGCCGGGCCGAACTCGACGAGCATGCGGAGGGGGTGCACTCCTCCGACCTCGAGATCGACCTCAAGCCGGGGGCCCGGCCCAAGCCCGACCTCGTTGCCGATATCCGCGGGCGCCTCGCGGTGCTGCCGGTCAACGTCAATGTCGGCCAGCCGATCTCGCATCGGCTCGACCACATGCTCTCAGGCGTGCGCGCCGAGATCGCGCTCAAGATCTTCGGCGAAGATCTCGACACCCTGCGGGCGCTGGCCGAGGACCTGCGGCAACGCTTCGCCGATATCCCCGGCATTGCCGACCTGCAGGTCGAGAAGCAGGTGCTGATCCCGCAGCTCGAAATCCGCGTCGATTACAATCGCGCGGCCCTCTACGGCGTGCAGCCCGCCGCCCTGGTCGAGCAGTTGAGCCGTCTCTCGAACGGCCAAGTGGTCTCGCGGGTGGTGGACGGCTACCGCCGCTTCGACGTGGTGATGCGGCTCTCCGACGCGATGCGCACGACGCAGCGCCTCGGAGACCTCTTGATCGAGACGCCGTCCGGCTGGGTGCCGGCCCGCCAGATCGCCGACATTCGCGAAACCGACGGGCCGAACCAGATCCTGCGCGAGAACGCCCGCCGCCGCATCGTCGTGCAGGCCAACACGCAGCCCGGCGCCGACATGGGCAAGATCGTCGAGGCCATTCGGGAGAACGTCGCCGCAGCAAGCCTGCCCAACGGCTACACGACGCGCCTGGAGGGCTCGTTCCAGGCGCAGGCCGAGGCGAGCCGCACGATCGGTCTCCTGTCGCTCCTCTCGCTCGCCCTCGTCTTCGCGCTGCTCTACAGCCGCTACCGTTCGGTGACCTTCACGCTGATCATCCTCGGCAGCATCCCGCTCGCCCTGATCGGCTCCGTCGCCGCGCTGTGGCTCGCCGGGCAGCCCCTGTCGGTGGCTTCGATGATCGGCTTCATCACGCTGACCGGCATCGCCACCCGCAACGGCATCCTCAAGATCAGCCACTACCTGAATCTTGCCATTCACGAGGGCATGCCGTTCGGGCGCGAACTCGTCATCCGCGGCAGCCTGGAACGGCTCGCGCCGGTCCTGATGACCGCGCTGTCCGCCGGCGTCGCGCTGGTGCCGCTGCTCATCGGCGCCGACGCTCCGGGCAAGGAAATCCTGCACCCGGTGGCGGTGACGATCTTCGGCGGCCTGATCAGCGCGACGCTGCTCGACACGGTGCTGACGCCGGTCCTGTTCCTGACCTTCGGCCGAAAGCCCCTGGAGCGGTTGCGACAGGATGCCCGTCACCGGCCGCACGCGTCGCCGGTGGCCGCCCAGCGCACACCGTTCGAGGCGTTCTGAGCCGTTCTCAGCGTCGAACGGTGAGCGCTTGCCCATCGAATGGCGGCGTTAGTGAGATGTCTCACCGTCCGGGCTCGCTGACACCGGAAGCCGCCTCTCATTCGAGCGAAAGCCACCCAGATCTGCACCGTCGAGAGCATGGGAGACGAGTTCTACGGCATGATCCCCGTCCGATGCAGGCGGAGAGCAGCGTTCGACCAGACGGCGCGCTTTGTAGAGCGCCTTGTCGAAGTCATACTTCCAGGCGCGCGAGGGGTTGTCCGGAATCACAGCCTTAGCGCCTAAGTCAGCGACGAGCTTGCGCAGCCGGTCGCTGTCATAGGCGGCATCGGCCAGGATCACGTCAGCCGGCAGATCCTTCAGCAGCGTCTCGGTCTGTGGCGCGTCGCCCTTCTGTGCAGCCGTGAGGGCAAAGCGCACCGGTCATCGGAACGGTGAGTGCATCCGTTTCCTCAACGCCGTCGAAGCCGCCGTGCCGGCCGGCAAGACGATCCACGCGATCCTCGACAACGACGCCACCCGCAAGCCCCCGCAGGTGCGCGCGTGGCCGGCGCGTCATCCGCGCTGGACCTTCCACCTCACCCCGCCCTCCGCATCTTGGCTCACCGCGGTCGAGGGCTTCTTCTCCGCCCTGACCCGCCGCCGCCTGCGGCGCGGCACCTTCACCGGCGTCGTTGATCTTCAGGCCGCCATCAAGCGCTAGATCGCTGAGCACAACAGTCGCGCCCGGCCCTTCACTTGGACCCACCCGGCGGCCGAAATCGTCAGGGCCGTCAGCAGACTTGCGGGAATGATCCGTCTGCGTCAGTGCTTTACGTTTGGTCCTCATAGTCGCCGGAGCCCCTCGCCGTGACGGGTTCGAGCGGTCGCTCGTTCACGCTGAGGCTGAAGATGTCCGGGCGCGCGTAGTGGCCGACCACGTCGAAATCGAACTTGCCGCGGACGATGTCCGCCCGGTCCAGTTCGGCGAGTCGCACGCTCTCGCCCTCGAAATCGGGCTCGATCAGGACGTTCCCCAGGGGACCCACGATGCACGAGCCGCCACGGATCAAGACCGTTGCCAGGTCGTCGCCCTGGACCGCAGCGTAGTCGACCGGGCAATCCTTCCGGAGGAGGTATTGGCTCGCCGACACGACGAAGCACCGCCCCTCAAGGGCGATGGTCTGCATCGTCGGTAGCCACGTGGCGCGGTCGTCGACCGTGGGGGCGCAGTAGATCTCGACGCCCTTGGCGTAGAGCGCCGTGCGCAGGAGCGGCATGTAGTTCTCCCAGCAGATCGCGGTCCCGATCCGGCCGAGGGGCGTGCCGGCGACATCGAGCGTCGAACCGTCGCCGAAACCCCAGACGAGCCGCTCCGAGGCGGTGGGCATCAGCTTGCGGCGGCGTGATAGGAGCGCGCCGTCGGGCCCGAACGTCAGGGCACTGCAGTAGAGCGTGCCGCCGGCCCGCTCGATTACGCCGACGACGATGTGCAGCTTGCCGGCGCGGGCGACGGCGGCGATGGCCTCGGTCGCAGGCCCTGGTACGTCGATGGCGCCCGCGTGGTAGCGGAGGAAGTCGTCCCGGCCCGCCGGGGTGCGGGAGCCGATCCGGGCACCGAAGTCGAGCCCCTTCGGGTAGCCGCCGACGAACGCTTCGGGGAACACCGCCAGGTCGGCGCCGCGGGCCGAGGCGTCGCTCGCGAGGTCCGCAAGCTTGTCCAATGTCCGCGCGGTGTCGAACAGGATCGAGCCGGCCTGCACCACGGCGGCCGTGACGACGGGTTTCGCGGTCATCGGTTTCAGCTCCTCGAACGGGAGGCGGTCGGGACCGGGCGCCGCGGGTTCAGCCGGCCTTGAGCCACGCCCGCAGGAGACCGGCGACGAGACCGAGCGAGAGGATGCTGCCGGCCCACAGGGAGGCGAACCACACGAGGCGGCGCCACAGCGGGGTCGGCCGCTCGGGAGCGGCGCTGGTGCCCATCAGTGATACCCCGCCGCGTCGACCTTCCCGCGGAAGACCCAGTACGAGTAGGCCGTGTAGGCCAGGATGACCGGGATCAGGACGGACGCACCGACGAGCAGGAAGACCTGGCTCGAATGCGGAGCCGCCGCCTCCCAGATCGTGATCCGACCCGGCACGACGTCCGGGAAGATGCTGATCCCGAGCCCGACGAAGGACAGCAGGAACAAGCCGAGCGACAGCAGGAACGGCGCTCTCTCCGCCCCACCGCGCAGGAGGCGGAAGAACAGGAACGAGGCGAGCGCGACGAGGAGCGGCACCTGGGCGGTGAGCAACACGTTCGGCATCGCGAACCAGCGCTCCCAATACCTGCCTTCCAGGAAGGGCGTCGCCGCGCTGACGGCGGCGATCGCCGCGACCGTGGCCGCGCCGAGCCGGAGCGAGAAGATGCGCGCCCGGTCCTGCAGGCTCCCCTCCGTCCGCATCACCAGCCAGGTGGCGCCGAGCAGGGCGTAGCCGCAGACGATGCCGAGCCCGACGAGCAGGCTGAACGGGGTGAGCCAGTCCCACCAGCCGCCCGCATAGGCGCGGCCCTCGACCTTGATGCCTTGGAGCAGCGCGCCGAGGGTGATGCCCTGGGCAAGCGCCGCCACGACTGAGCCCCCGGTGAACGCGACGTCCCAGAGCGCCCGGTGGCGCGGGTCGCGCCAGCGGAACTCGAACGCGACGCCGCGGAAGATCAGGCCGAGCAGCATCGCGATAATCGGCGCGTAGAGGGCCGGCATGATCACCGCGTAGGCCAGCGGGAACACCGCGAACAGGCCGCCGCCGCCCAGCACCAGCCAGGTCTCGTTGCCGTCCCAGACCGGTGCGATCGAGTTCATCGCGGTGTCGCGCTCGTGTCCCGGCCGGAAGGCGGGGAACAGGATGCCGATGCCGAGGTCGAAGCCGTCCATCACGATGTAGGCGAAGACCGCGAAGGCGATGATGAGCGCCCAGACCACCGTCAGGTCGATATCGGCGAGCATGACGGGCTCCCTATTCGGCGGGGCGGAGGGTGCGGTCGCGATCGACCGAGGGCGCGGGCGTGATGCCGGCGGTGCGGATCGGCGCGCCGGGCTCCATCCCGTGCTCGCCCCGGTGCGGCGACTTCGCCATCAGATGCAGGATGTAGAGGATGCCCATCCCGAACACGGCGAAGTAGACCAGCACGAAGGCGGTGAGCGAGGCGGCGACGGCGGGCGCGTGGAGCGGCGAGGCGGATTCCGCCGTGCGCAGCAGGCCGTAGACCGTGAAGGGCTGGCGCCCGACCTCGGTGGTGATCCAGCCGGCCACCACGGCGACGAAGCCGGCCGGGCCCATGCCGAGGGCGAAGCGGTGCAGGGGCGCCCACTCGTAGAGCCTGCCCCTGTAGCGGGCGAGCAGGCTGACGCAGCCGAGCAGGAGCATCAGCATCCCGAGGCTCACCATCACCCGGAAGGACCAGAACACCACGGGCACCGGCGGCCAATCCTCCCGCGGCACGCTGTCGAGACCCTTCAGGGGCTCGTTCAGGCCGTGCTTGAGGATCAGCGAGGAGAGCTTCGGGATCTCGACCGCGTAGCGCACCGTGCCGGCTTCCTGGTCGGGCAGGCCGAACAGGACGAGCGGGGCGCCGTCCGGGTGGCTCCGGAAGTGGCCTTCCATGGCCATGACCTTGGCGGGCTGGTGCTCCAGGGTGTTCAGGCCGTGGGCGTCGCCGACGAGGATCTGGATCGGCGCGACGACGGCGAGCATCCACATCGCCATCGAGAACATCGTCCGCGCGCCCGCGTTGGCGCGGTCGCGCAGCAGGTGCCAGGCCCCGACCGCGCCGACGACGAGCGCGGTGGTGAGGTAGGCCGCCAGCACCATGTGGACGAGGCGGTAGGGAAACGACGGATTGAAGACGATGGCCCACCAGTCGACCGGGACGAACTGCCCGGCGGCGTTGACCGCGTGTCCCTGCGGCGTCTGCATCCAGGAGTTCACGGACAGGATCCAGAACGCCGAGAAGAAGGTCCCGATGGCCACCATCAGGGTGGCGAGGAAGTGCAGGCGTGGCCCGACCTTGCTCATGCCGAACAGCATCACCCCGAGGAAGCCGGCCTCCAGGAAGAAGGCCGAGAGCACCTCGTAGGCCATGAGTGGGCCGAGCACCGGTCCCGTCTTGTCGGCGTAGACCGACCAGTTCGTGCCGAACTGGTAGGACATGACCAGCCCGGACACGACGCCCATGGCGAAGCCGATGGCGAAGATCTTGATCCAGTACCGGAACAGGTCGATGAACACTTGGCGGCCCGTGGCCAGCCAGAGCCCTTCCAGCACGGCCAGATAGCTGGCGAGGCCGATGGAGAAGGCCGGGAACACGATGTGGAAGGCCACGGTGAACCCGAATTGCCACCGTGCGAGCAGCAGGGCGTCAGCGTCCGCCAGCATGTCGGTCACCTCGTTGCGTCTGTCGTCGGGGCGAAGCCGCGGTCAAGCGGCCAGCGAGACATCGCCCCAGCCCACGCGTGAGCGGACCTCGAGCAGCGCCGTCACGAGCGCCCGCATGTGCTCCTCGGTGTGCAGCGGCGTCGGGGTGATCCTCAGCCGCTCGCCGCCGCGCGGCACGGTCGGGTGGTTGATCGGCTGCACGTAGATGCTGTGCTGTTCCAGCAGTTCTTCGCTGATCCGCCGGCAATGGTGGGCGTCGCCGACCATGACCGGCAGGATGTGGCTCTGGCTCGGCAGGACCGGCAGGCCGGCCTTGCGCAGCATCGCCATCAGGCTCGCCGCGTTGCGCTGCTGCGCGTCCCGCTCCGTCTGGCTGTCCCTGAGGTGCCGCACCGCCGCCCGCGCGCCGGCCGCTAGGTGGGGGGAGAGCGAGGTCGTGAAAATGAAGCCGGCCGCGTGGCTGCGGATGACGTCGACCACCGTGGACGGACCGGCGACGTAGCCGCCCATCGCGCCGAAGGCCTTGCCCAGCGTCGCCTCGATCAGCGTGATGCGGTGGGCGACGCCCTCGCGCTCCGCGATGCCCGCGCCGTGCGTGCCGTACATCCCGACCGCGTGCACCTCGTCGAGATAGGTGAGCGCGCCGTGGCGCTCCGCGACGTCGCAGATCTCCGCGATGGGGGCGACGTCGCCGTCCATGCTGTAGACGCTCTCGAAGGCGACGATCTTCGGCCGTCCGGGCTCGTACCCGGCCAGCAGCCGGTCGAGCGCGGCGACGTCGTTGTGCGGGAAGATCGCCTTCTCGGTCCCGGAGCGGCGGATGCCCTCGATCATCGAGTTGTGGTTGTTGGCATCAGACAGGATCACGCTGCCCGGCAGCACTTGGCCGAGGACGCTGAGCGCCGCCAGGTTCGAGACGTAGCCAGAGGTGAACAGGAGGGCGGCCTCCTTGCCGTGCAGGTCGGCGAGGTCGCGCTCCAGCAGCACGTGCTCGTGGGCCGTGCCGGAGATGTTGCGGGTGCCGCCCGCACCGCCGCCGTACCGGTCGAGAGCCTCGTGCATGGCGCCGAGGACCTCGGGGCTGTGCCCCATCCCGAGATAGTCGTTGCTGCACCAGACCGTGACCGGCCGGCGGCTGCCGTCTGGATGCCTCCAGATGGCCGTCGGGAACGTGCCGACAATCCGCTCGAGCTCGATGAAAGTCCGGTAGCGACCCTCCTCGCGCAGCGTCCGAAGGGAGGCCTCGAATACGTCGGAGTAGGGCAGCATCGTCCCGGTCCTTGTCAGGTCTGATCGAGTCGGCCGTGAGATCCGAGCCGGACGGTCCATGCCGCAGCCCAGCATCCGTCCGGGAGCGCGCGGCGGAGCGGCAGGGTCAGTCGCCTGCTCCAGGTCCGGTGTTGGGGATTGGCGCGGTCGCGAGCCGGCCTTCGCCCGCCTTGTTGATGTACTGGCTGGCGATGAAGAGCCCCTTCAGCGGCCGGATGACCGGCACGCAAGCCAGCAAGAGCAGCGGAAGCGTCACAACCGCATGAATCCAGAGCGGCGGTTCGTAGGCGAGCTCCAGCCAAATGCCGAAGGCTGTGACCGGGAAGGCCATTGTCATCATGATGAAGAAGGCAGGTCCGTCGGCCGGGTCGGCAAAGCCGTAGTCGAGGCCGCACGCCTCGCAGCGTGGCTTGAGGGTGATGAAACCGTCGAACAGCCGCCCGTCGCCGCACCGAGGGCAGCGGCACCGCACGCCGACCGACATGATGGATTGATCGGTTGTCCTTTGCATCATCCACATTCCTGAACCGCTGACCACCCGACGGCATCGAGAGGCGCCTTGCGCACTCCGAATGTATGGCTTAATAATCCATACATTCGGAGTGGAGACCGACAGTCTTCAAAACGCTGTCACAGACAGAACCACGGCTCGCTTTGCGTGTATGTCTTGTGTATGCATACAGCAATGTGAGAGCAGGGGTCAATGATGGCATCCTGGAGCCCGACAATCGCCGGCGACGGAGGCCCGAAGTACCTGGCCATCGTCAAGGCGCTGGCCGACGACATCCGCGCCGGGCGCCTGGCGCCGGGCGTTCGCCTGCCGCCACAGCGCGTCCTGGCCAAACACCTCAACGTCGATCTCACCACCGTCACACGCGCCTTCAACGAAGCCCGCAGGATAGGCTTGATCGACGCGACAGCCGGTCGGGGCAGCTTCGTACGCGGGCCCACGCCGCCTGCGGAGATGCGCAGGCCGGACCCGTCCGGAAGCGTCGACTTCAGCATGAACATGCCGCCCCAGCCGGCGGCGGCGCGTCTGGCCGAGCGTATGGAAGCAGGCTTGTCGCGGCTTGCCGGCTCGCCCGGGTTCCTCGACCGCATGCAGTACCAAGACAGCGCCGGGAACATGGCCGACCGCGCTGCGGCGGCACAGTGGCTCGGTCGGCGGGTCGGGCCGCTTCCGGTGCACCGCATCCTCGTGGGAGGGGGCGCCCAGGTCGTGCTCGCCGCTGCGCTCGCCGCCATCCTCAAGCCGGGCGATGCGCTCTGCATCCCCGCCCTGACCTATCCGGGCCTGCGCATGGCCGCCGAGCGCCGCGGCGTTCGCCTCGTTCCGGTAGCCTGCGACGCGGACGGGCTCGACCCGGACGCATTCCGGGAGCGCTGCGAAGCCGAGCGGCCGCGCGCCCTGTACGTGGTACCGACGCTCGACAACCCGACGACCGCGACGCTGCCGACGGCGCGCCGCGAGCGGATCGCCGAGGTCGCGCGCTCGCGCGGCGTCACAATCATCGAGGATGACGCGTACGGCGCGCTGCCGTCCGATGCTCCGGCGCCCATCGCTTCCTTGGCCGGGGATATCACGTGGCATATCGCAACGCTGTCCAAGTGCGTCAGCCCGGGCTTGCGCATTGCCTATGTGGCGGTACCCGGAACGAACGAGGCGGTGCGGCTCGCCGCCGAGCTGCGGGCGCTCAACATGATGGCCTCGCCGCTCACGGCGGCGCTCGCCTCGCACTGGATCTTGGAAGGCGAGCTCGACGCGGTCGTCGCGGCCATCAGGCAGGAGAACGGCCGGCGGCAGGCCGTCGCGCGCGAGACCTTGCAGGGTCTCGACGTCCAGGCCCATCCTTGCGGGCACCACCTCTGGCTCCGGCTTCCCGAGCCTTGGCGTCGCGGCGAGTTCGGAGCGCATGCGCGTCAGCTCGGGCTGTCGGTCATCCTGAGCGATGCCTTCGCGGTGGGGCCGGCCCCCGAGGCCATTCGCGTTTCTCTGGGGGCGGCGCCGGACGCCGAGACCTTGCGGTACGGCTTGAGCCTGCTCGCGACGCTCCTGGCGCATCCGCCCGGCGCGATCTCCACGGTCGTCTGACGTGCCTGATGAGACGAGCTCGGTCGCGGAGCGAGAAGGTGCCGTCAAACCGCGGCGTGAATTCGCTTGGCTTCGACGGACCAGGGTCCCCGCCACCTTCTTCGGGATGGTGCTCGGACTCTGCGGTTTGGGAAACGGCTGGCGTGCCATGACCCGCCTCGCACTGGCCCCCGCCTGGGTCGGCGAGGTCCTTTCCCTGCTCGGCGTGGCGGTCTGGGCGACGTGGCTGGTCTTCTACGCCGCTCGGTGGCTGCACGACCGGGACACGGTTTTTGCCGAGGCGCGAGATCCGATATCCTCGTTCTTCGCCGCTCTGGCTCCTGTCGCGACCATGATCGCCAGCGTCGGCCTCGCGCCGCACTGGCCGGACGGCGCATGGGTGATGGCCCTAGCGGGCCTTGTCGGCACGACGCTCTTCGCCGTCTGGGGCGTGGGAGGCCTCTGGATGGGCGACCGCGCCTTCGAGGCGACGACGCCGATCCTCTACATGCCCACCGTCGGCGGAGGGTTCGTGGCGGCCATCACCTGCGCCGCCTTCGGCATGACTGAGCTCGGTCTGCTCTTCTTCGGCGCCGGCCTTCTGTCCTGGCTGACGCTGGAATCGGTCGTCATTCACAGGCTGATCCTGCGGACTCTGCCTGTGCCGCTGCGCGCCTCGCTCGGGCTGCACCTCGCGCCGCCGGCGGTGGCTTGCGTCGCTTACCTGGCCGTCACGGACGGACCGCCCGACCGGCTTGCGCAGATCCTGTTCGGCTACGCTCTGCTGCATGCCCTGGTCATGGTGCGGCTGGTGCCGTGGTTGCGCCAGCAGCCATTCTCGCCGGCGGCCTGGGCCTACACATTCGGTGTCTCGGCCCTTCCGCTCGCCGCGTTGCGGCTGACGGAGCGCGGGCTGGCAGGACCGAGCGCGTTCCTCGCCGTTCCGCTGTTCGTCGCGGCCAACCTGATCATCGGCTGGATTGCGCTGAGAACGTTGGGCCTGCTGCTGCGCGGCAAGCTCTTGCCTGTCCGATCTCACTGAAGGCGGACGAATATCGGCGATTGACGGTGGTTCACAGGATCGAACGGGTGAAGCGCACCTTCCATCTCCCCTTATTCCGCCGGCACGCCCTGCTGATCGCGCTGGCCTTCCTCGTCACGGCTTGTTCGGATGAGAGCGGGGAACGCCGCCGTTCACTGGGTGACAATCCGCGCTTCGGTGACTTCATGCGGGTAGCCGACGCGGGGCGGGGCAGCCGCTTGTTCGGTCAGTGCGCCGCCTGTCACACGGTCAGGGTGGGAGCCGGCGACCGAAACGGTCCCAGCCTCCACGACGTGGTCGGCAAGCCCGTCGCGAGCAACAGCCGACGTTTCGGCTACACGGGGGCTCTCCGGTCGACGGGCGGCGTCTGGACGCCGGAGAGGTTGGACGCTTGGCTTGCCGCCCCTGCGCAGTTCGCGCCGGGCACGAGCATGAGCTTTCGCGGAGTCCCCGACCCGCTCGACCGGGCGGACATCGTCGCATACCTGCAAGCGCAGTCGGTTGGGGCCGGAGGCGTTGAGGCGCTCTCCGCGCGGCCTTGATCATGTTCCTCCGACTTCCCCTGCTGCCAGGGTGCTGCCGGCCTCTCACGTCGTACGCTTCATCGGCGTCGATGGGTGCGGGGTGATGATGGTCGGCGGACGCAAGGCGATGGGCGTCGAGCAGAACCGGATCCCGACCGGCTGCGACCTGAAAGGCGTGGCGGATACGTGCGACGCGGCGATTCAGCGGCTGCCCATCGCCTTGACGAAGTGGATGGAAATCGACGGGGCGGCCCACCGGGTGGTCTGAGCGCTCCTGCCAGCGATCGTTGTCACTCAATTTGAGGATGGGTAAGCATGGCCGTCCCGCTCGACGCGGGCTCGGGGGGATCATGATCATCAACCAAGTGCTGACGGTCGTGCGGACCGAGGGCGCGGCCGGCCTGTTCGCGCGCGTGGGCAGTCGCATCCTCAAACCCCGCGCGAAAAGTTTCCGGGCTCTGCGCGAGCGATTCGTCGGGAAGCATGCCCTAGAGATCGGCGGTCCGAGCGCACCCTTCCAGGCGCGCGGCATCTTTCCCGCCTACCCGATCCTGGCGACCGTCGACAATTGCAACTTCGCCAGCCGGACGATCTGGGAGGGCGAGATCGATGCCGGCGCGAGCTTCCGCTTCGATCCCTCGCGCCCAGCCGGCCGGCAGTACATCGCCGAGGCCACCGCGCTGCCCGCGATCGCGGGCGGCAGCTACGATGTCGTTCTGTCCTCCCACACCATCGAGCACACAGCCAACCCGCTGAAGGCGCTTCAGGAGTGGCGGCGCGTGCTGAATGATGACGGTCTTCTCGTCCTGATCGTCCCGCACAAGGACGGAACCTTCGATCATCGCCGGCCGGTGACCCGTCTCGACCACCTCGTGGAGGACTTCGATCGCAGCACCGACGAGGACGACACCACCCACGTCCCCGAGATCCTGCGGCTGCACGACCTGCGACGCGACCCGGGCGGCACGACAGCAGAGGCGTTCGCGCAGCGCTCGGCCGCCAACCTCGCGATTCGGGCCCTGCATCACCACGTCTTCGACACGGCGCTCGTGGAGGCAATGGTGCGACAGGCAGGCTTCCGGCCACTCGCGGTGGAGGCACGCCGCCCATACCACATCCTGCTCGTGGCCGAGAAAGCCGGCGAGGCCGAAACGAGCACCGAGCCGATGCGCTTCGCGAGCCCGTTTCGCTCGGACGGATAGCGCGCAGGAAAAACGCCGCGCCGGCAGAGCGGGCGGGGCGAGGGAGGCGCCCGTCGTCCGACCGGGTGTTAGGTTAGACGGATGGTGGTGAGCGAGGCGTTCACCCTTTGGCGCTGCCGATGACATGGGCCTCATCAGGGCCCCGATCCTGCATCAAACGCCGCTCCTCGTCAGAGCGATAGGCCAGGCATCGGGTGTGCAGCGGCGGTGAGGTCGGACGAGGTGAATACCCTCGTCGAGCCGTACCTTGAGAGATCGCGTGGCAACGCCGTGGCTGCTCTTCGGCAAGCAACCTCAGATGCGCTCATGGACACTGTCGCGTGTCGGCAAAAACGGGAAACGGCTGAGCGCGCCGCTTCTCGCGGGTTCACAAGGCACAGGCCGGAGGCGTCCCAATAGCCAGCGGGCAAGCACAGCACCCCTGGTGCTAGCCTGCTGCCCGGCCGAGGTTACGATCGTTGATCGCGGTGCCCATCACGACTTGGCCGGCCCTGCCGCCCAGCGTGCGGCCAGCGGACGTATGTAGCGGCGGTGTGTTGAACGAAAGCGCTTCGACCTTCATGCCGCGGCCGAGGCTCTGCGGGAGATCGGATCGGTCACGATAGCCGGCCTCATGCGCCATCGCATCCATGGCTTGGATCTCGTTCGCGGCTTCACCCGTCCAGAGGATCGCGCCTGTTCCGCCCTGACGGATCTGAAAGATCGACATCGTGCATCCTCGCTTGCATCTCTCGCAGGTAGACGCGCAGGCCGTTACGTCGTTCCTTTTTGCGCCCGGACAGCGATCGGGACGCAATCGTTCGGCTACGTCGCACGACCGCAAGGTCCCGCAAGATTGGCCGGGCGCACCTGAGTGACGAGCAACCAACCGAGTCGGGGCGGATGATGACGAAACCGGCCGCAGGCTTTCGAAAGATGCGAGGGTCGGTGGTCGGTTGGTTGCCGCAGCTGAGGGGATGGTTGGCGGTTGTGCCGCTGTTCGGCCTCAGCACCGGTCTGTCAGCGCATGCCCTCGGGCATGCACACTTCGCGGCGACGACCTGGACCGTTGTGACCCTCGCAGTCCTCGTCGTGCTCGTGACCCAGGTGGTGAGAAGCCTGACGAAGGGCGACGTCGGACTCGACCTCGTTGCCCTGCTCTCTATGAGCGGCGCCCTCGCCCTGTCTCAGCCGCTGACCGGCGCCGTCATCGCTCTGATGTACGCGGGAGGCCAATCGCTGGAAGCCTACGCGGCAGGCCGTGCCGGCAAGGCCATGACGGCGTTGGTCGCACGCCAGCCGCGGACCGCCCTGCGCGAGGACGTCGGCGGGCTGACGGAGGTGCTCCTCGCGGCGCTGGCGCCGGGAGACCATATCCTGGTGCGTGCCGGCGATGTCGTGCCGGTGGACGGGCGGGTCTTCAGAGGCAGCGCCGTTCTCGACCGGTCGAGCCTGACCGGCGAGGCGCTGCCGATCACCCTCCTGGCGAACGAGCCGGTGCTGAGTGGGACGGTGAATGCAGGCACGCCGTTCACCGTGGTGGCGGAACGGCCGGCTGCGGATAGCACCTATGCCGGCATCGTCCGGCTGGTCGAGGCGGCCCAGGCCCGGAAGGCGCCCATGGCACATCTGGCCGACCGCTACGGCCTCGCATTCCTTGCTCTCACGCTCCTACTGGCCGGTGGCGCTTGGTCCGCCAGCGGGGATCCTCTCCGGGCGTTGGCCGTGCTGGTGGTCGCTACGCCGTGCCCGCTGATTTTGGCCGTTCCCGTCGCGCTCGTTTCCGGCCTCTCGCGCGCGGCTGGCAACGGCGTCCTGATCAAGGGCGGCGGCGCCTTGGAGACTTTGGCCGAGATCCGCGTGCTGGTCATCGATAAGACTGGTACCCTGACCCACGGCTCGGCCCGGCTGACCTCGACGCGGTCCTTCGGCCCCTACGACGCGGTGGAGGCGCTGAGGCTGGCCGCCTCCCTCGACCAAGCGTCCGGCCATCCGATAGCGCGTGCCTTGGTTGAGGAGGCGCGCCGTCGTGCCCTCGTGCTGTCGCAACCCCAAAACGTCACGGAGTCTCCCGGCGAGGGCGTGAGCGGCTGGGTCGAGGGGCGGCATGTTCTTGTCGGCGGTCCGCGCCTGATGCGGATGCACGATGTCCGCTTTCCGCCGCCAGACGGTGCCGGGCTCGTCGCCGCGGCGGCGACCGCGACGGTGCTGGTTGCCGTGGAAGGCGCGCCCGTCGCCGTCCTGGAACTCGTCGATCCGTTGCGCAACGACGGCGGCAGAACGCTCGCGGCTTTGCGCGAATGCGGCATCAAGCGGATCGTGCTCGCGACCGGCGACCGGCGCGCCGTCGCTGAGGCGCTCGTCGCCGGTCTGCCTGTCGATGCCGTCGCCGCAGACCTCGATCCGGCGGCCAAGACGGACATCGTGGCCGCCGAACGACGGAGCGGTCCCGTTATGATGGTCGGCGACGGAATCAACGATGCGCCCGCACTGGCGGCCGCCGACCTCGGCATAGCGCTCGGGGCGCGAGGGGCGGCAGCCGCGGCCGAGGCTGCGGATGTGGTGCTATTGGTCGACAGCCTCGCGCCGCTGCCCCAGGCCATCCTCATCGCCCGGCGAGCCCGCGCCATCGCGCTGCAGAGCGTATGGGTCGGCCTCGGGCTTTCGCTCGTCGGCATGGTTGCAGCGGCTCTGGGACACCTCTCGCCCCTCCGGGGCGCGGTGCTGCAGGAGATCATCGACGTCGCCGTGATCCTCAACGCCCTGCGCGCGCTCGGCGGCCCGCAGGATGGGGGCGAGCCGACGACGCAGGACGTCCCGCGCGGCGCATGAGGCCGGTGCCATCGACCTTGCGGTGGATCAAGGTGAGCCGGTGAGGCCGAGGCGAGGTTTCACCTGTCCGTATCGACACAGACGTGGATGGCCATGGACTACGCGAATATCCTTGTTTCCGCCGACCTTGGCGCGGCATCACCGGATCGGGTGCGCCTCGCCGCCAGTCTCGCCCGGCGCTTCGACGCGACCCTCACCGGCGCGGCCGCCTGCGAAGTGCCGGCGCCCATTCTGGTTCGCGACGCCGACGACGCCATCGACCAAGAGGAACGCAACAAGGCCAAGGTTCGCGAGATCCTGGAACAGGCTCGGGCTCTGTTCGAGCGCAGCGCCGGGGACGGGATCCGGACGGAGTGGCATGCCGCCCGCGCCAAGCCCTTCACCCATCTCGTTGAGCAGGCGCGCAGCGCCGACCTTGTCGTGGTCGGCCGGCGCGGACCCGACGACGAGGAGACGGGTGGACTCGGCGTGTCGCCCGGCCCGTTCCTGATGGAGGTGGGCCGGCCCGTCCTCGTCGCGCCGCCGCGTCTGGTCCACGTGAAGGGAACTCGCATCGTTGTCGCCTGGAAGGATACGCCCGAGGCGCGGCGAGCCGTGACGGCAGCGCTGCCTTTCCTCCGCGAGGCGGACGAGGTGTTCGTCGCGACGGTGGGAGACGATGCGGCACAGAATGGGGCCGAAGCCGTGGCCGGCCACCTCAGGCGTCACGGCGCCCCGGCCTCCGCCCACCTCATGCGCCCGGTCAGGCAGGAGAGCGACGACATCCTGGAATTCGCCCAGGGCCGGGAGGCCGACCTGATCGTGATGGGCGCCTTCGGCCGTTCCCGGCTACGGGAATGGATCTTCGGCGGGTTCACCCGCGACGCCCTCGAACGCTGCCCGGTCTGCTGCTTCATGAGCCATTGAAGCGCAGATTTATCCTATCCGCCGTTGCCGCCTTGAGCCTGTTCGTTGCCTCGCCCGTCGCGGCCCAGGCCCGATCGATGGCGCGGGCGAGGCGTCCGACCGCGAAGGGGGAGCCGCTGCCGACGGCTCTCCGCCTCCCTCAAAGCCCGCCTTCCGCCAGTGCGGCCGGTCTTGGACCGATCCATTCCCTTCCCAGTCCGGCCTGCCATCACGCCAGTTCGCAAGGAGCCGGCTCTGGGAGCCGCACCGTGGCGGCGGCCTGGGCGGCGAGGCCCTCGGCCCGGCCGACGAAGCCGAGCTTCTCCGCGGTCGTCGCTTTGATCGACACCGAGGAGAGCGGCACACCGGCGATCTCGGCGATGCGCTGGCGGATCTTCTCGCGGTGCGCGCCGATGCGCGGCGCTTCCGCCAGCACGGTGATATCGAGATGGTCGATCCTGCCGCCTCGGGCGCGGACCAGCTCGCAGGCATGAGCCAGGAACTGATCCGAGGCCGCCCCGCGCCATTTCTCGTCGGAGGGCGGGAAGTGGGTGCCGATATCACCGTCGGCGATGGCGCCGAGCAGCGCATCGGTGAGCGCGTGCAGGGCCACGTCGCCGTCGGAATGGGCGAGCACGCCGCGGTCGGCGGGGATCTTCACGCCGCCGAGCCAGACATGGTCGCCCTCCATGAAGGCGTGAACGTCGAAGCCGGTGCCGAGGCGGGTCACGAACTGCGTCAAATCGGATGCCTTCCAAGCGCGACCCCCCCCTCTGTCTGCATCCGCAGAAGGTCTGGTCCGGTGTCGGAACGGATTGAAGAAGCTGCTACGGATCGCCGGAGCCGGCGCTCTGCCGAGCGGGTTTCCCTTCCATTCTCGGCACGTTCTGCGATTGGTGATCGGCGAACGCTATCGGCCCTTCCACCAGCCGCCAAGCATGACCTCTCGGCATCGGTCAGGTGGCGGAACGCGCCCTTTCTCACATCGCCGAGACGGAGGCCGGCGACCGCGACGCGCACGAGCCGAAGCACGCCGACTCCGTTGAGTGCCATCAGGCGTCGGATCTGACGGTTGCGGCCCTCACTCAGGACGACCTCGAGCCAAGCGTTACGCTCGCCGACACGCAGTGGGGCCACCGATTTGGCGGTGAGCCGCTCCCCATCATCCACCGCGCCCTCTCGTAAACTGGACAGGAGAGCCTCGTCCGGCCGGCAGTCGATCTGCACATGGTAGACCTTATCGACATTGGAGGCCGGATCGAGGAGACGATGCGCCCACCGCGTATCGTTGGTCATGAGCAGCAGGCCCTCGCTGGCACAGTCCAGTCGTCCGACCGGCGCGAGGAACGGCAAGTCGTGTCCGGCGAGACAATCGTAGACCGTCTTGCGGCCTTGCGGGTCGCCATAGGTCGTGAGCAAGCCACGCGGCTTGTTCAGCAGCAGGTAGACCTTTGCCGCGGAGACGAGCCGGCGGCCATCGACGCAGATCGCGGCGCGCTGGGGATCCACGCGCACGCCCGCATTGCGGACCACACGGCCGTCGACGCGGACCCGCCCGCTCTCGATCAGGGCCTCCGCCAAGCGTCGTGAGCAAAAGCCGAATTTCGAAAGAACGCGCGGCAGACTGACAGGAGGAGGGCTCGAGTGAGCTGCGAACCTCCCCCGCGCGCGGTTCTGCGAGCCGGGAATGGATAGGGACATGTCGAGCGCTTCAGCTTGTGAAGAATTGCTGCGTCCCGTGAGCCTCGATCGCGCTCGCGAGCCGGGCCAGCGCGTGGACGTAGGCTGCGCTTCGGAGAGTGAGGTTGCGCTCCTGTGCCAAGCGCCAGATGGCGTCGCCCTCACGCTCCATCGTCGTCCGCAAGCGCGCATGCACGTCATCGACCGGCCAGTAGTAGCCCTGACGGTTTTGGACCCACTCGAAGTACGAGACCGTGACCCCGCCCGCATTCGCCAGGATGTCCGGCAGGACCACGGTGCCGCGACGGCCGAGGATCGCATCCGCCTCCGGCGTCAGGGGGCCGTTCGCCAGTTCGAGGACGACGCCGGCCTTGACCTGGGAGGCGTTGCCCTCGTGGATCATATCCTCCATTGCGGCCGGGACGAGCAGGTCGCACTCCACGGCGACGAGGTCGTCGCTCGATAGCCCCGAGACGCCCGCGGATCCGGCGAGCGACGTCACGCTGCCGCCCTGCTTCGCCCGGACGGCAGCGCCCGGATCGATGCCGTCCGAGCAATAGACCGCTCCGCGCGAGTCGGAGATTGCCACGATCTTGTGTCCGTCCTCGGCAAGGAGGCGGGCGATGTGCTGCCCAGCGTTGCCGAAGCCTTGTACCGCGACGCGTGCGCGAGACGGCAGGCCCAGACGCTCCTTGAGATACCGGACCAGGTAGTAGCCGCCGCGTGCGGTGGCGTCCTCACGCCCGAGCGAGCCGCCGAGCGCCATCGGCTTGCCGGTGATCACGGCGGGGGCCGGCTGGCCGATGATCGACGCGTATTCGTCGGCCATCCACCCCATGACCATCGAGTTCGTGTAGACGTCCGGCGCAGGAATGTCGCGATCGGGTCCGATGACCTTGGCGAAAGCCTGAATGTAGGCTCGGGAAAGCCGCTCCAGCTCAGTCTTCGACAGGGTACGAGGGTCGACGCGGACGGCCCCCTTTCCACCGCCATAGGGCAGATCCATCACGGCGCATTTGAACGTCATCCAGAAGGCGAGCGTCTCGACTTCCTCGACCGTCGCCTCGGGATGGAAGCGGATGCCCCCCTTTGTCGGGCCGCGCGTGTCGTCGTAGCGGCAGCGCCATGCCATGAATGATTTCCGCGATCCGTCATCCATACGGATCATCAGCCGGACTTTGGTCGTCTCGCGGGGGTATTTGAGCTTTTCCAACACATCCGCATCGAGCTCGAGATGCCGCGCGGCATCGTCCAGGCGCACCAACGCCTGATCGAAGATCTTCGCATCCTGCATGTTCGGGATTTCCTTTAGTTTATCTTCGCAAGCCTGCCAGGCCGCAGAATGTGATCGATCAGAATCGGGCGTTGACCCGATGCGCATTTTCCGTACGGACCAGCATCTCTTTGCCGAAAGGCGGTCTAGATCCGTTGTTTTTCCTGGGCGAAGGCCCAGTCGAGCCAGGAGGTGAGCGCCTCGATGTCGGAAGTCTCGACGGTCGCCCCGCACCAGATCCGCAGCCCGGCCGGCGCGTCGCGATAGGCGCCGAAATCGAAGGCCACGCCCTCACGCTCCAGGCGGCTGACGATCCCGGCGGCGACGGCCTTGACCACGGCGTCGCCCTTGGCGAGCACGTCCGGGTCGGTGATCACGAGGCACACGCCCGTGTTCGAGTAGGTCGCCGGATCCACCGCGAGGTGGCCGATCCAGGGGGTGCGCGCCACCCAGGCGTGGACCGCCCGCGCGTTCGCGTCCGCCCGCGCGTGCAGTGCATCGAGGCCGCCGATGCGCTCGGCCCATTTCAGGGTATCGAGGTAGTCCTCGACCGCGAGCATCGAGGGCGTGTTGATGGTGTCGCCCTTGAAGATGCCCTCGATGAGCCGGCCGCCCTTGGTCAGGCGGAACACCTTCGGGATCGGCCAGGCCGGCGTGTGGCTCTCCAGGCGCGCCACCGCGCGCGGCGAGAGGATCAGCATGCCGTGCGCGGCCTCGCCGCCCATCACCTTCTGCCAGGAATAGGTGACGACATCGAGCCTGTCCCACGGCAGCGGCATCGCGAAGGCGGCCGAGGTCGCGTCGCAGATGGTGATGCCTTCACGATCGTCGGCGATCCAGTCGCTGTGCGGGACCTTCACGCCGGCGGTGGTGCCGTTCCAGGTGAAGACGACGTCGTTCTTTTTCGTGTCGATGGCGTCGAGCTTGGGCAGGATGCCATGCTCGCCGACATGGACGATCGGATCGATCTTGAGCTCTTTCAGGGCGTCGGTGACCCACTCGGCACCGAAGGAATCCCAGGCCATGACCTCGACGGTCTTCGGTCCGAGCATCGACCACATCGCCATCTCGACAGCGCCGGTGTCAGATCCGGGGACGATGCCGATGCGATAGTCGGCGGGGACACGCAGAACCGTGCGGGTGAACTCGATGGCCTCGGCGAGCTTGGCCTTGCCGGCGGCCGAGCGGTGTGAGCGGCCGAGCGCCGCGCCGGCGAGGGCATCGAGGCTCCAGCCGGGACGCTTGGTCGTGGGGCCGGACGAAAAGTAAGGCACGCGCGGGCGCGCGGCGGGGCGATCCGGCGCGGCACCCGCCCGGCCGATCCCGACAGGACCGTTGCCGTCATCATCGGCGGCTTGGCCCGAAGAGAGGTCACAGCACGAACGCATTAGCTTGCCTCGATTGCGAGACGTGACGCCTCGTTGCCGAACCGGATCGCGCCCTCGATGCAGGTCCGCAGGCCTGTGTCGGTCCGGTCCCTGGCGATGAGGAGGTTGACCGACCTCGTTCGACTCGGCGCGCGGCTGCCGGAAGGGCCGGGATGATTGCCGTTGTCGATCGTCATCCCGCTTTGCGGATCGTGATCGGATCGGCAGCGGCCGCCGGTAGGACCGGCGGCCTCGTGGATGATCACCGGATACACGGCATCGACGAGATCGACGGCCACGCAGAGCCCGGACAGGCCGGCGCCCACGGTGTGAACCGTGTTCGGCAAAGTTTCGCTACCGAACGAGCACGTTGCGGAACTGCCAGGGATCGCTCGGGTCGATGTCCTCCGGGAACAGGCCGGGGCGATCGGTGAGCGGGGTCCAGTCCGTGTATACGCCCACCACCGGGCCGAGATACGGCGTCTGCACTTCCAGGCAGCGGCGGAAGTCGATCTCGTCGGCCTCGACGATGCCGGCCTCCGGGTTCTCCAGCGCCCACACCATGCCGGCCAGCACGGCCGAGGTCACCTGCAGACCCGTCGCGTTCTGGTAGGGGGCGACGCGCCGCGTCTCCTCGATCGAGAGCTGCGAGCCGTACCAGTAGGCGTTCTTCTCGTGGCCGTAGACGAGCACGCCGAGCTCGTCGATGCCGTCGACGATCTCGTCCTCGTCGAGGATGTGCTGGCGCTCCTGCACCTTGCCGGCATTACCCCACATCTCGTGCAGCGAGAGCACGGCGTCGTTGGCCGGGTGGTAGGCGTAGTGGCAGGTCGGGCGGTAGACCGCCTCGCCGTTCTCACGCACCGTGTAGTAGTCGGCGATCGAGACCGCCTCGTTGTGGGTCACGAGGAAGCCGAACTGCGCGCCCGCGGTCGGCACCCAGGTGCGCACGCGGGTGTCGGCGCCGGGCTGAAGCAGGAAGATCGCGCAGCGCGAGCCCTTGGTCTGCTCCTCGGCATTGGCCGGCTTCCAGGTCTCGTGCGTGCCCCAGCCGAGCTCGGCCGGCTGGTTGCCCTCGGACACGAAGCCCTCGACCGACCAAGTGTTGACGAAGACGCCCATGGGCTTGGGGGTCTTGGCGCGCTGGGTGTCGCGCTCGGCGATGTGGACGCCCTTGACGCCGAGCTCGCGCATCAGCGCGGCCCACTCTTCGCGGGTCTTCGGCTCCGGATCAGTGACGCCCGTGTCCTTGGCGATGTTCAGGAGCGCCTGCTTGACGAACCACGAGACCATGCCGGGATTGGCCCCGCAGCACGAGACCGCGGTCGGGCCGCCGGGGCTCGCGGCGCGCGCATCCAGAATGCGGTTTCGTAAAGCGTAGTTCGTTCGCTCCGCCTGGCTGGCTCCGGCGTCGAAGTAGAAGCCCGGCCAGGGCTCGGCCACCGTATCGATGTAGAGCGCACCGAGTTCGCGGCAGAGTTCGAGGATGTCGCGCGAGGACGTGTCGACCGAGAGGTTCACGCAGAAGCCCTGGCCGCCGCCCTCGGTGAGGAGCGGGGTGAGGACGTCGCGATAGTTCTCCTTGGTGAGCGCGACCTTCTCGAAGCGCAGGCCGTGCTTGTCGGCGAGATCCTTGTGGGTGTCGACCGGATCGATGACCGTGAAGCGGCTCTTGTCGTACGCGAAATGCCGCTCGATCAGCGGCAGGGTTCCCCGCCCGATCGAACCGAAGCCGATCATCACGATCGGGCCTGCGATGCGACCATGCACGGGCCAACGGCTCTCAGTCATTACTCAAAGTCCTGTGGAGGTAAGGTGTTTGCGAAGTTGCGGCCGCGATCATGCGGCCGACATGAAAGTTGATCGGCAGCCGGTACGGTCTGTGAGGATCAGCCGAGAAGACGATCGAATGGCCTGGGCGGTACGGCGTCATTCGTGCACCGTGGCGGTCCGACATCTGCGATTTCGACGACGTGCTCGCGTCCCGTGGCGGTGTCGCGAAACGGCATGCGGTCCCCTCTTCCGAGACCGAGCATCGCAACTCCGAGCGGACTCGTCGCAGAGATTTCGTCTTCGGAAGCGATCACGTTGCTTGGATATACAAGACGACGCGCATGGACCGTCGGCTCATCGTCGAGCCGATAGGTCACGCGACAAGTGACGACAACGACATCTCCGAGCGGCGGGCGAGCGTCGAAAGATGCCGCACGTTCAAGTTCTGACAGAAGAAAGTCGGCCTCGGGATCGCCGCGCTGATACGCAGCAAGACCAAGAGTGACGAGACGGTCGAAGTCGTAGGTCGGAAGCGTAATCGGAGGAGGTTTCCGAACAGCGCCCATTCTGACACCTCACAGCATGACCGCTCCGCACGGCCAAGCCGCGCAGAGTGGCTGACGGCGCAGCCCGTCCGGAACCTGCGCGTCGAAAAGAACGAAGTGCTGGAGATCTATCCCTGGAGCGGGCCGCGCCTTGTCAGGCCGGCCAGGCGCCAGGGCTTAGGAGCCTGCTTGCAGGCTGCCCGCACGCCCAAGAAGGCGAATGCTTTGGAGACGGTTCGGCATAATCTAACGGAGCATAGGCTAAGGCGTGCGGCTGTCAAGCAGGCCTAAGGAAATGGTTTTGCGGAGCTGGGTCGCCTCAATTGCCTTGTCGCAGCGAATTGACACGATCATCAACTTCGCCGATGTTCTGATGATCATGTACAGCACTTCCCCCCTCAGCCGTGCCCTGCTTCGGGCAGGTCGCGTCATCGCGGGCGATTAGCCCCGGGCCGGCGGCGCATCCGCGCACGCAGAGTTCGGGGATTGCGCGAGGGTTTTGCCGAGACGCTGTCGGCTGTCGCCGCAAGTGCGCATGACAATCACCACATCAAATTCTTCGTCCGGCATGTGAAGCGAGGGCGTTCTCCGCTCGACGACCATGCCGCGGATCCGGCTGCCGGATGGGCGGTCCTGATGCAGTATCGGAGCGGGATCAATGGATGCCCCTGAGCGCGAACCGGAACGTCATCCTCGCGGCGACGCAGGGCAGATGGCGACGGAGCGAGAGAAGCCCATCTCCGCGCACGCCGTGGCACCGCGTTCAAGTACCGTGCTTCCGTTCTCGCGCAGAAACTACTCGTATTCGCCAAGTCCAGCAAAAGCGGAAAATGATCTCTCGCTTCGTCTAGAAGACGAGAACGATCCGGGCCCGAGTGCAGCGTAGTACGACGACACTCTAAAAAGGATCTAAAAAATTGAAGAAGATTTTCCTTGGTGCGGCGAAGCCGCGCATCAAGATGACGGCCGATGACCACGAACGTTTGTCGCGGCTGGCAGCGAGCGCCATGGATCGCGCGCCGGAGGTCGCTTCCTTTCTTTCGGACGAACTCGACCGGGTCCAGATCGTCCGCAACGGGGCGGCGCGAGGCGATTTCGCACGCATGGGCAGCCGGGTGGACTTCCGTGACAATTCGACGGGAAGGACGCAATCCGTGACGCTGGTCTACCCTGGAGAGGCCGACATCGAGCAGAGCAAGGTTTCGATCCTGACTCCGATCGGCGCAGCCCTGATCGGCTTGAGCAAGGGGCAGTCCATCGATTGGGCCACACGAACGGGCGAGATCCGACGCCTGACCGTGCTCGAGGTTCGAGAGGCCGCCTTCGCCTGAGACGGCATGCATATCGGCTCTGTCGACGAACGATCCTGAGTGTCCCGTTCCAGCGCGACGAGGTCGCCCTCGGCGACAGCGACCGGCCTGAGGATGCATGGCCCCGCGCGCTGGGCGTGGCGATACGCCAAAACGCGACAGAAGTGCGTGACGCCTGGGACACCCGCTTCGACCGAGCGGTAGCGCCTGGATCCCCAGGCATCCCACCGACCGGGACACGAATGCTCACTTCGAACAGCGCTCGACGCCGAAACACTTGAGTCCACTTTGCTCGCCGCTGCGTCTTCGGCCAGGGCCCGCAGCTACGGCCACGAGACGATTCCGTGGTCGTGCCTGCCGGGCAAAGGCGAGAGTGACCGCGTCGGCGCCGACCGGCTCGACCGCAGAGATGGCGAGATCAGCGGGGCATGCGGACGGCAAGCCGTCGATCCCGGCCCGCACCATCTGTGCGCTTGCAGGGTGTCGGCTGTGAGCTGCGAGGCCGAGCCGTCCTCCCAGATCACTTCCCAGATCAAGATCACTTCCCAGATCACGTCGAGGCGGCGGCGCCCCTCGGTGAGCCTGATCTCGCGAGGGATCGCCGCCACATCCGTCCTCCTCGGCCAAGCCAGAGCCGTCGCAGGACGACCGGCCGATGCGGTTGGACCGCGGGCAGGGGACGAGGGACGCAAGGACTTGCCTCGCGCGGCGATCAAAGCGGCGGCTGTCGATGCCCTTTTGAGCTCGCCAAGACGAAACGCATCATTGCCGCATCATTGCGCAGAAAAATCTTCCTGAAACCGGCTGATATTTGGATTTTGCAGTCATTGATCTTGCCCCCATCGATCGATGATCTTGACTAAACACGGCCTTCGGTGCCGATCACCGGCTCTTGAGGCCGGGGACGGCGCAGCCGCGCCCGATTCCAAGAGCCGATGACGCGTTCCTTGCCCCACCTTGCCCTCGCCTCGGTCGCCTACCGTTATGGCTCCGCGCCGGTGCTCGACCGCGTCGATCTCGCGGTGGGGGCGGGAGAGCGTGTCGGCATCGTCGGCCGCTCCGGCGTCGGAAAGTCGACGCTCTTGCAGATCCTCGCCGGACTCGTCGCCCCGTCCTCGGGCACGGTGCAGGTCGATGGCGCGCCCGTGCGTGGGCCGGTGCCGGGCTGCACGGTGATGTTCCAGCGGCCCGCGCTGCTCCCGTGGGCAACCGTCCTCGACAATGTGCTGCTGCCGGCCCGGCTCGGGCGCGGCGAGAGCGTAGCGGAAGCCCGGCGCCTGCTCGACGATCTCGGCCTGACCGAGCGGGCGGAGGCCAAGCCGCATCAGCTCTCCGGCGGCCAGCAGCAGCGGGTGGCGCTCGCCCGCGCGCTGGCGAGCCGGCCGCGCATCCTGCTCCTCGACGAACCGTTCTCCGCGCTCGATCCCGAGATGCGGGCGAGCTTGCGCGCCGACGTGCTGCGGCTCGCCGAGGCGCGCGGACTGACCCTGATCGTCGTCACCCACGATCTGGCCGACGTGGCGGCCCTCGCCCGACGCGCCGTGGTGCTCGCCGGCCGCCCGGCCCGCGTCGCGGACGACTTTGCGCTCGGCGACGACGCGGAAGCCGCGCTTCGCCGCCTCGGGCCGACCGCGCCCCAGCGTGCCGCCGCCTGACCCGAAAAATCCCAAAAGAACCGAGACCAGATGAGCGCCCCCGACGACCTCTCCGCCCTGTGGACACACGAATGGACGCGTGCCGACTGGACGCGGCGCGATACCCTCGACGCGCTTGCCCGCGGCGGCCTCGCTGCGCTCCTCGGCGGCGGGGCACTCGGGTTGTCGGGCCGGGCGGCGCATGCGGCCGACGACGAGACCGTCCGCATCGGCTACCTGCCGATCACCGATGCCACCGCGCTCCTCGTCGCCCACGCCAAGGGCTATTTCGAGGAAGCCGGCCTCAAAGTCGCCGAGCCGACGCCGGTGCGCTCGTGGTCGGCCCTGGTCGAAGGGTTCGCGGCGGGCAAGTTCAACCTCGCGCATCTCCTGAAACCGATCCCGGTCTGGATGCGCTACAACAACAAGTTCCCGGTAAAGGTCCTGGCCTGGGCTCACACCAACGGCTCCGGCATCGTCGTCGGCGGCAAGAGCGGGATCGAGGACTTCAAGGGCCTCGCCGGCAAGCGTGTCGCGGTGCCCTACTGGTACTCGATGCACAACGTCGTGCTGCAATACGCCCTGCGTCAATCCGGTGTGACACCGGTGATCCGCGGCGAGGCCGGCCCGAGTGAGTGCGCCCTCCAGATCCTGCCACCGCCCGAGATGCCGGCGGCGCTCGCAGCGGGCAAGATCGACGGCTACATCGTCGCCGAGCCCTTCAATGCTTTGGGCGAACTCAAGGCCGGCGCGCGGATGCTCCGCTTCACCGGCGACATCTGGAAGAACCATCCCTGCTGCGTCGTCGTCGCCCACGAGCGGCAGGTGAGCCTAAATCCCGAATGGACCGGCAAGGCCGTCGAGGCGATCGTGCGGGCGCAGGCCTATTGCGTGAAGAACCGCGAGGACGTCGCCCGCCTGATCTCGAAGGAGGGCCGCGGCTACCTTCCGATGCCGGCCGATGTGGTGATCAAGGCGACCACCGATTACGGGCAAGCCTACGAGCGCAGCGGTGCGATCCGCCATCCTGACTGGGTGGCGCGGCGCATCGATTTCCAGCCCTGGCCCTACCCGTCGGCGACGAAGCTCATCGTCGAGGCGATGGGCAACACCGTGGTCGAAGGCGATGCCACCTTCCTGAAGGGCCTCGATCCGGACTTCGTGGCGCGCGACCTCGTGGACGACCGCTTCGTTGCCGCGGCCCTGAAGCGCCATCCCGAATGGCCGGCCGCGCTCACCCGCCAGGAGACCCTGAGCCTGTGAGCGGGGGCGCCACCCTCGCCGCCGAGGTCGCGGCCGTGCCGCCGCGCCGCCCGACCCGGATCGGCCCGGTGCTCGACCGGCTGGCGCCACTCGTCGGACTCGCCGGGCTCGGCCTGGTCTGGTTCGCCGCCGGCCTCGTGCTGGAGGCTGTGCCGGCCTACGCGGCATTTGCCGGTTTCGCCCCTGGCCCGGCGCTGGCCTCCTTCGCCGAGCTGCTGACTTCCGGCGAGGCGTGGCGGGCTGCCGCCCCAAGCCTCTTACGGATCGGCCAGGGGCTCCTCGCCGCCTTCGGGCTCGGCGCGCCGCTCGGGCTGCTGATGGGATCGTCGCGGCTGGCTGAGCGCATCCTCCAGCCGCCGTTCCAGTTGCTGCGGATGATCTCGCCGCTCGCCTGGATGCCGGTGGCGGTGCTGGCCTTCCCGAGTTGGGACGGGGCCATCGTCTTCCTGATCGCGGCGGCCGCGATCTGGCCGATCCTGTTCGCCACGGCCGCTGGGGTGAAGCGGGTCGATCCGGTCTGGCTCGCCATGGCGCGCAACCTCGGCGCCGGCCGCCTCGCCACCCTCCTGACCGTCGTGGTGCCCGCGGTGCTGCAGGACATCCTGACGGGCTTGCGGTTGGCGCTTGGCGTCGCCTGGATCGTGCTGGTGCCGGCCGAATCTCTCGGGGTCACGAGTGGGCTCGGCTACGCCATCAACGACGCCCGCGACACTCTCTCCTACGACCGGCTCGCCGCCGTCGTCCTGCTGATCGGCCTGATCGGCTACGCCCTCGACAGCGTACTCGGTCGGCTCGCTGCCCGTGCCCGCTGGATTCCCGCCACCTAAGGATTGGTTTCAAAATGTCCGCTACCGCCCGTGAGATCGTTCAGACCTTCGAAACGATCGACCGCGACAAGCTCCAGGCACTGTCCGAGAGGGGCCGCGCCGATCCGTCCGTGGTGAAGACCGTGCGGGCGAAAACCATCGCCGAGGGGCGCCGCTTCCGCCATCTCAACTACGTCCGCAACCTCGACGCCCACATCGTCGACGAGCCGCCCGCGCTTCTCGGCGACGACACCGCACCGAACCCGACCGAGGCGCTGCTCGCCGCGCTCGGCACCTGCGTCGCGGTCGGGCTCCAGGCCAATGCGGTCGCCCGCGGCTGGACCGTGCGCGGCATCACGATCGAATCGGAGGGCGACATCAACATCACCTCGGTCTGGGGCACGGGCGACCTCTCGGAGAAGCCGGTCGGGCTCACCGCCGTCCGGCTGAAAGCCCATCTCGACATCGACGGCGCGAGCCCGGACGAGCTCGACGCCCTCGTGGCCCATGCCGCGCAATGGTCGCCGGTGCTCAACACCGTGCAGAACCCGGTCTCCGTCACTCTCGCCCGGGCCTGACTCCGCCATGGTGGCATCCGCCCGCATCGCGCCCTCGCCTCGAACGGTCGCGGACATCGTGCGCGAGGACCTGCGCCCCCGCCTCGCGGCGATCGATGCCGGGGCCTACCCGGACGACGTGCTGCGGGCGCTCGGGGCGGCCGGGGCCTACGCCCACCATATCGACGGTTCGCCCGCAGGCCTGCTCGCGGCGATCGATGCGATGGCGCAAGCGGGCGAGGCCTGCCTCTCCACCGCCTTCTGCATGTGGTGCCAGGCTGCGCTGGTCTGGTACCTCGCCCGCTCCGAGGAACCGGGCGCGCGCCGCCACCTCGCCGCCCTCACCGACGGCGCGGGGCTCGGCGGCACCGGGCTGTCGAACCCGATGAAGGCGTTTTCCGGCATCGAACCGCTGGCGCTCCGCGGTGAGCGCGAGGGCGCGGGCTACCGGGTGCGCGGGCGCCTGCCCTGGGTCTCGAACCTCGCTCCCGGCCACCGTTTCGCCGGCATCTTCTCGCTGCCCGACGGGCGGCGGGTGATGGGCTTGTTCGAGGCTGGCAGCGAGGCTGTCGCGATCTCCGCCAACGCCCGCTTCGTCGCCCTCGAAGGAACCGGCACCGTCACCGTGATGGTGCGCGACGCATACCTCCCGGACGCCGACGTGATCGCCCACGACGCGGGCGCCTTTGTGCCGCGCATCCGCAACGGCTTCGTCCTGCTCCAGACCGGAATGGGGCTGGGGCTCGCCCGCGGCGTCGCCCGCCTGATGCGCGAGGATGCCCGCGGCCGCCACGACGGTCGGTTCCTGCCGCTCGGGTTTGAGACCATCGAGGCCCGCGCCGACGCGTTACACGAGCGGGTCGCGGCAGACGTCAAGCGTCATGCCGAGACCGACCGCGCCACCTTCCTCGACACCCTGCGGCTTCGCCTCGACGTGTCGTTCCTTGCGCTGGAGGCGGCGCAGGCCGCCATGCTCCAGTTCGGTGCCCGCGGCTATCGCGAAGGATCCGAGCCGTTCCGCCGCCTGCGTGAGGCGCAGTTCGTGGCGCTGGTGACGCCCTCGGTGAAACACATCACGACGGAACTCGCGAGGGGGGCCTGACCGGCCGGGACTGTGTCCGCACCGTGCCCGATCGCTCCTTCGGCTCGCCCCGCCGGTCTGCTCCGGGCATCTTCGATCAGCTCTTCCCTTTGCGTCGCGGTCGCGCTGACGATCCATCTGTGCGCCTCCGTTGCGAGACGGACGACATGGCGTGGAAAGGCGGGCACCCAAGGGAGGGGGAGCCGATGGCCGGCCGATCCGCCGCAGTCGCGCATCAAAGGCGAGCGCATGCGCGAGGAAGACGAACCGGACATGTGGGTGAAGGCCATCGGAGCGGTCCCCGACCAAGGCCCGGAAACGACAAAGGCGCCACATGGGCGCCTCGGGGAGAACTCTGTCATTCCAGGTATTTGATTGGTGGGCGCACTAGGGTTCGAACCTAGGACCCGCTGATTAAGAGTCAGCTGCTCTACCAACTGAGCTATGCGCCCGCAGCCTCTTTTGGAGAGGCTGGACCGCCGGGCCACCAGTCCCGTGCGATGGCGGCGAATTAGCAATGGGCGGGCGGCCTGTCCAGCCCCCATCGAAAAGTTTTCCGACAAAGCGTCGCGCACGGCTCTCGATCCAACGCGGACGGGGATGTGCGCCGACGCGTGACGGGCGTCGCCGTCTCGGGTACAGCGCGAGCATGACTCTCTCGCGACCACTGAGAATCGGAACCCGCGGCAGCCCGATGGCGCTCGCACAGACCGGCATGGTCCGCGATCGGATCGTCGCCGCCCATCCGGGGCTGGAGACGGAGATCGTCGTCGTCTCGACGGTGGCCGATCGGGTGCTCGACCGGCCGCTCTCCGAGATCGGCGGCAAGGGATTGTTCACCAAGGAACTGGAGCAGGCGCTCTTCGCCGACACGATCGATGTCGCCGTCCACTCCATGAAGGATGTGGAGACTTGGCTGCCCGACGGGCTCGCGATCGCCTGCATCCTGGAGCGGGATGACCCGCGCGATGCTTTCCTCAGCGCGGGCGCGGCCAACGGCCTTACCGAACTGCCGCCCGGTGCCCGCGTCGGCACGTCATCGCTGCGGCGGGGCGCTCAGGTGCTAATGCACCGGCCCGATCTCACCATCGTGCCCCTTCGCGGCAACGCCAATACCCGACTGCGCAAGCTCGAAGCCGGGGAATGCGACGCCACGCTGTTGGCGCTCGCCGGCCTCCAGCGGCTCGGGATGACGGAGGTCGCGCGCAGCATCCTCCCCGTGGAGGAAATGCTGCCGGCCGTGGCGCAGGGGGCGCTCGGAATCGAGTGCCGGTCCGGGGACGAAGCGATTCGGGCGTTGCTGGCGCCGGTAGCCTGCGCCACCACGACGACGGCGCTCGATGCGGAGCGCGGGCTGCTGGCCGAGCTCGACGGCTCCTGCCGCACGCCCATCGCCGCGCTCGCGCAGGTCGAGGGTGATCGCATCATCCTCGATGGTCTGCTCTTCCTGCCGGATGGCAGCCGCCACTGGGCCGTCCACCGTGAAGGTTTGACCGCGGAGGCCGATGCGATCGGCCGCGATGCAGGGGCTGAACTGAAACGGGCCGCCGGCGACGTCTACTTCGCCCATCTCAAGTAGCGCCGCCTCGGACCGGATCCCGTCAAGACGGCGCATCCGCGCCTCGGTCAGGCGAGGCTGCGCTCGATCGTCTCCTCGTCGCAGACGACGCCCGCCGTGCCGGCGAACTCCGCCTCGCTGACACGAGACGGCGGCTCCCGCCTCTCGACCGATTCGGGCGAGAAACTCGCCATGAAGCTGCGCATCACGTGGGCGACGCCGGCCTCGGCGATGCTGCGCTGGTCCTCCTCGTAGTAGCGCCCGCCGTTGGTGTGGCCGGTGATGATCTCGTAGGAGGGGAAGTAGACGAGGCGCGGATCGCCGCGCTCGCACACTTCGCCGGCTGCGGCACGCAGGACCGCCTTCGAGTGGGCGTTCGCAACGAGCACATGCTGGTCGCGATAGGTCGCGATCAGCGGTACCGGCGAGACCGTGAGGATGACGCGCGCCGCCGGGTTCACGTTCCAGAGGCGGTCGAGAAAGCCCGAGACGTCGGCGATCACCTCCGCGGTGCTCGCGTTGACGAAGGCGACCTCGTCCGGATCGAATTGCCCGCCGGCGACACCCGGCGCGAGCGAGAGTGCCGCCCCGTCGGTCCGGCAGCGCCAGCCCTCGGTGAGGCCGAGCGTCACGACCAACACGTCAAGGCTCTCGAAGAGCGTACGCACCTGAGCGAGATGGTGATCGCGGGCTTCGATTACCGCGGCCTCGTCGGCAAAGCCGTCGGGCTCGATCGTCGGGCGGAACGGATCGACGAAGCGCCCGTCCTCCCGCCGCCACGCCTTCAATTCCGGCTCGAAGACGCCGAAGGCCCGGTCGAACAACTGCACGAATTGGCGGGGGCCGTAGAGATTGCCGTAGCGCGCCGAGAAGGTGCCGTACTGGCGCGCCGACGCTTCCGCCTCTCCCATTCCCTCCGGCGCGGTCTCGGTGACGTGGTAGCGGAATCCGCCGCGCGCGAGCGCCTGCGACACGCGCTGCGCGAAACAGGAGCCGGCGGTCGCGACCCGGTCGGTACGCGCGATGCGGAAGCTGTCGCGCGGGCCCGGATCGATGGCGAAGGGCGGCACGCCCGCCACCGCCTTGCGCCAGAACCGCTCGGCCGGTAGATCGCGGTAAGGGTTCATCGCCTGATCCGACTCCTGCACGCCCGCCCGCGAGAGGCCGCGCGCCGCTTGGCCCCGCTCCCCGCCCTTTTCAAGCCGCTCGTCCCGGCCGTCCAGGCCGCCGCTTTGCGCTCCTTCTCCCCGCGATCCTGGGCGAGACCGTGGCGGGCATCGGCGGGCCGCCCCCGCATCGCGGTGATCGGCAATTGCCAAGCCACCGGGATCGCGCAGGCCCTGCGCCTGCTCCTGCCGGGGGCGGCAGTGGAGACGATCCTGATCGCGGGTCTGGGCCGCCGCTTCGGGCATATCGACCGGCTCGCGCGCCATCTGGCGGACGCCGACCATGTCTTCTCGCAGTTCTTCCCGGTCGGCTTCGTTGCCGGTGGCAACGTCCACGACCTCGCCGAGCGCGTACCCGGCCTGCGGCTGTTCCCGACGATCCTGTTCTCCGGCTTCCATCCCGATCTCGTTCACGTCGGGGACGAGGCGAGCCTGCGGCTGTCGCGGCTCGTCGCCTCGCCGATCGGGCCGTATCACTCGGCGATCGCGCTTCAGGGCTTCCGTCGGGGGCTGAGCGTCGAGGCGACCCTGCGGCTCTACACCGGCACCATCTTCGAACGGCTCGGCTACTTCGATCTGTGGCACTCGAGCGCGGCCTACCTGCTGCGCACGGCGCGTGATGTCGGCTTCGGCCTCGATCGAGAATTCGCCCGGTGGAGCCGCGACGGGGTGTTCATGCACGTCATCAACCACCCCAGGCTTCACGTGCTCGGCGACCTGGCCCGGCGCCTTGCCCGCGAGGCAGGCTGCGCCCCGCTCGATCTCCCGGTTGCCGCCTACGCCCCCGACACCCTCGCGGCCGAGCCGGTCTGGCCGGTTCTACCGGGCATCGCCGAGCGTTACGGCGTGCCGGGCTCTACCTTGTTCAAGGGTGACGGGCGCCGCGCCGCGCCGCGCCTTCTCGATCTGCCCGACTTCGTCGCCGAGAGCTTCGCTCTCTACGCCCGACACCGGCCGGAGGATCTCAGCTGTGTGCGCCTCGATACATGGGAGGCAGAGTCGGATATCCGCGCACTGTTCGCCGTGGCGGCGTAGGATGCCGCAGCGCCCGGCCCATCAGCGAGCAAGAACGCCTCGACCCTCGCCGGCGCGCGCGGCCATGATGCTGGCAAGCTCCACAATCGCCCGCGTTTCGAACGGCTTGCGGAGATAGAGGCTGCCGCGAACCGTCCGGCCCTCGATCTGCACCGCCGAGGAGGCATAGACGATCGGCCGCTGCGGATGACGCTCCCGATAAGCGCTGGCGACCGCCCAGCCGTCGACGAGGCCCGGCAGACCGATGTCGGTGAACAGCCAGTCGATCGACTCGCCCCCGTCCCGCAAGGCCGTCAGCGCGGCCTCGCCGCTGGAGGCCGCCAGCACGCGCATGCCCTCCCGCTCGCACAGCCGCGTCAGCATCTCCAACAACAGGTAATTGTCCTCGACGATGAGCACGGTCGTGACTGACGACATGGTCCTTATCCAATTTCGGGATGGACTTCATCACGCGGTTGAACGGTTAATGCTTCGTTAACTCGACAGCCGCATAGCAATCTTTCGCAAAGCTGAGCAATGGAATGATCCCGCCCGCCGCGCCGCAGCCCGACCCTGCCCGGGCAACCGTCTTCGACGCCGACAGCTTGGCCGAGCTGGAGGCACTGTTCGGCCATTCCCGCCTTATGGAACTGCTCGAAGTGCTCGATCGCGAAATCGCGGCGCGCCTCGATCCGCCAGCCACCGAGCCGTCGCGGCTGGCTCAGGACGCGCACAACCTCGTCTCGTCGAGCGGCGGCCTTTCCTTCCATGACCTGTCGGAGGCCTGTGCCGCCCTGGAGCAGGCCTGCCTTAGCGGCGCCGAGATTGCGACCCCACTCGGAACCGCGGTTCACGCCGCCCGCCACGCGCGGAAGGCCATCGCAACCCTGCGTGCCGCTTGAGCCTCCCCCTGTTGCCGCGTCGCAACATGGCTCGGCAATGCAGCGCGCCTGAGGCCTGCGCCCACGGCGCGCCCCATTTTTCGGCTGAACAGGGGCATCGCGGTGCGGTCGAGCTTGAACCGGTCACGGCTCTCCCCGTCTCGCGGGCAGACAGCAGCACGATCGCATCCGTGAGAGACACTTAACCATCGGCCGCTACACCATCTGGAACGAGAAGGCTCTCAGCCGGCGCAAGTGCGCGTGCGGTGATCGAGGTCTCATCCAAGCAGCAACTCGGCGCCGGTCCCGATCGCCATTCGATCGAGACGGCATCGGATAGGACAACCGGCACGGCTCGGCCGTGAGGAGACAGACGATGTCGACACCCGCGCGCATTCGTGGGCTTTCCCTGACGCTGGCGCTCTGCGCCGCGCTCGGGCTCGGCGCCTGCAGCAAGGACAGCGATCTCGCCGACGCCTCCGGCTTCGGCGCAGGCGGTGCGGGCGGCGTCGCGCGCCCCGGCAGCGCCCAGGACTTCGTCGTGAATGTCGGTGACCGGGTGTTCTTTGAATCCGATTCGACGGATCTGACGCCGACCGCCACCGCCACCCTCGACAAGCAGGCGTCGTGGCTCCAGCGCTACCCGCGCTACAGCTTCCTCATCGAGGGGCACGCCGACGAGCGCGGCACGCGCGAGTACAACTACTCGCTGGGTGCCCGCCGCGCGCAGACGGTTCAGGACTATCTCGCCTCCCGCGGCATCTCGGCCTCGCGGATGCGGACCGTCTCCTACGGCAAGGAGCGTCCGGTGGCCGTGTGCAACGACATCTCCTGCTGGTCGCAGAACCGCCGCTCCGTCAGCGTCCTCGACGGCGGCGCCGGATCCTGACACGAGTCGAGGCCCGGTTTTGCGGCCGACCGGGCCTTCTGTTAACGGGTGAGCGTGCCTCGCCGAACGCCCGGAGACGGGAATCGGGGGTCGCACCACGATGGCCGCGAGCCAGAAGACCGATCGGTGCCAGCCGCCATGTTCCGCCGCCCCCTCCTGACTCTCGGACTCGGCCTCTCGATCTCATCGGCTGCGTTGTGCGCGGCGCAGGCGCAGGACGCCTCCGAGCTCGTGGTGCGCCTCAACCGACTCGAGAACGTCTCTCGGCAACTCTCCGGGCAGATCGAAACACTTCAGTATGAGAACCGGCAGCTCAAGGAACAGCTTCGGAAGTTCCAGGAGGATGTCGAGTTCCGCTTCCAGGAAGGGAAGGGGAGCACCGCCGCCCCGGCCCGCAAGGCACCGGCTCCCGCCGCCTCGCCGCCCTCCGCCTCCCCCTACGGCACCAATCCCGGCGAAGCTCGGCCGGGCAAGCGCAGCGACGCCTTCGACCCTGAGCAGAACCCGAATGCGCCGGGGGCGCCGAAGCCGCTCGGGACGACGCAGCCCTCGCTGCCGCTGCCGACCGGCGCCATCGCCGAGGCCGAAACGCCCCTGCGCCGCTCCGTTCCTCCAACAGTGGCGGAGGCAGAGGCCGGAGCGGCCGACGACATGGATCTGCCGCCGCCCGGCTTCGGCGGGCCGGTCGATCTCTCGCCTCCGCCCGCGCGCACCGGCTCGATCGGGCCGGTCGAGGCGCCCGGCGCCAGTGCGAGCATCGCCGCCACCGGCAGCGGCGACGCGCAGGCCGATTTCGAGGCGGCCTATGCCCTGATCCGCGAACGCCAGTACGAGCAGGCCGAGATGAGCCTGCGCCAGTTCATCCAGTCCCATCCTCGTGACCGGCTGGTGCCGAAGGCGACCTACTGGCTCGGCGAGAGCTACCTCCAGCGCAACCGCACCCGCGAGGCCGCCGAGCAGTTCCTGAAGGTCTCGACCGATTACGCCAACTCGCCCGTCGCCCCCGAGGCCATGCTAAAGCTCGGCACCTCCCTGCATGCCCTCGGTGCCAAGGCGCAGGCCTGCGCCACGCTGGCCGAGGTCGAGCGGAAGTTTCCGGGGGCGGGTGCCGGCGTGCGCCAAGGCGTCGAGCGGGAGCAGAAGCGCGCCCGCTGCACCGCCTGAACGACGCGGCGAGCACCTCGTTCCGAGAGGTCGCCATCGGCTTTCGGAAGAAGACGATGCAGGAATCGGAAGCGAGAGCGTCCCTCGACGAACGGCTCGCCCGCGCCCTCGTCCCGTTCCTCGACACGGCGACGTCTCCGCTGCTGCTTGCCGTCTCCGGCGGGCCGGATTCCACCGCACTGATGCACGCGGCCCGCTCGGGCGGCGCGCGCGTCCATGTCGCCACCGTCGATCACGCCCTGCGCGCGGGTTCGTGCGAGGAAGCGGCCGGTGTCGGGCGCCTCGCGGCGGATCTCGGCCTCGTGCACACGATCCTGACATGGGACACGCCGCGCCGCGACAGCGGTATCCAGGCTGCCGCACGCGAGGCCCGGTACCGCCTCCTCAAGGACCACGCTGCGCGAATCGGCGCCGCTCACGTTCTCACCGCCCACACGCTCGATGATCAGGCCGAGACCGTCCTGATGCGGCTCATCGCCGGCAGCGGCCCCTCCGGTCTCGCCGGCATGCGCCGCGAGCGTGCGCTCGCACCGAACATCCGGCTGGCGCGGCCCTTCCTCGACATCCCGAAAGTCGACCTCGTGGCCTATTGCGAGGCCCACCGTCTCCCCTTTCTACGCGATCCGTCCAACGCCGATGCGCGGTTCACCCGAGCCCGGCTGCGCACCCTCCTGCCGCTTCTGGCGGGGGAGGGCCTGAACGCGGCTCGCCTTGGCCGGCTTGCCGTCCGCGCCGCGCGGGACGATGCCGCGCTCGGGCAGCGCGCCCTCGCGGTCTTGTCGGAGATCGCGGGCAGGGAGGAAGGGACGCTGCGCCTCGACGGCCATCGCCTGCGCCGGGAACCGGAGGCGATCGTGATGCGCGTGCTCGATGCCGCTCTCGACAGGGTCGTGCCGGATCACGGGTCGACGGTCCCGAAGCGCCTCGAACGGCTCGAAGCCCTCGTTCTCGAAGCCCTGTTGCCGGCGCTCGCCGAGGGGAGGGCGCTGCGCCGCACCCTTCGCGGCACCCTGATCGAAGCAGACGACGAGGGGATGATCCGTCTCGCCGCAGCGCCCCCGCGCAGGGCAGGCGGGGTGGGGCGCTAACGCTACGCGGTCACCCTCGCCGCAGGCGCGTCCGATTTACTTGGCAAGCGAGGGGGGGCCGCCTACATTGGCTTCGAGCGCGTGGGGTATGCCGCGACCTTGCGGGACGACGCTCGCACGCCTCCCAGGACCGATCGATGAACCCGAATTTCCGCAATTTCGCCCTGTGGGTCGTCATCTTCCTGCTGGTGCTCGCCCTTGTGACCCTGTTCCAGAACCCGGGTCACCGCGGCGGCGGCAGCGAGATCGCCTACAGCCAGCTCCTGAACGACGCCGATGCCGGCAAGATCCAGTCCGTCACGATCTCGGGTCAGGATGTCAGCGGCACCTACGTGGGCGGCGGCAACTTCTCCAGCTACCTCCCGAACGATCCGAGCCTCGTCTCGAAGCTGCAGGCCAAGGGCGTGCAGATCACTGCGCGTCCGCCCTCCGACAACACGCCCTGGTTCATCCAGCTGCTCGTGAGTTGGCTGCCGATCCTCGTGTTCATCGGCGCCTGGATCTTCCTCTCGCGCCAGATGCAATCTGGCGCGGGCCGCGCCATGGGCTTCGGAAAGTCGAAGGCCAAGCTCCTAAACGAGGCGCACGGCCGCGTCTCCTTCGAGGATGTCGCCGGCGTCGAGGAGGCCAAAGAGGATCTGCAGGAGATCGTTGAGTTCCTGCGCGACCCGCAGAAGTTCCAGCGCCTCGGCGGCCGCATCCCGCGCGGCGTGCTGCTCGTCGGCCCGCCCGGCACAGGTAAGACCCTGATCGCACGCGCGGTTGCGGGTGAGGCCAACGTGCCCTTCTTCACGATCTCGGGCTCCGACTTCGTCGAGATGTTCGTCGGCGTCGGCGCTTCGCGCGTGCGCGACATGTTCGAGCAGGCCAAGAAGAACGCGCCCTGCATCATCTTCATCGACGAGATCGATGCGGTCGGTCGTCACCGCGGCGCCGGTCTCGGCGGCGGCAACGACGAGCGTGAGCAGACGCTGAACCAGCTCCTCGTGGAGATGGATGGCTTCGAGGCCAACGAAGGCGTCATCATCATCGCGGCGACCAACCGTCCCGACGTGCTCGACCCGGCGCTGCTGCGTCCCGGCCGCTTCGACCGTCAGATCATGGTGCCGAACCCGGACGTCACCGGCCGCGAGCGCATCCTGCGCGTCCACGTCCGCAAGGTCCCTCTGGCGCCCGACGTCGATCTCAAGACCATCGCCCGCGGCACCCCCGGCTTCTCGGGCGCCGACCTGATGAACCTCGTCAACGAATCCGCTCTCCTCGCCGCGCGACGCGGAAAGCGCATCGTGACGATGCATGAGTTTGAGGACGCCAAGGACAAGGTGATGATGGGCGCCGAGCGGCGTACCCTGGTCATGACTGAGGACGAGAAGCGGCTCACCGCCTATCACGAGGGTGGCCACGCCATCGTCGCCCTGAACGTCCCGGCCACCGATCCGGTTCACAAGGCGACGATCATCCCCCGCGGCCGTGCGCTGGGCATGGTCATGCAGTTGCCCGAGCGCGACAAGCTGTCGATGTCGTTCGAGCAAATGACCTCCCGTCTGGCGATCATGATGGGCGGGCGCATCGCCGAGGAAATGATCTTCGGCAAGGACAAGGTGACTTCGGGGGCCCAGTCCGACATCGAGCAGGCGACGCGGCTGGCCAAGATGATGGTCACCCGCTGGGGCTTTTCGCCGGAACTCGGCACCGTGGCCTACGGCGACAACAACGACGAGGTCTTCCTCGGCATGTCGATGGGCCGTCAGCAGACGGTCTCGGAGGCCACCGCCCAGAAGATCGACGCCGAGGTGCGCCGCCTCGTCGAAGCCGGCCTGGAGGAGGCCCGCCGCATCCTCGCCGAGCACAAGGATGACCTCGAAGCGCTGGCGCAGGGCCTGCTCGAATACGAGACCCTCTCGGGCGAGGAGATCCGCAAGCTGCTCCAGGGCGAGCCGCCGGTGCGCGACTCGGGCGACGTGCCGCCGACGCCCGCGCGCGGCTCCCCGGTGCCCTCGACCGGGCGCGGCCGTCCCCGCGGCAGCGACGGTGGGCTGGAACCGAGCCCGCAGCCGCAGGGCTGACCTCCGAAGACGGGTAGGGGAGGGGCGCCGAGAGGCGCCCCTTTTCATGTCCGCGACTCGCACCCCACCCCTCTGAGTTGGACAGAACGGCCGGCCATGCCGAGTTCGGTCATCGTGATCGTCGCTCTCGGCGCAGCGATCGCCGGCTTCGTCCAGGGCCTGTCCGGCTTCGCCTTCGGCCTCGTGGCCATGTCGATCTGGGTGTGGGTGATCGATCCGCAGCTTGCGGCGGCGCTGGCGGTCACCGGCGCCCTGGCAGGCCAGGTCGTCGCCGCCTTCACCGTGCGCAGAGGCTTCGCCTTCGGCCTGCTGGCCCCCTTCGTCCTCGGCGGCCTCGCCGGGGTGCCGCTCGGGGCCTTCCTGTTGCCGCATCTCGACCTGCACTGGTTCAAGGCCCTCCTCGGGGCCGTGCTCGTCCTGTGGTGCCCGGCGATGCTCCTGTCGAAGGACCTCCCGCGGATCACCGTCGGCGGCCGGATCGCCGACGCGGCCATCGGCCTCGGCGGCGGCTTCCTCGGCGGTCTCGGCGGGTTCACGGGTACGCTGCCGACGCTCTGGTGCACGCTCCGCGGCTACGAGCGGGACGTCCAGCGCGCCGTCATCCAGAACTTCAACCTGTCGATGCTCGCGGTCACCCTGCTGGTCTACGTCGCCTCAGGGCTCATCACCCGCACCATGCTGCCGATGATCGGGCTGGTGCTCCCGGCCATGCTCGTTCCCGCGGTCGTCGGCGCCCGCATCTATGTCGGATTGAGTGAAGCGGCATTCCGCAGGCTCGTCCTCGGGCTCCTCACCGCTTCGGGCATCGCCCTGCTCGTCGCATCGGTCCCGCAACTTCTTCGATGACGCCGGTCGAACAGGCTCGACCGCCCCATTTCGACCGCCTTTGTCGCGGAGCAACCGATTCACCACGCCCGCGATCCGCTCCGCCGGCCGGGGGCATGATCTGGTAAGGTGGCCGTCTGCGAGCCACGCCGAGCGCGGAGAAGCGACGTTGCGCAAACACTTCGGAACCGACGGCATCCGCGGCCGGGCCAACGGCGTCATCACGCCGGAACTCGCCCTCAAGGTCGGGCAGGCCGCGGGCCTGATCTTCCAGCGCGGCGACCATCGCCATCGCGTCGTGATCGGCAAGGATACCCGGCTCTCGGGCTACATGATCGAGACCGCGCTGGTGGCCGGCTTCACTTCGGTCGGCATGGACGTGCTGCTGCTGGGTCCGATGCCGACTCCCGCCGTCGCCATGCTGACCCGCTCCATGCGCGCCGATATCGGCGTAATGATCTCGGCCTCGCACAACCCGTTCGAGGACAACGGCATCAAGCTGTTCGGGCCCGACGGGTTCAAGCTCAACGACGAGTTGGAGCTTGAGATCGAGAGCCTGATCGACGGCGACATGCGCCGCCGCCTCGCCGGGTCGCGCGACCTCGGCCGAGCCAAGCGGATCGAGAGCGTGCATGCCCGCTACATCGAGTTCGCCAAGCGCACGCTGCCCCGCCACGTCACCCTCGACGGCCTGCGCGTCGTCGTGGACTGCGCCAATGGCGCCGCCTACCGTGTCGCCCCGGAGACGCTCTGGGAGCTGGGCGCCGAGGTGATCGCCATCGGCGTCGAGCCGGACGGCTTCAATATCAACCAGGATGTCGGCTCGACCGCGCCGGAAGCCCTCGTACAGAAGGTGCGCGAGCTGCGCGCCGATGTCGGCATCGCCCTCGACGGTGACGCCGACCGGGTGCTCATCGTCGACGAGAAGGGCCAGAAGGTCGATGGCGACCAGCTCATGGCGGCCGTGGCCCGCTCGTGGAAAGAGGACGAGCGGCTCACACAGCCGGGCCTCGTCGCCACCATCATGTCGAATCTCGGCCTCGAACGCTTCATCAACGGGCTCGGCCTGACGCTCGCCCGCACAGCCGTCGGCGACCGCTACGTGCTCGAACACATGCGCGAGCACGGCTACAATCTCGGCGGCGAGCAATCCGGCCACATCATCATGTCGGATTACGCGACCACGGGCGACGGCTTGGTGGCCGCCCTACAGCTCCTCAGCGTCGTCAAGCGCCGCAACCTGCCGGTGAGCGAAGTCTGCCACTGCTTTGAGCCGCTTCCGCAGATCCTCAAGAACGTCCGCTTCCGCTCCGGCGAGCCGCTGCGCGCGGATTCGGTGGTGACGGCCATCGCCCATGCCAAGGACCGTCTCGGCCAGTCGGGCCGCCTCGTGATCCGTCCCTCGGGCACGGAACCCGTCATCCGCGTGATGGCCGAGGGCGACGACCATGACCTCGTCGCCGAGGTGGTGGACGAGGTGGTCGACGCCGTGACCCGCGCGGCGGCCTGACCTCGTTTCCGTTCGATCGCTTCGGGGCGATCCCGCATCGTCATCGCGCGCATCAGCGAAGCGGTGACCCGGGACAACGTCACCGAGCAGAACGGGCGGACAATGTTCGGGGGCTTTCCTCGACTCGACGACGGACTGCCTCCCGGCAGAGAGCGATCAGGGCGGCCCCTCGCAAGGCGGGACCGGCCCGAGCGGTGATGATCCACCGTGCGGCACAATCGGCGATGGTACTGAGTTTCTCTCGGCTATGACGGTCCAGGAAACGGATCGACAAGACTAATTTTTTACGTTAAGCGCGGCTTAACTTTCATAGACCATCCTTGCACTCGCATCTCGAGCCGGCCTGACCTTTCGGCGCGCTCGACGGGTGAAGGATATCTTAATGCGCCGCCGCTCCAGAATTCCCGCACTGGCGCGCTCTCTCACGCTCCTCGCGGGCGTCGGGGTGCCCTGCTTGGCACAGGCTGCCGACCTGCTGCCGCCACCGCCCCCCATGCCCGCGCCGCTGCCGGAACCGGAGGTGTTCGCCGGCGGCTGGTACCTGCGCGTCGATGGCGGTTACGGCTCGCTCGACCTGCGCAAGAGCATTGCCGAAGACGTTTCACACCCGCCGAAGCCGTACGACTACGCCGTCATCCAGGACAAGGTGTCGAACCAGTACTTCGTCGGCGGCGGTCTCGGCTACCAGATCAATCCCTGGCTCCGCGTCGATGCGACCGGTGAGTACCGCTTCCGCAGCAAGTGGACGTTCGTCGCCGAGGACAAGACTTTCGGCGGTTCCGGCGGCTACAACGTTACCAGCGGCAAGTTCGATTCCATCGTCGGCCTCGCCAACGGCTACGTCGATCTCGGCACGTGGTACGGCGTGACGCCGTTCATCGGCGCCGGCGTCGGCGTTGCCCATCACAGCTTCGGCGGCGTGACCGACAAGGGCTTCGGCGCCTACGAGGGCGGCTACGGGATCGGCCGTCACAACGAGCGGACGAACTTTGCCTGGGCGCTCCATGCCGGTCTCGGCTACGCCGTGACGCAGAACGTCCGTTTTGAGGCCGCTTACCGCTACCTCAACATGGGCGAGGCCACGACCGGCGTCGTCACATGCACTCTGGACTGCCCGAAGACGGTCTATCGAGTGAAGGAGCTTGAGGCGCACGACGTCAAGGTCGGCCTTCGCTACATGTTCGGTGCCCCGGTCGCCGTCGCCGCAGTCGACTATGCGCCGCCCCCGCCGCTGGTTCGCAAATACTGATTACAGCGACTTTCAATCGACACTTGTACGGCGCGGAATCATCCCGCGCCGTTCTTGTTTCAAGCTTTGAGGCTCCGCCCCGGGTTAAGGTTAAGCCAATCATAACTTTTGTCAGCGAGAGTTCCAGACAATCGAGGCGCGGATCCTCCTACCGCACCCTCCGACGAGGCTTCCCATGATTGCATCGCATCGTCTGGCGCTGGCGGCCACGCTCGCGACCGGCACGCTCCTCGGGGTCCTGACCGGCACGTGCGCGCTACCCGGAAGCGCCTCGGCTGCGGATCTGCTTCCGCCGCCGCCCGCTCTGGCCGAACCGGTCGCCATCGGCAGCGGCTGGTATCTTCGGGGCGACTTCACCCAGAGCTGGTACGAGCATCCGCGCGACGACGCCATTCCCGATCCGAGCGACCCCGCCATGCCGCCGCTGGTCGGATTGCGGCTGAGCTCGGAAGCCGGCTACGGCGGCGGTGTCGGCTATCAGATCAATCCCTGGCTGCGCGTCGATACCACGATCGACCAGCGCGGCGCCTCGTCCTTCCGCGGCTATTCCTCGCGCTCGGTGTTCCAGACCGGCTACAACCTTGAGGCGGGCAAGGTCGACGTGCTGACCGGCCTCGTCAACGTCTATGCCGATATCGGGACGTGGTACGGCTTCACGCCCTATGTCGGCGCCGGCGTCGGCTTCGCCGACAAGCGCATGAGCCGCAACTACACGCAGACGACCTGCCTGATCGATGGCTGCGACGGGGCCGCCGGCACCGGCCCGCGCGACGCCGCCTTCCGCGCCAACCACTCGGTCACGACCTTCGCCTGGGCCCTGACCGCCGGTGTCTCCTACGATATCGGTGCCGGCTTCAGCCTCGATGCCGCCTATCGCTACATCAATCTTGGCAAGATTCGCAGCGGGCTCGACGAGTATGGCGGCCTGACCCGCGTGAAGGATCTGGCAGCCAACGAGTTCAGGGTCGGCCTGCGCTATCGCTTCGCCGACGGCCTCCTCCCATCTGCGGCGCGGAACTTCGGCAACTGAGCCGACCAACCCTGCTTCTCATCGACAGGCGGCGTCCGGGGTCAGATCCGGGCGCCGCTGCCGTTTCGAGCCTTCGCGAGCAATCCGCGAGCGACACGGCGCCGGCGGGCCTTCGGGAGGCCACCCTGCACGATCCCATTGGGACCGATCATGGGCGTTCCGTGGTCCGGACCGGCTTACCCGTCATCTCGGGACGTCATCCAATGTTGGTTTGGTACAAAATATTAAGGTTACCGAGTTAGTACGAAAGGGTCAGCCCGGAGCCGCGACGGCCCGGTGCGTGAGGACGACGACGATGCGCATCGCGACCCTGGCTGTTCTGGCTTCCGTTCTGATTTCGCCCGCTTTCGCTGCCGATCTCGACTACGGCGTGCTGCGCGGCGCCGACGATGACTACCTCGCGCCGGCTCCGTTGATCGATTGGAGCGGTTTCTATGTCGGCGGACACGGGGGCTATTCGACTGCGTCTATGGGGTTCACGAACGTTTTCGGCAATCCATATCGCGAATACTTTCGTGCTCGCGACATTGAAGCCGAATTTGGCGTTTCTTCCCTGCTGACCTTTTCATCCCGGCGGGTCCATAGCACAACCTATGGTGCCTATGCCGGCTACAACGTCCAATTTGATGACGCCGTATTTGGCCTTGAGGTTGATTATACAAGCTTCAATAAGTCCGGGATTTCCTACAACGAAATCAGTCGCTTTTACACGACAAAAGCCAACATGTTCGACATCGTGAATCTGCGCGGATTCTCGAAGACTGAACTTGAGGATTACGGAACCATCCGCGGCCGAGCTGGCTACGCCTTTGGGAGCTTCCTGCCATTCGTCACGGCAGGTCTGGCGATCGGCCGCGCCACCATTCTGGACCAACCGGAAGTTCAAAATTACGGCTACGACGCGACCGCGGCTGCAGCCTATCAGGCCAATCCGAGGTCCGGTACTCCGGTCACCCACCACGGATACGCGAACGGAAACACTGCCTTCGATCCAGGCGCGCCTCAAGATCCGAACAAGTCAGTCCCCGATGGCTTCTATCAACTCCCTGCGAAGCCCAAAAGCAAAGCGGTCGCTGGCGTCGCGCTGGGTGGCGGTATCGAGTACGCGATTACGTCGAATTTTCTTCTGCGCGGCGAGTATCAATACGTGCTCTTTGACGATTTCGATGGGCACAAGGTGAACATCAATACCGTTCGCGGTGGTGCCGCCATCAAGTTCTGAGGCGATCGAACACGGGGGCCTGTCCATGCGTCACCTGCTTCCGCTCGCAGCCGCGACCCTGGCTGGTTTCGCGACGCTTCCGCAGGCAGAGGCCGGCGAAGTCGACAGGCGCGCGCGACCCGGCCCGGCAGTGACGGCCCTCCCGCCCGAGATCCCCTACCGCGATCCGCGCCCGCGCTTTCGTGCGCCACCGCCGGTCGAACGATTTGTGGTGCGGGCCTACCTGCCGCGGCCGACCAACCAACCGATGTTCAACGAGCCGCCGCAGCCGCTCCGCTGAAACAGCCAGAAGCATCTCCTTATTCCGAAAGTCGGCAACCACCATTCGGAACGATGGTCTAACTGTCGAGCTCGCTGTCCCAGTAGAGATAGTCGAGCCAGGTGTGATGGTACTGGCGGTGGTCGAATTCCGGCTGGCGGCGGTGGAGCTCATGGCGCGTCGGGCGGTGCGGCTCGTTGAGAAGCGGCATCTCCGCCTCGTCCGGCGTGCGGTTGGCCTTGCGCAGATTGCACGGCGAACAGGCTGCCACGACGTTTTCCCAGGTGGAGAGGCCCCCACGGGAGCGGGGCACGACGTGGTCGAAGGTCAGACCGCCAGAGGGCAGACGCAGGCCGCAATACTGGCAGGTGAAGGTGTCGCGCAGATAGATGTTGTAGCGCGTGAAGGCCGGGCTGCGGGCCAGCGCCACATAGCTCTTGAGGGCGACCACGCTCGGCACCTTGAGTGACCGGCTCGGGCTATGGGCCTCGATGTCGTAGTTCGCGACCAGGGTGACACGGTCGAGAAACAGGGCCGTGAAGGCGTCCTTCCAGGACCACAACGAGAGCGGATTGTAGGAGAGCGGCCGGTAATCCGCGTTGAGCACCAGGGTTTGCAGATCGATCATCGACGCCACTCACTGCTCGTGACGGCGCCCCGCGGGCGCCTCGGCCTTGGACGCTGGAGGTCCGAAGGGCCATGCCGCACCCGCGACAGTCGGAGCTCAAGGGGCACCCCGAGGAGCGCCCTCTGAGACACCGCGGAACCGTGCTGAAGGGCATGGCGCCCCGGCACGGCCGCGGGTCTCCGATCCGTCGCACTCTCTCGCACCAAACCCGCAGGCGAGGCGCGACGCGCTCCGAGGGGTGGGCGGAGATAAAGGAAGCTGGATGGACCTCGACGCCGACAGCTCCCCCGACCGGCGAGTCGTGCCGGTTCGAACCGAAGCGTGGCAGGGCGGACGATCAGCGCCGCCTCCTCGCTGCGTGAGGATATGGCCAAGTCCATCGCGGCTTAGTGTAATATCAGCGTGACAAGCTTGTGAAGGCGAGCGAGCCGTCCCTGGCGTCGCGGCCGCCGATTTTCCTTGCAAATCGGCTTTCGCCTTCCTTGGCCGCACGCTTTTGCCCCATTGCGCGGGCAGACACCGCCGGAAGAAACCGCGCGGACGACTATTGTGCATTGCAAAAAGTTTCGCTGCGCATCCCCTCGGCAAGCCGGGCTCAGGCCCTAGCTCAGGGGCAACAAGACAGAATCTCTCGATCCGGTTCGCCTGGGGCCGTCGTTGCGTGGGCATTCGCACCCGTGGCGGCCCGGCTGCTCAGGGCCCGTGGACCCGACGCGACCCGCTCCTCCCGCGAAGGATGACGATGCTACGACGCTCGCTTCTCACCCGCTTCCGCCACAGGACTCTCAGCACGGCCCTGATCGCGACCTTGGCCGCGACCGCCGTCCTGCCGAACGTGGCGTCGGGGCAGGGGAGTCCGCCGGCCGCTCAGGCACCGGCTGCGAAACAGCAGAACGCCGCGCCGGCCCCGGCGAACGGACAGCCGGCTCCGGCCAACGAACAGGCCGCGCCGGCCGCCAAGCCGGCCGCGCCCAAAGCCCCCGTGTCGGAGGCGCTGCAAACCCTCAGGGACCGGCTCGATACCATCAAGGACGATCTCGAAGCGCGCGAGAAGGCGATCACCGGTCCGAATGTCGGCGCGGGCGACCTGATCCGTGCCCGCGACGGTCTCGACCCGCTCGCCGACCGGCTGCGGTCCATGATCGATCTGCTGGGCCCCCGCCTGGAGGCCGCCCGCGAGCGTCTCACCCAGATCGGACCGAAGCCGAAGGAAGGGGAGGAAGGCGAGGAGGTCGCCCGCGAGCGCACCGAGCGCGAGCAGGCGGTCAACGACATCGACGGCACGCAGCGCCTGGCCAAATCGCTGCTGGTGCAGAGCGACCAGATCGTCGATCAGATCTCGAACCGCCGCCGTGCCGCCTTCACCCGCGGCCTGTTCGAGCGCAGCTCGTCGCTGTTGACCCCCGATCTCTGGATGCGGGTCGGCGCCGACATCCCGCGCGACATCAGCTCGCTGAAGAGCGGCTTCGACGAAACTGTCTCCCTGTTCCGCCGAAACGGCAGCCTGTGGAACCTGCTGATCCTCGGCCTCGCCCTCGGCCTGTCCTTTGCCCTGTATTTCGGTCGCCGCAACATCGCGCCGGCCCTGGGGCGCCGGGACATCAACCTCACCGCGCCGTCGAGGCGCGCCAAGCTTCTCGGCGCATGGCGCGTGCTCCTGCTCGGGACCTTGCCGGCCCTGGCGGGAAGCTATGCGGTCTACTACGCCCTCGACGTGACCGAGTTGCTGCCGGCCCGCTTCCTGCCGGTCGCCAGCACCATTCTGGGCGGCATCGCCTTCATCGCCTTCGTCGAGGCGACGGCCGACGCCCTCCTCGCCGTGAACAAGCCGGCTTGGCGTCCGGCACCGGTCTCCGATGCCGCCGCGTGGCGCATCACCGCGCTCGCCGTCAGCATCGCCGTCGTCATCACGGTGTCGAAATCGACCGAGGCCCTCAACTCGGCGATCTACGCCGCGCTGCCGATCTCGATCGCCACCCGCGGTATCGGCGCCATCACGGCGGCCTTGCTGCTCGCGATCGGCCTCCACCGCTTCGCCGATACGGCGGAGAAGGAGGAAGAGTGCTTCGGCCCCTATGTCGGCACCGAGACCTCGTCCAGCATCGGTGGGCCGCTGCGGCTGCTCGGCTGGGTCGCGGTCGCCGTAATCGCGGTTGCGCCGCTCGTCGGCTACGTCGCCTTCTCGGCCTTCCTCGTCGATCAGTTGATCTGGACCGCCAGCATCCTCGTGCTGCTTTGGCTGCTGGTCGTCAGCGCCGATGTGCTGATCGGCGGCTCGCTCTGCGAAGACACCCGCATCGCCACGACGCTCCAGGCCAATACCGGCCTGCGTAAGCGCTCGCTCAATCAGATCGCGGTATTGACGACAGGCTTCGCCCGCGTCCTGCTGATCGCGGTCGCCGCGCTTCTGGCGCTGGCTCCCTGGGGGCTCGATTCGACCGATATCTTCTCGTCGGTTCGCACGGCCTTCTTCGGCTTCAAGGTCGGCGACGTCACGATCTCCCTCTCGGCAATCGCCTTCGGCGTCAGCATCCTGGTGCTCGGCGTGTTCATCACCCGCGGCATTCAGCGCTGGCTCGAGAACACCTACCTGCCGGCGACTGACCTCGATGCGGGCCTGCGCAACTCGATCTCGACGGTGGCCGGCTATGTCGGCTTCCTCCTCGCCCTGGCGCTGGCCTTCTCCTATCTGGGCCTCAGTCTCGAGAAGCTGACCATCGTCGCCGGTGCCCTCTCCGTCGGTATCGGTTTCGGCCTGCAATCGATCGTCAACAACTTCGTCTCGGGCCTGCTGCTGCTGTGGGAGCGCCCGATCCGCGTCGGCGATCAGGTACTGATCGGCGACAGCGAGGGCATCGTGAAGCGGATCTCGGTGCGCTCCACGGAGATCCAGACCTTCGACCGCTCCGCCGTGATCGTGCCGAACTCGAACCTGATCTCCGGTATCGTCAAGAACCGCGTGCGCGGCGACCGGACCGGACGGGTCATCATCTCGGTCAGCGTGCTGCGCAGCAAGGATCCGGTCGAGGCAGCGGAGATGATGGTCGCCTGCGCCAAGGCGCACCCGGACGTGCTCAAGGAGCCGGCGCCGCGGGTGGTGTTCAAGAAGATCGGCGATCCCTTCCTGGAGTTCGAGCTGATCGCCATGGTGGTCGACGTCAACCTGAGCCAGAAGGTGCAGAGCGACTTGAACTTCTCGGTGTTCAAGACGCTCGCCGACGCCGAGTTCATCCCGCCAATGGGTCCCGCTTCGAGCTTCATCACCGTTCAGGGTCTGGAACCGGTGCGCGACGCGCTCGGTCAGATCGCGCACGCGGTCGGCAGCCCGGCGGCGCACATCATTGCGCCCCCGGCGGCCGCGCGAGGGGAGAGCGAGGAGAAGGTCTCGGCCGTAGCCGACGAAGCGTCGTCGGGCGACCCGCGCGAACCGGCCCGACGGTCAGGAAACGCGTCTCAGGACGGAAACCTGCGACGGCACGGGTAGAACGGCGCAAGTCCGAAGCCGCCCCTGGGGAAATCGGGGTCGACGGCGGCGATACACTTGAGTTTCCCGCGAGCAGGGCCCACCTCAACCGTCTGCTTACGGGAAAACTGCTTTCGTGCTCGGACGCCGGACCTTTCTCGCCGCCCCAGCGGTGCTCGCCCTCGCAGCCCTGCTCCAGGGTTGTGCGGGGCGGATCACGCCCGAGGCGAGCGGCGTACCGACCCTGTATCTGCCGCTGACGACCGGCAGCAGCACCGTCGACACGGTGGCGGCCCGGGACATGATCTCGGCCTATCGTCGCAACAATGGGATCGCGCCGCTCGTCGTCGACCCCGAATTGCAGCGGCTGGCCGAGACCGAGGCCGCCGCCATGGCCGCCTCCGATCGGCCGAGCAAGAGCCAGACGGTGCGAGCCGCGGTGACGCGCCTGGGCTATGACGGTGCCGATGCCAACCTTTCGGCGGGCTACCACACCCTCGCGGAAGCCTTTTCGGGGTGGCGCGACAGCCCTCCGCACCGTGCGGTCATGCTCGCGCCGGAAGCCAAGCGCATGGGCATCGCCACGGCCTACGCGCCGGGCTCCAAGTACAAGGTTTACTGGGCGCTGTTGGTCGCCAAATAGCCGTCAGGGCAGCGGACCTCAGGGCATTGTCTTGCCGTTTGGCGTCGGCGGCGGCTCGGAGAGGAGCGTCACCGTCACCCGCCGGTTGGCCGCGAGGTAGGGATTGTCGGGAAACATCGGCTCCGTATCCGCCTTGCCCGTGACCGAGGCGAAGCGGTCGTCGGGCAGGCCAGCATTGGCCAGAACGTCGCGCACGCTCAGCGCGCGGTTGGCCGAGAGCTCCCAGGGCGGAGCGGTGTCGCGGGTGCCGGGGCGGGCGGTCGCGGTGAAGCCGGTGATCGCGATGCGGTTCGGCAGCTTCATCAGCGTCGGCGCCAAGCGCTCCAGCAGACGGCGGGTGCGGTCGTTGGGGCGGCTCGACCCTTCCGGGAACATCGAACGCCCGTCCTGATCGACGATCGACACGTCGAGCCCCTTACGGGTCGGCGCGATGATGACGTTCTTCGAGAGTTCCGCCACCTCGGGCATGTCCTGCATCGCCTGCCGCAGGGAGGCGGCGGCCTGCCCGAATGCGTCGGGATAGCCGCGGTCGGGAATGCCGTCATCGAGGCCGCTGTCGGTCTGCGGCGGCGTCGTGCGGTCGGTGGCGCGCTCGGGCGGCACGTCGCGCAGGTGCTTGAACTTGTCCGCCGTCGGAATGCCCTCGCTTTCGAGGATGCCGGCGAATTTCGACTCCTTGTTCACGCCGAAGGCGTCACGCATCGAGCCGGCGACGACCTGAAGCTTCTTCTGATCCTGCGTCGAGTAGGCGGCGATCATGACGAAGAAGCTCATCAGGAGCGCCATCAGATCGGCGAAGGTCACGAACCAGCCGTGACCGCCATGGGCGCCGCCGCGCTTCTTCTTGGCCACCGCTCAAACCCCCGTCACGCCGCTTCCGCAGCGAGTTCGTCGCGGTGGTTCGCCGGCAGGTAGGCGATCAGCATCTCGCGCACCAGCGAGGGGCTCTTCTGGTCGCGGATCAGCAGGATGCCGTCGATGATGAGGGAGCGTGACACGTCCTCCTCCTCGAGCTTCACGTGCAGCTTGTCGGCGATCGGCAGGGCAACCATGTTGGCGATCAGCGCGCCGTAGAGCGTCGCGAGCAGCGCGGTCGCCATGGCGGGCCCGAGCTTCGAGGGATCGGACATGTTGGCGAACATCGTCACCATGCCGAGGATGGTGCCGATCATGCCCCAGGCCGGCGCGCAGTCACCGAAGGCGCGGTAGATCTTCGAGCCCTCATCCAGATGCATCAGGAAGTTGTCTCGGTCGCGCTCCATCGTGTCGCGGATGAAGTCGCGGTCGTAGCCGTCGGCGATGTAGCGCGCGCCCTGGGCCAGGAACGGGTCGGAAATCTCCATGTTTTCCAGAGCGATCGGGCCGGACTTGCGCACGACGTCGGCGATCTTGGTGATCTCCTCGATCAGGTCGTGCGGCTTCACCGAGCGCATGGTGAAGGCGTAGCGCAGGCCCATCGGCAGGCCGTGCAACATGGTCGAGAACGGGAAGCGGATCATGGTCGCGGCGATGGCGCCGCCGAAGATCACGATCACGGCGTGCTTGTCGAAATAGGCGGCGAAGTTGCCGCCATCGATCATGATCAGCGTAAATACCACGCCGACGCCGCCGAGCAGCCCGATACCGGTTGCGAGATCCATGACGCCGACGCCCGAAGCCCGGCCGATCCTGCCAGCCGTCCCCAAGGTGTAAAAAAACAGGCTGAAGGAACGGTAAAGGGGATTGGACGATCCGGCCTTTCGCCGTCATGTGCCGTTCAGGGGCGGAGCGGCATAAGTTCCCGTGCCGATTGGCCGAGTGCGCCTGCGCAGAGAATCGCAAGCCTCCGGTCCGCCGGCGCCGGAGCGTTCCGGTTCGAATGGCGTGGTCCCCGCGGCGGCAGCCGGACGGGGCGGGGAGCGAAAGCACGATGTCGATGATTCGCCTCTATGCGCGAGTGCTCGGCCTGCTGGGAGCGGAGAAGCGGCTGGCCGGCGGTCTGATCGTCGCCAATGTCGCGCTCGCCGTGGCGGCGTTTGCCGAACCATTGATCATGGGCCGTATCATCGACGGCCTCACCCATTTGTCCAAGGACACGCCCGCGACCACGCTGCTGCCGTGGATCGTGGCCTGGGTGGTGTTCGGCCTGTTCACGATCGGCGCGGGCGTCGCGATCGCCCTGCATTCCGACCGGCTCGCCCACCGCAACCGGCTCTCCACCATGGCGAACTTCTTCGAGCACGTGCTCGAACTTCCGATCGCCTTCCATTCGTCCAACCATTCGGGCCGCGTGCTGAAGGCGATGCTGGAAGGCACGAACGCCATGGCCTGGGTTTGGCTCAACTTCTTCCGCGAGCACTTCTCCGCGCTGCTCTCGGTCGGCGTGCTGCTGCCGCTGACCCTGTTCGTGAACTGGCGGCTCGGTGCGATCCTCGTGGTGCTGGTTCTCGTCTTCACGGCGCTGGCGAGCTACGTCCTGCGCCGCACCGAGACGCTCCAGGGCGAGGTCGAGCAGTTCCAGTCGGGTCTGGCCGCCCACGCCTCCGATGCGCTCGGCAACGTCGCGGTGATCCAATCCTTCACCCGCGCCCGCGCCGAGAAGGAAGCGATGCGCACCATCATCCACGACCTGCTCCGGGTGCAGATCCCTGTCCTGTCGTGGTGGGCGCTGGCCAACGTCGCCACCCGCGCCTCCGGCACCCTGACCATGACCGCGATCTTCATCACCGGCATCGCCCTGCATCAGAAGGGTGCGGCCACCGTCGGCGAGATCGTCGCCTTCATGAGCCTTGCCACCATGCTGGTGACCAAGCTCGACCACGTGGTCACCTTCGTGAACGGCGTGTTCATGCAGGCACCGAAGATGCGCGAGTTCTTCGAGGTGGTCGACACTGTCCCGACCGTCCGCGACCGGCCGCAGGCCAAGCAGGTCGCCCGGTTCGAGGGCGAAGTGGTCTTCGACGAGGTCGCCTTCTCCTATGACGGCCGCCGCAACGCGCTCGACGGTGTGTCCTTCGCAGCCCGGCCCGGTGAGACCGTGGCGCTCGTCGGCACCACGGGTTCAGGCAAGTCCACGACGCTAGGCCTGCTCCACCGCACCTTCGATCCGGATGCCGGCGCCATCCGCATCGACGGCATCGACATCCGCGATATCGGCCTCTCCAGCCTGCGCCACAACATCGGCGTCGTGTTCCAGGAGCCGATGCTGTTCAACCGCTCGATTCGCGAAAACCTTCAGGTTGGCCGCCCCGATGCGACCGATGCCGAGATGCTCGATGCGCTGGAGCGGGCCCAGGCCAGCGAGTTCATGGCGCGCCAACCCGACGGGCTCGACACGATCATCGGCGAGCGCGGCCGGTCGCTCTCCGGCGGCGAGCGCCAGCGCCTCTCGATCGCGCGGGCGCTTCTGAAGAACCCGCCGATGCTGATCCTCGACGAGGCCACGAGCGCGCTCGACGCCGCGACCGAGCGCAAGCTGCAGCAGGCGCTGGAGACGGTGATGGAAGGGCGCACCACCTTCGTGATCGCCCACCGCCTCGCCACGATCCGCAACGCCGACCGCATCCTTGTGTTCGAGAACGGCAAGATCGTCGAGGCTGGCAATTTCGACGAGCTGGTCGCCCTCAACCAGCGCTTCGCAGCGCTCGCCCGGGCCCAGTTCATGGCGGCCGAGTCCGAGGACGACATGCCGCTCGCGGCTTGAGACGGTGTCGGGCTGATCGCAAGCGGATCAGCCCGACACCACGGTCGTTCCGAGGCGCCGACAGGCGGACCGAGTTAGATGATTGGGCGGGATGCCAACTTGTACAGGCGCCGCTCGGTAGCCCCGGTGTCTCTTCGTCACTGCGAGGCGAGGCGCAAGCAATCCAGGGCTCCGCACGCTCCGGAACTGTCGCGCCCTGGATCGCTTCGGCTTCGCCTCGCGATGACGGCATCGGGCAAAAAGCCGAATGCGCCACTCACCTGCGAGGTCGATTACGGCCTATCCTGAGCCCGCGCCGGGGCAGGGGGCGCGTTCTGGGAAACCGGAGCCGGAGCGCCATCGAAGGCAGTCTCGTCGAGCGTCAGAACCGGGAGGGCTCCGAGATCGACCGTCGGAACCGGATCCCGCTTCTGAACCGACGTGGCCGGCGCGGCGATGACCGAGGCGGCCGGCTGCGGCTCGGTCGGCAGACCGGCGACGGGAGAGGTCAGCGGCGACGCGATGGCAGGCGTTGCTTCATCGGCCGGTGCCGTCTGCGGCGCTCGCGCGGCACCGACGATGCGGATGGGCTGGGCGGGTTCTGGAACAGGCTCAGCCAAGCTTACGGGTTCCTCCACCACGGCGACGCCGGTGCGGAGTTGCGAAGCGAGCGCCCAGGTCGTGACCAGCGAGAGGCCGAGCAGTCCGGCACACGCGGCCCAGGCCGGTGGGCGGCGATGTCCGCCAACGGGTTTCAGTGGGCCGGGCTGAATGCGGTTGCGCCGCAGGGCGAAGCGCGTCTGACGGACCCGCGGCCAAGCATCCAACGCGGCGGCGCCTTCGGCTGCTCCCATCGAGGTACTCCCGTTTCGACAAGGGTGAGCCGTTCATAGACGGGTAAGACCGGCGTCGAAAGTGAGGCGGATGCACACGCCTGGAGGAGCGAGGCGCGTTCGAGCGCCCGAGCATCGTGCCGGATACCGGATCCGGCACGATGCTCTATCCTCTTGTCTTCATTGGCTTTCCAAAAAGACCGGTGAGCATCTTTCGGGGCGCTGCTCTTGCATCAGATTATCGAAAATCAGGCGTCGGCGGCTTCGCGATCGATGTACCACGTCACCCGGCCCGCACTTTCGACGTGGCGCGCCGGCAGATCCTCGCCCCCGGCGAGCCGTCGCAGCGCGTCGCGCTTGCCCGCACCATTGACAAGGAAGAGCACGGAGCGTGACGAGGCCAGGGCCGGAAAGGTCAGGGTGATGCGCGGCACGAACGGTTCCATTCCCGCCTCCAGCACCGGCGCGACCCAGGCCGAGCGCTCGGCCAAGGCGGGCTTGCCCGGAAACAGAGAGGCGGTGTGCCCGTCGCTGCCGAGGCCGAGCAGAACGAGATCGAACAGCGGCCGATTTGGATCGAGCCGGTCGCTGCCGTAGAAGTCCTGCAGCGTTCGCTCATAGGCGCGGGCGCCCGCCTCGGCGCCCTTGTCCGAGGGCATGAAGTGCAGGTGCGTCGCCGGCACCGGCGCCGCGTGGCCGAAGGCGTCGCGCACCATGCGCACGTTGCTCGAGGGATCGTCCCACGGCACCACCCGGTCGTCGCCGAAGAACCAGTGGATGCGCGCCCACGGTACCCGCTCGACGAAGCCGGGGGAGGCCAACAGCGCGTAGAGCCGCTTCGGGGTCGAGCCGCCGGCAAGGCAGATCGCAATGCGGTCCCCCTCGCTGCGCTCGGTCATCGCCAGCAGATGCTCGGCGGCAGCGCGGGCCGTCGCCTCCGCATCCGCCATCAACTCGGTATTCGGCGGAAGCGGGATCATGGCGTGGGTCCGCGGCGCGGCGGCTCCTTGTGGCCGCCGAAGCCCTGACGCATCGCTGAAAGGAGCTTGTCGGCGTAGCTCTCATCCTCGCGGGAGCGGAAGCGGCGATAGAGGGCGCTGGAGAGCACGGTGGCCGGCACGGCCTCCTCGATCGCCGCATTGATGGTCCAGCGGCCCTCGCCGGAATCCTCGACATAGCCCGAAAATCCTTCCAGGCGCTCGTCACCGGCCAGAGCGGCGGCCGTGAGATCGAGGAGCCAGGACGAGACCACGCTGCCGCGCCGCCAGACCTCGGCGATGTCACCGAGATTGAGATCGAACCGCCGCTCCTCAGGGATGTCGGGGGCGTTGGCGTGGCGCAGGATGTCGAAGCCCTCGGCATAGGCCTGCATCAGCCCATACTCGATGCCGTTATGGATCATCTTCACGAAGTGGCCGGCGCCGCTCGGCCCGGCATGGATGTAGCCCTGTTCGGCCCGCGAATCCCGGCCGTCGCGACCGGGGGTGCGCGGGATCTCGCCGAGGCCCGGCGCCAGCGTGCGGAAGATCGGGTCAAGGCGGTCGACGGCGGCCTTGTGGCCGCCGATCATCATGCAGTAGCCGCGCTCCAGCCCCCACACGCCGCCGGAGGTGCCGACATCGACGTAGTGGATGCCCTTGGCGTCGAGATCTCGGGCCCGACGCACATCGTCCTGATAGAACGAGTTGCCGCCATCGATGATGCAGTCGTCCGCGCTCAGAAGGCCGCCGAGCGCGCGGACCGTCTCCTCGGTGATCTGGCCGGCGGGCAACATCACCCAGGCGGTGCGGGGTGCTTCCAGCTTCGCGGCGAGATCCTCGAGGCTCGATGCCGCCGTCGCGCCCTCGGCCGCCAGGGACTCGACCGCCTTCGGATCGCGGTCGTAGACGACGGCGGTGTGCCCGTCGCGCAGGAGCCGGCGAACGATGTTGCCGCCCATCCGGCCGAGGCCGATCATGCCGAGTTGCATCCGGTCGCGCTCCCATCGGGGTCGTCAGGGTCCGCCGCTCAGCCCCTTCCGGTCACGGGTCCTGTGGTTCTGAGCGGCGATTGCATCCGGCAATGGTAGGGCTGAAATTCCGGAATCAAGGCTTGGGCGGAGTCGCCCCCGAAGCCGGCACCTTTCCGGAGAGGGCATCCACCCGCTTCTCCGGGTTCTTGATCTGGCTATAGGCGACATTGCCGAACGAGCCGATCGTCGCGGACCAGGGCAAGGGCTCGGCGTCCTTCTCGGTGCGGTTCGCCTTGCAGAAGGCCGAGAGCAACCCGTTGACCACTGCATCGTCGCCGGCCTCGGGCGCGGCGGCCTTCACTTGCGGCGCGACGCGGGCGAGGAGCGGAACGAAGTCGTTCGGCTTCAGTCCCTTCAACGCGTCGGCGCCCGTGGCCTGCTCGATGCTGCTCTTCAGTTTTACATCCTCGATGGTCGAGCAGGGCGCGTTGCCGGCCATCATCGTCCGGATCTTCTGCCGAGCATTGGCGACGATTCCGGTCTCGGAGACGACTGGCGCCTTGTTGCCCCAGGAATTGCGGATGTAGTCGGTGACGTCCTTAATCTGCTGGTCGGTCATTTCCTGGCCGATGGCCGGCATCGGCGCGTAGTCGCTCTGGGCGGCCAATCCGCCAACGATCACGTTGATGACCGTCTCCGGACCGGCCGACTGGACCGAGGTGTTGCCGGCCAGAGCGGGAATCGCGCCCTCGACGCCCTTGCCGTCCGGCCGGTGGCAGGAGGAGCAGTAGGTCAGGTAGGTGTCCGCCCCCGGTGCTCCGGGCTGGTTGAAGGCCTGGAGGTCCTTCTCCTTGTAGGTCTGCTTGGCCGGAACCGTGCGCAGATAAGCCACCATCGCCTTGAGGTCGGCGTCGGTCATCTTGGAGAGCGATTCCTCGATGGTTTGGCGCATCGGCCCCGCCGCCACGCCCGGGCGGTTGCCCGGAGCCGTGCCGGTCTTGAGATAGGTGACGACTTCGGCATCGCTCCAGGCGCCGATGCCCTGGTGCCCGTCGGGCGTGATGTTGGGCGCGTACCAGCCGTCGATGACGCCGCCGCCGAACCGCCCGGCGAGGCTCGAATTGCCGACGAGCTTGCGCTCGTTGTGGCACATGCCGCAATGGCCGAGTCCCTCGACGAGGTAACCACCGCGGTTCACCTCCGCGCTGACGTTCGGATCGGGTTTGAACCTCTCGGCGGTGAAGAAGGCGGTGCGCCACGTGATCAGGGCGGTGCGGACGTTGAAGGGGAACGGGATCTCGTTCTCCTCCCGCTTCTCCTTTACCGGCGGCAGCGACTTCAGATACGCGAAGATGGCTCTCGTATCCTCGTCGGACACCTTGGTATACCAGCCGAACGGGAAGGCCGGGTAGAGATACTCGCCCTCGTCGCCGATGCCGTGGCGGAACGCCTTCTCGAAGGTCTCGTAGCTCCACTTGCCGATGCCGGTCTCATCGTCCGGCGTGAGGTTCGGCGTCTTGATCGCCCCGATCGGCGTGTCGAGCTTGTAGTTGCCGGCCAGGAACTTGCCGCCGGGCTTGGTGTGGCAGGCGACGCAATCACCCACCGTCGCTAGATACTCGCCGCGCTTGACGAGGTCGGCATCGGCCTCCTGCGCGCGGACGGAACCGACAGACAGGAATGCGGCGATGGCGAGCCATCCGGAGCCCAGGGCGGTGAGACGTGTCATGAACCCGATCTCCGATCTTGTAGAGCCCCGGCAAGAATTGTTCTAAGTCATCGGCGGACGCGCACCGAACGTTCGCCACTCTTGGTTGTTCCAAGTCGCTTTGTCACGGCAAGTCGCTTTGTCACGGTCCGGAGCGCGGTCAGGCTCGTTGCGGAAACGAAGCACCAACTCGGCAAGGTGCGCTCCGAGTGCGACGATCAGCCAAGCCGCGATCCCGGTCCAAGCGGCACCGGTGAGGGCGGCCCGGAGGGCCAGCATCAGCGCGGCCCCTGAGGCGAGATTGCTGAGGAGCGCCATCGGTGCCGGGCCGCGGCCCCAGCGCGCCCGCACACCGAGCAGCACCAGCGCCTCGATCGCGACCAGCACGAGGATGCCGTCGACGATGCGTCCGGAAACGAAGAGCGGGGCGAAGAGCTCGGCCATCGCTCATGGGTTCCCGAAGCGCGGCTCGAAGGGCGGATTGAGCCGGACGATGGTGAGGTTCAAGCCCGCGGCCACGCTCACCCAGGCAAGATAGGGGAGGTTGAGGAGTGCGGCAGGAACGGAGACCTGGCCGACCGCGAGCACCACGGCGAGGATCGAGAGCCAGAATAGCAGCACCTCGGCGAACGCCCAATCGGGCCGGCGCAGACGGAAGAAGATGACGCTCCAGGCGATGTTGAGCACACCGTTGACGGCAAAGACGGCGACGAGCCGCAAGCGCGCCGCTGGTTCGGGATCGGCGTTCCAGGCGATGATGGCCGAGGCAGTCGTGAGGGCGAAGATCACGGCCCAGACCGGGCCGAAGGCCCAGTCCGGCGGCTTCCAGCCGGGAACGCGCAGGCGGCGGTACCAGTCGTCGGTCCGCGTCGCGATTCCGCCCGCCACGGCAATGGTGAGAGCGATGAGGCCGGCGACGACGGGCGGGCCCCAGCCGCCGGCGAGCAGGCCGTTCACGGCGAGACCCAGCGGAACAGGTGGGCGAGATCCTTGAAGAAGATCCGCGCATGCGCGGCGGGCTTCGCGCGCACCAGCTCCTTGTTCATGTAGGCGTCCCAGGTGAGTTGCTGGACGTCCCTATCCTTGCAGATCGCGACGAAGCGCTCGCGCAGGGCGTCGCTGCGGTACCAGACCCACTGCATCATCCCGAGAATCCAGAAGACGCGCCCGTGCAGCCGCATGAAGCGCTTGCGCGCCTGGGCCAGGGCACGGGCCTCGCCCGTCACGAGGAAGGCCCCGGCCGCCTCCGCCGCGAGGCGCCCGCCGAGCATCGCGTAATAGATGCCTTCACCGGAGGCCGGCGCGACGACGCCCGCGGCATCGCCCGCGAGCAGCACGTCGCGCCCGTTGTCCCAGCGCCGCAGCGGCTTGAGGGGGATCGGCGCGCCTTCCCGTCGGATCGTCTCGCAGGCGTCGAGGCCGGTTCCGGCGCGCAGGTCACGAATCGCGCCGCGCAGGGAGAAACCCTTGCGGGCACTGCCGGTGCCGACGCTGACGGTCTCGCCGTGCGGGAAGATCCAGGCGTAGAAGTCGGGTGAGAGACGGCCCTGGTAATAGACGTCGCAGCGCGCCCCATCATGCGCGGCGTCCGTGGGGCGCCGGACGATCTCGTGATAGGCGAAGACCTGCCGCATCCGGGCGTGCCCCGGAATCTCGGCCCGTCCGACCGCGGAGGTTGCCCCGTCGGCACCGATGACGAGCCGCGCCCGAACCCGGCTCTCCTCGCCCGCCTTGCCGTTGCGGTAGTGGATCGTGGCGAGGCCCGGCTCCTCTCGGGCCATGCGCTCGAACAGGCCGTCGCGCAGCTCCACCCCGGCCTGCACGGCGCGCTCACGCAGAAACGGGTCGAAATGCTCGCGGTCGACCATGCCGACGAAACCCTCGCCGACTGGCATGTCGACGTGGCGCGCGCTCGGTGCGACCATCCGGGCGCTGCGGATGCGGGCGACGAGAAGCGCATCGGGGATCGCGAAGTCGCGGATCAGCCGCGGCGGGATGGCGCCGCCGCAGGGCTTGATTCGCCCGGCCTTGTCGAGAAGCAGCACCCGATGCCCAGCAGTCGCGAGATCCGCGGCCGCGGTCGCTCCGGCCGGGCCTCCGCCCACCACCACGACGTCGAAGATCTCGCAAGCGTCGTGGTGTGCCATGGCGCTACCTCGCCTCGAAGCCGGGATTGAGCTGAAAGGAGGCCGTTTCGGTCAGCGGGTTCTGCCGACGAGCGACGGTGACGTGCTCGACACGCAGGCTGATCGCCAGGGCGACGAGGAACAGGACGCCTTCGAGCGCGAAGACCGCGGCGTAGGCATAGACCGGCGCAGAGGCGACGAGGCGAGCGAGATCGACCGCGAGCGTGCCGAGGAAGCCGCCCGCGCCGAAGGCGACGCCCTGGGCCGCGCCCCAGACGCCCATGCGGGTGCCGCGCTCGGCCTCGCCGCCGCGTCCGGCGAGCGCCATCATCGAGCCGATCGCTGCCACGGCGTAGACGCCGTTGCCGAAGCCGAGTCCGGCCACCGCCGCCCGCAACGGAAAGTCCGGCCCGACGGGTCCGAAGGCGATGGCCCCCAGCGCCGCAGCGGACAGCGCGCAGCCGACCGCCGTCCAGAGCTTGAGCGAGCCGAGAATCGGGCCGCCGACGAAGACGGTGACGCCGGCGACGAACAGCATGCCGGCGAGCACGCCGCCGTGCTGGAGGCCCGCGAGCTTGGTCGTCGCCCCTGGCGTCATCGCGAAGACGAGACCGGCATAGGGTTCGAGGATCAGTTCCTGCGCGCTGTAGGCGAGCATCGAGACGAAGATGAACAGGGTGAAGCGCCGCGCGGCGGGCTCGGCCAGCACCTGCGCGAGCACGGCGCGGAATGGCGGCTTCTTTTCGACCTGCGCGGCCGGAGAGCTGTCCCGCTGCAGCTCGATGCCGGCGACCGCAAGGACGGCGACCGCGAAAGCGATCATCGAGACGGTGCCGGAGACAGCCATCAGCCGCCCACCGGAGAACGGATCGAGGAAGTGCCCCGCGAGTGGCGCAGTGACGGCGAAGCCGGCGATCATCATCACCCAGACGATCGTCGCTGCCGCACCCCGGCGCCCGGCTTCCACCCCGGTCGCGAGCAGGACGAGGAGCGAGGTGCCCGCCGCGCCCGCGCCCATGCCGACGAGCAGGAACGACAGCACCGCGAGCGCCAGCCCGGCCGCGACGTGAGTTTCGGCCAGCGCCGTCGCCGCCGCAGCGCCGAATCCGCCGAGGCAGAGCGCGGCCATGCCGCCGACGATCCACGGCGTGCGCCGTCCGCCGACATCCGAGCCGTAGCCCCAGCGCGGCCGCAACACCTGCGTGGCATAGTGCAGGGCGACGAGGCCGCCGGGCACGATCGCCGGCAGGGCCAGTTCCACCACCATGACCCGGTTGATCGTGGAGGTCATCAGAACCACGACCGCGCCGAGCGCGGTCTGAACCAGACCGAGCCGGACGATCTGGAGCCAGGAGAACGATCGGGGAAAAGCGAGGGCGGCGCGGCTCATGGCGCCAGCCCTTGCACGAGCGGGCGCAGGGCGAAAGCCGAGGCCAGCATGCCGAGAACGTAGAGCGTGGTGCCGGTGCCGTTGTACCAAGCGGCGCGGGCGCGCGGCGATTTCAGAAAGTGTGCCATCAGTGCGAGTTGCCCGGCGAGCAGGGCGGCAACCAGCGTCGCGTGCCAGGGACGCTCCCAGGCGAAGAGCAGCACCATCACAGCGACCTGCGGCAGGGCCATGACGAGGCAGGCGAAGCGCGCCGCACGTTCGGAGCCGAGTTGCACCGGCAGCGAGCGAAGGCCCATGGCCCGGTCGCCTTCCACCGACTTGAAGTCGTTGAGGGTCATGATGCCGTGGGCGCCGACGGAATAGAGCAGGGCAACGAGGAGCACCCGCTCGTCGGGCATCGAAGCGGCCATCACCGCCGCGCCGGTGAACCAGGGTAGCCCCTCGTAGCAGAGGGCCACCGCGGAATTGCCCCACCAGCCGTTGCGCTTCAGCCGGAGCGGCGGCGCGGAGTAGATCCAGGCGAGCACGAGCCCGAACAGGGCCGCGCCGAGGATCCAGGGACCAAGCATCGCGGCGACGATCAGCGACAGGATCGTCCAGCCGGCCGCGAGATAGAGCCCCCAGCGGCCGGGAATGCGACCGGACGGAATGGGACGATTCGGCTCGTTGATGGCGTCGACGTGGCGGTCGAACCAATCGTTGGTCGCTTGGCTCGTGGCGCAGACCAGCGGCCCGGCCAGCACCACCCCCGCCGCGATGACCGGCCATTGTCCTGTGGGAGCATGGCCGGACGAGATCACTCCGCAGCCGAAGGCCCACATCGGTGCGAACCATGTGATCGGCTTGAGAAGCTCGACGACGGCACTCGGTGCGGGCGTTGCCATACCCGAACGCTACCGGTGCCGGACATGATGTGTCAATCAGGCTTTACACTGGGGTTGAACTAAATTGCTTTTCCACCGCGATCGGAAAATCAGAATTATAATGCAAATTTCCGGCGCTGCGGTTCAGGACGTCAACTCAGGGTCGCTGGCATCGAGATCGCCGATGCCGTAGCGCCGCATCTTCGCATAGAGACCCTGCCGGCTGAGACCGAGCATTTCCGCTGCCGAAGCGCGGTTATCGCGGGTGATCCGGAGGGCCGCCTCGATGCACAGCTTTTCGATGAGGTCGGTCGTCTCACGCACGAGCGCCTTCATCGAGACGCGTCCGACCAACTCGGTCATCTGTTCGACGGAGCGTGGTAGGTCGTGGGTCGTGCCGACCACGTGAACGGGGGCGGCACGCCGGGGCGTCGCGCGGAGGGTAAAACCGAAACACGGCTGCTCGGCATGGGAGGTGGCGACGGCGGCGACCTCGACCTCTTCCAACGATCCGTACTGGCCCCGCACCACGGTCGGGAAGTGACGCACAGAGCCGTGATCGCGCAGCATCGCGAACAGCGACAGTGCGTCGGTCTCCTCGCGGCCGAGCCAGCTATCCAGCGTCCGTCCGCGCACCTGCTCCTCGGTGGCGTGCTGGGCCAGATCGAGGAAGGCGCCGTTGACGGTGAGGATGCGGCGTGCGGCGTCGGTGACGACGAAGCCCTCGGGCATGCGCTGGATCACGTCGAGCGCGCCGCCGACCGCGACACGCTCCGGCCTCACCGGCGCGAGCGGTGCAAGGCGCACCAGAACGGAGGTCGTCCCCTCGCCACGGAACAGGGAGGCGGAGACGCGGACGTCACCCCGCCCGCCGGTCAACGGCACGACGAGATCCGCCGCCTGGCCGGTGACGCGCAGGCCGGCGAACAGGGCCTGCAAGTCCCGCAGGCTGCCGGCATCGAACAGATCGGCGGCGTCCTGGCCGATCACGCGCTTCTGCGGACGACCGAGCAACCGCATGGCCGCCGGGTTGATCTCGGTGACGCGCCGGGTGCCCGCATCGACCACCAGCACCGGCTCGCCGGAGAGCTGGAACAGCAGCTTGTAGCGCGTCTCGGCAGAGCGGAGGCGGTCGTAATCGCGCTCTAAGGCCTGCTGGGTTTCGGCCAGACGCCGCTGCAGTGCGGCCGTCGCCCGAAGGTCCTGGCCGATCACGATGATCGGGCCGTCCTTGTTCGGGCGGAGCGTCGCGTAGCGAATCGGCAGGTCCGTGCCGGTGGGCGAGGGGTGGTTGACCTGCCGCCAACGGGTCATGGTGCCGGGCGCGGCGTCGCGCAGCAGCGCATCGATCTTCGGCCGACTCTCGATCGTGACCGTGTCGATCCACGGTTTGCCGAGCCAGGTTTCGATGCCCTGACCCTCGAAATCGGACCGGCCGGATGAGGTATCGCGGATGATCCCGCGATCATCGACCACGAGGGACAGATCGGAGGTCGCAGCGATCAGCAGCCCGGTGGTCTCCCCGTCGAGGAGACCGGCCGCCTGTTGCAGCGCCGGGGAAGGGCGCCAGGGAGAAGGGCTCGCCAAGCTGCTCAAGGTCAATACTTCGTGAGGGCGCGGAAGCCGTCCTTATCAACAGGGTCGGGTCCGCATTTCAAGCAAGCTTTCTGCGATCAGAGGGGCAAGCCGCCCATCTTCCGCAGTTCCGTCGGCGCCAACGAGGCGTACGTGACTCGGATTCCGGACAAAGTAAGGGCCGCCGACCAGCACCTTAAGCCCCGAATTGCGGGAAGCCTCGCGCAGGCTGTGGATCAGCGTCGGAAGGCTGGGCAGGAAGACGTCGCACGACAGCGTGAGTCCGACGATGTCGAACCACTCCGATCGGATCAGCCCATCGCAATCCGATCCGACACAGGTTGTCACATCCCACCCCGATTCTCGGAAGATGCTTGCCATCAGCGAGAGCGAGAAGACATGCGTCTCGCCGGGGCATGGAAGCAGAAGGATGCTGCGTCCGGAAGGACCGCTGGTCTCGTCCTCGAACTGCGCACACAGATCGTGTGCCGCCACCTGAAGCCGACCAAGCGCCAGGGACACGTCGACGAAATCACAGGCGTCCTCTTCCCAGAGGCGGCCCAGATGACGAGCCACGGGCGCGAGCAGCTCGACCAACACGCTCTCGAGCGACAGCCCCGCGTCGAGGAACTGCAGCAGGTGGTGGGCGAGATCGGTGTCGGTGCGCGCGAGGAGCAACTCGCAAAGGCGCTCAACCTCATCAGGTGCTGGATGGCGACCTGAAGTGGGGGCCTGGGGTCGGGCCTGATTCCGGTGGACCAGCATGAGCCGGGGCAGGATCTCGGCCTCGACGATGCTCGCCAGCTGACGGCGCATCCCCGAATCATCCGGCTCAAACGCTGCGGCCGAGCCTGTCTGCGGCTCCACCATGACACTGCAGTCCGGCACTCCCACAGGGAGTTCGAAGCGCCCGCCGAGATGCCTCCACTCACCCATAGGCGTCTCCTCCTGAGGAAGCGGCTCGACGGGGCAATGCGCATTTTAGTGCATCGCGCGACGCTCAAATCAACGGACGCGTGTAGGCCAACGATACGCTTCCCGCCGCCATTGGCAATCCCTTCAGCCAAAGCCGCGGTCGAAACATGTAATATCGAACAACCGTCAACCTGGATTGACACTCTCAAGCGACGGAGCCTACGCTCACTCCCATCCAAGGTTCTGCGGCGCAGGGCCGACAACGCGAGCGAGGGCGGACGCCATGCGTCAGCGCCAGGGCCGACATAAGCCGCTCTACACGCCGGCAGAGCGTCGGCGGCGCGACGCCTCGCCCTGGACCCTCGTGCAGGGTGTGCTGGCTCCGCTGCAATTCCTCGTCTTCCTAGCCAGCCTCGCCCTCGTGCTGCGCACGCTCGCAACGGGGGAGGGGGCCGAGATCGCCAACGCCTCCGTCGTCGCCAAGACGCTCGTCCTCTACACGATCATGGTGACGGGCTCGATTTGGGAGAAGGTCGTGTTCGGCCGCTACCTGTTCGCGCCGGCCTTCTTCTGGGAGGACGTGTTCAGCATGCTCGTGCTGGCGCTGCACACGGCCTACCTCGCCGCGCTCGGCTTCCGCCTGCTCGATACGCAGGGACTGCTGGTCCTCGCGCTCGCCGCCTACGCGACCTACCTCATCAATGCCGGCCAGTTCCTCCTGAAGCTCCGGGCGGCGCGGCTCGAAGCCCCAACCTCCCTCGCTTTCGCAGGGGAGGCTGCCCGGTGAACGCCCACGCGCCTCTTCCCTCCACTGGGTGCGGCGTCGCGGTCCGCACCGAGCACGGCCAACGGGCAGTGTTCTGCGGCCTCACCGGCATCGTCTGGCTCCACCGGAAGATCCAGGACGCGTTCTTCCTCGTCGTCGGCTCGCGCACCTGCGCCCACCTGATCCAGTCGGCGGCGGGCGTGATGATCTTCGCCGAGCCGCGTTTCGCCACCGCCATCATCGACGAGCGCGATCTCGCCGGTCTGGCCGACATGAACGAGGAACTCGACCGCGTGGTGACGCGGCTGATCGAGCGGCGGCCCGATATCCGGCTGCTGTTCCTCGTCGGCTCCTGCCCGTCCGAGGTGATCAAGCTCGATCTGTCGCGGGCAGCGCTTCGGCTGTCGCGGCGGCTCGCCCCGGACGTGCGGGTGCTCGACTATTCCGGCTCCGGCATCGAGACGACCTTCACGCAGGGCGAGGATGCCTGTCTCGCCTCTCTCGTGCCGGAACTGCCCGAGGCGGCGGCGGCGGATGAACTCCTCGTCGTTGGCGCTCTCGCCGACGTGGTCGAGGACCAGTTCGCCCGGTTGTTCTCCGATCTGGGCATCATGGCCCGCTTCCTGCCGGCGCGGCGCGCCGGCCAGATGCCCCCGGTCGGACGCGGCACACGCTTTCTCCTGGCTCAACCCTTCCTCGCCGACACCGGGCGGGCCCTGGAAGAGCGCGGAGCCCGACGAATCGCCGCCCCGTTCCCGCTGGGTGCCGAGGGCACGACCGAGTGGCTTCGCGCGGCGGCTGATGATTTCGGTGTCGCTCCCGCCCACTTCGAGGCGGTGACGGCGCCGGGCCTGCGCCGCTCGCGTCAGGCGCTCGCCGCCTATGCCGAGAAGCTCGCCGGCAAGCGGGTGTTCTTCTTCCCCGATTCGCAGCTCGAAGTGCCGCTCGCCCGCTTCCTGTCGCGGGAGATGGGCGCCGCGCTGATCGAGGTCGGCACGCCCTACCTCCATCGTGCTCACCTCGCCGCCGAGCTCGAATGGCTCCCCCACAACACCGCTGTGGTGGAGGGCCAGAGCCTCGACGACGGGCTCGACCGCTGCCGGCTCGCGCGACCGGACCTGACCGTGTGTGGCCTCGGCCTCGCCAACCCGCTGGAGGCGGAGGGGCTGACCACGAAGTGGTCGATCGAACTGCTGTTCACGCCGATCCAAGGCTACGAGCAGGCGGGTGACCTCGCCGAATTGTTTGCGCGCCCGCTCGACCGGCGCGCCCGGCTGGAGGTGTAGCGGCCATGCAGCTCACCGTCTGGACCTATGAGGGACCGCCGCATATCGGCGCCATGCGGGTCGCCACCGCGATGGAGGGGCTGCACTACGTGCTGCATGCCCCCCAGGGCGACACCTACGCCGACCTGCTCTTCACGATGATCGAGCGGCGCGCCAAGCGCCCGCCGGTCACCTACACCACCTTCCAGGCCCAGGATCTCGGACGCGACACCGCCGCGATCTTCAAGGACGCGGTCGCCGCCGCCTACGCGCGCTTCCGGCCCCAGGCGATGATCGTCGGCGCCTCCTGCACCGCCGAGCTGATTCAGGACGATCCGGGTGGGCTCGCCAAGGCGCTCGCCCTGCCGATCCCGGTGATCCCGCTGGAACTGCCGGCCTACCAGAAGAAGGAGAACTGGGGCGCCTCGGAGACCTTCTACCGGTTGGTCCGCGCCCTGGCCGGGGTGTCGGCCGAGCGTGCGCCCCGCGAAGGGCGGCGCCCCGCCTGCAACATCCTCGGCCCCACTGCGCTCGGCTTCCGCCATCGCGACGACCTGATCGAGATCCGGCGCCTCCTCGACGACCTCGGGATCGCGGTGAACGTGGTCGCGCCGCTGGGCGCTACGCCCGCCGATCTCGTCCGGCTGGGTGAAGCCGACTTCAACGTCGTGCTCTACCCCGAGGTCGCGCGCGGCGCCGCGCAGTACCTCGAAAAGACGTTCCGGCAGCCCTTCGTCGATGTGGTGCCGATCGGCGTCGGCGCGACGACCCGTTTCGTGGAAGCGGTGGCCGCGCTGGCCGGCGTCGATCCCGCGCCCGTCCTCGCCGACGCGCCCTCGCGCCTGCCCTGGTACAGCCGGTCGGTCGATTCGACCTACCTCACGGGCAAGCGCGTCTTCGTGTTCGGTGACGCCACCCACGCGCTGGCTCTCGCCCGCGTCGCCGCACACGAACTCGGCTTCAAGCTCGTCGGTCTCGGCACCTATACCCGCGAATTCGCCCGCGAAGTCCGGGCGGAGGCGGCGCTCCACGGCATCGAGGCGACGATCACCGACGACTATCTCGACGTCGAGGCGGCGATCCAGGCGGCAGCCCCCGAACTCGTGCTCGGCACGCAGATGGAGCGCCACATCGCCAAGCGGATCGGCATCCCCTGCGCGGTGATCTCGGCGCCGATCCACGTCCAAGACTTTCCCGCCCGCCAATCGCCGCAGATGGGCTTCGAGGGCGCCAACGTCCTGTTCGACACCCTCGTGCACCCACTGATGATGGGGCTGGAGGAACATCTCCTCGGGATGTTCCGCGAAGATCCCGAATTTCACGATGGCGCCGCCCCGTCTCATCTCGGCCGCCGGCCGAACGGGACGGCGGACGCCGTGGAACGGGCGCCGAAGACTCCTCCCCTCGCGTCGGCGCCCGTTCCATCCCCCATCCCAATCCAGGGTGCCGACGCGATTCGCACCGCGCCGTGGGCGCCCGATGCCGAGAAGGAGCTGAAGAAGATCCCGTTCTTCGTGCGCGGGAAGGCCCGCGCCAACACCGAGCGCTTCGCCCGAGAGCGGCAGCTCCCGCTCATCACCCTCGAGACCCTCTACGATGCCAAGGCGCATTTCGGCCGATAGGCCCACCATCCGCGTCGCCATCGTCACGCTCGACAATCACTTGGCGAGCGCGGTGGAACGGGCGCGCCTGCGGCTCGCAGCCGAGATGCCGGGCCTCGCCCTGAGCTTCCACGCCGCCGCGGAATGGGAGACCGACAAGACCGCGCTCCACGCCTGCGAGGTGGAGATCGCGCGGGCCGACATCATCGTCTCGGCGATGCTGTTTCTCGACGAGCATGTCCGGGCGATCCTGCCGGCGATCCTGGCGCGCCGCGACAGCTGCGATGCGATGATCGGCTGCCTCTCGGCCTCCGAGATCGTGCGCACGACCAAGCTCAACCGCTTCGACATGAGCGGGACCAAGCGCTCGGCCCTCGACTTCCTGAAGCGGTTGCGCGGCAAGCCGGGCGCGGAGGGCAACGCCGCCCGCCAGATGGCGCTGGTGCGCAAGCTACCGAAGATCCTGCGCTTCATCCCCGGCTCGGCGCAGGACGTGCGCGCCTATTTCCTCACCCTGCAATACTGGCTCGCGGGCTCGGACGAGAACGTGGCGAGCCTCGTGCGCTTCCTCGTGCAGCGCTATGCCGCCGGCCCCAGAACGATGTGGCGCGAGATCGCCGCCGCGCCCGCGCCCCAGCACTATCCCGAGACCGGCCTCTACCATCCGCGCATGCCGGGCCGGGTCGGCGAGCGCCTGTCCGCCGTGCCGACCGTGCCGGGCGCCCGCGGCCGCGTCGGCCTGCTGCTGATGCGCTCCTACGTGCTGGCGGGCAACACGGCGCATTACGACGGCGTCATCGCCGCTCTGGAAGCAAAGGGCCTCTCGGTGGTGCCAGCCTTCGCCGCCGGCCTCGACAATCGCCCCGCGGTGGACGCCTATTTCTCGGTCAACGGCCGGCCGGCGATCGACGCGCTGGTCTCGCTGACCGGGTTCTCGCTGGTCGGCGGCCCGGCCTACAACGACGCGGCGGCGGCCGAGGCGACGTTGGCGCGGCTCGACGTGCCCTACCTCGCCGCCCATGCGCTGGAATTCCAGACGATCGAGCAATGGGAGGCGGGCTCGCGCGGTCTGTCGCCCGTCGAGGCGACGATGATGGTCGCGATCCCCGAACTCGACGGCGCCACCGCGCCGATGGTGTTCGGCGGCCGCTCCTCGGCCTCCGGCCCCGGCAACGCCCGCGACATGCGCGTGCATCCCGAGCGCGCGGAGCGGCTCGCCGCCCGGATCGATCGGCTCGTGTCGCTGCGGCGGCGGCCGAAGCGCGAGCGGCGCCTGGCCGTGATCCTGTTCAACTTCCCGCCGAATGCCGGCGCCACCGGCTCGGCCGCCTTCCTCTCGGTCTACGCCTCGCTGCTGAACACCCTGCGCGGCCTCAAGGCCGACGGCTACGACGTCGCGGTACCCGACAGCGTCGATGCGTTGCGGGAAAAGATACTTGGCGGCAACGCCACCCGCTACGGCACGCCAGCCAACGTCCACGCCCGCGTTTCGGCCGAGGATCACGTCCGCCGCGAGACCTACCTGCCCGAGATCGAGGCGCAATGGGGCCCGGCGCCCGGCCGCCACCAGAGCAACGGGGCCGACATCCTCGTGCTCGGCGCGCAGTTCGGCAACGTCTTCGTCGGGGTGCAGCCCGCCTTCGGCTACGAGGGCGACCCGATGCGGCTGCTGTTCGAGCAGGGCTTCGCCCCGACCCACGCCTTCAGCGCCTTCTACCGCTGGCTGCGCGAGGACTTTTCCGCCGACGCCGTGCTGCATTTCGGCACCCACGGCGCGCTCGAGTTCATGCCGGGCAAGCAGGCTGGATTGTCGGAGGCGTGCTGGCCCGAGCGGCTGATCGGCGCGTTGCCGAACGTCTACCTCTACGCCGCCAACAACCCCTCCGAGGGCACGCTTGCCAAGCGCCGCTCCGCCGCGACGCTCGTGAGCTACCTCACGCCGAGCCTCGCCGCCGCCGGCCTCTATCGCGGCCTGAGCGAACTCAAGGCCTCGGTCGAGCGCTGGCGCGGTCTGGAACCGGAAGCGACGGCCGAGCGGACGGCGCTCGCCGCGATCATCCAGGCGCAGGGCGCGGCCGTCGATCTCGTGCCGGCCGAGCCCGCCTGGGAGGGCAATCCCGCCCCGCACGTCGCCGCACTCGCCGCCGCTTTGTTCGAACTCGAGCAGACGCTGATTCCGCACGGCCTGCACGTGATCGGCCAGGGGATGGCCGGCGAGGAACGCGTCGATCTGCTGCTCGCCCTGGCGGAGGCCTCGCACGGGCTGAAGCCGTCCCGCGCCGGGATCGAACTCCTGATTAAGGGCGCGTCCCTCAACGAGGCGTTGGCCGCCGCGGCTCTGCCCGCCGACGAGACCCACCGGGCCGCCTTCTCCGACCTCGCCCGGATCGATGCCGACCTTGCCCGCGACAGCGAGTTGCCCGCGCTGATGCGGGCGCTTGATGGGCGCTTCGTGGCCCCGGTGGCGGGCGGCGACCTGCTGCGCAATCCCGGCATCCTGCCCACGGGGCGCAACCTGCACGGCTTCGACCCCTACCGCCTGCCGACAGCGTTTGCGCTGGCCGACGGCGCCCGGCAGGTGGCACGGGTGCTGGAGCGCCATATCGCGGAAGGTCGGCCCCTGCCGGAGAGCGTCGCCCTCGTCCTGTGGGGTACCGACAACCTGAAGAGCGAGGGCGGCCCCATCGCCCAGGCGCTGGCGCTGATCGGCGCAGCGCCCCGCTTCGACGGTTATGGCCGCCTCGCCGGGGCCGAGCTGATCCCGCTCGAGCAACTCGGCCGCCCCCGCATCGACGCGGTGGTGACGCTCTCGGGCATCTTTCGCGATCTCCTGCCGCTCCAGACCAAGCTACTCGCGGAGGCGAGCTTCCTGGCGGCCAGCGCCGACGAACCGGCGGACAGGAACTTCGTGCGCAAGCACGCGCTGGCGATCCAGGCCGAGCAGGGCTGCGACTTCGAGACGGCGGCTCTGCGGGTCTTCTCCAATGCCGAGGGGGCCTACGGCGCCAACGTCAACCATCTCGTCGAATCCGGCCGCTGGGACGGCGAGGACGAGCTCTGCGAGACGTTTTCGCGAAGGAAGAGCTTCGCCTACGGCCGCACCGGGCGCCCGGAGCCACGCCGCGACCTGATGAAGGCGGTGCTCGCTCGGGTCGATCTCGCCTACCAGAACCTCGATTCGGTCGAACTCGGCGTCACATCCGTCGATCACTATTTCGACGGGCTCGGCGGCATGGGCCGGGCGGTGGCCCGCGCCCGCGGCGAGGCGGTGCCGATCTACATCAGCGACCAGACCCGCGGGGAGGGGCGCGTGCGCTCCCTCGACGAGCAGGTTGCGCTGGAAACCCGCACCCGCATGCTCAACCCGAAATGGTACGAGGGCCTGCTCGGCCACGGCTACGAGGGCGTGCGCCAGATCGAGGCGACCCTGACCAACACCGTCGGCTGGTCCGCCACCGCCGGCGCGGTGCAGCCCTGGATCTACGAGCGCATCACCGAGACCTTCGTCCTCGACGACGCGATGCGCGACCGCATGGCGACGCTCAACCCCACGGCCTGCGCCAAGGTCGCGAGCCGCCTGATCGAGGCCCACCGCCGCGGCTTCTGGACTCCCGACCCGGCGATGCGCGACGCGCTCGACCGCGCCGAGGAGGAACTGGAAGACCGGCTGGAGGGCGTGACACCCGGAATCACCGCAGGAGTCGCGGCATGAACATCGCCATCCGCAATCCGGTCCCGATCCGTCGCGAGGAAGGCAGCCTTCAGGTCGCGCTCGATCCGGATGACCGCATCGAGACGGCCAAGGTGTTCGCGGTCTACGGCAAGGGCGGGATCGGCAAGTCGACGACCTCCTCCAACCTGTCGGTGGCCTTCTCGAAGCTCGGCAAGCGCGTGCTGCAGATCGGCTGCGATCCGAAGCACGACTCGACCTTCACTCTGACGAAGCGCCTCGCGCCGACCGTGATCGACGCGCTCGAATCGGTGAACTTCCACTCCGAGGAGTTGCGGCCGGAAGACTTCGTGGTCGAGGGCTACAGCGGCGTGAAATGCGTCGAGGCCGGCGGCCCGCCGGCCGGCACCGGCTGCGGCGGCTACGTCGTCGGGCAGACGGTGAAGCTCCTCAAGGAGCACCACCTTCTGGAGGATACCGACGTCGTCGTGTTCGACGTCCTCGGCGACGTGGTCTGCGGCGGCTTCGCCTCGCCGCTCCAGCACGCCGACCGAGCGTTGATCGTCACCGCCAACGACTTCGACTCGATCTTCGCGATGAACCGGATCGTCGCGGCGATCCACTCCAAGTCGAAGAACTACGGCGTGCGCCTCGGCGGCGTCATCGCCAACCGCTCGGCGGGGACCGACGAGATCGACCGCTTCAACGCGGCGGTGGGCCTGCGCCGTCTCGCGCATTTCCCCGACCTCGACGTGGTGCGCCGCTCGCGCCTGAAGAAATCGACCTTGTTCGAGATGGATCCGTCGCCGGAGCTGAAGGCCGTCACCGACGAGTACATGCGGCTCGCCGAGACGCTCTGGGCCGGCGCCGATCCCTGCGAGGCCGCGCCGATGAAGGACCGCGACCTGTTCGAATTTCTCGGATTCGACTGATGAGCACGCCCTACCTCACCCGCCGCTCCCAGTTGGAGACCTACTTCGACCGCACTGCGGTCGAGGCATGGTCGCGCCTCACCTCCGATGCGCCGGTCTCGAAGATCCGCGCCACGGTGCGGGCCGGGCGCGACACCATGCGCGCCAACCTGCTCGGCTGGCTGCCCGCGGATCTGACCGGTCTGCGGCTGCTCGATGCCGGCTGCGGCACCGGGGCGCTCGCGGTCGAGGCCGCGCGCCGGGGTGCGGAAGTGACCGCAATCGACGTCTCGCCGACACTGATCGGGCTCGCCCGCGAGCGTCTGCCCGCGATCCCCGGCCCCGGCTCCGTCGAGTTCCGGGTCGGCGACATGCTCGACCCCTGGCTCGGCCGCTTCGACCACGTCGTCGCGATGGATTCGCTGATCCATTATCAGGCGCCGGACATCGTCCGGGCGCTCGCCGAACTCGCGCTGCGCACCGACGGCAGCCTGCTCTTCACGGTCGCCCCGCGGACAGTGCTGCTGACGCTGATGCACGCGGCCGGCAAGCTGTTCCCGAAGGCCGACCGGGCGCCCGCCATCGTGCCGATCACCGAGGGCGGCCTGCGGCGGCGCATCGCCGGGGAGCGGGCGCTGGCACACTTCGCTGTGGAGCGGACGCACCGGGTCAACAGCGGGTTCTACCTCTCGAACGCGATCGAGCTGCGCAAGAATGCGTCTCGCGCGATCGAGAGCGGGGGCGCTCGATGAGATCCGGCCTCGCCATCACCCAAGCGCTGCTCCGCCTCGGCCCGGCGATCCTTCCCTTCGCCGATGCGGCGACGAAGGAGCTGCCGCTCGGGCGCCTGATGCGGCTCGCGCTGTTCCAGGTCACGGTCGGCATGGCCGCCGTGCTGCTGATCGGCACGCTCAACCGGGTGATGATCGTCGAGCTTGCGGTGCCGGCCTGGATCGTCGCGGTGATGCTATCGCTGCCGCTGCTGTTCGCCCCCTTGCGGGCGCTGGTCGGCTTCCGCTCGGACACGCACCGCTCGGTGCTCGGGTGGCGGCGGGTGCCCTACATCTGGTTCGGCACGCTGCTGCAATTCGGCGGACTGGCGATCATGCCGTTCGCCCTGCTGATCCTGTCGGGCGACACCACCGGCCCGCTCTGGGTCGGGCACGTGGCCGCCGCGCTCGCCTTCCTGCTCGTCGGCGCGGGGCTCCACACCACGCAGACCGTCGGGTTGGCGCTGGCGACCGACCTCGCCCCTGCGCAGGCCCGCCCGAAGGTGGTGGCGCTCCTCTGCGCCATGCTGCTCGCCGGCATGATGGGCAGCGCCGTGCTGTTCGGGCTGGCGCTGGCGAACTTCTCGGCCGTCCGCCTGATCCAGGTGATCCAGGGCGCGGCGCTGATCACGATCGTGCTCAACGGCGTCGCCCTATGGAAGCAGGAGCCGCGCGATCCGCACCGCACCGACCGGGCGCTGCTGCGGCCGAGCTTCGCCCAATCCTGGCGCGGCTATGCCGGGGAGGGCACCGCGCGGCGGCGGTTGGCGGCGATCGCGCTCGGCACCGCGGCGTTCTCGATGCAGGACATCCTGCTCGAACCCTATGGCGGTCAGATCCTGGGTCTCACCGTGGCGCAGACCACAGCACTCACCGCAATGCTGGCGGCGGGTGGCGGGCTCGGGCTGATCGCGGCGGCACGCTGGCTCAACCGCGGCGGCGATCCCTACCGGGTCGCGGCGACGGGCGCGGTGATCGGCATCGCCGCCTTCTCGGCGGTGATCTTCGCCGCACCGCTCGCCTCGGCCCGTCTGTTCGCGGCGGGCGTCACCCTGATCGGCATCGGCGGCGGGCTGTTCGCCCACGGCACGCTCACCGCCTCCATGGCCAAGGCCGGGCCGGAGGATACCGGCCTCGCGCTCGGCGCCTGGGGCGCGGCGCAGGCCACCGCCGCCGGCCTCGCCATCGCCGCCAGCGGCATCCTGCGCGATCTCGGCGCCGCAGTGGCGCAGTCGGGTGCCCTCGGCGAGGGCATGAAAGAGCCGGCCATCGGCTACCTCATCGTCTACCACGTCGAGATCGCGCTGCTGTTCGCGACACTGGTCGCGCTCGGCCCGCTTGTGCGCGCGGACGCTTCCCATTCCAGCCATCCGGGCGAGCGGCGATCCGGTTCGTTCGACCCTCTCGTCAACCGTCCCACCTGATCGGAGGCCTGCCATGCCCAGAGGCGAGATCACCGGTTACATCGACGTCGCTCAGGTCACGCTCTACGCGTTCTGGATCTTCTTTGCGGGCCTCGTCTTCTACCTGCGCCGCGAGGATCGGCGCGAGGGCTACCCGCTCGAGAACGAGGCCGCCGGCCGCCTGAAGAGCCCCGACCCGATTCTGATCCCGACGCCGAAGGCGTTCCACCTGTCGAGCGGCCACACGATGTACGCGCCGCAGACCAATGTCGCCTATGACGCGAACGTGCCGAGCGCCCGCCGCGAGGTCTTCCCCGGCGCCCCCTACTTCCGCACCGACACCTCGCTGCAGGCCGGCGTCGGCCCCGGCTCCTGGGTGCCGCGCCACGACGAGCACGACCGGACCTGGGACGCGCAATACCGCATCGTCCCCCTGCGCGTCGCCGACGCCTTCGTCGTCCACGAAGACGGACCGAACCCGATCGGCATGCCGGTCTTCGGTGCCGACCGGCAGGTCGCCGGCACCGTGGTCGATCTCTGGGTCGATCGCGGCGAATCCTTCGTGCGCTACTACGAGGTGGAACTTGGCACGGGCGGGCGCCGGGTGCTGATGCCGGTGACCTTCTGCACCACCGGCCGCTTCTCCCGCACGGTGAAGACCGAGGCGCTGCTGGCGGCGCAGTTCGCCGACATCCCCGGCATCAAGGATCCGGACTCCGTCACCCTGCTCGAGGAGGAACGGATCATGGCGTACTTCGGCGCCGGCACCCTCTACGCCTCGCCCGCCCGCCAAGAACCGATACTCTGAACCCATTCTCTGAGGGCCGATCCTATGAGCGAGTCGGATTTCCTGCCCGAGGGGACGCTGCGCGGCCTGCCCGGTCCGCTCCCGCCGGGGGAGCGCATCCTGTGGCGCGGCGCCCCGACGCTTTCCGGCGTGCTGCTACGCGCCTTCCACGCCCGGCTCGTCATGGCGTGGTTTGCCGGCACCGCCACGATGCTGGCGGTCGGCGCCACCGCGACCGCTGGGCCGGCGCGCGCACTCACCGTGGCCGGTACGACCCTGCTGATCGGTCTCCTGGCTCTCGGGCTGCTGACCTTCCTCGCATGGCTCGTCCATCGCACCACGGTCTACACGCTCACCGATCGGCGCATGGTGCTGCATGTCGGCATCGCTCTCCCGATCACCCTCAACCTGCCGCTGGCCCGGATCGAGTCGGCGGATTTGAGACTGTTCTCGGACGGCAGCGGTGACATTCCGCTGCTTTTGCCGCCCGGCGAGCGGGTCGCTTACCTCCATCTGTGGCCGCATGCCCGCCCCTGGCGGGTGAGCCGCCCGGAGCCGATGCTGCGCTCCGTGCCCGATGCCCGGAGCGTAGCGGCCCTGCTCGCGCCCGCGCTTGCGGCGCAGGCCGGCGGTCTGGCCAAAGACCCGGCGCGCACCGGTGAGCCCGCCACCGTCACCGGTCGGGCGAGCGCTACATCCGGCGGTCTCGCCGCCGCCGGAGCGCGGTAGCCAGGGGAGGGATCAATGCCCGTCGAGCTGAACTTCCGCAGACAACCGGAGAAACCGCCGTCTCAGCGGCCGGCGCTGCTGGCCGTCGCGGCCCTGCTCGGGGTGGCTCTGACCGCAGTGGCCCTCGGCCGCGGGCAGGAGCCGGTGCCGGAGGAGCGTCCGGCCCGCCCGATCCAGACTCTGGCCTTCCACGCCGAGGACCAACCGGACGGCGCCATCGATCTGCGCAGCGCCGAACGCGGAACGCTGGTCGCCCGGATCGAGCCGGGGCAGGACGGTTTCATCCGCGGGACCCTGCGCGGGCTCGCCCAGGCCCGGCAGCGCGAGGGCCAGAGCCGCGAGCCGCCCTTCACCCTCACGCGATTCGACAACGGGACGTTGTCGTTGGAGGATGGGGCCACCGGGCGGCAAGTGCCGCTGCTGGCCTTCGGTCCTTCGAACGCGAAGGCGTTCGCCCGCCTGCTGCCCGGCACAGAGCTGCGGTGATGGGAGAGGGGGCGGACATGGCCTGGATCGGCAAGACGGTCGTCGAGGTGCCCTGCACCGTCGAGATCGAGCAGACGCCGGAGAGCCTGCACGCGCATGTGACGCTCGATGGCGGGTTCGAGATCGAGCCCGGCGACGAGGTCCAGATTCACGATGCGCCGACCGAGGTGCCCTACGGCGAGCGCCTCACCGTGCGCCGCACCGCCACCGTCACCCGCGCAGGCCGGCTGGAGCGGGCCTGGACCAAGCTGATCGCCCATCTCGAGCTGACCGAGCTCTACGAGGTGAGCTTTTCCGAACGGAGGAAGCTGTGAACGCCAACGTCCAGCCCGCTGCGGGAGTGCCGTTCCCGCGCCAGCCGCTCAACGACTCGACCAAGAGCGCGCAACAGACGACGTTCCTGAGCCCGCGCTTCTACACCACGGATTTCGATGAGCTCGACCGCACCGATGTCGAGCCCGTGCGTCGCGAGTGGGACATCCTGATCGAGGAGCTGCGCTCGGACCCGAACAAGCGCCACTTCGTGCGCAACGAGGAGTTCGACTGCGACCTCGCCGACATGGACCCGGAACTGCGCAAGGAGTTCCTCGACTTCCTCGTCTCCTCGATCACCGCCGAGTTCTCGGGCTGCGTTCTTTACGCGGAGATGCGCAAGCGGGCCAAGAACAAGGACATCAAGGAGCTGTTCGGCTTCATGAGCCGCGACGAGGCGCGGCATGCCGGCTTCATCAACGACACGCTGAAGGATTTCGGCGTCGGCGTCGATCTCGGCTTCCTGACGAAGGCGAAGAAGTACACCTTCTTCAAGCCGAAGTTCATCTTCTACGCGACCTACCTCTCCGAGAAGATCGGCTACGCGCGCTACATCACGATCTATCGCGAGCTGGAGCGACATCCGGAGCGGCGCATCCACCCAATCTTCAAGTGGTTCGAGAAGTGGTGCAACGACGAGTTCCGCCACGGCGAGGCCTTCGCGCTGCTGATGCGCGCCAACCCGAAGCTGACGGAAGGGGTCAACCGCTACTGGATCCGGTTCTTCCTGCTGGCGGTGTTCGCGACGATGTATGTCCGCGACCATTGCCGCCCGGCCTTTCACAAGGCGCTCGGGGTCGATCCGACCGACTACGACTTCAAGGTGTTCCGGATCACCTCCGAGATCTCGAAACAGACTTTCCCGATCACCCTCGACCTCGACGATCCGCGCTTCAAGGCGGGACTCGACCGGCTTTTGGTCTGCGCCGACAAGATCGCTGCCGCCAAGGCGGAAGGGGGCCTTTCCGGCAAGCTGAAGCACGGTGCCCAGACCGTCGTCGCGGCGGTGACCTTCGCCCGGCTCTACCTGTTGCCGGTCAAGCAGAACGCCATGCCCGCCGACATCCGCCTCGATCCGGTCTGGTAGCATGGGCGTCTACGCCGCTCCGGCGCTTTACGCCGTCCTGCTGTGGTGGTCGGCCACCGGGCTGGTGCTGGTGCTCCAGCACCTGCCACGACGGACGCATGCCCGCAGCATGATCGCGGCGAGCGCCGTGCTGGCCGGCGCGCTCTGGACCATCCGCGCAGTTGCGGACGACGATACGGAGACAGGCGCCTATCTCGGCTTCACCGCCGCGGTGGTCGTCTGGGGCTGGCAGGAGATGAGCTACTATATGGGCTTCGTCTCCGGCCCGAAGCCTGCCGCCTGCGCGCCGAACCTGCGCGGGTTCGACCGCTTCTTCGCGGCGCTCGCCACCAGCCTGTGGCACGAATTCGCGATCCTGATCGGCGGGCTCGCCATCCTCTGCCTCACCTGGGGAGAGGGGAACCGGGTGGCACTCTGGACCTACGGCCTGCTCGCGCTGATGAACGCCTCGGCGCGGCTCAACCTGTTCCTTGGCGTGCGCAACCTTCACGCCGAGTTCCTTCCGCCGCATCTCGGCTATCTCGCCTGCTACCTGAGCCGGCGGCCGATGAACCCGCTGTTTCCGTTCTCGGTGACGCTGGGCACCGCCGCGACGGTCCTGCTCGCCCGCTTTGCGCTCGGGGAAGCGGCTGCGCCGCACACGGTGACGGGCTTTGCCCTGCTCGCGACGCTCGCGGCCCTCGCCACGCTGGAGCACTGGTTCCTGATGCTGCCGCTGCCCTCGGCGGCGCTCTGGAACTGGAGCCTTCCCGGCCGTGCCGCCCCCACGGCGGCCGAGGTGCCCGAAACCGGGGCAGTGCACCGCGAATGAGGTGAGACGGACGCAAGATCCGCCCACCGGCATCATCTTCTTCGGGGAGGACGGCATGGATTACGAAGCGTTCTTCGGCAGTGCGATCACCAGTCTCCACCGGGAGGGGCGCTACCGCGTCTTCACCGATCTGGAGCGGCAGGCGGGACGGTTTCCCTACGCGACGCATCACAGCCCCGGCGGGGAGCGCGAGGTCACCGTCTGGTGCTCCAACGACTATCTCGGCATGGGCCAGCACCCCTCGGTGCTCCGCGCGATGCACGAGGCGATCGACCGATGCGGCGCCGGCGCGGGCGGCACCCGCAACATCTCCGGCACCAACCATTACCACGTGCTCTTGGAGCAGGAACTCGCCGACCTCCACGACAAGGAGGCGGCGCTGATCTTCTCATCGGGCTACGTCTCGAACTGGGCGGCGCTCGGCACGCTCGCCTCGAAGCTTCCGGGCTGCGTGGTCTTCTCCGACGAGGGCAACCACGCCTCGATGATCGAGGGCATCCGCTCCAGCCGGGCCGAACGCCAGATCTTCCGCCACAACGATCCGGAGGATCTGAACCGCAAGCTCGCTCTGATCGAGCCCGGCCGGGCCAAGCTCGTCGCCTTCGAGTCGGTCTATTCCATGGACGGCGACATCGCCCCGATCGACGAGATCTGCGATGTCGCCGAGGCGCACGGGGCGCTCACCTATCTCGACGAGGTCCACGCGGTCGGCCTCTACGGCGCGCGGGGCGGCGGCATCTCGGAGCGGATGGGTCTCGCTCACCGGCTCGACGTGATCGAGGGAACGCTGGGCAAGGCATTCGCCGTTCATGGCGGCTACATCACCGGCTCGACGCAACTCTGCGACTTCGTGCGCAGCTTCGCCTCGGGATTCATCTTCACGACGTCGCTGCCGCCCGCGGTCGCGGCCGGCGCCGTGGCCAGCATCCGCCATCTCAAGGCGAGCCGTGTGGAGCGGGCGCGGCATCAGGAGCGGGTGGCGCGAGTGCGGCAGGCGCTGGACGCGGCCGGCATCCCGATGCTGTCCAACCACAGCCACATCGTGCCGGTGATGGTCTGCGACCCCGTGCTGTGCAAGGCGATCAGCGACACCCTGCTCGACGAGTTCGGTATCTACGTGCAGCCGATCAACTATCCGACCGTGCCGCGCGGGACGGAGCGCCTGCGCATCACGCCCTCGCCGCTGCATTCCGACGCCGATATCGACCATCTCGTGGACGCGCTGAGCACGATTTGGCGGCGGATCGGACTGAGCAAGGCTGCGGCTGAGTAGAGGATCGGCGGGCCGCGCTACATCTTCTTCTCGAGCGCGGCTTTCACCTGCATGAGCTGATCCCACACCACACCGGGGCTGGTGCCCATCGCCTCGAGCACCGCGTTGACGCCCCAGAACACGCCGAACAGGATCACCGGCACCAGAATCCAGCCGAGGATCTCCTCGCCGCGGTGACGGGCCTTGCGGCGGCGGCGGCGCCTCTCGCGGGACGTCAGCGGATTCGGCCGCGCCGGAGCCGGCTGTGGCGCGACAGGCGTGAGGGGCCCCTCCTGCGCGTCGCTCGTCATGTGACCCCCATTGCTGGCCGAAGTCGCTCTCTCTGACAGAGAACGGCGCCGCCCATATCCGGGAGCCGGCGCAGGAACGCAACCCGCGCCGGCCTCGAAGATCGCTCACGGTTGCGCGTGAGCGACCCTGTGCCCTTAGACCTTGAGCGGCACTTTCGGCACGGTGCGGACGGAGCCACCACCGGAAGAACCGCCTCCGGACGGTCCACCGTCGCGCTTGGTCGTCTTCTTCCGCGGGGCCGAGCGCGGCTTTGAGCGCTTGCGCTTGGCCGCGTTGGCGACGTCCGTTTCCGGCTTCGGCGTGACCGGCCCGGCAGGGAACTCGAAGCCGAGTTCGCCCTTGCCCTTTGCGGTCTCGCCCTTGCCGTCCTCGCCCTCGGGCTTCTTCAGCACGACCTTGACGGCGCCGCCATCCTTGAGCCGGCCGAACAGCACCTCGTCGGCGAGCGGCGTCTTGATCGTGGACTGGATCAGGCGAGCCATGGGGCGGGCACCCATCGCGTCGTCGTAACCGTTCTCGACGAGCCAGTCGCGGGCCTCGTCCGAGAGTTCGATCGTGACGTTGCGGTCGGCAAGCTGCGCTTCGAGCTGCAGCACGAACTTGTCGACGACCTTGGCCACGACTTCCTTCGGCAGGTGGCCGAACGAGATGATCGCATCGAGGCGGTTGCGGAATTCCGGCGCGAACAGCCGGTTGATCGCCTCGACGTCGTCGCCCGAGCGCTTGGACTGGGTGAAGCCGTAGGCCGACTTCGCCAGATCCGAGGCACCCGCATTCGACGTCATGATGATGATGACGTTGCGGAAATCGACCTGCTTGCCGTTGTGATCGGTCAGCTTGCCGTGGTCCATCACCTGCAACAGGATGTTGAACAGGTCCGGATGCGCCTTCTCGATCTCGTCGAGCAGCAGCACGCAGTGCGGGTGCTGATCGATCCCGTCGGTGAGCAGGCCGCCCTGATCGAAGCCGACATAGCCGGGCGGTGCACCGATCAGCCGCGAGACCGTGTGGCGCTCCATGTATTCCGACATGTCGAACCGCAGCATCTCGACGCCGAGCGACGCCGCGAGCTGCTTGGCGGCTTCGGTCTTGCCGACGCCGGTCGGGCCGGCGAACAGGTAGGAGCCGATCGGCTTGTCGGGATCGCGCAGGCCCGCACGCGCCAGCTTAATCGCCGAGGTCAGCGCCTCAATGGCGTTGGTCTGGCCGTAGACGACCCGCTTCAGGTTCTCGGTCAGGTTCTTGAGCACCACCGCGTCGTCCTTCGACACGGTTTTGGGCGGGATCCGCGCCATCGTGGCGATGGTGGTCTCGATCTCCTTGACGCCGATGGTGCGCTTGCGGCGCGCCTCCGGCACCAGCATCTGCGAGGCGCCGGTCTCGTCGATCACGTCGATCGCCTTGTCGGGCAGCTTGCGGTCGTTGATGTAGCGGGCCGACAGCTCCACCGCCGCCTTCACGGCATCGGTGGTGTACTTCAGCTTGTGGAACTCCTCGAAGTAGGGCTTGAGGCCCTTAAGGATCTCGATCGTATCCGGGATCGACGGCTCGTTGACGTCGATCTTCTGGAAACGGCGCACCAGGGCGCGATCCTTCTCGAAGTACTGGCGGTACTCCTTGTAGGTGGTCGAGCCGATGCAGCGCAGCGCGCCGGAGGCGAGCGCTGGCTTCAGCAGGTTCGAAGCGTCCATCGCGCCGCCCGACGTGGCGCCCGCACCGATCACGGTGTGGATCTCGTCGATGAACATGATGGCGTTGGGATGCGCCTCGATCTCCTTCATCACCTGCTTGAGGCGCTCCTCGAAGTCGCCGCGGTAGCGGGTGCCGGCAAGCAGCGTGCCCATGTCGAGGGAGAAGACGGTCGCGTCGGCCAGAACCTCCGGAACCTCGTGCTGGATGATTTTTCGCGCAAGTCCTTCTGCGATGGCCGTTTTTCCGACGCCTGGGTCGCCCACCAGCAGCGGGTTGTTCTTCTGGCGGCGGCAGAGCACCTGAATCGTACGCTCGACCTCGGAATGGCGACCGATCAGCGGGTCGATCTTACCGTCGCGCGCCTTCTTGTTGAGGTTGACGCAGTAGGCCTCCAGCGCGTCGCCCTTCTTCTTGGGCCGCGCCTCGTTGTCCTCGCCGCCGGGACGCTCGGAGGCACTCTCCTCCTCGGCACCGCGCACGGGCTTGGCCTCGGAGGCTCCTGGGCGCTTGGCGATGCCGTGGCTGATGTAGTTCACCGCGTCGTAGCGGGTCATGTCCTGCTCTTGCAGGAAGTAGGCAGCGTGGCTCTCGCGCTCGGCGAAGATCGCGACGAGCACGTTGGCGCCGGTCACCTCCTCGCGGCCCGAGGACTGCACGTGAATCACCGCGCGCTGGATGACGCGCTGGAAGCCGGCGGTCGGCTTGGCGTCCTGGCGCCCGTCGCCCGTCAGATTCGAGAGTTCGGTGTCGACATACTCGACGAGATTGCGGCGCAGCACGTCGATCTCGACGTTGCAGGCCCGCATCACGGCGGCGGCATCCTGGTCATCGACGAGCGCGAGCAGGAGATGTTCGAGGGTCGCGTATTCGTGGCGGCGCTCTCCGGCCAAGGCCAGGGCGCGGTGGAGGGCTTGCTCGAGGCTGCGTGAGAAGCTTGGCAATGCTCTGGCCTTCGCTGGATGCCTATTTCTTTTCCATAACGCACTGAAGCGGATGTTGGTGCTTGCGGGCGAAATCCATCACCTGCGTCACTTTCGTTTCCGCGACTTCGTAGGTGAATACGCCGCACTCCCCCACGCCATTGTGGTGGACGTGCATCATGATCTGGTAGGCGTCTTCGTGGCTCTTGTTGAAGAAGCGCTCCACGACGTGCACGACAAATTCCATCGGCGTGTAGTCGTCGTTGAGCAGCAGCACGCGGTACAGGCTCGGTCGCTTCGCGCGCGGCTTGGTCCGGGTGATGATCGCGGTGCCCGAACGATCGTCGTCGCCCGGGTTGCGCGGGGTCGAAGCCGCACGCACCGGCACCCGTCCCCGACCCGCCTCCTGCACTTCGTTCTGGATCAGCTTAGAAGACATCTGAATCGAAGCGACCTTGGTCTGGCAGCCTTCGGCACCGGCATCCCGGTGGAGGGGCGCGGTGCTCACCAGGCAATCTATAGGCCGATCGGCGACTGCGCCAGAGAGGTGCGTGAAACTGTCCGGCCGCGCCATATCCTCCGGCCTCTACCTTCGACGTCGCTCGCACCCGCGTCCCCGCACATGCGCGTGAAACGCGCTCCAGCGGTCGCCGGTGCCTGATCGCGAGGAGCTAAATCATTGGCACGGGGCGGGCGCCGTTGCCGCGTCAAGATTGGCTTAATCCCTGTGGCAAAAGGGCGATCTCGAACTTGGATGCGGTCGCATTAACGGCCGCGTAACCGCGTTCATCCTACCGTCCTCGCCAGAGATTGCGGACCCGGTGGCGGTGTCCGTGAAGGGTGCCAGCCGGGCCGGAATGCCCGACTGTCGAGGCGAAGGTTTCGAGATGCGTCGCGTAGAAGGCCGGCCCACCACGGGGTCCCGCGCTGTCGCCGTGCTGCTCCTGGCGACGAGTTTTCTCGTCGCGGTGGCCGATCCCGCGGAGGCCAAGCGCCGGGGCCACGCCCGCAAGGCGGTGAGCGGCTACAACCCGCCCTACGCAGCCATGGTCGTCGACGTAAAGTCGGGCCGGACGCTCCACGCGGTCAACGAGGATGCGCTGCGCCACCCGGCCTCGATCACCAAGGTGATGACGCTCTACATGCTCTTCGAGCAGATGGAGCGGGGCCGCTACGACCTCGATTCGCCGCTCTCCATCTCGGCCAAAGCCGCCGCCCAGGCACCGTCGAAGCTCGGCCTGCGCCCCGGCTCGACCATCACGGTCGAGGAGGCGATCAAGGCGCTGGTGACCAAGTCGGCCAACGACGTGGCCTGCGCCATCGGCGAGAACATCGCCGGCTCCGAGCCGCGGTTTGCCGACATGATGACCCGCAAGGCCAAGGCGCTCGGCATGAGCCGCACCAACTTCGCCAACGCCTCGGGCCTGCCGGACCCGGATCAGATCACCACGGCGCACGACCTCTCCATCCTGGCGCGCGCCATTCAGGATCGGTTCCCGCGCCAGTACCGCTACTTCCAGACCCGCTCCTTCGCCTTCCGCGGCCGGGTCATCGGCAACCACAACCGCCTGCTCGGCACCGTCGAGGGCGTGGACGGCATCAAGACCGGCTACACCCGCGATTCCGGGTTCAACCTGATGACTGCGGCCAAGCTCGGCGACCGCCAGATCGTGGCGATCGTGCTCGGCGGAAAGTCGGGCGCGAGCCGCGACCGGATCATGGCCGACCTCGTGCGCGCCAACTTGCCCCGTGCCTATGCCGGCGCCCGCCAGACGGCGCCCGTGGTCGAGGTGGCCGAGCGCGGCCGTCCGGCGGTCGTCGCCGAAGCCGAGTCCCGCACCCGCACCGTCCTCGCCTCGGCAGATGACGACGGGATCGAGACCACGAGCTCCACCAGCACCGTGCCCCTCGACATTCGTCCCTCCACGACGACGCCGGGTTCGCGCCGCGCCGGCCTCCAGGCGCTGCCGAACGCCGCCCAGGCCTATGCCGGGCCGGCGAGCCAGGCGCCGTTCCCGAGCACCGGCGGCAAGACCACCGCCCGTCTGCCCGCCGTCGAGGGCGTCGCCTCCCGCGCCGAGGGCCCGCCGAAGGATGCCCGCGGCGACAGCGCCAAGCCCGTCACGCCGAGCCCCTGGGTGATCCAGCTCGGCGCCATGGACGACGAGGACAAGGCGAAGTCGATCCTCGCCGACGCCCGCAGCCGCACCGGCATGCTGTCCAAGGCCGCGCCCTACACCGTGCGCGTGACGCATGGCGGCACCACGCTCTACCGCGCCCGCTTCTCGGGCTTCTCCGAGCAGAGCACCGCGCAGGATGCCTGCGCCGCGCTGAAGAAGAACGGTTTCAACTGCTTCGCCACCCGGAGCTGATCGGATCCAACAAGCCTCCTCGGTGCGGCGGCCGGCGCGTTCGGCCGGCTACCGCCCGACGGCAAGAGCCGCAGCAAGACGGCCAGACTGCTCTCGTCATATCGACCCTGACAACGCGCGTGGAGTTCTAGCGATGTCGGTTCACCAGCCTGTCACGCGCCGCGTTCACACGCGCCGCCCGCTCGACGCTGCCGCCCTGGTCGGGATGCAGCCGCTTCATCAGCGCCCGATGAGCCGCGCGGACCTCCTCCAGGGACGCCCCGCGCTCAAGCCCCAGGACCTGATAAGCCTCCTCCTCCGTCATCGTCCCTGGCTTCGCCGCGCCGCCCGACCGCGGGTCTCGGTCGCTATCAGCGTCTACACGCCAGCCGGATTGCCGGCGGTCGAGATACGCCTCTAACAGGCGCGTGCCCTCGGGATCGTGCGGGCGCAGAAGGATCGTCAGCTCGATCAGCGCCTCCGTCGGCACCGCCGAGAGACGGCGCCCGGCGAAGGGGCCCACGAAGAGGGTCCCGTCCACCGGCGCGCCGTCGAAGGCGAATTCGAGTTCGAGCGAGGCCGTGCGCAGGGGCTGCGGTTCGCGATACCCACGCCACGCGCGGACCCGACGGATCACGCCCGCCTCGCCCTCCGTCAGCCAGGCTCCACCCGCGCCGAGCAATAGGGCAAGGAGGAAGCTGCCGCGCAGCGACAGCACGAAGGCCGCGGCCAGCAGGGTGTAACCGGCGAGCAGCCGGGGCGTCAGGCCGAAGGGCAGGCGCCCGTTGCGGCGGCCGAGCCACCAGAATCCGATGAGCGCCAGAAGGCCGAGGGCGAGGAGCATGCCTCGCTCTTCGGCTGGTTCGACCCGCGCGTAAAGCGCTCATCCGGAGCGACACCCGGGTGATCGACGTCACAACCGCGTCTGCGCCACATCCGCCGTGTTCACCCGAACGGTCCGCACCCGGCCGTCGCGCTCCACCAGCAATGTGACCGGGCGGTCGAGCCCCGCCTCCTCGACGACGGCGGTGAGATCCGACAGGCGGTGGACCGGGTGACCGTTGGCCCCGACGATGACGTCGCCGATAGTGCCGCTGCGGGGATCGACACCGCGCAAACCCGCCTGCGCCGCCGGCGAGCCGGGGAGCACCCGCAGCACCACGACGCCGTCGATGCCGAGGCGCGCGGCGGTCGCCTCCTGGCCGGCGATGATGCCGATGCCGGGATTTCGTACGCGCCCGTTCTTGATCAGGTCCGGCACCACCCGGTTCACCACATCGACCGGCACCGCGAAACCGATGCCGGCGCTGGCGCCCGAGGGCGAGAAGATCGCCGTGTTGACGCCGATGAGACGGCCCGCGGAGTCGAGCAAGGGTCCACCGGAATTGCCCGGATTGATCGCCGCATCGGTCTGGATCACGCCCGACAATTCACGGCCCTCCTGCGTCGGCAGGCGGCGCTGGAGCGCGCTGATGACGCCGGTCGTCAGGGTGTGGTCGAGGCCGAACGGGTTGCCGATGGCGAAGGCCGATTGCCCGACCTTGAGGTCGGCCGAGGTTCCGACGGCGAGCGGCGGGGGCATCTTGGCGACGCGTCCGAGCTGGAGCACGGCGAGATCGTAGCTCGGCGCGGTGCCGACGACCCGCGCGCCCACCACCTCGCCGGAGGCGAGCCGCACCGAGATCGAACCGCCACCTTTGGTCGCGGCCTCGACCACGTGGTTGTTGGTCACGACATGGCCGGCGGCGTCCCACACGAAGCCCGTGCCGGTCTGTGTGCCGGAGCCCTGCTGCTGCTCTCCCTGGCCGAACTCGTCATCCGGCTCCATCAGCGCACGTCCTTGCGCCGCCGCCTGGGCGAAGACGTGGACGACGGAGGGCGCGGCGCGGGCGAACAGGTCGACCGTCGTTTTCTCCGCCGCCGACAGGTCACCGCGCGCGGTCACCGAACGCGGCGCGTCCGCCGAGTACAGGAAGGCGAGGATGTAGGGCTGCGCCACGAAGGCGATCAGCAGCCCGAGAGTGACGCCCAAGGCGATCCGCACGAAACGATCCGGCACCGACAACCCCAACCGATGAGCCCGCTCTCGCCTGAGCATGGCCCGAGCCCTTGCCTCGACCGGCCCGCGCGTCCATCCACCACGTGCCCCCGCGTCGGCGGTACGGACAGCGTTCAGACTCGCTCGATCACACTCCGCGATATGCAGTCGATGGCGACGGCGATCGTGGAACCTCGAAGAATGAGACTTAGCTGTGTCCGGTGTGGCCTCCGGTCAACAAATCCCCGCTTTCCCGCACAGGCCGGGTGGGTGCGGCACCGCACGGCCAAGCCTGCTGCCTCAGAGTAACCAATTGCATACTGTTTCGTACGCAGTGTCGTCTTACTGATGAAGGCATCCGTGGGCGGGTCTGGACCAATTCTTGGCGAAACCAAGGCAAAGTTCAGATGAGGAACTGCGACGAAACGGTGACCGACTGGCTGTCGAGCACTCGAATTGATCGCAAAGCCGCCCCAGAGATGCTCCGATCGCCCTTGAAACTTTGAACATACCGTCCCGACGGCATCAATCGTCGCGGCGTCCTTCAACGGACGGATACGGTTCGCACAGGAAGAACCCGAGATGGAAACCGAAGCTCTCGAACGTCCTGCCGATCTCACCATTTGGCGCACGCTGCCGGCCTCCTCTCCGCTGGCTCAGCCCGAGCGCTACGGCACCCTGCGCGAGGCGCTCGCCGCCGCCAAGGGCGCGCTGGGCGACCCCTCGAAACAGCCCTGGATCATCACGGAAGAGGGCGAGATCCTCTCCCCGAACTGGATCCGCACCTACGTCAACTGATCGCCGCCTCAGCGCGCGGGTCGCGGCTGCGCCGGATCGGCGGGCCGCGCGGGTTCCGTCTCGGAGCAAGGCTCCGGCCGGTTCACCAGCGTGACCAGCACATAGGACACGATCATCAGCAGGAACCACGAGCCGAGCTTGGCCGCCGAGACCGGCGACCAGCCGGCCGTCTGGTTCGGGTAGAGCCAGACACGGCTCGCCGTGCCGATGTTCTCGGCGAACCAGATGAAGAGCGACACGAGGACGAAGCCGAGCAGCAGCGGCATCTGACGATGCACGTGCCAGACCTTGAAGTGCACGATCGTGGCGCCGAACAGCAGACCGGTTGCGACGAACAACAGCGCGCGTAAGTCCGCCATATAGTGGTGGCTGAAGAAGTTGACGTAGATCGCGCCCGCCAGCGGCAGCGTGAACATCAACGGCGGGTGCCGCGTGAAGCGGAAGTCGAACAGGCGCCAGACACGGGCGATGTAGGAGCCGATGCTGGCATACATGAAGCCGGTGAACAGCGGCACGCCCATGATCTGGAGCCAGCTCGCCTCCGGGTAGACCCACGAACCGACGCCTGTCTTGAAGATCTCCATCGCCGTTCCGACGACGTGATAGAGCGCGATGACCTTGGCCTCCTCCCACGTCTCCATGCCGAGCGCGAGTAGCGCGACCTGGATCAGCACGGCCGCGAGCGTGAGGAAGTCGTAGCGCGAGAGCGATGCGTCGGCCGGGTAGAACAGGTGCGTGCCGATCAGGAGAGCGCAGATCAGCCCGCCGAACAGGCAGGCCCAGCCCTGCTTCACCCCGAAGCGCAGGAACTCGTAGGCGAAAGACGGCATGCGGCCCGCAGCCTGAGCGCGCTCGCCGAGCCTTTGCTCGGCCGCGACGAAGCCCGCGAGAAACGGCCAGGTCCGCGCCGCGCTCGGCGCCGTTCGCCACCGCCTCATTCCGATCCCCCGCCACGCTCGTCACTCGTAGCGACACAGGCGGTCGAAAGCGGCCGTTTGACGGTCACGCGCGCCTCACCGCACATTCGGCGCAGCAAGCGCAGCGGGGAGGGGGCGTGCAGGCGAGCGAAGTCGAGGATCGGGCGCAGGCCCGGCAACGAATGGAGCGCGAACTGCGCCGGCTCGAAGGGCTCGCGGCGCGCAAGCGGTTCCGCAGGCGGAGCCTGCGGGCGCTGCGCGGATCGGCCGGCGCTGCGGCGACCTTCGCCGCTCTCCTGAAAGTGAAGGTGATCGGGACGCTTGCCGGCAAGGTGGCCATCGCCGTCCTCGTCGGTCTCGGCCTCGCGTGGCCGGCCTTGATTATCGGCGTGGTCGGCCTCGTCGGGATCGTGCTGGCCTTCGTCAGCCTGTTCTCGGGCGAGGGCGGCTCACACCATTTCGACTGCGATTGCCCCAGCGACTGCGCCGGCAAGGAGAAGCGGGCCGAGCGGCTCAAAGGGCTGATCGCCCAGCGCCGCGCGTGGCTGGCGACACCGTCGGGACCGGCCCCGAGCGTGCGCTGGGACGCCCGCGGACGTCATCACCTGTCGGAAAGCCGGCGCAAGCGCGGCCGATGAACCCCGCCTTATGGACAGTAGCCGCGTTTGGTGGCTTGCCTATAATGCTCAAAAAAATTCATCGTCTTGGCCGACGCCGAGACTGACGCCAGGAACAGCCGCACGATGAGCTCCCGGATCCCCGATTTCGCCTCCGTCGCCTATGCGACCGACGGCTTCAAGGCGCCGCCTCCGCCGGCCGGGGAGCCGTGGATGACGCCCGAGGGCATTCCGGTGAAGGGGTTCTACGGTCCCGAGGACCGCGAGGGCTGCGAGGGCATCGACTCGTTCCCCGGCCTGCCGCCCTACCTGCGCGGGCCTTATCCGGCGATGTATGTCACCCAGCCCTGGACGATCCGGCAATATGCCGGATTCTCCACGGCGGAGGATTCGAACGCCTTCTACCGGCGCAACCTCGCGGCCGGCCAGAAGGGCCTCTCGGTCGCCTTCGATCTCGCGACCCACCGCGGCTACGATTCGGATCACCCGCGCGTCTCGGGCGATGTCGGCATGGCGGGTGTCGCGATCGACTCGATCTACGACATGCGCACCCTGTTCTCCGGCATCCCACTCGACGAGATGACGGTGTCGATGACGATGAACGGCGCGGTGCTGCCCGTGCTCGCCCTCTACATCGTCGCAGCCGAGGAGCAGGGCGTGCCGCCGGAAAAGCTCGCCGGCACGATCCAGAACGACATCCTCAAGGAGTTCATGGTCCGCAACACCTACATCTATCCCCCCAAGGGATCGATGCGGATCATCTCGGACATCTTCGGCTACACCTCGAAGAACATGCCGAAGTTCAACTCGATCTCGATCTCCGGCTACCACATGCAGGAGGCCGGGGCGACGCAGGATCTCGAACTCGCCTACACGCTGGCCGACGGCGTCGAGTACATCAAGGCGGGTCTTGCGGCGGGCCTCACCATCGACCAGTTCGCGCCGCGTCTGTCGTTCTTCTGGGCGATCGGGATGAACTTCTTCATGGAGATCGCCAAGATGCGGGCCGCGCGCCTGATCTGGGCCAAGCTCGTCAAGGAGTTCGAGCCGAAGAGCGACAAGTCGTTGCCGCTGCGCACCCACTCGCAGACGAGCGGCTGGTCGCTCACCGCGCAGGACGTGTTCAACAACGTCACCCGCACCTGCATCGAGGCGATGGCGGCGACGCAAGGCGGGACGCAGTCGCTCCACACCAACGCGCTCGACGAGGCGCTGGCGCTGCCCACCGACTTCTCGGCCCGCATCGCCCGCAACACGCAGCTCTTCCTGCAGCAGGAGAGCGGCACCACCCGGATCATCGATCCGTGGGGCGGCTCCTACTATGTCGAGCGGCTGACCCGGGACATCGCCGACCGCGCTTGGGAGCATATTCGCGAGGTCGAGGCGCTCGGCGGCATGGCCAAGGCCATCGAGGCCGGCATCCCGAAGCTGCGCATCGAGGAGGCGGCAGCGCGCGCCCAGGCGCGGATCGATTCCGGCCGGCAGACGATTGTCGGCATCAACAAGTACAAGCCCGACGACGAGATGAAGATCGATCTGCTTCGCGTCGACAACGCCGACGTGCGCGCCAAGCAGATCGACAAGCTCAAGCGCCTGCGCGCCGAGCGCAACCAGGCCGACGTCGATGCGGCACTCGCCGCCCTAACGAAGGCCGCGGACGGGGAGGGCAACCTGCTCGAACTGGCGGTGAACGCGGCGCGGGCCAAGGCCACGGTCGGCGAGATCTCGGAGGCGCTGGAGAAGGCCTGGGGCCGTCACCGCGCCGAGATCCGCTCGATCTCGGGCGTCTACAAGCGAGAGGTGGGCGGCATGTCGCCGGTGGTGGAGAAGGTCCGCGGCCTCGTCGAGGCCTTCGAGGAGAATGACGGGCGCCGCCCGCGCATCCTGGTGGCCAAGATGGGCCAGGACGGGCACGACCGCGGCCAGAAGGTGATCGCCTCGGCCTTTGCCGACCTCGGGTTCGACGTCGATATCGGGCCGCTCTTCGCCACGCCGGAGGAAGCTGCGCGGCAAGCGGTGGAGAACGACGTGCACATCGTCGGCGTCTCCTCGCTGGCGGCCGGTCACCTCACGCTGGTGCCGGAATTGAAGGCCGCGCTGAAGACGGAGGGACGCGACGACGTGATGATCGTGGTCGGCGGCGTGATCCCGCCGGGGGATTACGACGCGCTCTACGCCGCCGGCGCCTCGGCGATCTTCCCGCCGGGGACGGTGATTGCGGAAGCGGCGGTGAAGCTGCTGGGCGAGCTCAACGGACGTCTCGGCTACGGCGAGCGGCAGGCGGCTGAATAGCCCTTTCCAAGTCCGGGCGGAGGCTCTGCCTCCGCCGTTTCTCGACCGGCTTTCTCCGGATTTACCTGAATCGCAGGCATGTCGGCCCGCCTCGTGGTGCCGTGCGGGTGGATCAGCTAAGAGGGCGGGGCTGATTTTCGCGCTTGCCGCTCCCGCACTTGTTCCGACCGGCTGGCGCCTCTCGATACGCGACGGGGCTGGGCCATGGCCGAGGCGGACCACGAAACAATCCTGCCCGTGATCCTCTGCGGCGGTTCGGGCACGCGGCTGTGGCCGGCCTCGCGCGAGAGCATGCCGAAGCAGTTCACGCCGCTCGTCGATCCCGCAACCTCGACCTTCCAGGCCACCGTCCGCCGCGTCGCCGACGGGCGCGTGTTCGCAAAGCCGACCGTAATCGCGTCCGCCGAGTCCCGCTTCATCGTCGCCGAGCAACTGGCGCAGAGCGGTATCTCCGCCGACATTCTGCTCGAACCCGAGCGGCGCGATTCCGCCGCCGCCGTGGCGGTGGCCGCGCTCCACGGCGCACACCGGGGTCCGGCGACGGTGGTGCTGGTCATGGCCGCCGACCACGTGATCGAGGATGCCGCCGCCTTCGCTCAGGCCGCGCAGGAAGCCGCCCGCGGCGCCCGGCTCGGCCAGATCATGACGCTGGGCATCACCCCGACCCGGCCCGCGACCGAGTACGGCTACATCCGCACCGGCGGCGCACTTCCCAACGCTCCGGGTATCTACCGTGTCGAGCGCTTCGTCGAGAAGCCGGATATCGCTGGGGCCGAGCGTCTGATCGGGGACGGCGCCCTGTGGAACTCGGGCTACTTCCTGTTCCGCGCCGACGTGATGATCTCTGAGCTGGAGGCGTACGCTCCGCAGGTGCTGGAAGCCGCCCGCGGGGCGCTCGCGAACGCCGCCACCGATCTCGACTTCGTCCGGCTTGAGGCGGCGTCCTTCGCGCGGGCCCCGAAAACCTCGATCGACTACGCCGTGATGGAGCGCACCACCCGCGCGGGGGTGCTGGCGGTCTCCTTCGCGTGGTCGGATGTCGGCACCTGGGACGCCGTCTGGCAAGTGCTGGAGCGCGATGCGCAGGGCAACGCCGTACGCGGGCGGGTCGAGCTGGTGGAGACGACCGGCAGCCTCGTGCACAGCGAGGGCGACGGGCTCACCACGGTGGTCGGGCTCGACAACGTGGTTGTGGTCGCGACTCCGGATGCGGTGCTGGTCGCCTCGAAGGCGCAGTCGGGCAAGGTCAAGGATCTCGTCACGGTGCTGCGCGAGAAGGCGCATCCGGAGGCGGACGCCCATCGCCGGATGTACCGGCCTTGGGGCTGGTATCAGCGCATCGACATCGGCGAGCGCTTCCAGGTGAAGCGGATCATGGTGACGCCGGGCGGGCGGCTCTCGCTGCAGAAGCACTTCCACCGGGCCGAGCACTGGGTGGTGGTGAAGGGCACCGCCGAGGTGACGCTCAACGATTCAATCATCCTCGTCCACGAGAACGAGGCGGTCTACCTGCCGATCGGCGCGATGCACCGCCTGACCAACCCCGGAAAGATCCCGCTCGAACTGATCGAGGTGCAGGTCGGCTCCTATACCGGCGAGGACGACATCATCCGCCTGGAGGACGTCTACGGCCGCTGAGATCCGGGACCGGATGCGGCGGCGAGGTAGCGCCCGAGCCGCGCGACCCCCTCTCGATCCATGTGCAGGCCGAGCTTCGAGCGGCGCCAGAGGATGTCGTCGGACGCGCGCGCCCATTCGTGCCGCACCAGGTAGTCGACCTCGCGGGCGCTGAGATCGCCGCCGAAGGTCTCGCCGAGATCGGGGAGGGCACGCGCATCGCCGAGCAGCCGGGCGGCGCGGGTGCCGTAGGCGCGGGCGAGCCGCCTGACCGTCGCCTCGGGCAGGAACGGGTACTCGGCTGCGAGCGTACTCGCAAACTCTTCGAAATCCGCGCCGGGCATATCGCCGCCGGGCAGCGGCGCTCCGCCGGTCCAGGCAGGCTTCATGCCCGGTAGGTGCGGCCTCAGCTTCTCCATCGCGTGCTCGGCGAGCCGCCGATAGGTGGTAATCTTGCCCCCGAACACCGACAGGACCGGCGGCCCGTCGTGGTCGAGTTCGAGCACGTAGTCGCGGGTCACCGCCGAGGCGTTCGCGGCGGCATCGTCGTAGAGCGGGCGCAGCCCCGAAAAACTCCAGACCACATCGTCCGGGCCGATCGAGCGCTCGAACGAGCGGTTGATGCAGGCGCAGAGATACCGCGTCTCCTCGGCCGAGATGCGAACCGGGCCGGGCTCGCCCTCGTGCGCCACGTCGGTGGTGCCGATCAGGGTGAAGTCACGCTCGTAGGGGATGGCGAAGACGATGCGCCGGTCGGGCTGCTGCAGGATGTAGGCCTGATCGCCCTCGTAGAGCCGCCGCACGACGATGTGGCTGCCCTTGACGAGCCGCACCTTCGGCCGGGCCTCGAGCGCGAGCGTGCGCAGCAGCGTCTCGCCGACCCAGGGGCCGGCGGCGTTGACGACGATGCGGGCCCGCACGCTCTCCCGCTGCCGCCGCTCGGAATCGTAGAGGGTGATGGTCCAGGCGCCGGCCTCGCGCCGGGCGGATTCCACGGTGGTGCGAGTGCGGATCTCCGCGCCGTGCTCGGCGGCGTCGAGGGCGTTCAGCACGACGAGGCGGCTGTCCTCGACCCAGCAATCGGAATAGGCGAAGCCGCGCGTCAGGCGCTTCTGGAGCGGCGCGCCGACACCGTCCCGGCCGAGGCGCAACGCCTCCGAGCGCGGCAGCGTCTTGAGGCGCGCGAGGTGGTCGTAGAGGAACAACCCGACCCGCAGCATCCAGGCCGGGCGCAGGCCGGCATCGTGCGGCAGGACGAAGCGCAGCGGCCAGATGATGTGCGGGGCGAGCCGCATCAGCCGCTCGCGCTCGGCCAACGCCTCGCGCACGAGCCGGAACTCGTATTGTTCGAGGTAGCGCAGGCCGCCATGGATCAGCTTGGTCGAGGCGGACGAGGTGTGCTCGGCCAAGTCGCCGCGCTCGCACAGCAGCACGCGAAGCCCCCGCCCAGCGGCGTCGCGGGCGATGCCAACGCCGTTGATGCCGCCGCCGATCACGAGGAGATCGAAGGGGCCGCTCACGCGCGGCCCAGACCGCCGAAGCCGAGGCTGACCACGATCCCGATCAGCACGGCGGCCCCGAGGCAGCGCCGCCACGGATTGACCCCACGGGCGATCTCATCGATCGCCCAGACGCTGAGGCTCAGGAGCGCGACGACCCGAAGTCCAGCGAAGACCGGAGCCGGCAGGCCGGGCATCACCGCCTCAAGCAGCCATTCCAGGGCCGAGGCGGCGGCGAAGATCCACAGGGGGGCATTCGGCCATTGGCCGATCACGACGGCGCCGGTGCGCCGATCGCGGAAGAACCAATCGAAGGCCCGGCGCAAGCGAGGTCTCAGGTCCGGTCCGTGCCCTTCGCGGCACGGATCGGCTCGCAGATCTTCGGGCTGATCTGGTCGAGATACGGGCAAGCGTTGGTCTCGTACCAGCCGCGCAACTCGGGCTGCTTCGGCGCGACGTACATGGCCGTCAGGACGAAACCGCCTGCGATCAGGATCAGAAGCAGGAGAAGGTTGCGCAAGGGCGGGCTCCAAGCCGTCGGGTCTCGGCGGAAAAGCCGGGCTCCTCGCGGCAGACGCGCGAAGGCCGGGAGAGTTCCCTAGCCAAGCCTTGCATCGGCGCCCCGTCAACGGCGCAAGTCGTCCACGGTCTGCGGCCGGGTATGGGTCAGCGGACCCTGCGAGCCGGGCAGGAGACCGAGATCCTGAAGCAAGAGCATGGCAAGCAGTGCCGCGATCAGGCTGCCGATACTCATCAGGATGGTAAGGTTCCGCCGCCGGACGATGATGAGGACCAGCACGACGAGCAGGGCAAGTGAGAGCGCGAGCGTCAACATGGAGGACGTTCTACGACGATCCGGCCTGCCGCGTCCCGCCTGCCGCGGGTCTCCGCGATCGGAACGAGCGTCAATTTATCTCCGAGCCAATTCGGATCAGGAACGAGGAGCGACAGTCCAAAGCTTCAAGACATCTGCCCGAATCGTCCTTCCGCAAGCGTCATCAAAAATTCACGGAACCGCAAAGCTCATAAACATTTGTAAGTTCGGTGGCGGATCCGGTGCGGCGGCAGGTGCTGCCTTGTCACTTCAAGGCGGTGGCCCGGCGAGCGGGATCGGTCCGCATCCATGCCGACCCATACCGATCGCAGCCGTCGAAGGTCTTCGAGGTTCAGATGTCAGACGCTCTCAGCCTGGCGAGCGACGGTTCGACCGCCGAGCGCGCCGAACCGTCGGCCCACGGTCCAAATCTCGGCGGGCGCACGCATCCGGCGGGTATCGGCCTGTTCTTTCTCGTGCTCGTCGGCGGCATCGGCTACGCGCTGTTCAACCTGATCACCGACATGCAGGCGGCCGGCCAGCCGCCGCTGGCGATCGGCGCCTTCGCGTTGCTCGGCCTCGCGCTGCTCATCGCACTCGGCTTCGAGTTCGTGAACGGGTTTCACGACACCGCCAACGCGGTCGCGACGGTGATCTACACCCACAGCCTGCCCCCCGCCGTCGCAGTGGTCTATTCGGGTGTCCTGAATTTCCTCGGTGTCGTCGTCTCGACCGGCGCCGTCGCCTACAGCGTGGTGACGCTGCTCCCCGTCGAACTGGTGCTCAAGGCGGGTTCGAGCGCGGGCTACGCGATGATCTTCGCGCTGCTCATCGCGGCCATCATCTGGAACCTCGGCACCTGGGCGCTCGGCCTGCCGAATTCCTCCTCACACGCGCTGATCGGCTCGGTCCTCGGCGTCGGCCTTGCCAACCAGCTCCTCGCTCCCGAGGGGTCGGACACGTCCGGCGTGCAGTGGGATCAGGCGTGGAGCGTGCTGCGCGCCCTGCTGTTCAGCCCGGTCGTCGGCTTCGTCATGGCGGGCCTGCTGCTGCTGGCGATGCGCTTCCTGATCCGCAACCGCGCCCTCTACCGGGAGCCGGAGGCCGACGCGCCGCCCCCGCTCTGGATCCGCGCCCTGCTGATTTTGACCTGCGGCGGCGTCTCCTTCGCCCATGGCGGCAATGACGGGCAGAAGGGCATGGGCCTGATCATGCTGATCCTGATCGGTGCCGCGCCCACCGCCTACGCGCTCAACCGGACGATGTCGGAAGCATCGACGCCCGCCTTCATTCAGGTCTCCGAGCACGCCCGAACGGTCTTCCAGAAGCGGGCGGAACAGGCTCCGCTGCCGAGCCCGGCCGAGGCACGGGCGCAGATCACCGAGGCCGCGGGCAAGAAGGATCTCGATCGGCCGGAGGTCTACGCCGCGCTCGCTGCCCTCTCGAACGACATCGCCACGCAGGTGAAGGCGTACGGAGCGCTCCGGCACGTGCCGGCGGAGGCGACGCCGAACCTGCGCAACGACATGTATCTCGCCTCCGACGCCATCCACAGCCTGAGGAAGCGTGAAGGCCTGTTCGTCAGCGACGAGGCGGAGACGCTGAAGACCTACGAGACGAGCCTGAACGACGGCACTCGCTACATCCCGACCTGGGTGAAGGTGTCCGTCGCCCTGGCGCTCGGCCTGGGTACCATGGTCGGCTGGAAGCGCATCGTCGTCACCGTCGGCAGCCGCATCGGCAAGAAGCACCTGACCTACGCCCAGGGGGCGTCCGCCGAGATCACCGCGGCGGGCACCATCGGCCTCGCCGAGGCCTACGGCCTGCCGGTCTCGACCACCCACATCCTGTCGAGCGGCGTGGCCGGCACCATGGCGGCCAACGGGTCCGGCCTGCAATGGGCCACGGTGCGCAACCTCGCCATCGCGTGGCTGCTCACCCTCCCCGCGGCGATCACCCTGGCCGGGCTCCTCTACGCCGGCCTGCGGTTCGTGTTCTGACGCGGCGTTCGATCAGATGCCGGCATACATCCGGCCGGGGTTGAAGATACCGGCCGGATCATGCGCGGCCTTGATGCCGGCGGTGATCCGCATCAGCGGCTCGGACAGCGGCTCGAAGACGGGGACCGCGGCGCGCAGGGTCTCGGGCGCGCGCACCAGCGTCGCGTGGCCGCTCCCGGCTGCCTTCACGGCGGCGCGGATCACGGCGGCACCGGCATCGTCCGCAGGGTCGGTGGCGAGCCAGATCAGGCCGCCGCCCCAATCGTAGAACCAGCGCGCGCCGCGCTCGGCCCCGATCGCTGCGGTGACCGCCGGCCCGCGGGTCGGCGCGGTGGAGATCCGCCAGATCGCGGCGCCGCGCGGCTCGGCCAGCGGCGTCGCATCGCGCACCGCGCCCCAGAGCGCGGCGCTGGCCTCGCCCTCGGCGGTATGCGCCTCCCCGTAACGGCGCAGCAGCCGGCGCAACTCGCCGAGGCGATACGCCACCGACTTAGAAAAACCCTCGACGCGCATCAGTGTGCGCGGCTCGCCGCCGCCGACCCCGCCGGGCAGATGGGCGGCGCCCGTGAGTTCGAACGGCGAGCCGAGGGCGGCGGCGAGCGCCTCGACCGCCGTCGCGTCGTCAAGGCCCGGCAGGACCAGGGTCGTGACCTGCTCCTGCACCGGCAGCACCTTGAAAGTGACTTCCGTCAGCAGGCCGAGGGTGCCCCAGGAGCCGGCCATCAGCTTCACGAGGTCGAGGCCGGTGACGTTCTTCATCACCCGCCCGCCGGACTTGATCGCTTGGCCGCGGCCGTTGACGAAGCGCACGCCGATCAGGCTGTCGCGGGCCGCGCCCGCATTGATGCGCCGCGGCCCGGAATTGTTGGCGGCCGCCACCCCGCCGAAGGTCGGCTCGCCGGTGGACCCGAGGAGCGGGCGGTGATCCATCGGCTCGAAGGGCAGCATCTGGCCGCGCCCGGCCAGCAGAGCCTCCACCTCGGCGAGCGGCGTGCCGGCGCGGGCGGCGACGACCATCTCCGCCGGCTCGTAGAGGGTGATGCCGGTGAGTCCGGTCGCGGAAAGCGTCGCCTCGTCCTGGGGCGGACGTCCGAACGCCGCCTTGGTGCCGCCGCCGACGAGCCGCAGCGGCTCCGAGCGGCCGGCCGCCTGCGCGACGATAGCGGCCGCCTCCTGCTCAGTCGCCGGCGCGTATGAGATCATCGTTTCCGTCCCGTGGGGTTTCTTTTGGGCGTTTTTGAAAGCGCGTCCGGACTCAAACCCCGATTGGACGAGCCTGGCAAGCGGGCCTTGATGCCCGCCTCAACGAACGGGCGCGGTAAGCCGTTTCGGAAAGCGCTCCCGCACCACCGTGCGCAGCCCCGCGATGTCGAGGAACCAGACCAGCGCGCCGTAGACCAGCACCCCGGCACCGATGCAGGCCGGCAGGGCCAGCGTCGGCTCCAGGCCGCGGAACGGCAGCACTGCCAGAACCATGGCGAAGCAGGCGCCCACGGTCAGGGCGAGGTCGCGCCCCGGCAGAGGCAGGCGCTCGGCTCCCGTCAGGGCCCGCAAGCCGAGCACGACGACCGCCGTAGCGAGACCCAGCGTCTGCGCGACAGCGACGCCCTGCGGTCCAATCCACCGCGGCAACACGAGGAGGCCGACACCGTTGACGGCCAAGCCGGCCAGGGCGGCGGCGACGACCGGGCTGGTCCGGCGCCGGATCTGGAAAATCGGATTGAGAGCGAAGTTCATGATCGAGAGGCAGAACAGGCCCGGGATCAGCAGGTCGGTGTAATCCGCGAACGGCCCGCGGAATTCCTCCGGCACGATCAGCGCCTGAAGCGCCGGGGTCACCGCCCAGTAGCCGGCGGCGCAGGGCAGGAGCAGCGCCACCACGATGGCGATGTTGCGTGAGACCTGGGTCTCGGCGGCCTCGCGCCCGTGATGCTCCTCGGCCTGCACGGCGATCTGGAACAGGAGCAGGTCGAGGGCCGCCCCGAGCGTCGAGAAGGCGCGCGAGCCGAGATCGGCGGCGAGCGCGAAGTAGCCCGCCTCGGCGAATCCCGCGGTCCCGGCGATGGCGGCCCGGTTGAGGAAGGGCATGATCTGGTAGACGGCGTTGGCCGCGATCAGGGGCAGGCCGTAGGCCGCGAACAGGCGCAGGGTCCTTCGCATCTGGCCGTGGGGCGAGGCGGGTGCGTGTCCGAGCAGCCCGTCACCGAGAAGCTTGTCGCCGAGAATTTTGCGCATCGGCAGCACCGCGAGGAATTGGCTCGCGCCGCCCGCGATCAGCACCCAGACCGGTTGGGGAAACAGCCAGGCGGTGCCGGCCATCAGGATGAAGGCGAGACCGTTCTTCCACACCACGAGCCGGAGATAGGCGCCGCCGATGAAACGGGCGCGGGCGAGCGCCGCATGATAATCGAACAGTCCGATGCCGATCGCCGCGACCATGGTGCCGGCGGTCATCACCCACCGGCCCTCGGGGGTCGGATCGACGGCGATCCCGAGCCCGGCGCAGAGGGCGGCGGCGGCGAACAGCGCCACCGCGACGGCCCCATAGGCCTGATCGAGCCCCCGGCGGATCCACGGCTCGGCCTCGCGCACCCGCGCCGAGTAGAACCGCGTCGCCGAGAGCCGCAGCCACTCGAACAGCAGGGTGTTGAGCACGACCGCCCCGGCCGTCGCCAGGGCGAAGCGACCGAAATCGGCCGGCCCCAGCATCCGGGCGATGGCGATGCCGAGGACGAAGTTCAGCCCGGCATTGAGGATGAAGGCGGCGATGACGGCCATGGGACGGGGTGCGCTGCTCGCTCAGCCTGGAGCCAAGTGTCGTTCACAGGCGAGACTCGCAGCTAGCCGCCAACAAAGCCTGAATTGTGGGGCGGCCGCGTCACCGCCGTTGCGGTACGGACCCATATCCCCGCTCGCCGTTGCCGATCGATGCCGGCCCGCCGTGCCGAGGCCCGCGGCATGCTATGAGCCGGACGCGTTCGAAACAGAGGCTCGCGATGTCGATCGACCTACCCTTCGTCACGAAGGTCTTCGCTGCCCTGTTCGCCATCATGAACCCGATCGCGAACGTACCAGTGTTCCTGTCCCTCACCGAGGGCGCGTCGGACGCCGTACGTCGGCGGGTGGCCGCCACGGCGGCGCTCGGGACCACGATCGGCTGCCTCGTCTCGATCCTCGGTGGGCAGCTTGTCCTGGACGCCTTCGGGCTCAGCGTCGACGACTTTCGTCTGGCGGGCGGGCTCATCGTTCTGACGATCGCGCTCTCGATGCTGCAGGGCTCATCGAGCCGGACGCACGGCCGCACCCCCAATGAGAGGGAAGACACGATCGATGCGGCGAGCGTCGCGATCTATCCGCTGACGATCCCTCTGCTCGTCGGTCCGGGAACGATCGCCACGCTCATCGTCTACGGCCACGCCGCCGAAACGAAGGGGAACTGGCTGGAACTCGCGATCGGCGTCGGCGCCTTCCTCGCCCTGCTGACGGTCGCGCTGCTCTCCGCCCCATGGCTGGGCCGGCACCTCTCCGCAACAGCAACCGCGATCACGCGCCGCCTGATGGGCATGATCCTCGCCGCCGTCGCGATGGAGATGATGGTGACGAGCCTGCAAAACCTTTTCCCCGGCCTCAGCCACTGAGACGCGGGATGCTCCCGAAACGTGCGCCTCCCCACGCGGCGCGAGAGCACCGTCCCTGACGGTGGTCACCGACTCTTCGGAAATGGCGGTGCAAAACGATAGCTTAGAGCCAGCCCTTCGTCTTGAAGTAGAGCAGCGGGACGACCGCTGAGATCGCGATCAGGGCAAGGCCGTAGGGGTAGCCGTAGGCCCAGTCGAGTTCCGGCATGTGCTTGAAATTCATGCCGTACATCGAGGCGACGAGAGTGGGCGGCACGCCGACCACCGACACGACGGTGAGGACGCGGAAAGCGTTGTTCTGCTCGATGTTGATGAGCCCGAGGGTCGCATCGAGCAGGAACTGCACAGTCTCGGAGAGTCGCGTCTCGAACTCGTCGATCGAGGCGATGTCGCGCGCCAGCGTGTCGAAGCGGGGCAGTTCGTCCTCGCCGAGCGTCTGCTGGCACTCGCTCTTGGTGAAGGCGACGATCCGCGCGAGCCCGAGCAGGCTGGCACGGACCTTGGCGAGCGACTTGCCGTGGCGCCCGACCGAGCGGAGCAGGCGGCGCAGCGCGAGGTCGCGGCGCTTCGGGGCTGTGGTGTCGCCCTTCCGTGCGCCCGGCCGTGCGCCGCCATCGAAGTCGAAGATGCGGGTGGAGAGGCTGTCGAGATCGCCCGACATCTCCTCCAGCAGATCGGCGAGATTATCGACCAGTTCCTCGATCACGAGCAGGAACATCCGCGTGCTGGTGCTGCCGTCGCCGTCCCCGTCATCCACACGTTTGCGCACCGCCGCGAAGGCCCGCATCTCGTGAAAGCGCACGGTGACGAGATGATCGGCGGTGAGCAGGAAGCCCAGCGGCTTGAGGCTGAAATCCGAGCGGTCGAAGGTCACCATCGGCGTCGAGAGCGAGAGTCCGTCGCGGTTGCGCCGCAGGCGGCTCGACGATTACACCTCGCTGAGGGCTGCGCGCGACGGAATGCGAATGCCGGTCTTCTCCTCGACCCGTGCCGCCTCTTCCGCGGTCGGGTCGTTCAAGTCGATCCAGAGCGCATGATCGGGCAGGCTCGCGCTGCCGTCCGTGCCGCCGTGTTCGACGGCGCCGCTCGCTCCGTGCAGGCTCATCATCGGGAGGAATCGTCCGTGTCGTGCGGGATGCACGCGAAATTCGTGCAGAAACGCCGCAGCCGGGAAGAAGCTGCGCCTTGACTCGAAAACCGCCCGAGCCTATCTCGCGGCCGTCGTTGGCACTCAGTCGTTTCGAGTGCTAACAATCAGGTGGAGCGCGGTCGTCCCGGCCGCATGAAGACCAACCGCCATTTCGAAGCAAGAGGGCAGCTCATGAAGTTCCGTCCGCTGCACGACCGCGTCGTCGTCCGTCGCATCGAGAGCGAAGAGAAGACGAAGGGCGGCATCATCATCCCGGATACCGCCAAGGAGAAGCCGCAAGAGGGCGAGATCGTCGCCGTCGGCCCTGGCGCCCGCGACGAGCAGGGCCGCGTCAACGCCCTCGACGTGAAGGTCGGTGACCGCGTGCTGTTCGGCAAGTGGTCCGGCACCGAGGTCAAGATCGACGGCCAGGATCTCCTCATCATGAAGGAATCCGACATCATGGGCGTCGTCGCCGCCTAAGGCCGCGCCCGCTTCACCGCCCTTCGAGGCCGCTCCCGCTGGCTTCAGGGCTTTCCGACACTCTCATTTGAGGCAGGTACTCACATGGCAGCGAAAGACGTTCGTTTCTCCGCCGACGCTCGCGACAAGATGCTGCGCGGCGTCGACATCCTCGCGGATGCCGTCAAGGTCACCCTCGGTCCTAAGGGCCGCAACGTCGTCATCGAGAAGTCCTTCGGCGCCCCCCGCATCACCAAGGACGGTGTGACGGTCGCCAAGGAGATCGAGCTCTCCGACCGCTTCGAGAACATGGGCGCCCAGATGGTGCGCGAAGTGGCCTCGAAGACCAACGACATCGCCGGTGACGGCACCACCACCGCGACCGTGCTGGCCCAGGCCATCGTCCGCGAGGGCGCCAAGTACGTGGCCGCCGGCATCAACCCGATGGACCTGAAGCGCGGCATCGACCTCGCCACCCAGGCCGCCGTGAAGGACATCACAGCGCGGGCCAAGAAGGTCGCCTCCTCCGAGGAAGTGGCCCAGGTCGGCACGATCTCCGCCAATGGCGACAAGGAGATCGGCGAGATGATCGCCCACGCCATGCAGAAGGTGGGCAACGAGGGCGTCATCACCGTCGAGGAGGCCAAGACCGCCGAGACCGAGCTCGACGTCGTCGAGGGCATGCAGTTCGACCGCGGCTACCTCTCCCCGTACTTCGTCACGAACGCGGAGAAGATGGTCGCCGAGCTCGAGGACCCCTACATCCTCATCCACGAGAAGAAGCTCTCCTCGCTCCAGCCGATGCTGCCGGTGCTCGAGGCAGTGGTGCAGACCGGCAAGCCGCTCGTCATCATCGCCGAGGACATCGAGGGCGAGGCGCTCGCCACGCTCGTCGTGAACAAGCTGCGCGGCGGCCTGAAGGTCGCGGCCGTGAAGGCTCCGGGCTTCGGTGATCGCCGCAAGGCGATGCTCGAGGACATCGCGATCCTCACCAAGGGCCAGACCATCTCCGAGGATCTCGGCATCAAGCTCGAGAACGTCGCCCTGCCGATGCTCGGCCGCGCCAAGCGCGTCCGCATCGAGAAAGAGAACACCACGATCATCGACGGTCTCGGCGAGAAGGCCGACATCGAGGCCCGCGTCGGGCAGATCAAGGCGCAGATCGAGGAGACCACCTCGGACTACGACCGCGAGAAGCTTCAGGAGCGTCTGGCCAAGCTCGCGGGCGGCGTCGCGGTGATCCGCGTCGGCGGCGCGACCGAGGTCGAGGTCAAGGAGAAGAAGGACCGCGTGGACGACGCGCTCAACGCCACCCGCGCTGCGGTGGAAGAGGGCATCGTCCCCGGCGGCGGCACGGCTCTGCTCCGCGCCAAGAAGGCGGTCGCCGAGCTGAAGTCCGACGTTCCGGACGTCCAGGCCGGCATCAAGATCGTGCTCAAGGCGCTTGAGGCCCCGATCCGCCAGATCGCCCAGAACGCGGGCGTCGAGGGTTCGATCGTCGTCGGCAAGATCACCGACAACACCGGCTCCGAGACCTTCGGCTTCAACGCGCAGACCGAAGAGTACGTCGACATGATCCAGGCCGGCATCGTCGACCCGGCCAAGGTCGTGCGCACCGCCCTTCAGGACGCGGCGTCGGTTGCCGGCCTGCTGGTGACCACGGAAGCCATGGTCGCGGACGCGCCGAAGAAGGACAGCCCGGCCCCGGCGATGCCCGGCGGCGGCATGGGCGGCATGGACTTCTAAAGTCCACGTCCAAGATCGAAGAACGCGGGAGGGGTCGCCGAGAGGCGGCCCCTTCTTCGTTGGCAGATCCCGGATTGGCAGACCCTGGGCTGACCCGAATGCGGCCGCCGGGGCGCAGCTCTGGGCCCCTGCAGGAAAAGCACGCCAAGTCTATCCTATGCAGTGGCCGCGGAGGCCAGGTCTCGGCAGCTTCGTCTCGGCAGCCTTCTGACGTTGTCGGCCTGACTTTCGCGAGTACCGTGACGGACCGTATCCCCGCCTCCTCGACACCGCAGGCGCATATCCGCGAGGAGATGCTGGGTCTGATGCAGGCGCTGGCGGAGGGAATACGGATCGATGGCCTGATGGCCGACCAGCTCTCGCAGATCTCCGATCGGGCCCGCCTCTGCGGTGAGGGCGAGATGGCCGACGGTCTCCTCGACGTGACCCGCCAGCACCGGGTCGCCGTGCTGGAGGGCCAGGGTCGGCTCGCCGCGCTCGAAGCGCGCTACGCCGTCCTGTTCAGCGACGAGCCGTAATCTCGTTTCGGTTTGCCCGCGTCGGGTCTTGCCCGCCTCCGTCATCGCGAGGCGGAGCCGAAGCGAGCCAGGGTGCCACAGGGCCGGAAAGGTCGCGCCACCGGAATCGCTTCGCTGACACTCGCGAGGGCGGCAGACGATATCCCACCAGTCGAGCGGCTATCTGGAAAGCCCCAGACCCGGCGCGGCGAGCGGGAGGAAGGCTACGTCAGCCCTTCTTCTTCTTGCCCTTGCGCTCCTTCCGATCCTTGTCCTTATCCTTCTTTTCCCGGCCTTCCTTCACGGCCGGCGCGTCGTGGTCCTTGCCGTCCCACACGGCGGCGAAGGGGCGGCTGGCCAGCGCGCGTTCCGGGGGCGCCTCGACGGTCCGGGCCTTGGTCACCGCATCCTCGGGCCGGGTCTCGCCTTTGCGGAATGGAGCGTCGCCCGCGGCCAGGGCGGCGAGGCGGTGACGGTGCCAACCCGGCGTCGCAGTCTTCAGCGCAGGATGGTGGGGATCGAGGCGGGTCACGAGCCCTTTCACCTCGGGCTCCGACATGCCGTCGGCGATCAGGGCGAAGCTCTCGCTGCCCAGGATCTCTCGGATCATGCGCAGCGACGCCACGCGCAAGCTCCGCGCCTTGAGCTGCTTCACGACGAGGGTGCGGGCGACCTTGGGAATTTCGGTGCGGATGTCGGGAAAGGCTTCCGGCGCGGAGGCCATCGCCTGCAACACGGCGTAGCCATCGACATCAAGGGCCATGGAGGAGTTCCTTCACTTCCGCGACGAGCGGAATCAGCACGTTGGAGACATGGGCGCCGTACTTGGCAGAGAAGGTCGGCGGTGCGCCGTCGGCCGGCACCAGCGCGTCGGCAAGCGCCGCCGCCTGCGGGATGCGGGTTTGGAGCAGGCGGAAGCCGGCATCCTCAGAGCCCGCCTCGGTCTGGAGCCGGGCCAGGGTCCGCTGATGCTGGCGCACCTGAGCCTGGAAGCGGGTGACAAGAACGTGCGGCTGGCTCCGCGGGGCGATGTGGCTCGCCTGCCGGCCGGAGCGCCGCCAGATCGTCTCGACGAAGGCGTTGAGACCGTAGGTCGAGAGAAAGTCGGGGATCGACGTGACGAGCACGAGGTCGGCAGCCCGCACCGCCACCTCGGTCATCGGTGAGATGCCCGGCGCGCAATCGAAGAAGATGTAGTCGTAGCGCGCGGCCAGCGGCACGAAATCCTCCTGGAAGACCGACCACAGCCGCTCGTCGATGGCGTGCATCGAGAATTTCCGCTCGGTCAGCTCGTAGAGGATCTCCCGCTCGACGAGCCGCAGATGCGGGCCGGACGGGAGCAGTGAGAGCGAGAGCGGCGCGTTCTTGTGGACGGTCAGGCTGACGCCGGGCTGGATCCGGGCGGACAGGTCCGGCTTGTGGCGGGTGATGAGCTTGAGAGCGAGATAGGCCTCCAGCGTGCGCCCGCGGACGATCATCTCGCCGAGCAGCCTGTCGCCCGCGAGGCAGACCGAGACGCTGGCCTGCGGATCGAGATCGACCACCAGCACACGCGCCCCGTCGGCCGCCAGCGCCTCGGCAAGCATGACCACGGTGGTGGTCTTGCCGACCCCGCCCTTCATGTTCGCCACCGCGATCAGCTTGCCGCCCACCGACATCCCCTCACAAACGATCCCCACGTCAGGACCCACGCGACCCGGAAGGCGAGCCGTTCGACGACAATCTAGCGCATCGAGCGTTGCCGTGACCGGCAACGGCTTTCGGCAGAGTGCTGAATGTTATCCCGCCATTTGCCGATCAAGGGCCGGTCCCGGGCGCCGATGCGTGACCGTCGCGGCAAGGATACGCCATCGTGATCGTGGTTGCGGGCGGAACGCGGCGCGCATCATCCTATGTTGCGAAGCGCCGACGACATCCGCCGCCCGGCGGGTCGCACTTCCAATCCGAGGTTTTGCGCTGTGATCTTTCCGACCACCACGGCCTTCTATGCCGCGATTCTGGGCCTGATCTATGCCGGCCTGTCCGGCTGGGTGATCGGCGGCCGTGTCACCGGCAACGTCCTCCTCGGCGATGGCGGGCAGGATGCCCTCCAGCGCCGCATCCGCTCCCACGGCAACTTCCAGGAATACGTGCCGCTGACCCTGCTGCTGATCGCGCTCTACGAGGCGGGCGGTGGTTCTCCTGCCTGGGTGCGGGGCCTGCTGATCGTGCTGGTGATTGCGCGCATCCTGCACCCGATCGGCATGTTCGCGCCGACGAACTCGCCGCGCCAGTTCGCCTGCCGCGGCGGCGGCATTCTCGCGACGATCGCCGTCATGACGGTTGCCGCGCTCCTGCTGCTCCTGCGCGCCGGCTGATTGATCGACCGACTCGGCTCTACGGCGCGGCGGCAATCCGCGGCGCCGTCTCCTTCGAGAGCGGCGCCGACCCCGCGCGTTCGAGGGTCGCGACGGAGAGGGGCTGTCCGCGCCCGCGTAGGGAATGCGTGCCGAGCGGTCTGACGACGACGCCTTCGGGCAGGCACGGCAGCCGCTTCAGCAGATCCTCGGAGATCAGCGTGTCGACGCCGAGCGGCCGGCACAGGGCCTCGACACGGGCGACCACGTTCACGGCATCGCCGAAATAAGCGATCTTGTGCCGGTCCACGCCCACTTCCGCCGTGATCACCCGGCCGCCATGCAGGCCCGCCCGCAGCCGCGGGACCGTCCCGAAGCGCGCCTCCCACGCTTCCGCCTCGGCCTCGATCCGCTCGCGCACCGCGAACAGGCACTCGACGCAGCGCGCGTCCTTCAGGCCGCGCTCCATCGGCCAGGTGATCATGGCGAGGTCGCCGATGTAATCGTCGGTCGAGCCGTAGAACCGCCGCACCGGCTCGGCGAGGGTGGCGAAGACGGCGCTGAGATATTCCTGCGCCCGCAGGTCGCCATGGGTCTCGGCGAAGGCGGTGGAGCCGACGACGTCGAGGAACAGGAAGATGCGCTCCTCCTCCACCGGGCGGTGGTAGCGCCCGACGAGGAAGTTGATGAAGACCTCGCCGCCGATCAGGTCGCGCATGCGGATCACGAAGACGAGCAGCGCCGAAACGGCGAGCGCGTAGGCCAGCACCCGAGGCGTTGTGCGCACCGCCTCGCTCAAGCTGTCACCGGTGAGGCCAAGCAGCCAGACGACGAAGCCGCCGAGCGCATTGCCGACGATGATCATCGCCACGTAGGAGAGTTCCGCCGCCACGACGTAGAGGCCTGCGGGCAGGCGGCGGATGCGCGACTGGACGCCGGCGAGCAGCACGCCCCGGTCGAAGGCCAGCGCCGAGATGCCAACGCAGAGGCCGTAGGTGAAGCCGGCCAGCGGCGAGGCGCCGCCGGCGAAGATGACGTTGTAGAGCAGCCCCGCCCCGCCCGAGGCGAGGAGGATGAGGAGCCAGAACCAGCGATGGTGCGGCAGCATCAGTTCGGGCTCCGGCGGCCGTCGGAGGAGCCCGACCCGTGCGCGGCGGCCCCGGGGCCATGCGTGCAACGGTCGGGCAGGCGGGTCGACACGGGGGCTCCTTCCGTCGCCGATCAGGAGGTTCAGGAGAAACCCTGACCCTGTCCAGGCTGTCGAAGGCTCATGCCTGCAACGTGGCGCGAATGTGGCGCACAGCCGCATGCAGGGTTCGGGCCCGGCCAGAAATTTTGCCGAGGGTGACCCGGTGGGAGGAATTGTCCTCCCCGCCGGGCGATGTGAGCCAAGCCTACTCGCCGACCCCGAACAGCTTCTCGAGGAAGTTGCGGTCGTCCCGGCTCGGGCCCCGCTCGCGGCCGACCGGCCGTGGGGGGAGGGCGGAGGCGGTCTGCTCCGGTTCGCCGAGCAGCGCGCCGATCAGGCCGCCGGGGCCGGATTCGCGCTCGGGCGCCGCCTCGGGCCGCGGCGCGCGCCAGCGGTTCATGCCCGGAAGGCCGACCGGCTTCTCGCCCTTGAGCGCCGTGGTCATGTAGGCCTTCCAGATCTCGACCGGGAGGCTGCCGCCCGAGGCTCGCTTGGTCGGTTCGCCGTCGTCGTTGCCGAGCCAGACGCCCGTCACCAGCGTGGCGGAGTAGCCGACGAACCATGCGTCGCGGAACTCCTGGCTGGTGCCGGTCTTGCCGGCCAGCTCCCAGCCGGGAATGTCGGCCTTCTTCGCCGTGCCCATGGTGAAGACGTCGTGCATCATGGCATTCATCATGCCGGCGGCGTTGGGGTCCATGACGCGGCCGAGTCCGCCCTCGCCGCGCTTGTACAGCACCTTGCCGTTGGCACTCTTGATGCTGGCGATGACGTAGGGGATCACGCCGGTGCCGCCGTTGGCAAAGGCGCAGTAGGCGCCCACCAGTTCGAGCGGCGTCACCTCGGAGGTGCCGAGCGCGATCGAGCCGTTGGCCTGAAGCGGGGAGGAGACACCGAGCCGCTGCGCGGTCTGCACCACCGCCTTCGGACCAACCTCTTGGCCGAGCTTCACCGCCACCGTGTTGAGCGAGAGCGCCAGCGCCTCGCGCAAGGAAACCGGGCCGCGATAATTGTGCGAGTAGTTCTCCGGCGCCCAGTTGCCGATGCGCACGGGGCCGTCGTCGCGGACCGTATCCGGGGTCAGACCGCGCTCGACCGCGGCGAGGTAGACGAAGGGCTTGAAGGCCGAGCCCGGCTGGCGCCGGGCGGTGGTGGCGCGGTTGAACTGGCTCTGTGCGTAGTCGCGCCCGCCGACGAGCGCGCGGATCGCGCCATCCGGACGCATCGAGACGAGCGCGCCCTGGGCGACGTTGTAGCGGGTGCCCTTGGCGTTCAGTTCGTCGGTGAGCGCCTTCTCGCCCGCCGTCTGCAGGCTCGCATCGACGGTGGTGGCGACGACGATGTCCTCGTCGAACTTCGGCAGGAAGTCGTCGAGCACGTCCATCACGAGGTCGGCGACGTAGTTCGGCGAACCGCCGCCGCGGGTCGAGGCCGGGCGCGCCGGCTGGGCCAGGGCCACCTTCGCGTCGGCGCTCTTGGCGAAGCCCAGATCCTCCATCGCCGCGAGCACCTGGGCGGCGCGAGCTTGCGCCGCCTTCAGGTTGCGGTTGGGCGCCAGTCGCGAGGGCGCCTGAACCAGGCCGCCGAGCATGGCGGCCTCGGCCAGCGTCACGTTCTTGGCCGGCTTTCCGAAATAGCGCTGGGCCGCGGCCTCGACGCCGTAGGCGCCGGCGCCGAAATAGACCCGGTTGAGGTAGAGTTCGAGGATCTCGTCCTTCGAGTATTTATGCTCCAGCCACAGCGCCAGGATCGCCTCCTGGATTTTTCGCGATGCCGACCGTTCCGGAGTGAGGAACAGGTTCTTGGCAAGCTGCTGCGTCAGCGTCGAGCCGCCCTGCGCCACGCCGCGCCGCGTCAGGTTCTGCGTGATCGCGCGGGCGATGCCCACGGGATCGATGCCGAAATGGTCATAGAAGCGCCGGTCCTCGATCGCGACGAAGGCGCGGGGCAGGTAGGGCGGCAACTCCTTGATCGAGACCACCCGGCCGCCGGTCTCGCCGCGATTGGCGAGCAGGCTGCCGTCGCTGGCCAGGATCGCGATGTTGGGCGGCCGCTTCGGCACGGCGAGCTGATCGATCGGCGGCAGTTGCGAGGCGTGGTAGGCGATGAGGCCGGCGAGCCCGATCACTGCCCAGATGCCGAGCACGAAGCCGGCATAGGCCAGCCGGCCGAGCCAGGAGCGCCGCCGCGGCGGGCGTTGGCCGCCGCCGCCGGACGCCTTGCGCCCGCGCGCCTTCGGTGCCGGGGCCGCGCGTCCGGCCGAGGCGCGCTGTCCGCCCGCGGACCGATCGTTGCGCGACAGGCGCACGTCGAGGCGGCCCGGATCGCTCCCTTCCGGGATGTCGAAGGTGGGTTCGCTGCGTGGTTTGCGTCCGCGAGACTGCGCCATGCGTTCCATGCGTCCGGGGCCGCCGATCCCGCACGGGATCTCGAGCCTGCCGCGACTGTGCTCCCCTGCTCGGAATCCGCGCGTCCGTGGTCCGCCGGATCGATCCCGTCGAACGTGCCGGCCGGCCCTGCGGCACGGCGGTTCGCCCCTTGCGTCAGAGAGCGTAAATGCGGCGGGTTTAAGGGTTGTTAAACCACCCGGAATGCACCCCGCCCGCCTACACCGGATCTTCACGCGTGATCCTCTCGCGCACGATCCTTAAGGGCCGTCGGGGACTGGCGCCGCGGCGCGACAGCCTTTATCGACAGTCCCGCTCTCGCAGCGCCTGTCGTGCAGCGCCTGGGCGGAGAGCCGGACTGAACCGGACCGGGACGGGCTCGTCGAGGGACCGGAAGCCTTTCTTCTCCGACGGCATGGAGCCGTCTCTGATCCAGGCTCGAGGGTTTGATGGCGCGCTCCGTTTTCGTTCTGCTGCACCGGTGGGCGGGTCTGACGATCGCCGCCTTCCTGCTCGTGGCAGGGCTCACGGGCGCGGTGATCTCCTGGGATCACGAACTCGACGACTGGCTCAACCCGCATCTCCACACGGTCGAGAGCCGCGGTGCGGCGATCCCCGCCCTCGATCTCGTGCGTCAGTTCGAGACCCGCGAGCCGCATGCCCGCGTCGGCTATGTCCCGCTGGCGGCCGAGCCCGGCGGGTCGCTGTCGCTGTTCGTGGTGCCGCGGGTCGATGCCGCGACGGGCAAGCTTTACGTGCTCGGCTACAATCAGGTCTTCCTCGATCCCGTGACCGGAGCCGAACTCGGCCGTCGGGAATGGGGGCAGGTCTGGCCGATCACCCGCGAGACGCTGATCTCGTTCCTGTACAAGCTGCACTTCTCCCTGCACCTGCCGGAGATGTGGGGGGAGGAGCGCTGGGGTGTCTGGCTCCTCGGCATCGTCGCCGTGGTGTGGACCCTCGATTCCTTCGTCGGCTTCACCCTGACGCTGCCGGTGCGCAAGCCCGCCAACCCAGCGCGTCCCGCCTCCGTCGAGCGGCAGCTCGGCCGGGGCTGGTGGTCGCGCTGGAAGCCGGCCTGGAAGGTGAAGACGTCGGGCAGCGCCTACCGGGTGACCTTCGACCTGCACCGCGCCTTCAGCCTCTGGACCTTCGCGCTCCTGTTCCTGCTCGCCTTCACGGCCTTCTCGCTCAACCTCTACCGGGAAGTGTTCCTGCCGCTGATGTCGAGCGTCTCGCAGGTCACGCCCGATCCGTCGAACACCCGCTCCTTCGTCTCAGCCCTCGAACCGATCGAGCCGAGGGTGAGTTACGCTCAGGTTCTGGAGGCGGCGCAGGCCGAAGGCCAGCGCCGCGGCTGGAAGGAGCCTGTCGGCGCGCTGGCCTACACGCCGATGCAGGGCTTCTACACCGCGCGCTACTTCGAGCCCGGCGACGATCACGGCGCCGCGGGCGTCGGGCCGGCGGCGATCTACTTCGACGGGGCGGATGGCCGGGTGATCGGCGACCGCCAGCCCTGGGTCGGCACCGCCGCGGACATTTTCGTGCAGGCGCAGTTTCCGGTCCATTCCGGCCGCATCCTCGGCCTTCCGGGCCGCATCCTGATCTCGCTGATGGGGCTCGTCGTGGCGATGCTCTCGGTGACCGGCGTCGTGATCTGGTGGCGCAAGCGCGCCGCGCGGCTCTCCGTGCGCCGCAAGACGGTGGTGCCGCCCTCCGGCCGGCCGGTGCCGGCGGAGTAGCCTTTCCGAGCCTCGTCCCGAACGGCGGCCACCGTTCGGGACGAGGCTCGATATGATTGTTTTTGCATCGTCTTTTCCCGAAAGCCGGAGACCGCCTTTCGGGACGATGCTCTCGCCTCAGCGTCCCGCCGTCATCACGCGGCGACTGGCCCGGCGAGTCGGCGCCAGCGTCGAGAGGTCGTCGTGGTGCAGGAGCATGACACCGGTCGTGCCGGCGAGCTTGCGGGCGGCGGGTGTGAAGCCGGCATTCGAGACGACCGCCGCCATGTCACCGGACCAGTGCAGGGCCGCCGCCGCGACCTCCTGCACCGCCGCGTTGCCGACCGGACGCGTGTAGCGCTTGCATTGCACGACAAGGCGCACGCCCGCCTTCTCGGCGATGACATCGCAACCCTGGTCGCCGCTCGCCCCGGTTGGCCGGGCATCCCAGCCCGCCTCGCCAAGGCGTTCGGCGCAGTATCGCTCGTAGGCGACCCCGTCCTCCGGCGTATCGATCTCGTCGGGCAGCGCGTGCGCGCAGGCGACCCGCTCGACGATCGCCTCCATCGCGTCGAAATGCGGCTCGACGTAGTCGGCGAAACCACGCTCCTCGATGATCGGGAGAATGGTGCGCTCCACGAAGTAGGCGCGCTCGCGCAGCCACCCATCCTCGATGGTGTTGCCGTAGGCGTCGACGAAGCATTCCTGCCGGCGTCTCAGCGCCAGCGTCGCGGCGTGACGCCGAGCGCTGCGGCGCACGAGTGAGCGAAACCGGCGCGGGCGGTCGAGGCGATGAAGCAGGATCGCGAGACAGGCCGCCGCCGTGGCGGCAAGAGCCGGTACCCCATAGCGAAGCACGGCACATCCTCCGAGGACGACCGTCCAGAACAGGCGCGTGGCAGTGGGCGACCGGCCGGACATCACAATTCCTGCGAGAGGCCGGGCCCCGGCCCGGTTTCCGCCGGAACTGTTCCGCTCAACGCGTTGCCTGACTTCTAACGTCGCCGCCGCGTGCGAGGATCTTCGAGGCGAGGACGGCGGATCGCGTGTGGATAAGCCGCCGCGATTGAACTCGATCGCTCAAGAGCAGTCGCAGTCCCGCCCCTGCGACGGCTGCGCTCAGGCGGCGTCTTCCGCACGGGCACGGCCGCGGCGGCGCGGCGCCGGGGCGACGTCCTGAGCCGATTCCGCGGTGACCTCGGGCGCAGCCTTCGCAGGCCACTTCCGGCGTTGCTGGCCGAGTCCCATAGTCCGGGCGAGTTCCGAACGTGTGGCGGCGTAGCTCGGGGCGACCATCGGGTAGTCGTCGGGCAGGTTCCAGCGCGCGCGATACTCGTCGGGCGAGAGGTTGTAGCGCGTCCGCAGATGCCGCTTGAGCGACTTGAATTTCTTTCCATCCTCAAGGCAGATGAGGAAATCTTGCTGAATCGAGCGGCGGATCGGCACCGCCGGCGTCAAAGCCGGCTGCTCAGGCTCAACAGCCTTGTTCGACAACTGCGCAAGAGCGCCATGAACCGAAGTGATCAGCCCGGGCAATTCACCCACGGCCAGCGAGTTGTTCCCCACATAGGCTGAGACGATGTCGACAGCCAGGGTCACGTAATCGCCAGCGGAGTCGTCCTCAAGCGACATCATCAATATCCCTTCCGGTATGTGCAAGCCACTGTCACAATACGCACCGCAGGGGCGACACCATCATTGCGGAGCACGGAGCGACTGCGCTGAATGACGCCGGACTTAACCTTTGATCGGTTCGGCCGCAAGACGCATTTCACGGACTTGCGAGAATCAATTGAACTTTTGTTCAGGCTAAAAACCCATTTTCGCCAAAAGTCGTATAGAGAACTCCACAATACCGTCGGAAAACCTGATGCAACTTGGCACTTCAAGCCGGGAAGAGTACGCAGATCGGCCCGTAGAACTGAGCAAGCCTTTTCTCCCTCCTTGGCTGCACCGAAATCCTGCCGACAACCGCAGAACGAGGAGCATTTTGGCTCACGCTGCACCAAAACGGCAGAAACAGCACCCGACACGCGGCAGGTAAAAATCTGTATATATTTGTAATCTATCGAAATTTTCGCTTTTGAGAACAAGTATCAGGACACCGACAGGCTGCTGCGCTATAATGCCTAGTTCTTTATTCGCCAAAATTATATTTCTGCACCTCTCTCCGACGCCGCACCTCAATCTGCAGGCCGCCGAAGCGACGAGCCCATCGTCGCTTGGGCAAATGTCTGATTGTAGACGCTCGATGCGGCAATCGATTCTAGGCTCGGCCGTCAGATTAGAACGATAATAATCGGCGATGCCATCGCATGTATTCGGATCGCAGCCGGCAAACGGCGCCGGCCGATCTCAGTGGTTCGATTTCTCTCGGGGGCCGTAGGAGCGGAAACGCTCCACCGTCTCGGCGATTTCGGCATCGGACAGAATCAATGGCGTGCCGACCTGCAGCGCGATGGCGTATTGGCGGCACAGGGCCTCGACTTCGACGGCGAGCCACATGGCCTTCGACAGATTGGGTCCGGTGGCGATCATTCCGTGATTGGCAAGCAGACAGGCACTGCGGCCTTCGAGGGCTTCGAGGGCAAAGTCTGAAAGTGGTTGCGTGCCGTAGGGCGCATAGGGCGCGCACCGGATCGTCGGCCCGCCTGCCATGGCGATCATGTAATGCACCGCCGGGATCTCACGGCCGCAGATCGCAAAGCCCGTGGCGTAGGGTGGATGCGCATGGACCACGGCGCCGATTTCGGGCCGTGCCGCGAGGATGTCGCGATGGAACCGCCATTCGGAGGAGGGGGCGAGCGGATGGTTCCAACGCCCGTCGAAATCCATCTCGACGAGGTCGTCGGGACTAAGCTGCTCGGCGGGGATCCCGGACGGGGTCACGAGCATGCCCGCACCGGATCGAACCGAGAGATTGCCCGAGGTCCCCTGGCTGAGGCCGAGATCGAGCATCCGGCACATCGCCTCGACCATCGCTTGGCGGGTCGCAAAAGACGGCACGGACAACTCCTCGGATTGAAAGCGGACCTGACGAGAGCCCGGAACGGGCTCTGTCGGGCGCGGTTGGACCGACAGGTCCGGGCAGACCGCCGTGCGACACTAACCCCAGGAGCCTGCCGGTGAAACAGGGATGGGTCACCCTCGCCGAGGTCGCCCGGATGGAGCACCTGACGTTCGCCGCTGCCCGTCTGCTCGCCGAGCGCGAGCACTGGCCGATGGTGTTCAAGCAATGCGCGACCTTTGTCCTCCCGCCGCGCGCCGATTCATCGACATCACCCGCCCGCAGGGCCGGTTGAGACCGTTATCAACCGTTTGACGCTCGGTCTCTCGCCTCGGGATGCTATAGGCGGCCCATGAGCACCTATCGATTCGAGGCTCTGCTCGCGCCGCGCCGCATCGCCGTGGTGGGAGCGGGCGACCGGCCCGGCTCCGTCGGCCGGGCGATCATCGACGGCCTGCGCGCCGGCGGCTTCACCGGCGAGATCGTCCCCGTTCATCCGCGCGAGGCCAGCGTCGACGGGCTGCCATGCAGCCCCCGCCTCGCCGACATGCCCCAGCCGCCCGATCTCGTCATGGTCGCGACGCCCCCGGACGCGGTGCCGGCGATCGTCGAAGAGGCGGGCCGGATCGGCGCCGCAGCGGCGGTGATCCTGTCCGCCCATCTCGGCCACGGCGAGGCGGCTCCCGTCGGCGCGGCCCAGGCGGCGGCGCGGCAGCACGGCCTGCGGCTGATCGGCCCCGACAGCGTCGGACTGAGCGTGCCCGCCCGCGGCCTGAACGCGAGTCTGCTCGCACGGCCGCCGAAGCCGGGGGACCTCGCCCTCATCTCGCAATCCGGCACCGTCGCCTCGGCCATCGCGGAGTGGGGCTGGCGACATGGCGTCGGCTTCTCGGCGGTGATGACGCTGGGGCGCTCGGCCGACATCGATATCGCCGACTGCCTCGACTACTTCGCCGAGGACTATCACACCCGCGCGATCATCCTGTCCCTGCACCATGTCGCGGATGCGCGGAAGTTCCTGACGGCCGCGCGGGCGGCGGCCCGCGCCAAGCCGGTGGTGGTGCTGCGCACCGGCCGCCACGAGGCACCGGGCCGCCAGCCGGAGACCCATACGGGCGCGCTCGCCCGACCCGGCGCCGTCTACGAGGCCGCCTTCCGCCGGGCGGGACTGCTGGCCGTGGACGGGCTCGACGCCATGTTCTCCGCCGTGGAGACCCTGGGGCGCCAGCGGCCTTTCCCCGGCAACCGGCTGATGATCGTCTCCAACGGGCGCGGCATCGGGGCGCTCGCCGCCGATCATCTCACCGACCGCGGCGGCACGCTGGCAGCGCCGGCGGAGGCGACGCTGGAGGCGCTCGCCTCCGTGCGGCACGGACGGCACGCCAACCCCCTCGATCTCGGCATCGACGCGGTGCCGGAGGATTACGTCCGCGCCCTCGAACCGCTGCTGGCGGGCCGCGACAGCGACGCCATCGTCGCGGTCCACGTGCCGACCGCGCGGGCGGGCAGCCGCGATGTGGCACAGACCGTGGCCGGGACTGTCTCCAAGGCCCGCAAGGCCGGGCGCCGCAAGCCGGTCTTCGCCGTGTCGATCGGCGAGGACGAGGCGATCCGGTCGATCTACGCTGATGCCAACATCCCACTCTTCGCCACCGATGCCGACGCAGTCGAAGGCTTCCTGCATCTCGTGCGCTACCGCGAGGCGCAAAATGACCTGATGCGCACGCCGGACGCCCTGCCGCGCGACTTCTCGCCGGACGTCGCGGCCGCGCGCCGGATCGTGGACGGGGCTCTCGCCGAAGGGCGCACCTGGCTCGACCCGCACGCCGTGACCGAGTTGCTGACGGCCTACCGGATCGTCTCGGTGCCGGTGACGCTCGCCCCCGATCCCGACGGGGCCGCGGCGGCCGCGTGGCCGCTGATCGCCGGCGGCAGCACGGTGGTGCTCAAGCTCGTCTCGCCGGACGTGGTGCACAAGTCGGAGGTCGGTGGCGTGCGCCTCGGCCTCACTTCGGAGGCCGACGTGCGCGAGGCGGCGCATGCGATGATCGCGCGAGTCCGGGAATTGCGGCCCGACGCCCGGGTAGCGGGTTTCGCCGTGCAGCCGATGATGCGGCGGCCGCAGGGACGGGAGTTGATCGCCGGCCTCGCCGAAGACCCCGTCTTCGGTCCCGTGGTCGTGTTCGGCCGCGGCGGCACGGCGGTGGAGGTGATCGACGACCGCGCTCTCGCGCTGCCGCCCCTCGACCTTGCGCTCGCGAGCGAGCTGATCGGCCGCACTCGCGTCGCCCGGCGGCTCGAAGCCTATCGCGACGTTCCCGCGGCGGACCTGCCGGCCATTGCGCTGCTGCTGGTGAAGCTCGCCCAGCTCGCCGCCGACCTGCCGGCGGTGCGCGAACTCGACATCAACCCCCTGCTCGCGGATGCCGACGGCGCCGTCGCCCTCGATGCGCGCGTGCGCATCGCGCCGGAGCCGCCCCCCTCGGAGCGCCGCCGCGGCAACTGGCACCCGCGGTTCGCGATCCGGCCCTATCCGTCCGACTGGGAGAGGCGGCTCGATGTCGGGGAGCGGTGCGTCCACGTCCGGCCGGTGCGGCCCGACGACGAGGACATGTTCCGCAGCTTCTTCGCGCAGGTGGACCCGGAGGACGTGCGCCTGCGCTTCTTCGCCCCGGTGCGCGACTTCAGCCACGTCTTCCTCGCGCGGCTGACGCAGCTCGACTATTCCCGCGCCATCGCCTTCGTCGCCATCGACGAGGCGGCGGAGGAGGGTCGGCGCATGCTCGGCGCGGTGCGCCTGCACGCCAACGCCAATCACGATACCGGCGAATTCGCCATCCTCGTGCGCTCCGATATCAAAGGCACCGGTCTCGGCGTCGCGCTGATGCGGATGATGATCGACTGGGCACGAGCCGAAGGCATCGGCTGCGTCGAGGGGAGCGTGCTCGCCGAGAACCGTGCGATGCGCGCGGTCTGCCGCCACCTCGGCTTCGAGGAGAGGCCGATGCCGGACGACCCGAGCTTGGTGACGGCAATCCTGAAGGTCGGGGGATAGCCAGGGGTCTCTCCCGTCCCTTGGTATGACGGCTTCGGTTCTTTCCCCGTCGACACGAGCGTCAGCGCGGCGAGAACGGAGGGGAGCGAAGCCGGAGGCAATCGACCGGAAGCCGCGAATACCGCAACGCGCCGCCTCCTCTTACATCGAAGAAAGCCGCCGGCCCTCGCGGGCCGGCGGCTTTTCGGCAGACAAGCGCCGGATGGTGGATCAGTGGCCGCTCTCGGTCGCCTCGCGGGTCGACTCGTACAGGAACCATGTGCGCTCCTCGGACTGGTCGATCCACTCCTCGAGAAGGCTCGTGGTCGAGACGTCGTTGGCCTCGTCGGTGACGGCGTGCAGCTCGCGCATGTTGGCGGTCAGCGCCTTGTTGTCGTCGCGCAGCTCCTTGAGCATCTCGAGCGGGCTGACGTAATCCGCGTTGTTGTCGGGCACGCGCTTCATCTGGTCGGCCTGGCCGAGCGAGCGCAGGGTGGTGCCGCCGATCTTGCGGGCGCGCTCGCCCACCGCATCGATGATGCCGAAGATCTGCTCGGACTGCTCGTCGAGCAGCAGGTGATAATCGCGGAAATTCGGTCCGCTGACGTGCCAGTGGAAGTTCTTGGTCTTAATGTAGAGCGCGAAGAGATCCGAGAGGAGGACGGTCAGGCCCTCGGAGATCTTCTTGACGTCGTTCGGATCGAGGTCGGTCGGGGTGTTGAGCCGATCGCTGGCGACGCGCAGCTTAGCCTTGGCCATGGGGTGTTCCTAACGTTCTGCAACCGGATTTCAGCCGGCGACAACCGTGCCGGCACTCGATCGGCAGAATGAGGAAGCGGGAGGCTTTGTTCCGCTCCGCATGGCAGCGCTGCTGTGGATGGGATGCCGAACAGCCGAAGCACCGTCAGCCGCGCCCGCCGACGAGGCCGGGCGGCAGGAGTGCCGGTTCAGCCTCCGGGCTGCGCACCGGCGGCGCGGTCCTGCGGGCCTGCGGCTTCTGCTGGGCGGTAGCCGGCGGCAGCGCAGCGGGCGCGGGAACATCCCGGGCCGCCGCCGGCCTCGACGGAGCGGGCTTGGTGGAGGTCGGCTTGGCGGATCCGCCCTGCGCTGCAGCAGGCACCGGCACCGTGCTTGGAGCCGGGGAGCGTGGCAGCGGCGCGCGCGGCGTGATCGCGCCCGTGGTGGTGACGTCCTGCGCCGGAGGCGTCGCGGCCGCCGGGGCCGCCGGCGTGTCGAGGCCGTAGATGTCGTCGCGGAAATGCACGCGTCCGTCCGGGGTGGCGTAGCCGGTGAGATAGACGAAGGCGACCGGCGTCGGCTTCACCAGCTTGACGTCGCGCCGCTCGCCCCCGGCGATGGCGGTCTCGATCTCGATCGGCCCCCAGGTCGAACCGGCGCCGTTCGGTCCCTCGGTGCCCTGGAGCAGCCACGCGGCGAACTCCTTCACTTGGCCCACGCGGACGCAGCCGTGCGAGTGGAAGCGCACCGAGCCCGCGAACAGCGACTTCGAAGGGGTGTCGTGCATGTAGATCGCGTGCCGGTTCGGCATGTCGATGCGGATCTGCCCGAGCGAGTTGTCGAGGCCGGAATCCTGGCGCAGCGTGTAGTTCACCGCCTTCTGCGTGGTCCAATCGATCGTGGCCGGGTCGACCTCGACGCCGCCGGGGCCGAGGATGCGGATGCGGTTCTTGGCGAGGTATCCGGGATTCTTGCGCATCGTCGGGATGATCTCGTTCCGGATCACGGAGACGGGCACGGTCCAGGTCGGGTTGAGATTGACGTCGGTGATGCGGGTCTCGACCGCGGGGGTCTGCTTGTCGGGCGAGCCGACCACCGCGACGAAGCGGCGCGTGACGGTGCCGTTCTCCACCGCCTCCACGGTGGCGGAGGGGATATTTACAGTGACGTAGCGCTCGCCGAAGCCGAAATTAGAGCCCATCAGCCGCTGCGCCGAGGCGCGCAGCTGCCGCTGGCGCACATCGGCCGGCACGTTGAGGGCGTTCAGCGTCAGGCGGCCGAGGATGCCGGCATCCGGCAGGCCGTGCCGGGCCTGGAACGCCTTCACCGCGGCCACCAACGGCGGATCGTAGCGGTCGGAGGGCGGCGCGTCGGCGGGGAGGTCGCCCGTCAGCGTCAGGTGGTGACGAAGCGAGGGAATGGCGGGGTGGCTGTCGCCGGGCTTCGGCGCGAAGTCGGCGGGCAGGGTCTTCCAGCCGCCGGCCTCGGCATAGATCTGATAGCGCTCGGCGGCGCGCATCGTGTCCATAACGGTCTGCGCCGTGTAGGTCGGCAGGGGATCCTCGGAGACGCGGGCGTAGACCACCGGCGGCAATTCGCGCGAGGCCTTCTTCGGCGGCGGCGCCTCGATCGGGACGGCCACCGTGTCGGCGGTCGGGCGCTCCAGCTTCGGATCGGCTTTGGGGTCGGGTTTGGCGTCCGCCTTCTCCGCCTTCTCCGCGCGCGGCTCCGCCTTGGGGTCGGCCCTCAGCTCGCGCTTCGGCTCGGCCGCCTTCTCGGCCTTCGGCTCGATCCGCAGGTTGATGCGGGAATCGGGCTGCGCATCGGGCACGGGGGTCGGCTCGGCCCGGAGCGGGGCGGCGAGCAGAAGGGCCAACGCCGCGCCGGTCCCGCCCAGGAGCCGGGCACGGCGGGGCCCGCGCGGGGCGAGGGAAACGTTCGGCATCGCGGTTCTCGACGGGAGCACGCGGCGATCATCGGCGGTGTTGGTTACCAACTCGCTGACACCCTCCCGCGTGGCGTGTGCCGCGGCACGTCGTCCCCGCTCTCCGGAGCCGATCAACCGCGGTGGCCCCGGCGCGCGGGATGTGCAAAACGCGAGGGCAGACGCCGCCCCGCGAGACCCCCGTGAGCGAAGACAGACCCTCGAAGCCCGGCAAGACCCTGTTGAACCCCGAGCGCAGGGCGGACGACGTCGATCAGTCGATCCGCCCCTTGAGCCTCGGCGAGTTCATCGGCCAGCGGGCGGCGCGCGCCAACATGAACATCTTCATCGAGGCGGCCAAGAAGACCGGCCAGGCCCTCGACCACGTCCTGTTCGTCGGCCCGCCGGGGCTAGGCAAGACGACGCTGGCGCAGATCGTCGCCCGCGAACTCGGCGTGAACTTCCGCTCGACCTCCGGTCCGGTCATCGCCAAGGCCGGAGACTTGGCGGCTCAGCTCACCAATCTGGAGGAGCGCGACGTCCTGTTCATCGACGAGATCCACCGCCTCAACCCGGCGGTGGAGGAGATCCTCTACCCGGCGATGGAGGATTACCAGCTCGACCTCATCATCGGCGAAGGGCCGGCCGCCCGCTCGGTGAAGATCGAGCTGCCGAAATTCACCCTCGTCGGCGCCACCACCCGCGCGGGTCTCCTCACCACGCCGCTACGCGACCGCTTCGGCATCCCGATCCGGCTCGAATTCTACGAGATCGACGAGCTCGAACTCATCGTCCGGCGCGGCGCGCGGGTGCTCGGCCTCGGCATGTCGGAGGAGGGCGCCAACGAGATCGCCAAGCGCGCCCGCGGCACGCCGCGCATTGCCGGACGCCTGCTGCGCCGGGTGCGCGACTTCGCCATCGTCGAGGACGCGCAGACGGTGAGCCGCGCCATCGCCGACCGGGCGCTGCAGATGCTCGACGTCGATCCCGTCGGCCTCGACGTGATGGACCGCAAGTATCTCACCCTGATCGCCGCCTCGTTCGGCGGCGGCCCGGTCGGCATCGAGACCATCGCCGCCGCACTCTCCGAGCCGCGCGACGCGATCGAGGACATCATCGAGCCCTATCTGATCCAGAAGGGCTTCGTGCAGCGTACCCCACGCGGCCGGGTGCTGACGCCGCACGCCTTCCGCCATATGGGCTTCGCCGAGCCTCGGCGCGACCCGAGCACCCAGTTCGGCCTATTCAGCGGCAGCGACGACCCGGATGCCTGAATCGGACGACCGCGCTCCTGCGCGGAGAAGGTCGCCCGTCTCCGTCACCCGCCGTACGGTGCTGCTCGGCCTCGGCGTGACGGCGCTGACCGGCGCTGGCACGGGCGCCTACGCGGTCGGCATCGAGCCGATGCGCCTCACGATCACCCGCTACCGGCTCCGGCCAAAGGGGCCCTGGCCGGAGGGCTTGCGCCTGCGGATCGTCGCGCTGTTCGACATCCATGCCTGCGAGCCGTGGATGTCGGCGGCGCGCATCGAGGGCATCGTCGCCGCCGCGAACGCCCTGAACGGCGACGTGACGGTGCTGCTCGGCGACTACGTCTCCGGCATGAACCTCGTCACCCGGTACGTCGATGCCGCCGAGTGGGGACTGGTTCTCGGCGGGCTGCGGGCGCCGCTCGGCACCTACGCCATCCTCGGCAATCACGACTGGTGGGAGGACCGTGCGGCCCAGGCGCGCGGCAGCGGACCGACGATCGCGGGCGAAGCCCTGCGGCGCAATGGGATTCGGGTGCTGCAGAACGAGGCGCTGCCGCTCTCGGTGCGCGGACATGAGGTCTGGCTCGCCAGCCTCGGCGACCAGCTCGCCTTCCTTCCGAGCCGGAAGACGAGCGGTCTCGCCCGGATCGGCGTCGATGACCTGCCGGGGACGCTCGCCCAGATCCCCGAGGGCGCGCCCGCGATCCTGCTGGCGCACGAGCCCGACATCTTCCCCGAAGTGCCGCCGCGGATCGCCCTCACGCTCTCGGGGCACACCCATGGCGGGCAGGTGCGTGTGTTCGGCTACGCGCCGGTCGTCCCGTCCCGCTACAAGAACCGCTTCGCCTACGGCCATGTGCGCGAGCAGGCGGATCTGATCGTCTCCGGCGGTCTCGGCATGAGCATCGCCCCGGTACGGCTCGGCATACCGCCGGAGATCGTCGTGATCGATCTCGGTGACGACCCAAACCCCGCCGCCTAGATATGCACTCGAAACATATCGGCCCGACGCGAGAATCAGCAAAGCGGTTGGTCGAGCCCGACGCCGCGATGTTCGCGACGGCCGCGCTGGATGTCGTTCATCCCTGATCCGTCAGGGTTTTCTCCACATCGCACACCTCTCGAAGGCACACGCGGCGCAGCTTGGAACCTGTGATCACAGGATTGTGCGGCGGCGGAACATGCATGGATCGCACAAGTTGGAGCCGCGAGCCTGCTCCTCGGGAGCGTCGGCCTCCGACAACGATCTTCGAACGTCCTTCAAGGAAATATCCGCCATGAAGTCGACCGTCCTGGCCGCCCTCGGCCTGTCCGTCACCCTTGCCGCGCCCGCTTTGGCTCAGGACGCATTGCCGCTGCGCATCGGTGCCGACGCGCCGATCGGCGCGGCCGCGACCGACACGCGGGAGTTCCGCGCCGAGGCCCTGCGCTCGGACGCATCCAGCATCGAGGCGAGCCGCATCGCCCTCGAACGCTCCCGTAACCCGCGGGTGCGCAACTACGCCAACCGCGTGCTGGTCGAGCGTGAGGCCACCACCCGGGCGCTGCTGCCCGAGGGCACCTCGCTCACCGCCTCCGGCCGCGTCGTCTCCGACAGCCAAGGCATTCCGACCCGCCTCGACAACCCGGTCGGCGTCGTGCTCGCCCCGGTGACGATTGCGGCCAACATCGGCACCGGCATCGTCGGCGGCGTGCTCGGCGGCGTCGGCCTGATCGACAACAGCCCCGGCGAGCCTGGGCGCCGCGTCGCCCTCGGCCCGAACGGCCAGCAGCGCCTTGAGCGCCTGCGCTCAGCCCGCTCCGCCCGCGAGTTCGACCGTGCCTACGTCAACGGGCAGGCCCGCTCGGACGCGCGCACGCTCGCGCTCTACAGCAGCTATGCCCGCAACGGCGACAGCGCCGCCGGCCGCACCTTCGCCAACCAAGCGCTGCCCTACATCGCCGACGAGCACGCCCATTCCGCGACGCTCGCCAACCGCATCGGCGGCTGATCGATCCGACCATGATGCGCCGGCAGGGGTGCCCTCCCAAGGGGCGGCCCTCGCCGTTTCAGGGCCTGCCCCTCGCCACCTCGGGCGGGAGCCGGTAAGAACCGGCACCCTCTCCATATCCGGATGCCCATGGATCCGATGACAGGCGCCGACGCGCATCGCCTCCCGCTGCGCGTCTATTACGAGGACACCGATTTCTCGGGCTTCGTCTATCACGCGAGCTATCTGCGCTTCATGGAGCGCGGGCGCACCGAGTTGCTGCGAACCCTGGCGGGCGATCAGTCGGATCTGCACGCCGAGGGGACTGGCCTCGTCTTCGTCGTGCGCAAGATGAACCTCGACTTCCTCAAGCCCGCCCGCATGGATGATCTGATCGAGGTGCACACGCGGTCGAGCGAATTGCGCGGCGCCTCCATGCATCTGGCTCAAGAGGTCCGCCGCGGCGAGGAGGTGCTGGTGCGCGCCGAGGTCGTGGTGGCCTGCGTCCGCAACGGGCGGGCGATCCGCCTGCCCGATGCCCTGCGCCGGGCGCTGACGCCGACGGAACTCAGATCCGCCTGACCTCGACCAGGAAGTCCTGTACCGCCCGCGTCACCTGCGCCGTCTGCTGGTCGAGGATCGTCGTCGCCGACAGGACCGCCTGAGCCGAGGCCGCGGAGGTCTCGGCGGTGGTGGCCACCGCACCGATGCTGCCGCTCACGCGGCCGGTGCGCTGCGCCGCCTCACGGGCGCTGCGGCTGATCTCGTCCGCCGTGGCCGCCTGCTTCTCGACCGCGGCGGCGATGGTGGTGGCGCCCTCGTCGAGCCCGCGGATCACGCCGGCGATCCGCTCGATGGCGCCGACCGTCTGCGAGGTCGCGGCCTGGATCATGCCGATCTGTTGCGCGATCTCGCTCGTGGCCTTCGCGGTCTGCCCCGCCAACGCCTTGACCTCGGTGGCGACGACCGCGAAACCGCGGCCCGCTGCGCCCGCCCGTGCCGCCTCGATCGTGGCGTTGAGGGCCAGCAGGTTGGTCTGGTTGGCGATCGACGAGATCAGACCAACGACCTCGCCGATGCGCTGCGAGGTCTCGACCAGCGCCCTGACGCTCTCCATCGCCGCCCCGGCCTCGGTCACCGCCTCGCCGGTCGCAGCGCTGGAGCGCGTGACCTGCCGGGTGATCTCGGCATTCGAGGCCGTCAGTTCCTCGACGGCGGCGGCGACGGACTGGACGTTCGCCGCCGTGTCCGACGCGCCGGTCGCGGCGGTCTCGGCCGCGGTCGAGGCCGCGCCGGTGGCGGACAGAACGCGCTCGGCCGCCCCGCGCATCGCCGTCGTAGCCTCGGCGGTCTCGCCGAGCGCGGTGCGGATCAGGGCGTCGAAACTGGCGATCGACTCGGTGAACGGCGTGACGTCGGCCCAGGACAGGACGGCTGCGACGTAGCGGCCATCCGCGTCGCGAACCGGAGAAACGTGGAGGTCGAGCGTCTTCGGTCCGAGTTTGATCTTGGTGCGCCAGGGCAGACGGGACGGATCGGCGACGATGCTGCGCTGGTGGGCCGGGTTCTTGTGAAACACATCCATGGAGAGGCCGACCATGGCATCCGGGTTCACGGAGGCCGGCAGGTGCTCGCGCAGGCTGCGCAGCGTCTCGACGCTTCGGCGATTGGCGAAGGTGATCGTCGCCTCGGTCGGGTGAAGAACCAAAACGTTGACCGGGAGGGAATCGAGGATCGCCTCGAAATCGACGGCGGTCGATTGCGTGGGTGCCGCGAAGGGCATGATGGAAGCGGGGACCTGCGCTGACGCGGACCGGAGGCTGCGACGGAAGATCAAGGGAGCATACTCGCCGATAAAACGGTTGAGGAGGCATTCGCCACCGCGTCAAAAAACAACATATGTATATTTATGAGCGGTAAACACGCTCAGCACTCGGGCGGTCCTGCGTACTCAAAATTGCAAAGTTATCGAACATCAGGGTCTTCGATTGTCGCTCAACACTATGCCGTATTGCCGCATCGCTGCCTCGGCATGCTGCGCCTCCCAGGGGCTGGAGATCGGCGCCCAAACGATTTCTTAACCCTATCGCACGCTTAGACTCGTGCGAGGGCGTCGCCGCGTCAGGCCGTTCGAGCCTGGGCTCCGACCCTTACTTTCGACAGATTCGCGAGTGATCTCAGGTCTCATCGCTCAAAGGATCAGTCGGCAGTCCGGTGCGCCCCAGCGCGGCCCTGACGACGCGAGGATCGTTCGATGACTCCAGCCGATGCCATGCAGGCCGCGCCCGTCGCAGACATGAGCCTGTTCGGCCTGTTCTGGCAGGCCCACTTCGTCGTGAAGATCGTGATGGTGGGCCTGCTCGGTGCCTCGGTCTGGTGCTGGTCGATCATCGTCGACAAGACACTGCTGTTCCGCCGCGTGGAAGCCGAGATGGATGCCTTCGAGGAGGCGTTCTGGTCCGGCCGCTCGCTGGAGGAACTCTACCGCTCCTTCAACGACCGCCAGCCGACCGGGCTCGGCGCCCTGTTCGTCGCCGCCATGCGGGAGTGGAAGCGCTCCTTCGAGGGCTCGGGCCGGCAGATCCACTCGCTGTCGCAGCGCATCGACAAGGTGCTCGACGTCACGATCCAGCGCGAGGTCGAGCGGCTCGACTCGCGCCTGCTGTTTCTCGCCTCGATCGGCTCGGCCGGCCCTTATATCGGCCTGTTCGGCACGGTCTGGGGTATCATGACCGCCTTCACCTCGATCGCGGCCTCGAAGAACACCTCGCTCGCCGTCGTCGCGCCGGGCATCGCGGAAGCGCTGTTCGCCACCGCCATCGGCCTGTTCGCCGCGATCCCGGCCGTGCTCGCCTACAACAAGCTCCAGGCCTCCGTCGCCAAGTCGCAGTCGCGGCTCGAGGGGTTCGCCGACGAGTTCTCGGCGATCCTCTCGCGCCAGATCGACGAGCGCCTCTCGGTCGCCGCCTGATCGATCGTTGCTGAAGCGGGAGCCGAGACTATGGGCATGACGCACGGCGCGGCGCAGGGCGGCGGCAAGCGCCGCCGCCGCGGACGGCGCGGGCACGGCGCCATCAACGAGATCAACATGACGCCGTTCATCGACGTCGTGCTGGTGCTCCTCATCGTGTTCATGGTGGCCGCGCCGATGATGACGGTGGGCGTGCCCCTCGATCTGCCGCAATCGAAGGCGAGCCCGCTCAACTCCGACGTCAAGCCGATCACGCTCTCGATCCGCCGCACCGGCGAGGTCTATCTCGGCGAGGTCGAGCTGAAGGATGACGACATCGTGCCCCAGCTCATGCAGACGGCCAAGACCGGCACCGAGGAGCGCGTGTTCGTGCGCGGCGACAAGCGCGTCGATTACGGGCGCGTGGCTCAGGTGATGGCGATCGTGACAGGCGGCGGCTTCAAGAAGGTCGCCCTCGTCACCGAGCCGGAATCGAATTAGCGGAGCAAGGCAGAAGTGGCTCTGCGCTGGCCCAACTCTCTCTCAGAGTCTCTCCGGAACCGTGAGCCGGGCGTCTGGATCTCCGCCGGGGCACACGCGGCCGTGCTGGGCCTCGCGCTGTTCGCGGTCGCAGCCCCGGCGCTGCCCGACGCGCAGGAGGGTGTGCCGGTCGAAGTGCTGACCGAGCAGCAATTCTCGGAGATGACCCGCGGCGAGCGCAATGCCGAGAAGCCGCAGAAGAATCCGAACCGGGCCGACCGTGTCTCCGAAAAGATGGAGGAGCGTGAGCCCGAGAACGCGAAGACCGACGCGCCGGCCGCGCCCACCCGCACCGCCGAGACCAAGCTCGCCGCCGTCGATGCGATGCCGCTGCGCGCCGACACCGCGGACCCGGTGAAGGAGGAGGCCGAGGCCGCCGCCGCCAAGGCGGAAGCCGCCAAAGCCGAGGCGGAGAAGGCCGCTGCCGCCAAGGCCGCCGAGACGAAGGCCAAGGCGGAGGCCAAGGCGAAAGCGGAGGCCGCGGCCAAGGCCGACGCTGCTAAGGCGGCCGAGGCAAAGGCGGCCGAAGCCAAGGCCGCCGCCGCGAAGGCGGAGGCCGAGAAGCGCGAGGAACTGCAGAAGCTGGTCGAGCGCGAGCAGGCGGAGGCCGAGGCCGCCGCCAAGGCTGCGGAGAAGGCCGCCGAGGCGAAGGCCAAGGCGCGCGCGGAAGCCAAGGCGAAGGCGGACGCCAAGGCCAAGGCCGAGGCCAAAGCGGAGGCAGAGGCGCAGGCCAAGGCGGAAGCCGAAGCGAAGGCGAAGGCTGAAGCGGCGGCGAAAGCCGCGGCGGAAGCTGAGCACCGCAAGCAGGTCGCCGAGGCCAAGGCCAAGGCGGAAGCCGAGGCGAAGGCCAAGGCCGAGGCCGCCGCGAAAGCCAAGGCGAAGGCAATGGCCGAAGCCAAAGCGAAGGCCGATGCCGAGGCCAAGGCGCGCCAGCAGGCCGAACTCGCCAACAGGACCAGCCCCGGCGACAGCCGCGAGACCCATACCCGTACGGCCTCGCAATCGACCGGCTCCACCGGCCGCGAAGTGCAGCGCACGGCCTCGCTCGGCACGTCGACCGGTACCGCGCAGAAGCTCTCGCCCTCTTTGCGCGACGCCCTGGTCGGCATGCTGCAGCAGCAGATCGAGCGGTGCTACTCGGCGCCGCCCGGCGCGACGCAGGGCGTGGTGCTGCCGATGCTCGACATCCGCCTCAACCCGGACGGTTCGCTCACGGCCGAGCCGCGGGTGATGCGCGCCGGAAACAACTCGGTCGATCAGTCAATCGCCCAGGCCGCGCTGCGGGCGGTGCGGCGCTGCGCGCCCTACAAGATCCCGGCCCAGTACGCGCCCTATTACAACGACTGGAAGGCTATCAACGCCGAGTTCGAGTTCTCGCCCGTGTGATCCGCCCGCGCCGATCACACCGCGTCATCGCGGCCTTCCCCTTCCGCATTCCCTGACCGACCTGGACTTGTCCCATGCCTGGAACAGCCTTCACCCGGCGCACCCTCCTGCCGGCGCTCACGGCCGCGCTCGGCGTCCTCGCCCTGGCGCTTCCCGCTGCGACTCCGGCGCAGGCGCAGCTCCAGCTCCGCATCGGCAGCGGCGCCTTCCAGCCGATGCCGATCGCGATCGCCGATTTCGCCGGTGACGCCAGCCTCGGCACGCTGGTGGCCAACGTCATCACCAACAACCTGCGCCGCTCCGGCTACTTCACGCCGCTGGAGAAGGGGCGTTTCCCTGAGAATCCGAGCTTCGACGCGGCGCCGAATTTCGAGGCCTGGAAGGGCGCGGGCGTCCAGGCGCTGGTGACCGGCCGGGTCGGACGCGACGCCTCGGGCCGGCTGACCGTCGCCTTCCGCCTGTGGGACGTAGCCTCGGGCCAGCAGATCACCGGACAGCAATACGGCACCGACGTCGCGAATGCTCGCCGCACCGGCCACCTCGTGTCAGACGCGGTCTACACCAAGGTCACCGGCCTCGGGCCCTGGTTCGACAGCCGCGTCGCCTATGTCGATGAATCCGGCCCGAAGGAGAACCGCCGCAAGCGCCTGATGGTGATGGATCAGGACGGGGCCAACGTGCGTGCACTGACCGGCGGCGGCGACGTTTCGGTGGTGGCGCCGCGCTACTCGCCGGCGGGGCAGGAGATCGCCTTCATGACCCAGGCGCAGGGCCAGCAGCCCAAGGTGCAGATGATAGACCTGGAAACCGGCAAGCGCCAGACGGTCGGCAACTTCGCTTCGATGAGCGCCAGCCCGCGCTTCTCGCCGGACGGGCGCCGCCTCGTGATGAGCGTGCAGCAGGGCGGCAATGCCGACATCGTCACCGTCGATCTCGCTTCAAAGGCGCAGACGCCGGTGACCCAGGGGCTCGCGATCGATACCTCGCCGAGCTATTCGCCCGACGGCAGCCAGATCGTGTTCGAATCCGACCGCGGCGGTTCGCAGCAGATCTACGTGATGGGCGCCGACGGCTCGAACCCGCGCCGGCTCTCCTTCGGCGAAGGCTCGGCCTCGCAGCCGGCCTGGTCGCCGCGCGGCGACCTCATCGCCTTTACCCGGCAGCGCAAGGGCGGCTTCGCCATCTGCGTGATGAAGCCCGACGGCTCGGGTGAGCGGGTGCTGACGGAGGGTTTCCACAACGAGAGCCCGACCTTTGCGCCGAACGGCCAGTACGTGATGTTCTTCCGCGATCCGGGCGGGCAGGGCGGCGGCAAGCTCTACATGGTCGACATCACCGGCAAGGTGGAGCAGCCGGTGCCGACCCCGTCCTTCGCCTCTGACCCGACCTGGTCGCCGCTTCTCTCGGGCAAGTGATCCGACCCGAAGCGGCCGGGCTCATCCCCACGAGGCCGGCCGCGAAACCCGTCGACGGATGACGCCGGCGCCGGCGACCCTGAATGCGCATCCGCTCCAGGCCTCTTTCGACCAGGCTGCTACGGACGGTCCGTCCCTCCGCAGGCTGAGGTGCAAAATGCTGAGGTGCCAAGCGCAAGCTCGGCCTCGAAACACGCCGGAACGGCGATCTCGTGATATCGATCGCTCGGGGAAGCGTCGCGGCGTGCTTCGAGGCTGCCGCCGCAGCACCTCAGCACGAGGAGCGTTGTGAAAGCCGCAACAGGTCGGCCGGCACGCCCCGATATCTCTTCGCCAGCACGATCGCCCGATCACCCATGGCGAAATTCGCGCGAGCCTCAACGGCCAGCACGGTGAAGGTCTTCCCGCTTGCAATAAAAACCGCGGCGGAAGCGGTCCAAAGGTGGGGCTGATGCGTGTTCGAAGTCGCGCCGTATAGGCCGCTTCTGCGCCCCTGGGGATCCGCTTCCGTCCGGTGTTCGTGGCGGGCCGCTAAGTCCGAGACCGAACGGGTTCTCAGGCTATCGTTGCGGCTTGACGCTGCGGTGGAGTCATCCCTGTCTCCTCCAGCTTTCGCCAACAAACCGTGCGCGGACCAGCGGTTTCTTGGCCGATGTGCTTGCGAATGCGAAGCACGCAGAGAGACTGCGTCCGTATTGGCAGGTCGTCAAGCGGAAATCTGCTGCCAAGCCGACTGTTTTTTGTCGGCACGAATGCTTGAATGGCAAAATCGTTCGCCGGCAACGGCTTACGTCGGGCGATGGCAAAAGTCCCGTGCGCATCGTGCAGGAAACAGGCCGTGCCGAAGCGGGAGTGTCTCAACGCACGTCTTCGCGGCGGAGCCGGACGATGCCCCGAGCAGCAGAAGGGCAGGGGCCCAGGCACAAAGCAGCATGGTTCGTCGGGGGAAACGGTGAGCCACGCCCTCGCTGCTGATCCCCCCGGCAGACGCGCCGGCCCGCGGTAGGACCCGTTCCGGTCCCGGCGCGTTCGGATCAGATCGCGGCGAGGTCGCGCTGCACCGCCGGACGGGCGAGGAGCGTTTCGAGCCAGCGCCGCACGTTCGGGTGCCCGTCGAGTTCGATGCCCTGCTTGCCGTGGAACTTGGCCCAGGTCAGAGCAGCGATGTCGGCGATCGAGTACGTGTCGGCGAGATATTCATGCGCCGAGAGCCGGCGGTCGAGGACGCCGTAGAGGCGCTTGGCCTCCTCCGTGAACCGGTCGATGGCGTAGGGGATCTTGTCCTGCGCGTAGATGCGAAAATGGTGGGCCTGCCCGAGCATCGGGCCGAGCCCGCCGACCTGCCAGAACAGCCACTCGTCCACCGCGGTGCGGGCGCGTTCGTCGCTCGGATAGAGGCAACCGGTCTTGCGCCCGAGATATTGCAGGATCGCGCCCGACTCGAACACCGAGATCGGCGTGCCGCCCGGCCCGTCCGGATCAACGATGGCTGGAATCTTGTTGTTGGGCGAGATCGCCAGGAAGTCGGGCGCCATCTGCTCGCCCTTGCCGATATTCACCGGAACGACCCGGTAGGGCAGCCCGCACTCTTCGAGCATGATCGGGATCTTCCACCCGTTCGGCGTGCTCCAGGTGTAGAGTTCGATCGGCTGCGCCGTCGTGACCGCCATGCTGGCATCCCGGGAAAGCGGGCCCGCGCCCATCCTCGGCTATGGAGGTAGCGCGGAACGGCCCGAAGGCTCAAGCCGAGGGCCAAGCTTGTCTGCAATCGTGCGCAAGTTGCAGAGAGAGCTTGCTCTTTGGCTGCCGATGCGGCTGTGATGCGGCCCACGGCGACGCTGCCGAATCCGATTCACCGGAGTTGCCTGATGCTCTCTCGTCTCCTCGCCGCCGCCGTGCTGGTTGCGCCGCTCCTTCTGGCTCAGGCCGCGTCGGCCCGAGAGGCATGGAGCGCGCCGAGCGCCAAGGAGACGACGAAGGAGCAGACGGCCAAGGAGCCGAGCGTGGCCCAATCCGCCGCGCGCGAGCGGCAGAAGAAGTGCGGTGCCGAATGGCGCGCGCTCTCGGCCACCGAGAAGGCGGCCCAGGGGCCGAAATGGCCGCAATATTACAGCAAGTGCGTCAAGCGCCTGAAGGAGCAGAAGGCCTGACGGGCTCAGAGGGCCTCTCAAAACTCCTGATCCCCAGCCGTTCTCGCTCTGGAGACGACAGCGCAGCGGGAGTTTTGTGAGAGGCATTCAAACGCCCGCTCGCATCGCTGGCGCCCGTGAACCGAACGGCGGCGGGCGTGTTGCCCCGCCGATCAGTTCTGAAACGCTCCCGAGCCGAAGCGGAGGCCGGTTCCGCACGGGAGCGCATCGAAGCGTGGACTCGAAGGCCTCACCGACATGGAGCGTGAACGCCGCATCCTGCAGCGCACGGTGGCGTTTGCCGCGGTCGTGCCGGTCCTGGCGGGCCTCTACGGCGTGCTGTTCGGCATCGACGGCATCGGTGGCGGCACACCGGTCAACGTCTCGGCCGACAGCCACTTCCGCTACCTGTCGGGCCTGCTGACCGGCATCGGCATCCTGTTCTTCACCTGCGTGCCGGGGATCGAGGACAAGTCGAGGTTGTTCCGCTTCCTCACCCTCGTCGTGGTGCTCGGCGGGCTGGCGCGGCTGCTCGGCCTCGCCCTCACGGGCGTGCCGTCATTGACCATGCTGGCGGCTCTCGCCCTCGAACTCGTCGTCACGCCGCTGCTCTGCCTGTGGCAGTTGCGGGTCGCGCGCCTCGCCCGGGATCAGAGGCAGGCTCTGGTGACGGGCACCGAGGTCGTCGGGTGAGGGGGGCGGCGCAGCGCGCCGGCGAGGCGGGTCCGGGCGAGCGCCTGCTCGATACCCTGGAGCGCTGGGTGCCGAAGCCCGCGGCCTTGGCCTTCGCCGTCCGGATCTGGCTGGCCATGATGCTGGCGCTCTATGCCGCCTTCTGGCTCCAGCTCGACAGCGCTTCCTCGGCGGCCGTCTGCGTGGCGATCCTGGCCCAGCCGAAGCGCGGCCAAGCGCTCTCGAAGGCCGGCTACCGCTTCCTCGGCACCGTCGTCGGCGGCATCGTCGGCATCGGCCTGATGGGTCTGTTCGGGCAGGATCGGGTGCTCCTGCTCCTCGGCTTCGCCTGTTGGCTCGGCCTCTGCGTCTTCGTCGCGCAGTTCCTGCAGGATACCCGCGCCTACGGGGCGATGCTCGCCGGCTACACCGTGGCGATCGTCGCGATCGCCCATATCGACGCGCCGCAGACGGTGTTCGATGCTGCCATCGGTCGCGTCGCCGCGATCGCCGTCGGCATCGTCGCGATCACCTTCATCAACGATGCGCTCGCCTCGCCGAGCACGTGGCAGGCCCTGCTGCCGCGCCTCGCCTACGCCCACGCGGCGGCCAGAGCCTTCGCCCGCGAGAGCCTGACCCAGGGCGATCCCGGCCCCGAACGCACCGCCGATCTGATCCGGCGGGTTGCGCCGATGCGGGCGGATGCGAGCGCCATCGCCGGCGAACTGGACGACGGCATCCACCGCGCCGCGGGGGCCCGCAGCGCCATCGCCGCGCTCTACGTCCTGGCCGCGGCCAGCCGCGCGCTGGCGGCGGCGCTGACGCGTGTCGACGAGACCGGCCCGCGGGTGCGCGAGGCACACGCGCTGGCTCTACGCTCGGTCTCGGAAGGCGAGGAGCCTCGTGCCGAGGCGCTCGCCCGCGACGGCGGCAGGCTGCGCGATCTCGTGGATGAGGCGATGCGCGATCCCGGCGCGTCGCTCAACGAGATTATGGCGCTTCAGCGCGCGCTGGACGTCGTTGAGGCCGCGACCTTCGCCGAAGACGGTGCGCGGGCACTGGCCGACGGCCACGCGCCTCTGCGCGATATCGCCCTGCCGACCCACCGCGACTTCCAGGTCGCCCTACGGGCGGCGTTGCGGGTGATGATCGCCTTCGGCCTCACGGCGGGGCTCTTCATCCTGCTCGGGCTGCCGCAAGCCACCTTCGCGCTCGTCCAAGTGGCGGCGACCTGCGCCCTGTCCTCGGTGACGCCCGATCCGCGCAAGTTCGCGCTCGGGGTGCTGATCGGGATGCCCCTCGCCGCCCTCTGTGCCGGGTTCGTCCTGTTCGTGATGCTCAACGGCAATCAGGGCTTTCCGCTGCTCGCGATCGCCATGGCCCCGGTCGTCTTCTTCGGCTGCCTCGTCTCTCTGCACCCACCGAGCTTCACCATCGGCTTCATCACTCTGGTGTTCACGCCGGTCCTGATGGCGCCGGACAACCCGCAATCCTACGATCCGCAAGCCTTTCTCATGAACGCGCTGCTGGTCGTCGCCGCGGCGGTGATCCTGTTCCTGACGATCCGGCTCGTCCTGCCGATCTCGGCCTCGCAGCACCGCGCCTTCGCCCTTGAGGAAGCCCGTCGCGACCTCGCCGGGGCGCTTGCGGGGGAGGGCGGCGACGCCACCACGCGCACCAGCCTCAATGCCGACCGGCTGTTCCAATTCTCGGCCTGGAATTCCGGCAGCGGTGCGGTGCGCCGGGCGAGCCTGCACCACGCCTTCGCCGTGGCGCAGTTGGAAGCTGCCGCGGCGCGGGCCCACGCGCACCTGCAGAGCTTGAGCGAGATCGGCGGCCTCGCCCCTCTGGTCGCTGAGGCACGAGAGGCGCTCGCCTCGGCCAACCCGGCGGACCTCGACCGCACGGCGCACGCCCTGATCGGCGAGGCGAAGCGCCATAACCGCCATGTACGCCTGCAACTCGCCCGCGCCGTAACCGACCTCGCGACCGCCTCGCGCGTTATGCGGCGGCACGGACGCTTCTTCCGCCGCCTCTTCCTTCCCGATTCCTGACCGCAGCCATGCAACACGACCTCACCATCGGCGGGATCCTGGTCTCGCCCTTCGTCGCCTACGCGCTGATCGCCTTCGCGCTGCTCGTGGGGCTGCGGGTCGTGTTTCGCCGGATCCGGTTCGGACGCTACGTCGCCAACGCGCCTTTGGCGGAAGCCGGGATCTATGTCTGCCTCCTCGCGATCGTGGTGGTGCTGCTGTGAAGCGCGCGGACGACGCAGGCGCCGACGACCGGAACCGGGATCAGTCCCCGCCCGACGACGTCTTCTCCGACGAGCCGCGGCGCGGGCCAGGGGCCGGCGCCAAGCGCGTTTCCGTCCGACGCCGCCACTGGGGCCGCCTGCTGCGGCTGGCCGTAACCGGCCTCATCCTCGCCTTCGCCGCAGTGGCGGCTTACGTGGTGTGGCAGTTCTACGTGACCGCCCCCTGGACCCGTGACGGGCGGGTGCGCGTGCAGGTGGTCAATCTCGCGCCGCAGGTGGCCGGCACCGTCGTCGAGCTGCGGGTCGCGGACAACCAGGAGGTCAAGAAGGGCGACGTCCTCTACGTCATCGATCCGTTCGACTATCAGGAGGCCGTGGTCTCGGCCGAGGCCGAGATCAAGAACCGCGAGGCCGACCTTTCGGTGAAGCAGGCGCAATCGGCGCGGCGCGCGGCGCTCTCCACCGTCTCGACCTCGGTCGAGGAGAAGCAGCAATTTGCCGGCACCGCCAAGATCGCTGAAGCCGCCCTGGAGACGGCCCGGTCGCAGCTCTCGCAGGCAAGGAAGAACCTGGAGCGCACGCAGGTGCGCTCGACGGTCAACGGCCGCGTGACCAACCTGCTCCTGCGGGTCGGCGACTACGCACAGACCGGCACCGCCAACATCCGGGTGATCGACACCGACTCCTTCTGGATCGATGGCTATTTCGAAGAGACCAAGATGGCCCATATCCGCCCCGGCGCCCCCGCCGAGATGGCGCTGATGGGCTACGGCGTGCCGCTGCGGGGCACGGTGGAGAGCCTGACGCTCGGCATCTCGACCGCCAATGCCGCGACGAGCACGCAGGGGCTGCCGAACGTCGATCCGGTCTATACCTGGGTACGGCTCGCCCAGCGGGTGCCGGTGCGCATCCGCATCGACCACGTGCCGCCGGAAGTGATCCTGGTCGCAGGCATGACGGCAACCGTCGTCGTCGGCGACGGGCGCGAGGGCCAACCGCTCTGGGTCGCGTCGCTGCGCGGCTGGCTCTTCGGCCGGCCGGATGGGACGCAGCCGGATAACGCGGGCAAGAACTGATGCCGCAGCGACGCGCGGACGGTGCGATGCCCACGAAAATTGGGTAAGGCGGCGGCATGGCCACTGCTCCTCTCGTCCGCTTCGCCCCCTCCCCGACCGGCTTCCTGCATATCGGCAATGCCCGGCCGGCGCTGCTGAATGCGCTGTTCGCTCGCCGCGAGGGCGGCCGCTTCCTGCTGCGGCTCGACGACACCGACCGGGAGCGCTCGACCGAGGAATTCGCGACTGCGGCGTCCGAGGATCTCGGCTGGCTCGGCATCGAACCGGACCTGTTCTTCCGCCAGAGCGATCGCACCGCCCTCTACGATGCGGCAGCGGAGCGGCTGAAGGCGGCGGGCCGGCTCTACCCCTGCTACGAGACGCCGGAGGAGCTGGACCGCCGCCGCAAGCGCCAGCTCGGCCGCGGTCTGCCGCCGCTCTACGACCGCGCGGCGCTTGCCCTGAGCGAGGCCGAGCGCGCCGCCCTGGAGGCCGAGGGCCGGCGCCCGCACTGGCGGTTCAAGCTCGATCACCGCGTCGTCGCCTGGAACGACCTCGTTCGCGGCGAGAGCCACGTCGATTGCGCGTCGCTCTCCGATCCCGTTCTGGTGCGCGCCGACGGCAGCTATCTCTACACACTCCCCTCCGTCGTGGACGATGCGGAGGTCGGCGTCACCCACGTGATCCGCGGCGAGGATCACGTCACGAATACCGGCGTGCAGGTGCAGCTCTTCGAGGCACTCGGCGCGCCGGCGCCCGCCTTCGGCCACCATAACCTGCTGACCACCGCCGACGGAGAGGGGCTGTCGAAGCGCCTCGGCCACCTCTCCCTGCGCTCCCTGCGCGAGGCCGGCTACGAGGCCGCCGCCGTGCGCTCGCTCGCGGTGCTCACCGGCTCGGCCGAGGCCGTGCGCCCGGTCGCCTCCCTCGACGAGTTGGCGAGCCTCGTCGATCTCGCCCACCTCTCGCGCGCCCCGGCCCGGTTCGACCCGGCCGAACTCGACGGGATGAATGCCCGCCTCGTCCACGATATGTCGTACGACAACGTCAGCGACCGGCTCGCTGCCCTCGGTGTCCCGACGGATCAGGCCGAAGCGTTCTGGCTCGCCGTGCGGGCCAATCTCGGCCGCGTCTCGGACGCCGCCGAATGGTGGCAGGTGGTGAACGGACCGGTCACGCCCGTGATCGCCGAGCCCGACTTCATCGCGACGGCTGCGCGCCTGCTGCCGGATGCGCCGTTCGGTGCCGACACGTGGAAGGCCTGGACCAACGCCGTGAAGGCAGCGACCGGCGCCAAGGGCCGCGCCCTGTTCATGCCGCTGCGCCTCGCGCTGACCGGCCTCGACCACGGGCCGGATCTCGCCGGATTGCTTCCGCTGATCGGGCGGGCGCGAGCGGTGCGACGGCTGGGCGGCGAGACCGCTTAATCCAAGACGCCATCGGGCTCGGCCTCGATCATCAACACGTCGAGGGTGAAACTGCCGTCGGCCTCGATTGCGAAATGCGACTGCACCGGCTCGGGGGCGCCGGACTGAAGTGTGCGGATCGCCGCGACGCTTGGCTCGGGCGTACCCATCCGCGCGACCCAGGACGGAAAGTCCATGCGCACCCGCCAGCGTTGGGCGGCGCCGGGCACGAAGCCGGCCTCCGCCAGCATCGCGCGCCACTCCGCCTCGCCATAATCGCGCACGTGGGAGGGATCGCGCAGCAGTTCCCAGGCTTGGAGATGGGTATCGAGCAGCGGAGGGCCCGGATGCACCACATCGACGAGGCCAAAGCGTCCGCCGGGTGCGAGCACCCGGTGCGCCTCCCGAAGGGCGGCGGGCACGTCGGCCCAATGGTGGGCGCTGTAGCGCGAGAGGACGCAGTCGAAACTCGCATCCGCGAAGGGCAGCGCCTCGACGCTGGCCTGCCGGGTGGTGACGTTTGTCAATCCGCGCCGCCGCGCCTCGGCCGAGACGGCGTCGAGCATGGACTGCGACAGGTCCAGGGCGGTGACGGAACGAACATGCGGGGCCACCGCGTAGGTGACGTGGCCGCCGCCGCAGCCGAGATCGAGCACGGCGGAGTGGGGGACGACACCGAAGCGGGCCAACGCCGCGAGGTCCTCGCCCGCCGCATGGACCGCGCTCGCGACATAATCGGCGGCGCGGGCGCCGAACTGACTTTCCGTGTGAGCGTCGTGGCTCAAAGTGGCGGTCACGGCGACGCTTCTCCCTCGGCGGCGCGTTCGAGGGCCGCAACATCGAGCTTCACCATGCCCTGCATGGCCGTGAAGACGCGGGCCGCCACATTCGGATCGGGATCGGCGAGGAGGCGCGGCAGCCTCTCCGGCACGATTTGCCAGGGCACGCCCCAGCGGTCGCGCAGCCAGCCGCAGGCGATCTCGGCACCGCCCTCGGCGGTGAGCGCCGACCACAGGCGATCGACCTCGGCCTGATCCCGGCAGGTGACCGAGATCGACGCCGCGGTCCCGTAATCAGCCGGCGCGCCGCCGTTCAGCGCCTGGAAACTCTGACCGCCGAGGGTGAAGACGATCAGAATCGGCTCACCGGCTTCGCCGCCTGGCCAGGGCCCCGGCGCAGACTGGACGTGAACGATGCGCGAATCGGGCACGAGGGACACATAAAGGCGCACAGCCGCCTCCGCATCCTTGGCGTACCAGAGGCAGGTGCTGACGTTGGCCATGGCGCGCTCTCCCTCTCCGCCGGCAGGATAACGGCTGCGGCCGCCGGAACTCAATCGGCGGCCTGCATGTTCGCGGGGCTCCGCACGCGGCCGGTCCCTTCTCGCCGCCCTTCCGGTTCGCTTACCGATGTCCGAAATGCCGGAGGCAGGATTGAACCGATCGCTCCGCCGGAAGCCGGATCACAGGGCCGACCCGCCGGCGGGCGGGAGCGGCGCGAGCCGCGTCAGGCGCAGCGCGATGAGGAGCGCCGCCACGTAGAGGCTGCCGAAGAACCCCGCGACGCCGGGCCAGCCGTAATGCAGGAAGAACCAGCCGCCCGCCGTGCCGAGCAGGGACGAGCCGAGATAGTACATGCAGAGATAGATCGCCGAGGCCTGCGCCCGGTCGCGGGAGGCCCGCCGCCCGACCCAGCTCGACGCCACCGAATGCGCGCCGAAGAAGCTGACCGTGACGACGACGATGCCGCCGATGATGAGGACGAGGTTGTCGGCGAGCGTGAGCGCGATCCCGCCGATGCCGAACAGGATCGCCAGCCACAGCACCTTGCGCCGCCCCAGCACCCCGGCGACATGGCCGGTGATGGCCGAACTCGCCGTACCCGCGAGGTAGACGACGAAGATCAGGCCGATCACCGTCTGGCTCAGCGAGAAGGGGGGATCGAGCAGGCGGAAGCCGATATAGTTGTAGACGCAGACGAAGCCGCCCATCAGCAGAAACGGCTCGACGAACAGCCAGGGCAGGCCGGCATCGCGGAAATGGTGGGTGAAGGTGCCGGGCACCTCGCGCCAGCGCATGCGGTGGGCGAGGAAGTGGCGGGAGGCGGGCAGGGCGAACTGAAAGGCGAGCGCGGCGAACAGCGCCAGCACGCCGATGATCCCGAGGCCCCAGCGCCAGGAGGCATGGTCGGCGATCACGCCCGCGAGCAGCCGCCCGACCATGCCGCCGAGCGCGTTGCCGCCGATAAGGAGCCCCATCGACAGGCCGATGGCGCGCCCGTGCATCTCCTCGCTGAGATAGGCCATGGCCACGGCCGGCAGGCCGCTCGCGGCGATGCCGGTGAGTGCCCGCAGCACAAGGAATCCGTGCCAGCTCGGCATCAGGACGGCGCCGATGGTGAGAAGCGCCGAGGCGAACAGCGAGGCCGCCATCACCCGCTTGCGCCCCCAGACCTCGGAGAGCGGGCTGACGATCAGCAGCGAGACCGCGAGCGTGGCGCAGGGCAGCGACAGCGCGAGGCTGCTCTCGGCCGGTGAGACGTCGAAGGTATCGTGAAAGACCGGCAGTAACGGCTGGACGCCGTAGAGCACGGCGAAGGTGGAAAACCCGGCCGCGAACAGGGCGAGCGTCGCTCGGCGGAAGGTCGGCGTCCCGGCCTCGATGAACCGGTCGCTGTCGTCCGCCATCGCCGTCCCGTGCTCTCAAGCCCACGCGTCACATCCCCCACCTGCGCCGCAGGTGGGGGAGGGTCAAGAGCGTCCGTTAACGCGGCGCCGCGGGCGGTTGTCCCTCTGCCTGCTGGAGCAGCGGGGTGATGCGGCGGACGGTGACGCGGCGGTTCTCGCGGTTCGCTTCCTGCGTGTTCACCTTCAGATATTGCTCGCCGTAGCCCTGGGTGGTGAGGTTCTCCGGCGGCACCTGGAAGTTCTGCGTGAGCACCGCGGCCACCGACTGCGCGCGGCGATCGGACAGCGAGAGGTTGTCGATGTCCGAGCCGACCGCGTCGGTGTAGCCCTCGATCAGGAAGACCTCCTGCGGGTTGTCCTTGATCGTCCGGTTGATCGCCTCCGCGATGGTCGAGAGGCGTTTGGCCTGATCGGGCGTGACCGTGAACGAGCCGGTGTCGAAGGTGATCGTGTTGATGTCCACCGAGGGCATGCGCGCGCGCAGCTGCGGGCTGTAGCGCACCTGATCCAGGGTGTAGCGCCGGTCGAGCTTCTGCACGGGCGGGGCGGAGAGCGCCTCGTAGACGGTGCGCTCGTCGGCCCCATCGTAATCGACCACATAGCGCTCGCGCGGAATGCGAATATCCGGCGGCGGCAGGTCCACCACGTCCTCGTAGATCGGCCGCGGCGCGCCGCCATAGGCGTTGTTGATGAGGATCACCTCCCGCCCGTCGCGGTAGCGACGGGACCGGCGCAGCAGCCGGCCGTCGTCGTCCACGACGGTGATGATCTGGCCGCCCGCCGGGCTATCGACGTAGCTGTAGATCTCGCCGCCGCGGCGTTCGCTGCGGTAGCCGCGCTCACCGTAGATCGTGCGGAAGCGCTCGTTCTCGTCGTGGCGGATATAGGTCGTGTCGCGGTCGCGCACGATGATGCGGCCGGGCTCGCGGTAGTAGGTGCGGCCATCGATGTCGTACTCACGGCGATCGCGGCGGATCGTGTCGTAGTCGCGCACGCGATCGTCGTCGGTGCGGAAGCCGCCGGGCACGTAGGCGGGTGTGCCGGGAACGTTGAAGCGGTCGCGGCGATCGGTCCGCCGGTCGTCGCGGCGATCGTCGTCACGGCGATCGAACCGGTCACCACGCCGGTCGTCGTCACGCCGATCACCGTCACGGCGATCATCGAGGCCGCGCTGATCCGAGCCTCTGTCGAGCTGGGTCGGCGCTGTCGAATCGGCGGGGGTGCCAGGGGGCTGAACCGGACGGCCCGGTACGCCAGGCTGCTGGTTCGGCGCCACCGGTCTGCCGGGCACGCCCGGCTGCTGGTTCGGCGCCGTGCGCCCGCCGGGAGCCTCGCGGGCGGCATCGGGCTGACCCGCCGTCGGCGGCGTCGGCTGATCCGGGCGGGCAGGCTGCTGCGCGTTCGGCGCCACCGGGCGTCCCGGAACGCCGGGCCGCTGGTTCGGCGCCGTCTCGGGCGCGGACGGATTCGGAACGGAAGGCGGCGTCGGACGGGTCGGACGCTCCGACGAAGGCGGCGTCGGCGCCTCCGGGGCTCGGCGTTGGCTCGGCGCGGCGTCGGGGCGGTCGGTGTCGCGATCGCGACCGGCGGGGCGGGCCGGACGGTCGGCGCCATCGCGGTCCGGCCGATCCGGCGCATCGCGACGGGCCGGTGCCTCGCGTTCGGGCGCTTCGCGGCGGGCGGGCGCCTCACGATCCGGGGCGCGCTCGCGGGCGGCGGGCGGGGTCGGGCGCTCGTCGGATCGATCCGGCCTCTGAGCGGGGGTCGGCGGGCGCTCGGGACGCTCCTGACGCTCGGGACGCTCTTGAGGGGCCGGCCGCTCGGGACGGGCCGGACGTTCCGCGGGCTCCGGTCGCTCGCGGCCGGCGGGCGCCTGACGCGGCTCCGGCCTCTCCGGCCGCTCAGGTCTATCTGGACGCTCGGGTCGATCCGGCCGCTCGCGTGCCGGCGGTCCGCCGCGCTCCGCGCCCCCCCGCTCGGCCGGACCAGCGCCGCCGGGCGCACCCGGACCGCCGGGGCCGCGCCCGCCGCCGCGCGGTCCCTCGCCGGCATCCTCGCGCTGTGCCAGCTCGACCCGCCCGCCATCGCCGAGCGACCGTGCTAGGGACAGATCGGACAGGACGAGCGCCGGCAAGATCGTGCCGGCCAAGAGCAGCGAGCGGGTTATCCGCATGAAGTCAGCCTCGTGAAACGCAATCGGCGGTTCCGAACACAACCGGACCGGATTGGTTCCCTATGCGCCCGCGCCGAAGATCGACGGAGACGGATCGAGACAGAGGGATCTTCTGCGCTTTTTCTCGGTCGGTGAGCGCGCCGGGCCGCAGCGGCGCTGCCTACGGGACGGGCGTCAGCGCCGGGGGCGGGAGGAGGCTCGGGACGATGACGCGGATGCCGCTGCGCGTCTCGCTGGTCGAGCCGGCCTGCTCGTCGGGCTCTTTCGAAAGCTGCACCGCGCCCTCACGGTTGGCCGCGTCGGCCGCGAGGCCCGCCGCCGTCCGGTCGGCCCGCCCGACCAGAGTGAGGCGTACCTTCGGCGCCCGCGAGAGCCTCTCGGCCGTCATCGGCGTGACGAAGATGTCGCCCTTGTGCCGCACCAGCATGCTCTCGGCCTTGGCGAGCGATTGCGCCCAGCTCTGGCCCTCCCGCTTGCAGGAGCAGTCCGCCGTGAAGCTCTTGCGGAACTTGAAGGCGGCCGGCAACGCCGTGTAGGCGCGGTTGCCCTTGATCGTGGCGGCGTATTTCAGCGCCTCGTCGCCGTGCGGCATCGAGTAGGCCACCGCCTCGGTGCCGGGGCAGAGCGCCTGGCACATCTCGTCGGCTCCCCCGCGACCGTCGGGCAGGTTCGCCATCGGGAAGTAGGATCCGTCGCAGGTCTTCACGCAGATCACCTGCGCGCCGCCGCGGGCGGTCTGGCTGCCGGCGACCTGTCCCTCCTGGCCCTCGCCGGGGATCAGGCCGGTGCAGGCGCTCGACACCGCTGCAATGAGCTGCCGCCGGCGGGCAGCCACCACCTCGCCATCGCCCCCGCCATAGGTGGCGTTGAGCGAGCGGATCCGCGCTTCGACGGCCCCGCATTGCGGGGGGCGCGTGTCGAAGAACAGGAACTTGCCGCCCTCGCAGTTGAGGCTGCGATAGTAGGTCTGCAGCCGCGCGACCTCGCTCTGCAGTGCGGAGGCGGTCGAGGCGCTCGCGTTGAGGTTCGCGAGCTCCGTGCGATAGCGCTGGCAGGCCCACACATCGGGCGCGGCCAGGGTCGGGGACGCCGTAGCCAGACTGAGCGCAGCGAGCGCGAGCACGCGGCGAAACTGCGTTCCGATCATCGGCATGGTGCGGATGCTGGGGATCTCGGGCAGGAGGTCGCGGGGGGATGACGGAGAGGATGCCGGGCCGCGCGTTGCGGCACAAGCGATCGTCGACATGTGTTAAAGCCCCTCGCCCTTTCGGGACAGAGACACCATGTCTCTGCGGCCAAGCTTTGAGGGGATTGCGTCGATGATGTGGCTCACGGGCACCAATGGGGATCGCGGTCGGAAGGCGGCGGCCGGATTGGCGGCAGGCATCATCCTCTGCCTCGGCTCGGCCGCGCCGGTCCTAGCCCAGGAGCCCGACCGGATCTTCGACAAGTCCACGGTGTGGCGGCCGCTGACCCCCAACGACAAGCTCGTGGTCTACGGCATCGACGACCCGGCGGTGGCCGGAATCGCCTGCTGGTACACACAGCCCGAGAAGGGCGGCATCAAGGGCACGCTCGGGATGGCGGAAGATGTCTCGGACATCTCGCTCGCCTGCCGGCAGGTCGGCCCGGTCCAGTTCAAGGACAAGTTCAAGCAGGGCGAGGTGGTGTTCAGCGAGCGCCGCTCGCTGATCTTCAAGTCGATGCAGATCGTGCGCGGCTGCGACGTCAAGCGCAACACGCTGATCTACATGGTCTATTCCGACAAGGTGATCCAGGGCTCGCCCAAGAACTCCACCTCCGCCGTCCCACTCGCCCCGTGGGGTACCGAGCCGCCGGCGAAATGCGCGGATTTCGTGAAGTAAGGGAAGACGCGACCCTCTTGTCTCACTCGTAGTGCCAGCGGCACTGGGCGATCTCGAGGGTCTGCTCGGTGCCCATCCCGCCAACGCGATACACAAGACGGTGCGAACCAGTGATCCGGCGCGACCACCATCCCTTCAGGTTCCCCTTCAAGGGCTCCGGCTTGCCGAGCCCGGTGAAGGGCGAACGGGAAGCATCCTTGATGAGCTCGTTGAGGCGCCTCAAAGTGCCCGGCTCGGTCGTTTGCCAGTAAAGGTAGTCCTCCCAGGCTTGATCGGACCAGAGCAGCCTCACTCTTCGATCAGAGAATGCTCCGCTCCTCCGCCCGCATCGAGTTGACGCACGCCCGCGATCAGACGGGCCGCATTGGCCGGCGTACCGAGCAGGTGCAGGGTCTCGCGCAGGCTCTCCAACTCGGCGAGAGGAATGATCGCGAGATCCTCGCGATTGCGACGCGACACGACGAGCTCCGCCCGATCGCTCTCGACCCGATCGAGATGCTCGGCCAGGTTACGTCGCAACTCCGTGTAACCGACATAGCCCATGTGACGCGCGCCACGCCTGTACCGTTTCCTGTACGCTTGAATAGCGATCCGGCGAACCAGCGACAAGCGGCGTGCGACGCTGATGAAGTGACCTCAGTCCTGGCAGGTGATGCGCAGCGGGCGCGGCGCGCTCTTCACCGGGGCGGCGTCGCCGATGGCGCCGGTATACTCGTCCTGTGCGGCGACACCGTAATTGGCGGCGCTGGCGAAGCCCTGCGACTCGCACCACGCGTTGGCGACGACCTGTCCGCACTCGCTCGGACCGCCGCTCAGGCACTCGCCGACGCCGTAGCCGTCCTCGGCCGGGATCAGGAACGTCTTCTCGACGGATTTGCGCGCGGCCGCTTCGGCACCGGCGCGCGCGGGCAGGGCAGCGGTGGCGACAATGAGGGCGAGAAGGACGGCGACCGGTCGGCGCATGGTGAAGACCTTGTGAACGGGTTCGTTCGAGTGCGGAGTGTTCGGACGGCGCGGTAAACAAACTCTTGCCGGTCCGGTCACAGTCGGTCGAGAAGCGGCAGGGCGGCCGTTCTTCTCGAATTCATCACCGTTTTGGGGTAGCTCAACCTCGTGGCGGCGGCCGTCGCGGCGGCGCAACAGCGGTGACCGGCGGCTTGGACGAGACTGTGGCAGCGCCACCGTTCGCGGCCGCAGACCGGCCGGTGGAAAGTGCTGCGCCGCAACGACAAATGACGAGGGCGGCAAGCGCCGCAGGGGAGGCCGGGTGAACCCGGCGGGAACGCAGTCGATGACGCCGATGTTGCGCCTCTACAACACGCTGACCCGCCAGAAGGCGGCCTTCGCGCCGATCGATCCGGCGAACGTGCGGATGTACGCCTGCGGACCGACGGTCTACGACGCGGCGCATATCGGCAACGCCCGACCGATCATCGTCTTCGACCTGCTGTTCCGGCTGCTGCGCCATCTCTACGGCGAGGCGCATGTCACCTACGCCCGCAACGTCACGGACGTGGACGACAAGATCAATGCCCGCGCGCTGGAACGCGGCATCTCCATCCGCGACCTCACCGACGGCACGCTGGCGCAGTTCCACCGGGATATCCGCGACCTCGGCGTGCTGATGGCCGAGGATGTGAACCGGGTGGGCGCGCCGGCGCGCTTCATCGAGCCACGGGCGACCGACCATATCGCCGAGATGCACCGGCTGATCGAGGGTCTGGTCGCGGCCGGCCATGCCTATGTGGCGGAAGGGCACGTGCTGTTCGACGTACCCTCCATGCCCGATTATGGCGCGCTCTCGAAGCGTCCTCTCGATGAGATGGAGGCGGGTGCGCGCGTCGAGGTCGCGCCCTACAAGCGCTCGCCGCTCGACTTCGTGCTGTGGAAGCCCTCGAAAGCGGGCGAGCCCTCCTGGCCTTCTCCTTGCGGGATCGATGCACCCGGCCGGCCCGGCTGGCACATCGAGTGCTCGGCCATGTCGTGGAAGCACCTGGGACAGACCTTCGACATCCATGCCGGCGGCATCGACCTGATCTTCCCCCACCACGAGAACGAGGTGGCGCAGTCCCGCTGCTGCTTCGGCACCGACGTGATGGCCAATGTCTGGCTCCACAACGGCTTCCTGCAAGTGGAGGGAGAGAAGATGTCGAAGTCGCTCGGCAACTTCATCACCATCCGCCAGGTGCTCGACGACTGGCCGGGCGAGGTCGTGCGCCTCAACATGCTGAAGACCCACTATCGCCAGCCGATCGACTGGACCCTGCGCGGGCTGGAGGAATCGAGCCGGATGCTGGACCGCTGGTACGAGGCGGCCGGCGAGGCTGCGCCCGATGCGCAGGCGCCTGCAGGCGTGGTCGAGGCGCTCAGCGACGACCTGAACACGCCGGCCGCCATCGGCGAGCTGCACCGTCTGGCTGGCACGGACGCGGGTGCGCTCAAGGCCGGCGCGGGGCTGATGGGCTTTCTTCCGGCGACGAGGGCGCAGCGCGAAGCGGAGCGGGTCGGCGCGGCGGGCATCGACGTGGCGCGGGTCGAGACGCTGATCGCCGAGCGCAAGGCGGCCCGAGCCGCCAAGGACTGGGCCGCCTCCGACCGGGTGCGCGATGCACTCTCGGCCATGGGCGTGATCGTGAAGGACAACAAGGACGGCAGCACCACCTGGACGGTCGCGGGGTAGAGCCCTACCCGACCTGATCGTTCAGGCCGGGCAGGTCTCGACGGACCCGACCCCGTCGGCTCGACCCTGGGGAACTCGGCGAAGGGTCGGCGACAGAACTTCGGTGCTCATTCCAAAACGGACGTTCGGTCTTCGACCCATCAGAGTCCCGCGCACGGCCGCCGTCTTCGCTGATACCGCGACTTCTCGTGCCGAAAGCCGTAGGCTTAACCGGTCAATGGAGTGCCGCGCGTCCCGCGAACGACACTCCGAAACCGGCACGCTTGTCCAAAAACGACCTTTTTTGCGCAAAAAGCAACTATCGGCTCGACTTAATAATTTCCCAGCCCACTGCGCTTTTACACAAACTTAATCTCAATCGTCAAATTTCCAGATGTGAATTTCGCTCCTAGGGCAAATTTGGTGATGCCGAATATTATAACTCGCCGCCTATCCAACAAACTTATGACGATCGCAGGATCTGCCGTCAGTCTGACGCTCATCGGCTTTACAGGCTTCGCCGGATGGAAAGCAGCTGAACGCACGAACACGGAAATCTTGACGCTCGCGAGCGAGAAGGCCGCAAGTACAGCCGGGCAGGTTTCGGTCCACCTCACCGAGGCGATGTCGGCCGGCCGATCGCTGGCAGCCACGCTCGCGGGTTATGCAGAAGGCGGCAACGCCAAAAGGTCCGATGTCGTCGTGGCGACCAAGGCGCTCCTCGCTGACTATCCCAATTTGTTCGGGGCCTGGATCTCCGACACCGTCGATGGTCACGCCGGAAAGCGGTTTTCCGGAACGGACAACAATAACGACAAAGGTCTCTTCACCCCGTACTGGACCCGAACGGACACAGGAAACTTGGAGCTATCGACGTTCTCCATCGACCCAACCAAGCAATGGTATGCAGCGTCGATCACATCCGGCATCAGTTTGCTCATCGAGCCCTATGTAACCGGCAAGGGTGATGTCGTGACCTCGGTCACGGTGCCGCTCAAAACCAAGGGCGCAATCGTCGGTGCCGCAGGTGTCGATATCAGCCTGCAGAAGATGTCCGACATGGTCGCGGCGCTGCGCCCCTTCGAAGGCGGGCGGGTGATGCTCCTTTCGAACGCCGGCAGATGGATCGTCCCTCCTCAATCCGACCTGCTGATGAAGACCTATGCCGGCGCCGGCGAGCAAGAGATCCAGGCGGCCATGGGCGACGGCCGGATGCGGGTGCTGACCGACCGCTCGGACGGTGCGGTCCGGTTGGTGTATCCCTTTGCCGCCCCCGGCATGAACACGACCTGGGCCCTTCTGCTCGACGTGCCGGCCAAGGCGTTCTCTCAGCCGATCTTTGCCCGTGTTCTGGAAACAGCTCTCGGGGGCGTCGCCATTCTCGTTGTCGTGCTGGGCGTGATCTTCGCATCGGCCAAGGTTCTGCTCACGCGCCCGCTCGGACGTCTGGTCGGCGCACTCCAACGGATGGCCGAGGGCCAGACCGACGCGGACATTAAGGAAGCGTCCCGCAGCGACGAGATCGGCGCGGTCGGAAAGGCGGTCGAGGGCATCAAGACCATGGTGGCGCGGAAGGCCGCCGAGGAGGCCGAGGTCAAGCGGATCGCCGAAGCCGCCGCTGCGCAGGAACGCAGGCGCACGATGATCGAGCTCGCCGACGGCTTCGAGCGTGCGGTCGGCGGGATCGTCGGGATGGTCTCGTCCGCGGCCACCGAGCTGCAGGCCACCGCCCAGCAGATGACGGCCACGGCCACCGAGACCGCCTCGCAATCCATCACCGTGGCTGTCGCCGCCGAGGAGGCCGCCGCCAACGTGCAGACCGTCGCAGCCGCGGCCGAGGAGTTGGGATCATCCGTCGAAGAGATCGGGCGACAGGTCTCCGGCTCGGCCCAACTCGCCCAGTCGGCGGTCGGCGAGGCCCGCGAGACCGCCAGCTTGGTTCGGGCGCTGAGCCAGAACGCGTCGCGCATCGGCGACATGGTCGGGATGATCTCCTCCATCGCCAGCCAAACCAACCTGCTGGCGCTCAACGCGACGATCGAGGCGGCGCGCGCCGGCAGCGCCGGTCGCGGCTTTGCCGTGGTGGCATCGGAAGTGAAAGCCTTGGCCGAGCAAACCGCCAAGGCCACCGAGGAAATCGCCCGTCAGATCGGCGAGGTGCAGGGTGTCACCGGGCAGGCCGTGACGGCGATCGGCGACATCACCACCCGAATTCGCGAGATCGACAACGTAGCCACGTCGATCGCCGCGGCGGTGGAGCAACAGGGCGCGGCGACCCAGGAGATCGTCCGCAATGTGAGCCAAGCCTCGACTGGGACGAACGCCGTGACCGGCAGCATCACCAGCGTCGCGCAGGCGTCCGAGGAGACGGGGGCGGCGGCCAGCCAAGTCCTGTCGGCGGCTTCCGAACTGTCACGCCAGTCCGAACATCTCGGCGTGGAGGTCGCCCGTTTCCTCGCGACCGTCCGAGCCGCCTGACCTGCGCTTCTCGAACCTATCGCTCGCGATAGAAGCCGATCGCCGCCCACAGGTCCGCTTCTTGCTCGATCGCGAGCGGAAGCGGATCTTCCCGAAAGTCGCGTCGGGTGGCACGCGGCCTTTTCACAAAGCCAAGATGAGTGGGCTTTGGCCCTGGGCCTCAGCCCCTCAATCGCTGCAGCCAACCGCCGCCATGGGCGAAGGAGCGCCCGCCCAGCCGGCGCAACGCCTCCTCCGTCGAGGTGAGCGGGTGCTCGGCATAGACCTGCGCGATCTCCTCCGCCGTATTGGGCAGCCGCGAGAACTCCTCGACGATCGCGTCGTAGTGGGTCTTCAGCGTGCGCGAGGACGGATCGAGCCCGGTGACGATGACGAGACCGGTGGGCGCGGCGTCCACGAGCATCACGTCGAGATCCGGCCGGTAGCGCTTCAGGATCGGGATCACCTTCCAGACATCGCCGGTCCACCAGTTCTCGAACGGCGTGCCGCGCCCGCGGATGCCGGCCTGCATCGGGTCGCGGTCGGCCATCGGTGCGGCCACCGGCAGGCAGTCGTGCATCACGATGATCGAGTCGCGCCGGCAGATCGCTTCCGTGTTGAAGAAATCCCGCAGCAGGAACTCGAACAGGTGCATGCCGTCGAGGAAGGCGAGATCGATGCGGCCACCGACATGGCGGCGCAGATTCAGGTTCGCGAAGAAGACGTCGCTCATCACCTGGAACAGCGAAACCCGCGCCTTGTTGGCCGCGATGTTGGTCTTGAGCTGAAACCCCGGATCGACGGCGATGCCATGCCGACAGGCGATGCCGGAGAAGATGTCGCCGAAGGCGACGCCGACCTCCAGATAGCGCTGGACGGCGGCATTGCGTGAGAGGCGGGCCAGCACCGACCCGTAATGCTCGCCCCGGTGCTCGCCGGCGATGGTGTGTCCGGGCTCGGTCAATGCCGTCATCAGAAGCGCTTCTCGATCAGTTCGTCCGCCAGCGGCGCCGGCTCAGACCGGGCCAGAACTTCGCTCAGCGTCTCCACCACGCGGTCGGGATCTTCGCCGACGAGGTAGTTCAGGTCGAGGCCCTCGCGGATGAAACCGTGGGCGCGCATATGGTCGATCAGGGTGATCAGCGGGTCCCAGAAGCCGTTCACCGAGAGCAGCAGGATCGGCTTGCGGTGCTGGCCGAGCTGCGCCCAGGTGAGCTGCTCGACCAGCTCCTCCAGCGTGCCGATGCCGCCGGGGAGGGCGACGAAGGCATCGGCCCGGTCGAACATCAGCCGCTTGCGGGTGTGCATATCGGAGACGACGATGGTCTCCTGCACCGCGTCGAGCATGCGCTCGCGCGATTTCAGGAAGTCGGGGATGATGCCGGTGACGGTGCCGCCCGCATCGAGCGTCGCGCCCGCGACGGTGCCCATCAGGCCGACATTGCCACCGCCATAGACGAGCTTGATGCCCGCGCGGGCGAGCGCGGTGCCGAGCCGGCGCGCGGCGTCGGCGAAGGCCGGATCGCCGCCGAAGCCGGATCCGCAATAGACGCAGACGGAGGTCAGCTGGGCCATCACGCGTCTCCCCGACGGGGATCGAGGGATGCGTCCAGCCCCGACTTCCTGCGCCCGTCCAAGCGAAAGACTGCTGAGGTCCTGCGGGAAAAATGGGTAGGCGCGTGATCGAGCTTTGGTGTTCTTCTCATGTTCGTTAATATGTCACCGGATTTAGACGGGTTGTCGACAATCGGCGGCGCAGTGGTCTCGCCCGCGGCAGCCCGAGGCGTACGGGAGTGACCGGCCATGACGGCTGAGGTGCGGCGAAGCATCGTCCTCGCGGCGGCGGGGCTGCTCGGCGGCTTCGCCATGGTGGTCGCGCTGTTCGGGACCGGGGAGCTTCTCAAGCGCAACGCGGCGGTCAATCCTTCTGCCGAAACACCGGCCAAGCCGGGAGAACCTTCGGCCGGAACGGAGACCGGCGACCGTGCGGGCGAGGGACCGGCGAAGGCCCCTGCCAGGGACACCCCTCATGCCGCCCTCGGAGCCCTATCGCAAGAGGGCGCAAGGGCGGACGCGTTCCCGGCACGCGAGGCCCAACCGCGTACGGAAGACGGAACGCCGAGCTTCGACATCGTGCGGGTCGAGCCGGACGGGGCGAGCGTCATCGCGGGGCGCGCCGCTCCCAACAGCCGCGTCGAGCTCCTGCGCGACGGGAAAGTCTTCGCCACGGCGGAAGCAGATGCCGCCGGTCAGTTTGCCCTGACGCCGCCGGACCTGCCGACGGGCACGAGCGAGATCGCCCTGCGCACCACCGGCGCGGACGGAAAGCCGCTGCCGGGACGCGAGAGCGTCACGATCGTGGTAGCCGAGAAGCGCGATACCAAGCCGCTGATCGCCTTGAGTGCCCCCGATGCGCCGACCCGGGTGCTGTCCCAGCCGGACGCCCCCGAGGCCGCCCGCGAGCAGTCCGTGACCGCCCTGGCGGGAACGCCCGGCCCGGCGAAATCTGCACCGGTCGCTGGGGCGACTGAGGGTGGCAAGGCGGCGGGACCCGTCCGCATCGTCAGCGTGGACGCGCAGGAGGGCGGGCGCCTTCACGTTACCGGTCAGGCGACGGCGTGGAGCAGCCTGCGTCTCTATCTCAACGACACCATGGTGGCCTCGGGGCAGTCAGGGGCCGACGGGCGGGTCGCGTTCACCATCGGGCGTGGGGTGAAGCCGGGCGCCTACCGGATCCGCGTCGATTCCGTCGATCCGGCAGGCGGGAAGGTGAAGGCCCGCGCCGAAGTCGCCTTCGCCTATCCCGACAGCGTGCCGCCGACGCGCTATGCGGATGCGGGCTCAGCCGGCACCGCCAAGACCGAAGGTGTGCCGGCGGCTCCAAACCGAGAGCAGGCGGCGGCCGAACCGCGCTCCAGGGCACCGGAGCCTGACGGCGCAAACCGCCCGGCGGCGCCGGCAGCGAAAACCAAGACGGCGGAGGTCAGTCCCGCGCCGAGCCTCGCGGGCACCTCGCCCATGGCGGCCCGCACCGCGCCGGATCGTCCCACGGCACCGGGCACGCCGTCGCTGGCCGCGTCCTCTGGGGCCACGGCGCCGACACTGGGGGCGGATCGCAGGGCCGCCACCGAACTCGCGCCGAGCCTTCCGGGGGGAACGCCCCCCGCAGCTGAAGCAGGCGCCGTGTTCGTGCCCGAGGTCAACACCGCCCGGATCACCCGCGGCGACAGCCTGTGGCAGATCAGCCGGCGCGCTTATGGTCGCGGCAACCGCTACACCGTGATCTACGACGCGAACCAGGATCAGATCCGCGACCCGAACCGGATCTATCCCGGCCAGATGTTCGTGTTGCCGAAAGACGGACCCGCGAAGGAGGCGCCTTCAGCGCGAAGCGGCGCGGATCGCCGCACCTGACGGGAGGAACGGCGGCTCCGGCGCCGGGAGGGTGCGCGAACCTTCGCGAGCGCCTATATGCGCCACGCGACGGCCGCCTGGCGCCGAGAGAATTTTTCCGAACCTCACGATGGCAAAAGCACCTGCGCCGGCGGGGGAGGGTGCGTCCGCGCCCCTCGAACGCCCCGGCCTCCTGACGACCTATCGCCGGCTCTGGCCCTATCTCTGGCCGCACGGCCGCGCCGACCTCCAGCGGCGGGTGTTCATCGCCTTCGGGCTGCTCTTCGTCGCCAAGGCCGCGACGATGGTGATGCCGTTCACCTTTAAATGGGCGACCGACGCGCTGGTCGCGGCAGTGGGCGAGAAGGGTGCCGCGGCCGCCGTGCCGGCGGGCCTCGTCTCGGCGCCCTTCCTCTTGATCGGGCTCTACGGCCTGTCGCGCATTGCCATGGCCGGGCTGACGCAGGTGCGCGACGGCCTGTTCGCCAAGGTGGCGATGCATGCCGTGCGCAAGCTCGCGCTCCAGACCTTCGAGCACATGCACCGGCTGTCGCTCCGCTTCCATCTCGAGCGCAAGACCGGCGGCCTCACCCGCGTGCTGGAGCGCGGCCGTTCGGGCATCGAGGAATTGTCGCGCCTGATGGTGCTGACCCTGGTGCCGACCATCGTCGAACTGGTCCTCGTGCTCGGTATCCTCGCCTACGAGTTCGACTGGCTCTACTCGGTGGTCGTGGCGAGCATGATCGCCGCCTATCTCGGCTTCACCTGGAAGGCGACCGAGTGGCGCATCGGCATCCGACGCCGGATGAACAACTCCGACACCGAGGCCAACACCAAGGCGGTCGACTCGCTGCTGAATTTCGAGACGGTGAAGTATTTCGGCGCGGAGAATCGTGAGACCGCCCGCTACGACGCCTCGATGGAGCGCTACGAGAAGGCCTCGACCCAGACCTACGTCTCGCTCGCCGTGCTGAATGCTGGCCAGGCGGTGATCTTCACCCTCGGCATGACGGCGGTGATGTGGCTCGCCGCCCGCGACATCATGGCCGGACGCACCACGATCGGCGGCTTCGTGCTCGTCAACACGATGCTGGTGCAGCTCTCGATGCCGCTCAACTTCATGGGGATGATCTACCGCGAGATCAAACAGGCGCTGATCGACATCGACGACATGTTCCTGATCCTCCAGCGCAATCCCGAGATCGCCGACCGGCCGGGCGCAAAGCCGCTGAAGGTCGAGGCCGGCACCGTCCGCTTCGAGGACGTGCGCTTCGCCTACATCCCGGAGCGGCCGATCCTTCGCGGCATCTCATTCGAGGTGCCCGCGGGCCGCACGGTAGCCATTGTCGGTCCTTCGGGGGCGGGAAAATCGACACTGTCGCGCCTGCTGTTCCGCTTCTACGAGCCGAATGCGGGCTGCATCACCATCGACGGTCAGAACATCGCCAGCGTGCGGCAGGACAGCTTGCGGGCGGCCATCGGCATGGTCCCGCAGGACACGGTGCTGTTCAACGACACCATCGGCTACAACATCCGCTACGGCCGCTGGGACGCGAGCGAGGCCGAGGTGCGCGAGGCCGCGCGCCTCGCTCAGATCGACCGCTTCATCGAGAGCCTGCCGGAGGGCTACGACACGCCGGTAGGCGAGCGCGGCCTGAAGCTCTCGGGCGGCGAGAAGCAGCGCGTGGCGATCGCCCGCACCATCCTGAAGGGGCCGCCGATCCTCGTCCTTGATGAAGCGACCTCGGCGCTCGACTCGTTCACCGAGCGCGAGATCCAGGCAGCCCTCGACCGGGTCAGCCAGGGCCGCACCACGCTCGTGATCGCCCACCGGCTCTCGACCGTGATCAACGCCGACGAGATCCTGGTGCTCGATCAGGGCCGCGTGGTCGAGCGCGGCGACCATACCAGCCTGCTCGCCCGCGGCGGCGTCTACGCCGCCCTGTGGAACCGCCAGCGCGAGGCGGACGCCGCCCGCGAGGCGCTCAAGCGCGCCGAAGACGAGCGCTCGCTGGCCGAATCCGTCCGTCCGGTGCCGGAGACGGTGACCTGACGACCGGTTGACGGAACCGCGCCCCCCTGCCATCCGGCGGGGACGATTCGCCCCGCCGGAGTCCAACGGGAGCCCATGACCGACCTCATCGAGACGATCCGCCGGACGCTCGTGCCGATCCATAAGGAGGGCTACCCCTTCATCCTGATCGGCATCGTGCTCACCGTTGTGCTCGGCTACTTCTCGCAGTTCTTCGGCTGGATCTTCCTGATCCTGACCCTCTGGGTCTGCTACTTCTTCCGCGATCCCGAGCGGGTGGTGCCGGTCGGCGACGGGCTCATCGTCTCACCCGCCGACGGGCGTGTGAATCTGATCTCGACCGTGCTGCCGCCGCCGGAACTCGACCTCTCGCACGAGCCGATGCTGCGCATCTCGGTGTTCATGAACGTGTTCGACTGCCACGTGAACCGGGTGCCGGTCTCGGGCAAGATCGGCCAGATCCACTACACACCCGGCCTGTTCCTCAATGCCGAGCTCGACAAGGCGAGCGAGGACAACGAGCGCAACGGCCTCGTCATGGAGACGACCCATCGCGGCCAGCCTGTGCGCATCGGCGTGGTGCAGATCGCCGGACTCGTGGCGCGGCGCATCGTCGGATTCGTCTCGGCAGGCGACACCAAGCAGGTCGGCGAGCGCTTCGGCCTCATCCGTTTCGGCTCGCGGGTCGATGTCTACCTGCCGGTCGGCACCCGCGTGATGGTCGGTCTCGGCCAGAAGGCGGTGGCCGGCGAGACGGTGCTGGCCGATCTCGGCGGCGGGGCCGAGCGGGCCTTCCGCCGCATCTGATCTTTCGTGCAGAAGGGCGCCATGGGCAGAAGCGACGAGCCGAGAGACACGTCGAAAGACGAGTCGAGAGACGACATGGACGATCTGTTCCCGCCCTTCGCACCGGACGCGAACGATCGGCCGCGCCGGTTCCGGCCGGTGCCGTTCCGCCTGATCGCGCCGAACATGATCACCCTGCTTGCGCTCTGCCTCGGGCTGACCGCGATTCGGCTCGCTTTCGAGGGACGGTTCGAGCCGGCGGTGATCGCGGTTATCGTCGCCGCCGGCCTCGACGGCATCGACGGCCGCGTGGCGCGCCTGCTGAAGGGGACCTCGCGCTTCGGTGCCGAACTCGATTCCCTGGCCGACTTCGTCAATTTCGGCTGCGCCCCGGCGCTGATCCTCTACAGCTTCACCCTGCACAACCTGAAATCCGTCGGCTGGATCGTCGCGCTGGTCTTCGCCATCGCCATGTGCCTGCGGCTCGCGCGCTTCAACGCGATGCTCGACGATCCCAACCGCCCCGAGTGGAAGAAGGACTTCTTCGTCGGCATGCCGGCGCCGGCCGGCGCCATCACCGGCATGCTGCCGCTCTACCTGCATTTCCTCGGCCTCGATTTCAGCGCCTGGGGTCGGCCGGTGATCCTCGTCTACGTGCTGGTCATCGCGCTCCTCGTCGTCTCGACCGTGCCGACCTTCTCCGGCAAGACGTGGGGCAAGCGTGTGCCGCGCGACCTCGTGGTGCCGATCTTCCTCGTCGTGGTGGTCGGCTTCGGCCTCGTCATCAGCTTCCCGTTCGAGGCGATGGCGGCGGTCAGCGTCGCTTATCTCGCCGGCCTTCCCTTCGGCGCCGCGCAGTACCGCAAGCGGCTGAAGCAGGAGGCGAGCGCGCCGGTCGCCCCGGCCCAGGATAGCCCGACCGCTCCGAAGATTTAACACCGTCCCAAAAAGGGGCTGCCGGCTTTCGAAGCTCGTGAAATCCAAGCCATAGCTCGGAGTATCCAGGATCCGCCCTCCACGGCTGATCCAAGGATCGGGCTGGAGCCGCTGGCGCATCGGTCGCGGCTTTCCCGCACGCACCCACAGGATCGAGGAGGCCGCCGTGACCGGATCGACAGCGGGGCCGAGCATTGTCGCGGGTCTCTTCGGCATCGCCGTACCGATCATCCAGGCGCCGATGGTCGGGCCGAAAACGGGGCTCGCTGCCGCCGTCAGCGCCGCGGGGGGCCTGGGCTCGCTTGCCTGCGCCGCGCTCACGCCCGACCAGATCCGCACCGAGGTCGCGCAGATCCGAGCCGCGACGGCCGCGCCGTTCAACCTGAACTTCTTCTGCCACGCGCCCGCCGCGCCCGATCCGGGGCGCGACGCGGCGTGGCGTTCGGCGCTGGCCTCCTTCTACGAAGAGCTCGGTCTCGATCCGGCGGCGCCGGTCACGATGGCCAACCGTACTCCCTTCGATGACGCCATGGCGGAGGTGGTGGCGGAGCTGCGCCCGCGCGTGGTCAGCTTCCATTTCGGCCTGCCGGCCGAGCCGTTGCTGCGGCGGGTGCGCGAGGCGGGCTGCCTGATCCTGTCCTCGGCCACCACCGTCCGAGAGGCGCGCTGGCTCGCCGAGCGCGGCGTCGATGCGGTGATCGCACAGGGCGCGGAGGCCGGCGGTCACCGCGGCATGTTCCTCACCGACGCGCCCGCCTCGCAGGTCGGCACGATCGCCCTGGTTCCGCAGATCGTGGACGCCGTGGACGTGCCGGTGATTGCGGCCGGCGGCATCGCCGATCCCCGCGGCGTGGCGGCGGCCTTCGCCCTCGGTGCCGGCGCGGTCCAGGTCGGCACCGCCTATCTGCGTTGCCCCGAGGCCGGCATTGCCGCCCCCTATCGCGCCGCCCTGAACGCCGCGCGGGACGAGGATACGGCGCTCACCAACGTACTCACCGGCCGCCCGGCCCGCGGCCTACTGAACCGGGTGGTGCGTGAAATGGGCCCTCTCAGCGCGGCGGCTCCGGCCTTTCCCGGCGCCGCGGTCGCGCTCCAGCCCTTGCGTACGGCCGCCGAGGCGCGGGGCTCGGGCGATTTCTCACCGCTCTGGTCCGGCCAGGCCGTCGGACTCTCGCGGGAACGGCCGGCGGCCGAACTGACCCGCCTGCTGGCGAGCGGCGTTCCGGGTGTCTGACAACAAAAAAAGGCCGCCCCGAGGGGCGGCCCCTTCCGTTTCCGGAGAGGCTCCGGAAAGAAATCAGCGCGAGTAGAACTCGATGACGAGGTTCGGCTCCATCTGCACCGGATAGGGCACCTCGGAGAGGCCCGGGATCCGGGTGACGCGGGCGGTCATCTTCTGATGATCGACCTCGATGTAGTCCGGCACGTCGCGCTCGGCGAGCTGCGAGGCCACGACCACGATCTCGAGCTGGCGGGAGGCTTCCTTCACCTCGATCACGTCGCCGGCCTTGACCTGGTAGCTCGGGATGTTGACCCGACGGCCGTTGACCTTGATGTGCCCGTGGTTGACGAACTGGCGCGCGGCGAACGGGGTCGCGACGAACTTCGAACGGTACACCACGGCATCGAGGCGGCGCTCGAGCAGGCCGATCAGGTTCTCGCCGGAGTCACCGCGCAGACGGATCGCCTCGGCGTAATAGCGGCGGAACTGCTTCTCGGTGATGTTGCCGTAGTAGCCCTTGAGCTTCTGCTTGGCGCGCAGCTGCGTGCCGAAGTCGCTCATCTTGCCCTTGCGGCGCTGGCCGTGCTGGCCGGGGCCGTATTCACGGCGGTTCACGGGGCTCTTCGGGCGGCCCCAGATGTTCTGGCCCATGCGGCGATCGAGCTTGTGCTTCGCCTGGACGCGTTTTGACATCGCTGTTCCTCTGGAACAAATTTTTGAGGAACGCGCCCTCCTCTCCCTCTTCGCCGGAGCGGTGAGGGCGACAGGGCGGCTGTTACCGCCCACGGGTGCGCATGAAATGCGACGGGGCCCCAAACCGGAGCCCCGTACACGAGCGGGTGCCTAGACGAGAACGCCGGGACCGTCAATGCCGCGCGCGGACCGCGACGCGACCGCACCCCGAGGCTCAACCCTTCATTAACCCTGGTATCGCCTGAATCGCGCGAGAGAATCCCCCTGATTTCGACGGAGCGCCGACCCATGCCGACGCCAACGACCCGTGCCAGCCTTCTCGCACTTGCCATGACCGGCAGCCTTCTCGCCGGCCCGGCCCGCGCGAATTTCCAGTCCTGCCTCGCCGGCATCCAGGCGCAGGCCGCTGCTGCCGGCGTCTCGGCGCAGACCTTCCGGTCGGCGACGGCCAACATCGCCTACGACGACAAGGTGATCGAGCTGTCCCAGGCGCAGCCCGAGTTCAAGACGCCGATCTGGGACTACATGTCGGCGCTGGTGGACGAAGAGCGGGTCGAGGACGGGCGCGCGGCCATGCGCCAGCACGCCCAGGCGCTGGCGAATGCCGAGGCGCGCTACGGCGTCGATCGCCACACCATCGCCGCGGTGTGGGGCGTCGAGTCGAATTTCGGCAAGAACCTCGGCAAGATGCCGCTGGTGCAATCGCTGGCCACGCTCGCCTGCTCGAACAACCGCCGCCGCGACTTCTTCCGCACCGAGCTGATCGCCACCTTGAAGATCATCGAGCGCGGCGACATCGAGGCCTCGCGCCTCACCGGCTCCTGGGCCGGCGCCTTCGGCCAGACGCAGTTCATGCCCACCACCTATCAGCGCCTCGCCGTGGACGGCGACGGCGACGGTCGGCGCGACGTGGTCGATTCGGTCGCCGACGCGGTCGCCTCCACCGCCAACTTCCTGCGCGCCGCCAAATGGTCGAACGGCCAGCCCTGGGGCTACGAGGTGCGGCTGCCGCGCGGCTTCAACGTCGCGGCCGCGGGTCGCAAGAACAAGCACGCCGTCGGCCACTGGGCCTCGCTCGGCGTCACCCGCGTCGACGGCCGGCCGCTGACGGGGGAGGGACCCGCCGGCATCCTGGCCCCCGCCGGCATCAACGGCCCGGCCTTCCTCGTCACCAAGAACTTCGACGCGATCTACTCCTACAACGCCGCCGAATCCTACGGCCTCGCCATCGCCGTCCTCTCGGACCGGCTGCGCGGGCGCCCCGGCGTACAGGCCGACTGGCCGACCGACGACCCGCCGCTCTCGCGCGCCGAGCGCCGCGACCTCCAGAGCCGCCTGATCGCCCGCGGCTACGATGTCGGCGAGCCGGACGGCAAGGTCGGCTCCAAGACGCGCGAGGCGATCAAGGACGTCGAGCGCCAACTCGGCATGCCGGCCACGGGGCGGCCGGGGGGGAAGGTGCTGGAGGCGCTGCGGCGGGGATAGCGCTGCGCTTCATCGCTCGATCGCGGGCCGCGTGGTGTCCGTGCGCTCCGTCGCACGGGTCATCCGCGGCCTTTTCAATTTGCGAGATTCGACCAACGGACGCGCTTTGCTGCCGTCTGCAAGGACGGCACGGCCGAGACAACAAAAAACCCGCCCCGAGCATCTCGGGACGGGCGCGTGGGCGAAAGCGGCTCCGCGGAGCCGCCCTCAGCCAAAAATCACTCGGCGGCGGCGGGAGCCTTCTCGGCCTTGGCCGGACGGTCGTTGCGCTCGACGATACGGGCCGACTTACCGCGACGGTCGCGCAGGTAGTAGAGCTTGGCGCGGCGGACCTTGCCGCGGCGGGCCACCTTGATCGAATCGATCATCGGGGAGTGCACGGGGAAGACGCGCTCCACGCCCTCGCCGTAGGAGATCTTGCGGACGGTGAAGCTCTCGTTGAGGCCGCCGCCGTTGCGGGCGATGCAGACGCCCTCGTAAGCCTGGACGCGGGTGCGCTCGCCTTCCTTGACGCGGACATTGACGATGACCGTGTCGCCCGGCTGGAAATCCGGGATCGTCTTGGCGAGGCGGGCGACTTCTTCCCGCTCGAGCTGCTCGATGATGTTCATTGGAAACGCTCCGGCCGTTAGCGCCCGTCCGGTAAAGTCCGGGCGTCAGGATTTCGGCATCCTGTTGTGAGTTGGCCGGGCCTGTACCCGATGCGCGCAGCTTTGTCGATGGGTTCGACGGGCCGGAGGCCTCAGTAGCGGGAGGGAACGATCATCGCGGGCGAGATCGGCGCGCGGATGTAGTCGGCATGCCGCACGCGGTCCGGCAGCACCACCGGCGGATGCTCGACGGGGCCGTAGGGGATCTGCTCCAGCAGATGGCTGATGCAGTTGAGGCGGGCGCGGCGCTTGTTGTCCGCCTCGACCACCCACCACGGCGCCTCCGGGATATGGGTGCGCGCCAGCATCTCCTCCTTGGCGCGGGTGTAGTCCTCCCAGCGGCGGCGCGACTCGACGTCCATCGGCGAGAGCTTCCACTGCTTGAGCGGATCGGCAATGCGCATCCGAAAGCGCAGGGCCTGCTCGGCATCGGTGATCGAGAACCAATACTTCACCAGCCGGATGCCTGAGCGCACCAGCATGCGCTCGAACTCGGACACCGAGCGGAAGAACTCCTCGACTTCGGCCTCGGTGCAGAAACCCATGACGCGCTCGACGCCGGCGCGGTTGTACCAGGAGCGGTCGAACAGCAGGAGCTCGCCGGCGGCCGGCAGATGGGCGACGTAGCGCTGGAAATACCACTGCGTGCGCTCGCGCTCGTTCGGGGCGGGAAGAGCCGCCACGCGGCAGATGCGTGGATTGAGGCGCTGGGTGATGCGCTTGATCACGCCGCCCTTGCCGGCCGAATCGCGGCCCTCGAAGATCACGACGACCCGCAGGCCCTCGGTCTTCACCCACTCCTGGAGCCGGACCAGTTCGTGCTGGAGCCGGAGCAACTCGCGAAAATAGGTGCGGCGGGAGGGCGCTTCACCGTCGTCATGGTCCTCGTCGAAGCTGAGCTCCAGCTCCTCGTCGTAGCTGTCGGCCAGTTCCCGGCGGATCGCCTCGAAATCGCTGGGGTTCGGGCGGCTGTCGTCGCGCATGGAGGCTCAGTCCGGTCGTCGGGTCGTACCCGACGCCTTAGAGCATCCTCATGTGACACAGCGGCGAAGGAGGCCGGTCTGCCGTCGAGCCGCGCCCGCGCAAAAGCGCCGATCGGCGCCATACCCGATCACCCTTCTACAGGAAGCGCTTCGACCCGACCCGTCACAGGATCTCGGGTTCGAGCGGTCCGCCTCAGTTGCGGACGGAGCCCGTGGTGGTCACCGAGGCATGGGACTTGGCGGTGCCGGCGGTCGCAGGCTTGGGCTTCGAGGCCTCGGCGCTCTTCTCGTCCTTGCCCGGCTTCTCATCCTTGCCCGGCTTCTTGGCGAGCACCTTGCTGAAGGCGCTCACATCACCGTCGGCATCGGCAACCGCGATGCGATTGGCCTTGGTGGAACCCGGCTTGGCTTCACCCGCCTTGGTCGTTTCACGCACCGCGACCACCGTCGCCGGCTTCTCCCGCTCCTTGCGGGCGGCCGCGGCCTTGGTCGGGCCGGGTGCGTCGCTGGAGGCCGCCGCGACGAGGACGGGCTTGCCCTTGGTGTCGACCTCGAACTCGTTCGGCCCGAGCGCGAGGCTCTCCGGCCGGCTGACCTCGCCGAGATGGTAGCGGCCATACTCCTTGGCGGTGTAGGCCAGCTCCTTCTCCTTGTCCTTCTCGTTCTCGATCAGGCTGGCGAAGGTCGGGTTCTCCGGCTTCTGCGGACGGAAGACCGGGTTCTGGCCGCCGTCGTCGTAGACGACGCGGGTCGCGGGCGTGCCCTTGGCGATCAGCTCGGCGACCTCGTGGCTGTCGCGGTCGCGCTTCTCGGCGACCAGCGGATCGACCCGCGGCGTGCAATTGCCCGCCGCCACGTCGGCCCCGCCGAACACATACCGGGTGCCGCAGGCCGCGACCCGCGGCTCCTCCTTGAGGGTCTCGAAATAGTCCGAGCCCTCCTTGAGGTTCTTCCAGAACGGCGCGTTGGGATCGTTGCGGAACTTGGCGATGTTCGAAGCCGTCATCCGAAACGGGTAGGACTGAAACTGGAAGGCGCGCTGGCCGCCGTTGAAGGCCTCGCGGGCGATCGCGTAGATCTCCGACATCGAGGCGTCGGTCATGGCAAAGCAGCCCGACGACGAGCAGGTGCCGTGCACCATGATGTAATTGCCGGTGCTGCCCTTGGCCCGGTCGATGGCGTTCGGGTAGCCGACGTCGAACGACAGGTAGTAGCTGGAGTTCGGGTTCATCTGGCCCGGCGTGATCGTGTAGAATCCCTCCGGGGCCTGGCGGTCGCCCTGCTTCAGCTTGGGCCCGAGCTGGCCCGACCAGCGGCAGATCGGGAAGGTCTTCAGGAGCGCGTACTGGCCGTTCGCGCCGCGCTTCCACACCTCCATCTCCGCTTCCTTCTTGAAGGCGCGGATCAGGATCGGGTCGGACTGGGTCATGCCCTTGGTCTGCATGAGCGCGAGCGTCTGCGGCGGGATCGGCGTCAGGCTGCGCGTCGAGGCACCGCCGAGCATGGCGCTGTCCTGACAGGCGCCGAGGGTCATCGCCAGGGCAACGGCAGCAGCCGCCACAAACGGACGCACAGCCATGGGGAACCCGTCCTTACGTGTCCTTGCCCGCAGGGCGCCTTCCGGCCCTTTTGCGGACGTCACTCCCCGAACCCAATAGCCTCGCTAAGCTTACCCGGAGCTTACCGCAATCCAGTCATCCACTTTGTGGACAGGCGTTGCAGGGCGGTCACGGTTCCCCGGAAACGTGCCCGGACGCCCGCAGCAGATCCTTCACGAAGGCGTCATCGGCTGGATCGGCAAAGCGGAGGCCGACCGAGGCCGAACGGACCTCAACCTTGAGCCAGTCCAAATGCGAATCCTGTTCGAGCACGCTCGCGGCCCGACCGTCTCCCGGATGGAGTTGAAGCACCGTGAGGTGATTGTCCGCACCCCACGCCTGCGCCCTCTCGACGAGCGCGTCGCGGATGGAATGCACCGTCGCCGCCTCGGTGGGGAGAGCGGTCATCAGATAGAAGCGGTTTCGGGCGCCGGGCCGGTCCAGAGCCGCGCGCAGCCGCCGCACGCCGGCTTGCAGGAAGCGGTAATCCTCGTCGCTGGTTGCCGGGTCGTGGTGGTTGAACACGAATGGGATCGCGTGGCGGTCCCGGTAGAGGAGATGGCGGCAGCGGGTTTCATTCGGCGCCTGCCGCTCGGCGAGGGGCGTGCTCTCGTAGTGTCGCCGGTCGAGAAGCGCCGAAAAATCGTCGGCGAGGCAGTCGCGGACCATGCCCGGCGACGAGAAAATCCAGTCGAACGGGGCCGACCAGGTGCGCAGGCCGAGCCCCTTCAGAATCTGCGCGGTATGGCAGTGGCTGCCGAGCGAGATGTGGTTGACGGGGCCGGGCTCTCGGGTGTCGCGTCGGCCGAGGCGGCGCAGGCCGTCGAGCAAGCCCGCGCCGAAGCCGCGCGTCACAGCTTGCGGCCGATCTCGAGAAACTTCTGCGCCCGCCGATCGCGAATCTCGTCGCGGCTCAGGCCCTCGAACTCCGCGAGCGAGCGGGCGATGGCCTCGCCGGTCGCGTCGAGCGCCGCCTGACGGTCCCGGTGGGCGCCGCCGGTGGCTTCCGGCACGATCGCGTCGATGATGCCGAGGCGCAGCAGGTCCTGCGCGGTGATCTTCATGGCGGTGGCGGCGTCGTGCGCGCGGCCCTGGTCGCGCCACAGGATCGAGGCGGCGCCCTCGGGCGAGATCACGCTGTAGATGGCGTGCTCCAGCATCAGCACCATGTTGGCGGTGGCGATCGCGATGGCCCCGCCCGAGCCGCCCTCGCCGATGACGACGGCGACGTTCGGCACGCCGAGCGCGAGGCAGGCTTCGGTGGAGCGGGCGATGGCCTCGGCCTGGCCGCGCTCCTCCGCCTCGATGCCGGGGAAAGCGCCGGCCGTATCGACAAAGGCGAGAACCGGCAGCCCGAAGCGGTCGGCGGTTTCCATCAGGCGCACCGCCTTGCGGTAGCCCTCTGGGCGGGCCATGCCGAAATTATGCCGCAGGCGCGCCTCGGTGGTCGCGCCCTTTTCCTGGCCGATCACGCAGACCGGGCGGCCGCGGAAGCGCCCGAAGCCGCCGATGATCGCCTCGTCCTCGCCGAAGCTGCGGTCACCGGCCAGCGGCGTGAATTCCTCGATCAGGCCCGCGCAGTAATCGACGAAGTGCGGCCGCTGCGGGTGGCGGGCGACCTGAGTCTTCTGCCAGGGGGTGAGCGCGGCGTAGATCTCGACGAGCGCCTGGGCCGCCTTGCCCTCGAGCCGGCCGACTTCCTCGCTGATCGAGACGGCGCCGTCGCGCTGGCCCAGGGCCTTGAGTTCCTCGAGCTTCGCTTCGAGTTCCGCCACGGGCTTCTCGAAGTCGAGATAGGAGCGCATCACCGCCATCGATCGTCGGTCCAACTCTTGTTCGGCAGCCGTGCATCCGCCCGGCATCCTGCGGCGGGCTGGCGCGCGGTGTTCGGGGAAGCGGGCATGGGTGTCAACCGCCGCTTAGCGTCAGGGCGTGCGACGCAGCAAGATCGACTTCGCGCAGGCGTTGGGGCAAGCCATGAGCGAGAGGGTCCGCGCGGCCCGCGCACCGGAGGGAATTCATGAGCCTGAAAGGGAAAGCTGCCGTCGTCACCGGCTCGACGAGCGGCATCGGCCTCGCCATCGCGCGCAGCTTCGCGAAAGAGGGCGCGAACGTCGTCCTCAACGGCTTCGGCAAGCCCGAGGAGATCGAGCGGACGCGCAGCGGCATCGAGAGCGAGTTCGGCGTCAAGGCTGCCTACTCACCCGCCGACCTCACCAAGCCCGACGCGATCGGCGGACTGATCGAACTCTCGGTCGAGACGTTCGGCAGCGTCGACATCCTCGTGAACAACGCGGGCGTGCAGTACGTCTCGCCGATTGAGGAATTTCCGGTCGAGAAGTGGGACCAGATCATCGCGCTCAATCTCTCCTCGGCCTTCCACACCCTGCGCGCGGCCGTGCCGCACATGAAGGCGAAGGGCTGGGGCCGGGTCATCAACACGGCCTCGGCGCACTCGATGGTCGCCTCGCCCTTCAAGTCCGCCTATGTCGCGGCAAAGCACGGCATCGTCGGGCTGACCAAGACCGCCGCCCTCGAACTCGCCACCCACGGCATCACCGTGAACTGCATCTCGCCCGGCTATGTCTGGACGCCGCTGGTCGAGAGTCAGATCCCGGACACGATGAAGGCGCGCGGCCTGACCAAGGAACAGGTGATCGAGGACGTGCTGCTCAAGGCGCAGCCGACCAAGGAATTCGTGACCGTCGATCAGGTGGCGGCGCTTGCCGTATTCCTGTGCTCGGACGGCGCCAGCCAGATCACCGGCGCCAACATCGCCATGGACGGCGGCTGGACGGCGCAGTAGCGCCGCCTGAGACCGGAGCGCGGCCAATGCCGCGCTCCGATGCGTCGTTCAGCGGCGCGAATGCAGCAGCAGAGCGAGGCCGTAGCCGACAGCGCCGGCGATCAGCAGCGCGAGGAACGGGTTCTCGCCGACCTGGGTCTGAACCCGCTCGCGCCCGTCGCGCAGATAGGTGCCGCCGTGGCGGCTGACGCGGTCGTAGGCGTCCTCGGCATAGCCGCCGACATCGTCGGCGATGTCGCGCACCGTATCCTTCGCCTGACCGTAGATGCGCTGCGCCCGACCCTCGGCCTCCCGATAGCGGCCTTCCAGCGAGTCCCGGTCCGAGCCGAGCGCGTCGCCCACCGCACCCTGCGCCCGGCCACCGAAATCCTTCGCAGCGCCGACGACGCGATCCGTGTCAACCATGGCGAAACTCCTCGTTGTCCAAACCCGGCCCGCCACCTTGAGAGTTTTGAGCGGGCGTCGGTCAGGAGAACGTGCGAGGACGGAAACGGTCCCGCGCCGCAGCGAAAAAGCGGGGCTCGACGCCTTGAGCCGGCCGCTGGCTACCCTGCTTCGGCGAGCGCGACCGCCCGCGGGGGCGGCAGGTTCGAGCGCAGCTCGCGGCTTACCGCCGAGGAGGCCGCGACGGTGCCGAGATTGACGTAGGTCTCGTGGTTCTTCTCGATCGCCGAGAGATCGTAGAGGTAGTTCACCATCAGCCCGTAGGACTGCTTGAGACCCTTCTTCGAGGTGTCGCCGAGGAAGTTCACCCGCTCCAGCCGGGCGCCGTTGCCGAGATGGAAGCGGGCGACCGGATCGAGCGGGCGGCCCCGCTCGTTCTTGGCGCGCAGGAAATAGGCCGCCGCCGCCGGAAGCATCGCCCGCCGCACGGCCTCGCACTTGGCCTTGTCGGTTCGCCAATCCTCGGTGTCGAGCAGGCGCAGCGTCTCGACGTCCTCTCGGGTCAGGCCCTGCGGCGCGTCCGCGCCGCGCTCGCGGTCGAGCCAGGTGCGGAAGCCCGGCACCGGCGAGAGCGTCACGAAGGTCTTCAGCGAGGGAATCTCGCGGGCGAGATCCTCGACCACCTGCTTGATGAGGAAGTTGCCGAAGGTGACGCCGGCCAAACCCTTCTGGCAGTTCGAGATCGAGTAGAAGATCGCGGTCGTGGCTCCCCGCGCCGGCACCGGCTCACGGCCGTCGGCGAGGATCGGCTGGATCGCCGGCGCGATCGCATTGGTGAGCGCCACCTCGACGAAGATCAGCGGCTCATCGAGCAGGGCCGGGTGGAAGAAAGCGAAGCAGCGCCGGTCCGTCGGCTGGATGCGGCGGCGCAGCTCGTCCCAATCGGCGATTTCATGGACCGCCTCGTAGCGGATGATCTTTTCGAGGATGTGCGCCGGCGTTGACCAGTCGATCGGGCGCAGCACCAGGAAGCCGCGGTTGAACCAGGAAGCGAACAGATGCTCGAAATCGCTGTCGAGGCTCGCTGCCGCGTCGATGATGTCCGGCGCAGCCTCGCGCTCCTTCAGGTGCTTGCGCAGGGCGAACAGATCCTCGCGCATGCGCACCAGCGCCAGGGTGCCGCCGCGGGCAAGGTTCAGGCGCCGGATCAGTTCCTGAGAACGGGGCTCGGCCGCCACGTGAAGCATTCCGAGGCGGGCCCGCGTCGGCTCGGCGCGGTAGGACGCGATGGCTGCATCGACCGCATCGTGGTCGGCGCCGAACTCGGTCGCGATATGTTCGAGGAAGGCAAGCCGCTCTTCCAACGGAAAGACGGCGTAGCGGTCGAGGATCAGCCGGGCCAGCGCCACCCCGGAGGCCTCGCCCCTTCGGGAGATCAGATCCTCGCAGAGTCGCGCAAGGTCGGCCGGGTTGGCCGTCCGCGCAAGGTCGGTGCGCGCCAGGCCGATGAGATCGCGGCCCCGATCGCTGATGGTCTGGATGAGATCACCGAGGAACGAGATCGCCGCCATGACCGAACAAGCCCCTGGATCTGTCGAGCCGCCCCGTCACAGGCTCGGCTGTTTCCGGAACCTAGGGCCTGCATCGCGTCGACGCCAGACGTACGGGGTGTGGCAACCCCGCTTCGCTACGCCGACGATGCGAGCCCGCTGGACGTGACGAGTCTCGACGCGTTCCCCAACGGAACGGCAGGCGCTGCTAGAGTTCCGCCTCCGCAGGGGCCGCAAGATCCACCGTATCGGCCCGCTCACGCCAGTCGGTCACGCCGCGCGCGCGGGCAAAGCGGATCTCCGCTGCCTTCAGTGCGCGCTCCGGATCGCGTGCACGGGCGATCTCCACGAAGCCGACCGTGAAGGGCACTCCGAGGATCTGCTTCGCGAAGTGGACGCGGTAGTTCGGCATACACGACTCCTTCTGTTGAAGCGGCTGCCAGGCGCTTGCAGAAGATGTGCGCCATTGCGCGCCCATCCGCAACTGCCTGCCCGGCCAAGCCGCTGCAAAGGCTGTGCCTTTTCCATACAACCCTTCATATGGGTGTGACGGCGCGGGCATGCTACCACTGGATATCTGAACGGGGGTGGACACTCTGCCGCGCGGCAAGTGCAGAGCTGTCCGACGGTCAGGGGCTGGTCTTACGGCCGCGGCCTGCCGTATGGGGCGATCCATGCAGACCGTTTCGCCTCTCAGCGCCCCACGGGGCCGTTCCCCCGTGCCGGCGGCCCCGCGCCGATGAGCGGCGGCGCGAGCGACGGGCGCGCCCTGTCGACCACGACGCGAATCGGACTGACCCTGATCGCAGGCGGTGCGGTCGCCAACATCTACTACAATCAGCCGCTGCTCGCGGTCCTCGTCACCGAGCTCGGCGAGCGAGCGGCGCTGCTCGTGCCGACCGCCAGCCTCGTCGGCTACGGCCTCGGCATCCTGTTTCTCGTGCCGCTGGGCGACGCCTTGCCGCGGCGCGACCTCATCGTCTGGCAATTGCTCGGTCTCGCCGCAGCGCTGGTCGTCGCCGCACTCAGCCCGAATCTTGCGGTGCTCGCGGCGTCGAGCCTCGTCATCGGCGTGCTCGCCTGCGCGGCGCAGCAGGCGGTGCCCTTCGCCGCCGAACTCGCGCCCGATGCGAGCCGGGGTCGGATCGTCGGCGGCGTGATGACGGGCCTGCTCTCCGGCATCCTGCTTGCCCGCACCGTGAGCGGCTTCGTCGGCGCGCAGTTCGGCTGGCGCGCGGTGTTCTTCGCCGCCGCCGGCCTTGCCGTGGTAATGGCCGGGGTGGCGCTGCGCACCCTCCCGCGCAGCGCGCCGACCCGGCGCCTGCGCTACCGCGCGCTGATGACCTCGCTTCTGCATCTCGTGCGCAGTCAGCCGGTCCTTCGCAACGCCAGCCTGTCGCAGGCGCTGCTGTTTGCCAGTTTCAACGCCTTCTGGGCGACGCTGGCCCTCCTCGTCGAGGCGCCGCCCTTCGACCTCACCGCGGCCGGCGCGGGGCTGTTCGGCGTCATCGGCGTCGCGGGGGCGCTGATCGCCCCCTATTCCGGCCGCTACAGCGACCGCCGCGGCGCCCGGCCGGTGGTGATCGCCGGCAGCGCCTTCGTCGCGGCGGCCTTCGTCGTGCTGGCGCTCGCCGGACAGGTCTCGCTCGTCGCCATTGGTGCGGGCGTGCTGCTCCTCGACATCGGCATCAACGGCGCGCTGATCGCCAACCAGACCCGCGCCTACGCCCTTGCGCCGGGCGCGCGCGGGCGGATCAACACTGTGCTGTTCACCGCAATCTTCATCGGTGGGGCGGCCGGCGCCTTCCTCGGCTCGCGGGCCTTCCTGCTGGCGGGCTGGCCCGGCGTCTGCGCCGTCGGCGGGGCCTTCGCGCTGGCCGCCCTGGCCGTGTCCTGGCTCGGCGGCCGATCGCGGCCTACCTGAGCACCCGAGAGAGGCGGCACCACGCCGCCTTATCGGGGGGCAGACCGAAGCGCAGCCGCGCCGGCGCCTCCGTGAACCGCCGCACATAGATCCCGGCCGCGCCGAGCGCCCGGAACAGGCCGGGTCCGTCGGGAAAATCCGCCGTGCGGAACAGGGCGGTGCCGCCGACGATGCGCCCCCCGGCCCGCGCGATCATCCGGTCGAGGCGGGCCGCGTCCTGCGACCGCGCCGCGGCGGCCTCGCAGCGCCATGCAGCGTCCGGCAGCGCCGCGAGACCGGCGGCGATGGCCGGCCCCGAGACGGCCCACGGCCCCAAGGCGGTCTCGATGCGCCGCGCCAAGTCCGGCTCGGCAAGCGCGAAACCGAGCCGCAAACCGGCGAGCCCGTAGGTCTTGCCGAACGAGCGCAGCACCACGAGGCCGGGCCGCGGAGAGGCCGCCTCCACCGTCTCCAAGTCGGCGAAGGCCTGATCGAGCACCACGAGGCCCGTGCAGGCCTGTGCCAGCGCCTCGACCGAGAACACACGCCCGTCGGGATTGTTGGGGCTCACCGCGACCAGAATGTCGGCCTCCGCGGCCTCGGCCGGATCGTCCACCATCCGCACATCATGGCCGGAGCGGGTCCAGGCGGCGGCGTGCTCGGCATAGGTCGGCCCGACCACGGCAACGCGGGCGGGTGGCAGGAGCCGCGGAAGGGTCTCGATCAGGATCTGCGTGCCGGGCGCGGCTGCGACATGGTCGGGCCCCGGCGCGCCGTAGGCCGCCGCCGCCGCAGCCTTGAGCCGGGCAAGGTCGCCGGGGGAGGGCAGGCGGTGCAGGACACTGGCTTCGAGCGGCGGCAGCGGATAGGGCACCGGGTTGATGCCGGTCGACAGGTCGAGCCACGGCTCGGGCGCGTCCGGGAACAGCCGGCGGGCGGCGTCGAGATCGCCACCATGCGCGATTGCTTCCTTTGCACCGTCCTCCCGCACCTCGCCTCCGTCCCTTCCGCCCCGCACCGACCCCGCCCACGATGTCCTGGATCGCCCTGACCCATCCGCCCGACACCCTCGGCATCCTGGCGCTCGCCTTGCTGATCGAGGCCTTGGCCGGCTATCCCGACCGCCTCTACAGGGCGCTCGGCCACCCTGTCACCTGGATCGGCCGGCTGATCGCCGGGCTGGAGCGCGGGCTGAACCGGGGCAGCCCTGCCGCGCGCCGGCTCGGCGGTGTTCTGGCGCTCATGCTCCTGCTCACGGTCACGGCCGCCGTTTCCCTGGCCCTGACCGCACTCGCCGCGCTCGCGGGCCAAGGTGCCGGCGTGATCCTCCTGGCCCTTCTCGCCGCGAGCCTGCCGGCGCAGCGCAGCCTGTTCGTCCATGTCCGGCGCGTCTCCGCCGCCCTGCGGACGGAGGGACTTTCCGGCGGTCGCACAGCCGTCTCGATGATCGTCGGGCGCAATCCCGACAGCCTCGACGAGGCAGCGGTGTGCCGGGCGGCGATCGAGAGCCTGGCGGAAAATTTTTCCGACGGCATCGTCGCGCCGGCCGTCTGGATCGGCGCGGGCGGCCTGACCGGCGGCGCGCTCTACAAGGCCATCAACACGGCCGACAGCATGATCGGTCATCGCACCCCACGCTACGAGGCCTTCGGCTGGGCTTCCGCCCGCCTGGACGACCTCGTCAACCTGCCGGCCTCGCGGCTCACGGCGCTGCTGCTGGTCGTGTCCGCGGCCCTGAGCCGGGACGTCTCCGCCAAGGGTGCGTGGCGGGCGATCCGCCGCGATGCGGGCCATCACCGCTCGCCGAATGCCGGCTGGCCGGAGGCGGCGATGGCTGGCGCGCTCGGCCTGCGGCTCGCCGGCCCGCGCATCTACGGCGCCACCCGCGTCGAGGACGCCTGGATGGGCGACGGACGGGCGGAGGCCAACGCCGACGACATCGTGCGCGCGTTGAAGCTCTACCGAACCGCCTGCGCGCTGCAATTCACACTGGTCGTTGCCGGAACCGGGATCTGGCTCACCTTCGGCCGGTAGCCGTGCTCAGCGCAACTGCAGCAGCCCGTTGCAGTCGAGATGCGCCTCCAGATGGTCGGCGAAGGCGTCGAGCACCGCTTCGATGCCCGCCTCGTAGCGGGTGAGGCCCGGCGCGGCGCCGAGCCGGGCGAGCCAGGCGGCGCGCTGGCGGTCGTCGGCGAACAGGCCGTGGACATAGGTGCCGGCGACGAGCCCGTCGGGGGAGACCGCCCCGTCGGCCCGGCCGTCGGAAAAGTGCAGCAGGGGCCGGGCGGTGTCCGGCCCGGCGGTGTCGCCGACATGCATCTCGTAGCCGGAGAACGGCACGCCGTCCGCGAGCGTCGTGCCGGTGACGGCGAGAAGGCGCTTGGCGTCCGTCATCACCGTCTCAATGTCGAGCAGGCCGAGGCCCGGCAAGTTGCGCGGTGCCCCCTCGATGCCCTGCGGATCGGCAATGGAGCGACCGAGCATCTGATAGCCGCCGCACAGTCCCAGTACCCGCCGCCCGCGGCGCAGATGCGCGCGGATGTCGATGTCCCACCCTTGCGCGCGCAGGCAATCGAGATCGTCGATCGTGGTCTTCGAGCCGGGCAGAATGATGAGGTCGGCTTCCGCCGGAACCGCCTTGCCGGGCGGCACGAAGACCACGCCGACGCCGGGTTCCTGCCGCAGCGGGTCGAGGTCGTCGAAATTGGCGATGTGGGGAAAGCGCAGCACCGCGATCAGCGGCCCGGCGCCGTCGCGGTGGGCCTGCGGCGCTTCGAGCGCCACCGCATCCTCCGGCGGGAGGCGGGCGGCGTCGGGAAAGAACGGCACGAGGCCGAACGGCGACCAACCGGTGCGCGCGGCAATCAGGGCCATGCCGTCGGCAAACAGCGTCGGGTCGCCGCGAAAGCGGTTGACGATGAAGCCGCGGATCATCGCCGCGTCGTCCGGCTCCAGCACGGCCTGCGTGCCGACGAGGCTGGCGATGACGCCGCCCCGGTCGATGTCGCCGACGAGCACCACCGGCGTCCCCGTGGCGCGGGCAAAGCCCATATTGGCGATGTCGCCCTGGCGCAGGTTCACCTCGGCCGGCGAGCCGGCGCCCTCCACGAGCACGATGTCGGCCTCGGCGCGCAGCCGCTCGAAGCTGTCGAGCACCGATTCCATCAGCCGCGGCTTCCAGGCCTGATACTCGCGCGCCTTGGCGGTGCCGATCATGCGGCCCTGTACCACCACCTGTGCGCCGACCTCGCTCTGCGGCTTGAGCAGCACCGGGTTCATATGGACGGACGGCGCCGCTCGCGCGGCGCGGGCCTGGAGCGCCTGGGCGCGTCCGATCTCGCCGCCATCCGCGGTGACAGCGGCGTTGTTCGACATGTTCTGCGGCTTGAACGGACGCACCGTCAGGCCGCGCCGGGTGAAGGCGCGGGCGAGCCCCGCCACCAGCAGCGATTTGCCGACATCGGACCCGGTCCCCTGGATCATCAGGGCGCGGGTCATGGGCGGTTCTTCGTGTCGAGCGCGGGCATGCGCCTGCCATGGCACCGGCGGCGGCCAGCGTCGAGCCGGATCTATGCGAGCCGGGGTCGCCCGCGTTCGCTCCTCAGCCAGCCCAGCGCGCCCGCAGGGTCGGAGACGGCGGGAACGTCGGGCAGGGCAGGGCGGGCGACGATCACCACCGGCAAGCCCAGCCGGCGCGCCGCCTCGATCTTCGGATAGGTCGCCGCGCCACCGGAATTCTTCGTTACCAGCACCTCGATCCGCGACTCGCGCATGAAGCGGATCTCGTCCGCGAGCGCGAAGGGGCCGCGGGCGCTCACCGTCACGAGGTTCGGCACCGGCAGCGCATCGCCGACCGGCTCGATGGTGCGCACGACGTAGGCGTGCTGCGGGGCGGGAGCAAAGGCGGACAGCTCCTGCCGGCCAATGGTGAGGAACACCGTTCGCGGCGCCGGCCCGAGCGCATCGAGGCAGGCCGGTACGCTCGCGGCCTCGGTCCAGTCGTCGCCGGGCTGCCGCTCCCAGGCCGGGCGGCGCAGGGCGAGCAGCGGAACGGCGGCGGCCCGGCAGGCCGCAGCGGCATTGGCCGAGATCCGCGCGGCGAAGGGATGGGTCGCGTCGATCACTGCCTCAATGCCGTTCTCGGTCAGCCATCTTGCCAACCCCTCGGCACCGCCGAACCCGCCGACGCGCATCGGCACCGGCTCAGGCCGCGGCGCCGCGGTGCGGCCGGCGAGGGAGAGCGTCACCGCGAAGTCCGTCTCGGGAGCGAGCCGGGCGACGAGCGCGCTCGCCTCGGTCGTGCCGCCGAGCACGAGCACCCGCATTGGGCGTGGACCGGGATTCGGCTTTGGATGGCCGGCGGAAGAACCCTGGTCGGCGGCCCCGGACATTCGTACAACCTGTCTCGCCCGCGATCAGCCCGGCACAGGTCGGGCAAGGTTTTCGACGTGAGACCCTTCTGCCGCGATTGCCTGACGATGCAAGCCGTGGGCGCCCTGCGCTGCCGCGGCTGCGGCTCACCGCGGCTGCTCACCCACCCGGCCCGCGACGGGCTCACCATCGCCCATGTCGATTGCGATGCCTTCTACGCCGCGATCGAAAAGCGCGACGACCCGTCGCTGCGGGACAGGCCGCTCATCATCGGCGGGGGCAAGCGCGGCGTCGTCTCCACCGCCTGCTACCTTGCGCGGATCTCCGGCGTGCGCTCGGCCATGCCGATGTTCGAGGCGTTGAAGCGCTGCCCCGACGCCACCGTGCTGCGGCCCGACATGGAGAAGTATGCCCGCGTCGGGCGCGAGGTGCGGGCGATGATGCTGGCGCTGACGCCGCTGGTCGAGCCCGTCTCCATCGACGAAGCGTTTCTCGATCTGTCTGGGACCGAACGCTTGCACGGCACGAGCCCGGCCCTGACGCTCGCCCGCTTCGCCGCGCGGGTCGAGGCGGAGGTCGGCATCACCGTCTCGGTGGGCCTGTCCGCCAACAAGTTCCTGGCCAAGATCGCCTCGGACCTCGACAAGCCCCGCGGCTTCTCGATTGTCAGTGGCGAAGAGGCCGCCGCCTTCCTCGCCGACAAGCCCGTCGGCATCTTGCCCGGCATCGGCGAGAGCGCCCGCAACCGGCTCGCCGCGCTCAACATCCACCGGGTCGGCGACATCCTGCGCGCCGATCCGGTGCGCCTGCAGGCCTCACTCGGCCGTGACGGCCTGCGTCTGATCGATCTCGCGGCCGGCCGCGACCGGCGGCCGGTGCGCCCGACCCGCGAGGCCAAGAGCGTCTCGGCCGAGACGACCTTCTCGACCGATCTCACCCGGTTCGAGGATCTGCGGCCGATCCTGTGGCAGTTGTGCGAGAAGGTCTCGGCCCGGCTGAAGCGGGCGGAACTCGCCGCCGGCAGCGTCACGCTGAAGCTGAAGGATGCGCGGTTCCGGCTGCGCACCCGCACCCGCGGCGGCCTCAAACCGACGCAGCTCGCCGACCGGCTGTTTCACGAGGGCGAACCGATGCTCCGGGCGGCCTGCGACGGCACTGCCTTTCGGCTGATCGGCATCGGCGGCGGCGATCTCTGCGGCGCGATCCACGCCGACCGCGGCGACCTCGCCGATCAGGGCATCGAGCGCGTCGCCCGCCGGGAGGCGGCCCTCGACCGGCTGCGCGAGAAGTTCGGCAGCGGGGCGATCCAACGCGGCCTCGTCTTCACCGGCGAACCGGAGCGGCGACGGACGGAGCCGGCAAAGCCCAGGGCTTGAGGTCGCGGGGCTCAGGCCGGCTCCCGGCGGTCCTGCGGCCCGGGCGCGGTCTCCTCGCCGTCGCAGCGGATCACGCTGATGCTGCCGTCCCCCTCCAGCGAGGCGAGCCGCACGAGGGCCGGGTCGTCGACTCCCTGCAGGCGCAGCTGGGTCATGAGTTCGGAATGCGTGATCATCTCGCGACGCATGTTCCGCCAGCAGATGCGGCCATCGACGACGAGGGGGAGCCGCTTCGGCGTCATGAAGCGCTCGAAGGCGGGAAAGCGGAAGGCGATCCAGTCGATGGCGTAGTTCCACCCGACGATCGTCAGCACCAGTAGGATGCCCTCGGTCAGCGACTTGTACTCGTTGGAGAAGGCGTTCTGCGAGACGTCGGCGATCAGGACGATGACCAGCAGGTCGGCAAGGCTCACGGCGCCCGCCTGGCGCTGCATGACGAAGCGCATGATGAGGAACAGCGCGAGGTACATGACGGTACCGCGCAGGGCGATCTCCAGCAGGGAGTGCTCCGGCACGACCAATGCTCGCCAATCGGGCATTCGCCCCTCCGCCTCGCTCAACCGCCTGGGACGACCGTGCGCCCATCGCGTCGCTGCGCGCGCAGGGAACGGCGGTCATTCGACGAGAAACGCATCAGGGTCTCGGGCCGATGCGGCTCAATCCGCCCCTTCGTCGGGAATGTTGAGCAGAGTGCCGCAGGCCTTGCAGTGCACCGCGTCCGGCTCGTGCCGCTGCAAGCCGCAGGCGGGACAGGGGAAGCGTACCTTGTAGGGCCGGAACAGGACCTGCGCGAGGCGCAGGAACAGCGTGACGCCGCAGATCATCACCACGACCGAGATCAGGCGGCCGCCCGTGCCCTGCAGGGTGACATCGCCATAGCCCGTCGTCGTCAGCGAGGTGACGGTGAAGTACAGCGCATCGACGTAGTTGCCGATGTTCGGGTTCGAGCCGTGCTGCGTCGCGTAGACGAGGCTCGTCATGATGAAGATGAACACCGCGAGGTTCACCACCGCGATGATCACCTCCTCGTTGCGGCGGAAGAACGGGAAGTCCGCTCTCAGCCGGTCGAGCAATTGGTAGGTCCGCAGCAGCCGGAGCGTGCGCAGGATGCGCAGAAAGCCGGCTCCCTCACCGACGATGGGTGCAAGGAAGGAGGCGATCGCCGCCGCGTCCGCCCAGGTCGTCGGCCGCAGGAATTCGCGTGCCGGTCGCGGGCAGATCGCCAGCCGTGAGACGAAGTCGGCGGCGACGGCCACACCGATCACCACGTCGATCCCCTCGATCAGCGGCGGCCGGGGAAGAAACGAGGAGACGATGATGAACAGGAGGGTGGCGAGATCGAAGGCGAGAAGGCCGTAGCGGAAGCGATGCGCGCGGTCACTGCTTCCCTCGTAGAGCTCCCGCAGACTCTGCCTCAGGCCCGCCATCTCGCCACACGCTGCCGCCGCCGCTCGGGGCTCCGGCAGCATGAACGTTCCTCGGGCTCAGCCCGATCCGCCGCCGATTTCGCATCGACGATCCAAGGTTCTTTCAGGGCTACTTCTTGCAGTCGGTCCCGGATTTCGCGTCCGCCTTGGCGAGGTCGAGGCGACTCATGGTGCCGTTGATGGCGAAGTCCCCGTAATCGAGGTTCAACCGCCCGCTGACGCCGTCCTCGTAGAGGTCGAAGGTGAGGGTATAGATCGGCGTCCGCTCACCCTCGCCGGGGGTAAAGTAGCTCAAGGTCACCGGCCAGCGCCGCATGCTGGCGTGGTCGCCCTCGCGCAGGGGCTTGTCGCGCTCGGTATCGGAAGCTGGCGCCGCGCTCGGGCGGCCGATGATCGCCAGCGTGTCGTAGACCTTGCGTCCATCGTCCGAGCCGTCGAAAACCTTGGCCGCGACGGTGGTCTCGCCCGCCTTGGCCGCCTGAATCAGGCGGATCATGTGGTGGATCGGGAACATCACCGCGGCGTCCGTCTGGAACTGGTCGCGCTTGGGCTCCTTGAGCTTTACCTTAAGGGCGTCGCCCGCCTCCGCCGTCCCGTCCACGGCCGGCGACGGCGCGTTGTTGAGGAGGGTCGTGGTGCGGAAGCGGAAGCTCTTGCCGTCGCCGTTCTCAAAGGTCGTGCTGCGCAGATCCGAGGTGCGATCGCCCGACTCGCCGGAATCGATCATCGTCACCTGCCGCGTCTGCATGGTGTAGCCGCGGCAGGCATCACCCGAGAAATCGATGACGATGCGTCCGCGCACACCCTCGACCGCCCGCGTGCCGGTGGAACGCGCCAGCGACAGATCGTAGACCGCCCGGTGGTTGGTCAGCCGGATCGCCGTCTCATCCGGAACCGGCGCGGCCGGTCCGGCAGCCGAAGCGGTGCCGGGCAACGCGGCGAGAAGAAACAGGGCCGGCGCGAGGCGCAGTCGCATGCGATCTCCCAAGATCCGCTCAAGAACGGTTGTCCACAGGCGACAGGCCGGCGGATGACGCCCGTGACATAGGCATTGTGCCTGCTGGGACAATCATTTTTCGTTTCTCGCCCGAGCAGGGGCAGAGGCGCTGTTACGGCTTGCATACCCGCTCGAAGGCACTGCCGGATCGCACTTCCGGCGATTGCCGGATCCGGAAAAGAGCAATTTTACGCAATGCGTTAAGCGGTCTTGACAGACTCGGCTACCCTGACGCCGGAACGGTTCCGGGGCGTCGTCGGCGGAGTCGGATTGGCGGTGGAAACCGGTCCGTGAAACGCTGCGACCCTTGCTCCGCGGCCGAGCTGTCCTGTAGTCTTCACAGCGTCGCCATCGGCAGCTTTGGCGTCTGTTAACCGACATGTGCAGGGCCAGATTAAGAGCCCTGGCGAGGTCTGCTGTCGCTCCGCGCGGCCGAGACGCCGCGCGGTCGGTCGGTTGTGCGTACAAAGGACGTGTCGACGTGGAGGGGGCAATGACGGAAGCGGTCCCGAGCTGGACGGATGAACGCGTCGAGCTGCTTCGCCGCCTGTGGGACGATGGCTTGAGCGCGAGCCAGATCGCCCTTCAGCTCGGCGGCGTCTCCCGCAACGCCGTCATCGGCAAGGTCCATCGCCTCGGGCTCGCGGGTCGCGTCAAACCGGTCGGTCCGGCTGCGGCGCAGGGGCGTCGCAGGGATGACTTGGCCGCCGAGGTCGAGATCGAGGCGGTTCTCGTTGAGGAGCCGACGCTGCCGGAGCCGCCGGCGATCGTGGCCCATCGTCCTGCACCGAACTTCCCGCTGCCGCCGACACCGGCTCCGGAGCCCGTGGCGCTCGCGGTCTCCGAGCGCGTTACGATCATGGATCTGCGCGACTCCATGTGCCGCTGGCCGATGGGCGATCCGACGTCGCCGGAATTCCGCTTCTGCGGCGCCCGCGCCATCACGGGCCTGCCCTACTGCACCCAACACGCCCAGGTCGCCTATCAGCCGGCTGCCGAGCGTAAGCGCGACCGACGCGTCGCCGGCTTCCGCTAAGTCTTTCGAAGAGGCTCTGCTCGGGGAATTCGTCGACCGCAGAGAGCTTGGATTCGCCGGCGCCCTCGCCAAGTGCGCCGGCAGCGCTCGGACATCACCCCGCCACCTCATCCAACGGAGCGGCGATGAACGGTTGATCCCGTCAGTCCGCCGCCGTCATCGCGCGGCGAAGCCGAAGCGATCCACGACGCGTCTTGTCCGGCGATGTCGCGCTCCCGATCGACCGATCGGACCGAGGGCTCCCTTCCTCACTCGGCTCCGGCAAACATCTCATCGAACGAGTAGCCGGAGCCGCGCACGGTCCGGATCGGATCGCTCTGGCGCGGGCGGTTGATCGCCTTGCGCAGGCGGCCGACATGGACGTCCACCGTGCGCTCGTCGATGTAGACGTCGTGGCCCCACACCCCGTCGAGCAGCTGCTCGCGCGAGAAAACCCGGCCGGGGCTCTGCATCAGATATTCGAGCAGCTTGAACTCCGTGGGCCCGAGATGGATCTCGCGGCCCTGGCGGCGGATGCGGTGGCTGACGCGGTCGAGTTCGATGTCCCCGGCCACCAGCATGTCGGCGACGTGGGCGGGCTTGGACCGGCGCAACAGGGCGCGCACGCGAGCGAGCAGCTCCGGCACCGAGAACGGCTTGACGACGTAATCGTCGGCCCCCGTGGAGAGGCCGCGCACGCGGTCCGCCTCTTCGCCGCGGGCGGTCAGCATGATGACGGGCAGCCGCTCCGTCTCGCGCCGGGCCCGGATGCGGCGGCACAGCTCGATCCCCGAGAGCCCCGGCACCATCCAGTCGAGCAAGACGAGATCGGGCGTCATCTCGTGCAGGCGCAGGTCCGCCTCTTCGCCGCGGATCGCGACGTCGACCGCGAAGCCCTCCGCTTCGAGGTTGTAGCGCAGCAGGGTCGTCAGCGATTCCTCGTCCTCGACGATCAGGATGCGCGCACTCGTCATCGTCCGTCTTTCCATCCGTTGCGTCCGGCCCAGTCCCTCGCTGGGGCAGGCCGGAGACGCGTCTTCGGCGCCGCGCGTCTCGAGCGCCCTCGTCAGGCGCTCGGCGTCACCGTCGCGTAGTTCGAAGCGTCGTTCTTGGGCCGCTCAGCCGTCGGCGTCTCGCCGGTGACGAGGTACTCGATCGTCTCTGCCACGTTGGTAGTGTGATCGCCGATGCGCTCCACGTTCTTGGCGCAGAACAGGAGGTGGGTACAGAACGAGATGTTGCGCGGATCCTCCATCATGTAGGTCAGGAGTTCGCGGAACAGTGAGTTGTACAGCGCGTCGATGGCACTGTCGCGCTGCCATACCTCGTGGGCGGCGGCCACGTCGCGGCTGGCATAAGCGTCGAGCACGTCCTTGAGCTGTTCCTGCACGAGGTCGCTCATGTGCTGGACGCCGAGCACGATCTTCTGCGGCTGCGCCTGATCGCTGATTGCCACGACGCGCTTGGCGATGTTCTTGGCCAGATCACCGATCCGCTCGAGGTCACCGGAAACGCGGATGCCGGAGATCGTCTCGCGCAGGTCGATGGCCAGCGGCTGGCGCCGGGCGATGAGGAGAACCGAGCGCTCCTCGATTTCCCGCTGCAGCAGGTCGAGGCGCTTGTCGGCGACGATCACCGCCTGGGCGAGCGTCGTGTCCCGACGCACCAGGGCATCGGTGGCATCGGTCATCATCTTCTCGGCCACGCCGCCCATCTCGGCGATGGAGCGGCGCAGGTTTTCAAGGTCGGTGTCGTAGGAGGAGACGATGTGCTCGGCCATGTCGCGCATTCCCGATCAGGCAGTCGGACGAGAGCGCTCTCGGGTCGAAGCGGACGCGAGTCCGGCGACGGCGAGAGCCTCGAAACGAGGACGCAGGGTGGATCGCGACGGCATCGCAGTCGCGACCGGGCTTAGTGTCTCTCACAAAACTCCCGCTGCGCTGTCGTCTCCAGAGCGAGAACGGCCGTTGATCGGGAGTTTTATGAGGCACTCTTAACCGAAGCGGCCGGTGATGTAGTCCTGGGTCTGCCGCTTGGCCGGGTTCATGAAGATCTTCGTGGTGGCGTCGAACTCGATCAGCTCGCCGAGATACATGAAGGCGGTGAACTGCGAGATGCGTGCGGCCTGCTGCATGTTGTGGGTCACGATGACGATCGTGAAATCGGCCCGCAATTGCTCGATCAGTTCCTCGATGCGGCCGGTCGAGATCGGATCGAGAGCCGAGGTCGGCTCGTCGAACAGAATCACCTCGGGGCGCTGGGCCACGGTGCGGGCGATGCACAGGCGCTGCTGCTGGCCGCCCGACAGGCCGGTGCCGGGCTGCTTGAGCTTGTCCTTCACCTCGTCCCACAGGGCGGCCTTGCGCAGCGATTCCTCGACGCGGCCATCCAGCTCAGACTTGGGCAGCTTCTCGTAGAGGCGCAGGCCGAAAGCGACGTTGTCGTAGATCGACATCGGGAAGGGCGTCGGCTTCTGGAACACCATGCCGATGCGCGAGCGCAGCTCGTTGAGATCGACCTTGGAGTCGAGGACGTTCTGCCCGTCGAGCAGGATCTCACCCTCGGCGCGCTGCTCCGGGTAGAGGCTGTAGATGCGGTTGAAGGTGCGCAGCAGCGTCGATTTTCCGCAGCCGGACGGGCCGATCAGCGCCGTGACCTGCCGGTCGCGGAAATCGAGGTTGATGTCCTTCAGGCCGTGAAAGCTGCCGTAGTAGAAGTTCAGGTCTTTCACGGCGATGCGCACGGGCGCCTTGACGTCGGCCGGGCTGCGGCCCTCGAACTGGCTGCGGATCGCGGGGGAGGCGCTCATCGGATCTCTCGTCGGTAGGAGGTCTGTCCCGGGGCCTTCAGCGCGGCCGCTGGTCCTTGATCACGAAGCGGGCCACCACCGACAGGGCAAGGATGGTGACGGTGATGAGGAGCGCCCCCGACCAAGCGAGGCTCTGCCAGTTCGGGTAGGGCGAGAGGGCGAACTGGTAGATCATCACCGGCAGGTTCGGCACGCCGCCGAGCAGGTTGGTGTTGAACCAACTGTTGTTGTTCAGCGCCGTGAACAGCAGCGGCGCGGTCTCGCCGGCGATGCGGGCGAGCGCCAGGATGATGCCGGTGACGATGCCCGCGCTCGCCGCGCGCCAGGTCACCGCACGGATGACGAGGGAGCGCGGGGCGCCGAGCGCCGCGCCGGCCTCGCGCATCTGGCCGGGCACGAGGCGCAGCATGTCCTCGGTGGTGCGCACGATCACCGGCGTGGCGATGATGGCAAGCGCCACCGCGCCGGCCCAGCCGGAATAGGTGCCCATCGGCCGGACCATCAGCGTGTAGACGAACAGGCCGATCAGGATCGAGGGCGCCGAGAGCAGCACGTCGTTGAGGAAGCGGATGATGTCGGCGAGCTTCGAGGTCCGGCCGTACTCGGCGAGATACGTGCCGGCCATCAGCCCGATCGGCGTGGCGATGAGGATGCCCAGGAACGTCATGATGAGGCTGCCGAGGATGGCGTTGGCGATGCCGCCGCCCTCGGAGCCGGGGCCCGGCGTCGGCGCCGTGAACAGGGCGGGCGAGAAGCCCTTCACACCCTCGACGATCAGCATGAGCAGGATCGAGCCGAGGACGATGATGCCGAGCAGGGTTGCGATCGTGCTGGCGAGGATCAGCACGCGGTCGGCGACCCGGCGGCCGGGGCGCACGCGGCTGGCGATCGGCGTGCGCTCGGCCGTCGCGACGGGGTTGCTGGCGTCCATGGTTCGGCGTCCCTTGGGCTCGGGCGGTCTGGCGCGACGTTGGCAGGCGACCTTGGATCAGGCGACCTTGGCGCGCCGCACCAGCAGACGGGCGATGATCAGCACGAAGAAGGTGATGATGAAGAGCAGGCAGCCGAGCGCCATCAGCGACGAGAGCTGAAGCCCGTCGGCCTCGTTGAACTCGTTGGCGATGCGCGAGGCGATGGTCGAGCCCGGATCGAAGATCGAGGCGGAGAGGCGGTTGGCGTTGCCGATCACGAAGGTGACCGCCATGGTCTCGCCCAGCGCGCGGCCGAGGCCGAGCATGATCGCGCCGATGATCGAGACCGAGGCCTGCGGCACCAGAACGTGGCGCACGACCTCCCAGGTGGTGCAGCCGATGCCGTAGGCGCTCTCGCGCAGCACGGTCGGGATCTGATCGAGCATGTCGCGGGTGATCGAGGCGACGAAGGGCACGATCATGATGGCGAGGATGATGCCGGCGGTGAGCACGCCGACGCCCGAGGGGATGCGGGCGTACAGGATGGTGCCGAGGATCGGCATGCCCTCGACGACGTTCGAGACCGGCACCTGGACGAAGCGGGCGAAGAGCGGGGCGAAGACGAACAGGCCCCACATGCCGTAGATGATGCTGGGCACCGAGGCGAGCAGCTCGATGGTCATGGCGACCGGCTTGCGCGCCCAGCCGGGGCAGAGCTGCGTGAGGTAGACCGCGATGCCGAGCGAGATCGGCACGCCGATGATCAGCGCCAGCATCGCGGCGGCGACCGTGCCCACCACGGCTGGCAGCGCGCCGAACTGCTCGGTGCCGATGTTCCAGGCGCTGGAGGTGAGAAAGCCGAAGCCGAATTCCGAGAAGGCCGGCCAGGCACCGTAGATGATCGAGCCGAGAATGCCGGCGAGCACCAGGAGCACGAGCAGGGCGGAGGCGTAGGCGACTCCTTGGAAGAGGCGGTCGGCGCTCTTGCTCGGAGCGGTGCGGGCCACCGCGGTCTGGCGGTCGACGGCGAGGGTCTGGGTCAAGGCGGTCATCCGCGAAGGCTCTTCGGCTGGTGAGCGTGTAGCGCGCCGTCAGGCGCGAGGCGAGCGGACCACATCGGAAAGGGCCCTCATCCGCCGTGGGGGAGGGCCCTTCGTCTCGGATTTAGTGACCGGCGAAGACGGGCTTGCCGTCCTTGCCCTTCACCGCCTTCCACTCCTCGTGGATGAGGCCGACGACGTTGTCGGGGAGCGGCACGTAATCGAGTTCGCTCGCGAGCTTGTCGCCGCTCTTGTAGGCCCAGTCGAAGAACTTCAGTACGTCGGCGGCCTTGGCCGCGTCGGCCGGCTCCTTGTAGACGAGGATGAAGGTCGCGGCGGTGATCGGCCAAGCATCCTCACCGGCTTGGTTGGTCAGGGCGATGCCGAAGCCGGGGGTCGACTTCCAGTCGGCGCTGGCGGCGGCAGCCTGGAAGGCCTTGTCGTCAGGCTGCGGGAACTTGCCGGCCTTGTTCTCGATCAGAGCGTAGGCGAGCTTGTTCTGCTTGGCGTAGGCCGACTCGACGTATCCGATCGAGTTCGGAACCTGCTTGACGGTGGCGGTGACGCCCTCGTTGCCCTTGCCGCCCTGGCCGACCGGCCAGCTCACGGTGGTGGCGGCGCCGAATTCTTTTTTCCAGGGCTCGGACACCGCGGAGAGATAGGTGGTGAAGATGTTGGTCGTGCCGGAGGCGTCCGAGCGGTAGACCGGAGTGATGTTCGCCTCGGGCAGCTTCAGGCCCTCGTTGAGCTTGGTGATCTTCGGGTCGGACCACTTCAGGATTTTGCCGGCGTAGATCTCGGCGACGATCTCGCCAGTCAGTTTGAGCTTACCGGGCTCGAGACCGGCGATGTTGACGACCGGAACGACGCCACCCATCACGGTGGGGAACTGAATGAGACCGTCCTTCTCGAGCTGGGCCGGCTTGAGGGGCGCGTCGGTCGCGCCGAAATCGACGGTCTTGGCCTGGATCTGCTTGATGCCGCCGCCCGAGCCGATCGACTGATAGTTGAGGCCGGTGCCGGTCTCCTTACGGTAGGCTTCGGCCCACTTCGAATAGACGGGGAAGGGGAAGGTGGCGCCGGCGCCGGTGATGTCGGCAGCCAGGGCCGAGGTCGCGAGCTGAGCGGCAGCGAGGCCGACCGCCAAGGCGTAAGCGAAGGGTTTCACAAGCATCTCCGTAAGTGTCGGGCGCATTTGCCGGGACCGATCCTGATCTCGGACCGGTCTCGCTGCGACACTGCTGCCATCTAGTGCGCCGACGCGCCGCCTCTATGACGGCCACATGACGCTGACATGACAGACTTCGGCGAGGCGGAATTTCGTTGAGGATGGGACCGCTTGGAGCGCTTCGGCGTTGTCCTTCCAGGTGCAAGCGGGCGCCGCCTCGCGAGAACGATTCCGGCGGGATCGATTCCTGTGAGAACCGGGACAGCGGCGGCCCCGCACGAGAGAAGTCGAGGAGACCGTCAGCGTGACGGAGCCGCATTCAACGCGCGAGAAGGAAATCCTGCTCGATCCGGCGGATCCGCAGGAGGCGGCCTATCTGGCGCTTCACGCCGAGCGGGCTGCCCTCGAGGAAGAACTCACGCGTCAGCAGCAGCTGCAGCGCTTCGGCAGTGACGAGCATGACATCGCCTCGGCGCGGGCGACGGAATCATCTCTTCTGAAGGATCTCGATCGCGTGCTCACGCTGATTCGCGCCGCCGAGATTCGACGCCAGCAGCCGATTGCCCGGCGCTGGCAGTAATCCAGGCCGACAACCGGATTTTCCTCTGCCTAAAATGGAGGACGGTCAGGCACTGCGGCGGCGATCGCGCTCTTTCTGGCGGAGCCGCAGCAACAGCTGGACCTGCGCATCCGTGATGGGCTGCGCGTCGCAGCGCTCGACATACACGTCGCGCAGACCCTGCCCGATCCGGTCACGGCTCTCGCCATTCAGCGCGGGCATCGCGGCGTCGGTGAGCGATCCAGCGGGGTAGTCCGTCACGAGTTGTGCCATGAACCGACGAGGCCAAATCTGAAGGAACCGTATCGCAACTGGCAAGGAGGAGCGATGGTGGCTCAGATTGAAGGAGGATGGTTAACAAACACTTAGCGCGAACGGATGACTTTGACGTTCGGTGATGAACGGCCCCGCCGCTCGGGCAGGACTCTGGCAGACGAAGACCTTCGCTGTTCATCTGTCACGGACGCGCGCAAGGCCGCGACAGCGAAGACGGTCAGGGCGCGGATTGAAGAAAGATTCTTCTGCGCAGCGGCCGCATCAGGGATCATTTTTGTGCGATAGCGCACTTGAGTGATGCGGCCTTCCTCAGCCGTGGATCCGTATCGAGCCGGAAGATCGAACTGCCAGAGGGTTTTAGCCGCTGCAGCGCGTCCGGAGGATCCTCGCGGCTTTCGGGATGAGCGCACGCGCCGACGCCGTTTGCTTGAGTGTCGTTGGGCTGCCCGCCCCCAATGCGGTACGCAGGCGACAGACGGGCCGGTCTTCTTCAGGGAAGCCGGCCCGTCACGCGCCGTCTCTCAAGATCCCGCTCACAGCGGTGCCCTGCGGCTGATCAGGGGTCCGGCTTGTCGCGTTCACCCTCAGCCTTGTCCCCCTGACCCTCTTTCGCGCCGCCGCTTGGATCGGTGCTGTCCTCGCCCGAGGCCGTGCCGCTGCTGTGGCCCTGGGGCGTCAGGCGCGGTCGGTCCGGCGCTTCGACTTTGTCGGGCTTACTCGTCTCGGCCATGGGGCACCTCCGGCTTGGTCAACCGGGCAGGGCCGCGAGGGTTCGCCGACGGCCTCTTATCAACGCGGTTCGGCCGGCTTTCGCTCGATCGGATAGCGATCTAGCGAAATCGCGCGCCGATCGTCTCGTCCGTCCGCCACAGGGTGCGGCATACCTTGAGGGGATCGAGGGGCGAGGAGGTCAGCATGAACACGTCGGGGATCAGCGACGTGTCTGGAACGGTGATCTCGATATCCCGCGCCGAAATGCCGTGCACCCAGCAACCGATCGAGGTGTGTTCATCAACCGCGATCAGGCCGGCCCCACCGGCTATCGGTGCTTGGTCGAGCCGGAATTCTGAATGATCGGACATCGATGTCCTCGCGTGAGCACCGAAGCGTGGCCTGCACAGACGAAGATGCCGTTGCGCCGGCGCTTAAATTTCGAACGATCGGCTATTCAAGTGTCAGTGGCCCGATCCGGCGAAGTGCGTCACGCATCGCTCAGCTCAGGAACCAGACGACGAAGCCGACGGCCACGGCAGCGGCTGCGATCACTCCGTAATAGGCGGGCATGACCCACCGGTTGGCGCCATGTCCCGTCTGCATCCTGGCGGCCCTCCGGCGACGCGGTCGGGTTTCTTCCTCTCGCGCCAGAGCAACGCGGGATGCGTCCGAGGGCATGCCGGCCGCTTCATCATCGGTGCCAAGCGGCGACAGGCCGGGATCGTGAGCGGGGATCTTGTCGCCAGTCCGGCCGGCATCGATCTCGGCCTTCAACTGGGCAGTCGTCGGCTGCCCCGAAGCGGGCGGTGCCTCCGGCACACGATCAGCAGGCGGGGGCGGTGTCTCGGAACGGAGTGCCATCGATCAACCGTCTCGCTTGCTTTCGACTTCGCAGCCCGCGCCGTCCGTTACGACAATGTGCGCGTTCGTGACCTCATTGAGCGCCGGCGCCGCCGCTTCCCCCGCCGCCGCTGCCCTGCGGAACCGCGCGTTCGGGTTGGTTCGCGTTGCCGCCGGCCGCGGAGTTTCGGTTGATGCTGCTGGCCCCGGTCGCTCCACGGGAGATCGTTTGGCCGCGGCTGCGTCCGCCGGTCACGCTGCCGTCGTTCGTGACGAGGCTGCGGCTCTTGTGACGCGAGCGGGCATCGGCGGGACCGGCGGTGAGGGGCACGAGGCACGCGGCGGCGAATCCGGCAGCGCTTGCAAAGGTCAGAAGGGATTTCATGGGGCACCCCAAGGGTTGATCCAAAGGGGAACCCGGTGCCGCGCCTTTGTATCCAATCGTCGGCCCGGCATGCTCAATGTTACCGTAGATGCGTATCGACCGGAGGAAACGGCTGTCCCGTTGCCGGATTTACGCTCCGGCGTCGTCCGAGATCGCGGTGGGCGCCGCGTCGATCGATCGCCCCAGCCCCGAACACGGCCGCGCAATGACCGAGAACCGCCTGACGCCTGATCGCCTTCGGCAATTGCCGCTTCCGGTGCCGGAGGAGGGCAGCAAGGAGCAGCGCGGCACCGTCCTTGTCGTCGGTGGGTCCGTCGAGGTCCCGGGCGCCGTTCTCCTGGCCGGCGTCGCCGCGCTTCGGGCCGGAGCCGGACGCCTCCGGATCGCGACGGTCGAGAGCAGCGCAGCAATCATGGGCGTCGCGGTGCCCGAGGCACGGGTCATCGGACTGGCGGAGACGGAGGAGGGCGCCATCGATCCGGCGGGGGCGCAATCCCGACTGCCGGCCATGGCCGAACGCTGCCAGTCGGTGCTGGTCGGGCCGGGCCTGAGCGCCGGCGAGACCGCGGAGGCTCTCTCTCGTGCCGTTCTGGCCGCCGAGGCGAAGGCGGCGCTCGTGCTCGATGCTGGCGTGATCGCCGATCTCGGCCGGCAGTCCGAAGCGGTTCGATCCTGCCGCGGTTGCGCGGTGATCACCCCGCATGCCGGCGAGATGGCCCGGCTTCTCGAGATCGAGCGCGGCGTCGTCGAAGCGGCCCCTCTGGCAGCGGCTCGCCGCGCCGCCGACCTTCTCGGATGCGTCGTGATCATGAAGGGCGCAAAGAGCTGGATCGTCGATCCCAGCGGAGCGGCGTGGCTCTATGACGGCGGCGGCGTGGGGCTCGCCACCTCCGGCTCGGGCGATGTTCTGTCCGGCATCATCGCGGGCCTTCTCGCGCGGGGCGCCGAGACCATGAAAGCGGCCCTCTGGGGCGTTTACTTGCATGGGCAGGCGGGACGGCGGCTCGCCGAGCGGGTGGGGCCGGTCGGGTTTCTGGCGCGGGAGATCGCCGACGAGGTTCCTTCGATCCTGCGCGAGGTTTGAGGCAACGCACTCCCCTCCGAGCTTCGAGGCCGGGAACAGAGCCGTGAGCGCCAGGGTTCTGCCCTACCTCAGATGCGGGAGGGCGATCATGACGCAGGCGGAGCCAACGAAACCCGGCGACGATGCGCCGCCCGGCACGCCCGGCACAGGCGAGAACCTGTGCCCCCGCTGCGGGGGCAGCGGTCGCCTCGAATCCGAGAGCTGCCCGGACTGCAAGGGCACCGGCAAAGTTGTCTCCGGAATCGGTGGCGGCTGACGACCTGCTGCCGAGGCCGGCGGACCCATGATCGAGTCTGGTAACGCCGCTCTGCGGAAGGCCAACCATCGCGGTCGAGGAAGGCGCGCCTCGAACCGCGTCGCGGTGCCGCCTCCGCCCCTCATCAACGCAGCCGAAAGAGCCCGGACGCACCTCGCATCAGCGGTCGCCGCGCCGAAGCGCTGCGGCACGCTTTTCGTCGAATCGTCGCTGCGAAATAGGCTCACTCCCCGCCTCGTTCTATGATAGAACGAAAATAGAACGCGCAGGCAGCCGTTCTCCGGCGAGCACGAGCGTGACCACGGCGCTCCATCCGAGCACCCGTCGCGAGCGTGGATGACGGCCGACTCGGCCTTGGTGAGGGAGAACGCGGGTGACGATGCGAACGACCTATCTCGTGCAAACCTTCGTGCTGAAGCGCAAACGGCTGTGTCCGGGCGATCAGCAGATGTCGCCGACGGTGAGCGGCGCGCTGAAGCGGGCCGAGGCGATGGCGGCACGGCTGCCGGGCACGGCCGCCATCCAGATCGTCGCCGACGACGAGACGGGCGAACTGGAAAGTGCGACGATTCTCGGCCGGTTCGGCGACGTGCCCGATGATTTTGCCGAGACGCTCCAGGCCGCCTGACGAGAGGATTATCGAGGCGAGAGGATTATCGAGGAAAGAGGATCATATGGCCTTCAAGCCGAAATCGGCCGCGGAGACGAAAGCCCGCGATCTGGGTTTGGCGCTGGCGCGCATCGCCGAGAGCGACGGCATGCCGGCTCATGTCGGTGTGGACGCTCTGCGCCGAGCCAGTCCGCGCCTGACGCCGCTGGCCATCGGACAGATGGTACGAAAGCACCGCGACATCATCGAAGAGACGCTGACCGAGCGCGGGCTGACTCTGATCGACTATGCCGATCAGGGGCCGGGACGCGGAATGGAATTCACGGTCGCCGACGCCTGAGCGCGCGGCAGCCTGGAGAATCCCATCATGGAAGCCGTGCGCCGCGTCGGCGCCTATCTACAGGTCCAGGACGGTGACGGCTGCCGCCATCTGCTGCGCGTCTCCAGCGTGCAGGCAGTCAGCGACACCGATCTGATGCGGAACGAGACCTTCATCACCGCAGCCGGCCGCACGATCCGCGTGCCGCAGCCGCTCGACGAGATCGTGCCGCTGATCTCACCGGGTGAACGGCTGCCGGCCGAGGCGGACGCGGAGCCCTGGCCGTTCTGAACTCATCCGCGGCCTCGAACCTCGGCCATGACATGCGGCCCGCCCCCTTTCGCCCGGCTGGGGTTTGTTGCCGCAAAGGCGACGGCCGTCTCAGGAACGATCACCGCATGCGAGTCTTGTCTCGGCACGTCGAGAGCCTGAGGAGAGCCGCGTGGACGATGATCGTGTCTGGTCGTTCGAAAAAAGCCTCTGGACCGGAGGGTCTGACCATTATCGGGAATTGGTCGATGACGAGTGCCTGATGGCACTGCCGCAGCCGCCCTACGTTTTCAGCGGCTCGCAAGCGATCGAAGCGGTCTCGGACACACCGCGCTGGTCGGAGGTCGAGATCGATGACGGTCGGATCGCACGTCCTCAGGAGGGCCTCATCGTCATCGCCTACACGGTGAAGGCCAAACGCGGCGAGGAAACCTACGAGGCGCACTGCACCTCGACCTATCGCCGACTCTCTCATGAGGAGTGGCGGGTGGTGCAACATCAGCAGACCCCGCGCATCCTCGCTCCCGTGGTCGATGAGGCGCACTGACGGGCCTGCCGCGTGTGACACGGCAACCATCGACGGCGACCGGCATCCTCTCGGACGCCGGTCCGCCTCCCATCAGACAGCCGGCAACGCCAACAGCACCGAAGGGATGGATTTCATGGAGAGAACCGAGCGACGCCCGACCGCGAGAGCGATTGGCTGAACGTCAGACGAGGCGCGAAGATCGCTGCCATCTCAACGGTTTAGGAAATTTGGCTCCCCGAGCAGGACTCGAACCTGCGACAAAGCGATTAACAGTCGCTTGCTCTACCAACTGAGCTATCGGGGATCACCGGGCCGCCTCGGCGGCGCTGGCGGGTCATTAGCCTTGGTCGGAGGCGGGCGCAAGGGTCCATTGGGCGCTTTTTGCGTCTTGTGAGCCGGCGAGGCGTTTTTTCCACCGTGACGCGGTCGAAAGGCGGCCATTCGATTGATCGTGCGATAAGACCGTTGCCGAGCGGGTCGAGCCTCTGCTAGAGACGCCTCGCTCCGGAGCGGCCGCTCGGCCCGGGGTGTCGCGCATCGACGCGGCGAGGCCTCGTGGCGGAGTGGTTACGCAGAGGACTGCAAATCCTTGCACCCCGGTTCGATTCCGGGCGAGGCCTCCAAAAATTCTCAGTCGCCAAAAATTCTCGATCGTTCCGACAATCGGCTCGTGCCCCGCGGTGCAGAGCGCCCGCGCAAGCCTTGCAATTCCAGGAACGATCCACGACAACCCGACCCGCTCGAACCGGCGCCGCTCGACGGGCGAGCAGGCGAAGCGTCCGACGCAGCGGCAGGGAATGGACGGCTCATGCTCGATTATGCCCAGGCGCGGCGCCTCATGGTCGATTGTCAGCTCCGGACCTTCGACGTGAACGACGTCGCGGTGCTCGACGCCTTCGACTCCGTGCCCCGTGAGCGCTTCGTCCCGCCGGGCCGCGAAGATTTCGCCTATATCGACCAGACCCTCACCTTCGATGCGGGCGAGGACGGAGTTCGCAGCATGCCGGCCCCGATGGTTCTGGCCCGCATGATCCAGGCTCTCAAGATTCGCCCCAGCGCCCGCGCCCTCGATGTCGGCACCGGCTACGGCTACGGTGCGGCGATTCTCGGCCGCCTCGGCGCCGAAGTCGTCGCCCTCGAATCCGCCGCCGATCTCGCTGGCGCCGCCCGCGAGCGCCTCGGCGACAGCGCCGAACTGGTCCAGGGCGCCCTGACCGCCCCGGTCGAGGGCGGCCCCTTCGATGCCATCCTGGTCGAGGGCCGCGTCGAGGTCCGGCCGCAGGCCCTGCTCGACCAACTGGCCGATGACGGCCGCTTGGTCTGCGTGCTCGGTCCTCACCGGAACGCCAAGGCGACCCTGTTCGTGCGGGCGGGTGACGCCTTCGGATCGCGCGCGCTGTTCGACGCGTCGCTGCCCGCCCTGAAGAGCTTCGCGGCCGAACCCGGCTTCGCATTCTGAGCCGGGCGCGTCTCCCGTCTGCCGCGCTGCGGACGCGGGCGATTCGCATCCGATCCGCCTCGTACTAACGTCATCGCGAACCGCCCGGCCACGCGCCACGGCGGAGACCGGCTTGCGCTCCTGCACGTCTTTGCTGGCGATGAGGGATTAAGCCTGCGGAGGTGTCGCTTTTTTGAGGCACCCGAAGCCAATCCGACGCCGCGCTGCGGGAACCTCTGTCGCTGACCGCTCAAGCTCGGCTACTCTGTCGCACGAGGCGGGCTGACCCTTCCAACGCACGGGCGTGCATGCGGCACCCCGGTCGCGACCCTCACGGAAAGGGCCGCCCCGCAGATGTCCCGAGGGGCAGATGCGGGGGCGGCGGACCGGGCGGGCACGGCGGTGCGACGGAACGGTAAATCGAGAAACCGCAAGGGCTGATCGACGTGAAAGAACGCAACCCTGCGGCGCGGTCCGCGCTCCGGCTGGCTGGTGCCGTCGCATCGGTGCTGGTCGTGGCTTGTCCGGCCGCCGCTGAGACTCTCGAGAGCGCGCTGTCGCGCGCCTATCAGGCGAACCCGGCGCTGAACGCGGCGCGGGCAAACCTGCGGGCGACCGATGAGGATGTGAACCGGTTCCAGGCCGGCTACCGGCCGAACGCGGCGATCTCCGCCGATATCGGCGTCCAGCAGTTCCAGGGTTCGGTCTCCGGCGTGCAGATCAACGGCCGCCGCGGGCTGACCGTGCCCGGCGGCGCCGGTCTTACGGTGAACCAGAACCTGTTCGACGGCTTTCAGACGGACAATCGGGTCCGGGCGGCCGAATCGACCGTGCTTGGGACGCGCGAAGGCCTGCGCCAGACCGAGATGAACACGCTGTTCAACGCGGCCCAGGCCTACATGAACGTTCTGAGCGATACGGCGACGCTCGAACTGCAGCGCAACAACGTCGAGGTGCTCGAGGAGCAGCTCCGCCAGACGCGCGACCGCTTCAACGTCGGCGAGGTGACCCGCACCGACGTCGCCCAGGCCGAAGCGCGCCTCGCCGGCGCCCGCTCGCAGGTCAGCGCGGCGGAGGCGGCGCTCCGCGCCTCGATCGGCATCTTCCGGCAGATCATCGGCGTCGAGCCGCGCCAGCTCGCGCCCGGCCGGCCACTCGACCGCTACGTGCCCGCCTCGCTCGATCAGGCGATCCTGATCGGCCTGAAGGAGCATCCGCAGATCCTCTCCTCCCTCCACGCCGTGGATGTGGCGGAGTTGCAGGTGAAGGTGGCCGAAGGCGCGCTCTACCCGCAGGCGCAGGTCACCGGCGCGGTGCAGCAGCGTTACGACCAGCAATTCCCCGGCGACAACGGCGTCACCGCCTCGATCGTCGGCCGGGTGAACATCCCGCTCTACCAGGGCGGCGGCGAGTACGCGGCGATCCGGCAGGCCAAGGAAAATGTCGGGCGCGCCCGACTCATCGCCGATCAGGATCGCGATACCATCCGCGCCTCGATCGTGCGGACCTGGGGCAACCTCGAAGCCTCGAAGGCGCAGGTGATCGCCTCGCAGGCCCAGGTCCAGGCCAACGAGGTGGCGCTGAACGGCGTGCGCGAGGAGGCTCGCGTCGGCCAGCGCACCACCCTCGACGTGCTCAACGCGCAGCAGGAACTGCTCTCGGCCCGCGTCGCCCTGATCCGCGCGCAGCGCGATCGCGTGGTCAACTCCTACGACGTGGTCCAGGCGGTAGGCCGTCTCACCGTGCGCTTCACCAGCCTTCCGGTCACCCCCTACAGCGCCCGCGAGCACCTCGATCAGGTTCGGGATCTCTGGTTCGGCCTGCGCACGCCCGACGGGCGCTGACGGACGCGTCCGGGCGGCGTTTTCCTGTTGGCCGGCGGCGGACCAAGGTTGATGCCGGGTGAGGCGATGAAATAGTTCGTTAACCTCATCGTCGTCTTGTCAATCGTCACCGAGTATCGTCCCGATGAGCGCAGCGAGCCCTAAGGTTCAGGACAAGACGCAGGAACCCTCCATGGAGGAGATCCTGGCTTCGATCCGCCGCATCATCGCCGACGATCAGGCCCCGAAGCCCGCCGAAGCCGAGGCGCCGCCGCCCCCGCCGGCTCCGCCCCCGCTGCCGGAAGACGACGACGACGTCCTCGACCTTGCCGAGGTCGCCGAACCGGTGCGCAAGCCCGAGCCCAAAACCGAGCCCAAGCCCGATCCCATGGGCTTCGATATCCCCGAGATCGACTTCCGGATGCCGGACTTCGACCCGGAACCCGAACCGTTTTTCGAGGCCTCCAAGCCGGATCCCTTTGACTTCGAGCCCGAGCCCGCCCCCGCCCCGAAAGTGAGCGAGCGGATCCGCGCGGCGGTAGAGGAGGAAGCGACGGAGCGGCTGGTCTCGTCGCGCACGGTCGAGAGCGTCGGACAGAACTTCCAGCTCTTGGCCCAGACGGTACTGTCGCAGAACGCCCGCACGCTGGAGGATCTCGTGCAGGAGATGCTACGGCCGATGCTGAAGAGCTGGCTTGACGACAATCTTCCGCTCATGGTCGAGCGGCTGGTGCGTGTCGAGATCGAGCGGGTCGCCCGCGGACGCTGATCCCTCCACGATCGCTGGCGGAGCGGACGAACCCCGGCCGGAACGGGCCGACGGTTGACGGCGGCACCGTGGCAGGCCGATAGCGACGGCGACATTGTTTCCAGAACGCCGTCTCGAAAAGCCCGCCCGCCCATGATGGACAAGACCTTCGACCCCGCCGCCGTCGAGGCGCGCGTCTCCGCGGCCTGGGAAGAGGGCCAGGCCTTCCGCGCCGGCCGTCCCGAGCGGGCCGGCGCCGAGCCCTTCAGCATCGTGATCCCGCCGCCGAACGTGACGGGCTCGCTGCATATGGGCCACGCCCTCAACAACACGATCCAGGACATCGTCGTCCGTTTCGAGCGGATGCGGGGGAAGGACGTGCTGTGGCAGCCGGGCACGGATCACGCCGGCATCGCCACGCAGATGGTGGTGGAGCGGCGACTGGCGGAGACGCAGCAGCCCGGCCGGCGCGAGCTCGGCCGCGAGGAGTTCCTGCGCCGGGTCTGGGCCTGGAAGGAGGAGTCGGGCGGGACGATCATCGGCCAGCTCAAGCGGCTCGGCGCCTCCTGCGACTGGTCGCGGGAGCGCTTCACCATGGATGAGGGATTGAGCCGGGCGGTGCTCAAGACCTTCGTCGACCTGCACGCGCAGGGGCTGATCTACCGCGACAAGCGCCTCGTGAACTGGGACCCGAAGTTCCAGACCGCGATCTCGGACCTCGAGGTCCAGCAGATTGAGGTGAAGGGCCATCTCTGGCACTTCGACTATCCCGTCGTGGACGAGGCCGGCGCCGAAACGGGCGCAGTCATCACGGTGGCCACCACCCGGCCGGAGACGATGCTCGGCGACACGGCGGTGGCGGTCCATCCGGACGACGAGCGCTATCGCGCCCTCGTGGGGAAACGCGTTCGCCTGCCGCTGGTCAACCGGCTGATCCCGATCGTCGCCGACGCCTATTCCGATCCGGAAAAGGGCACCGGCGCGGTCAAGATCACCCCGGCCCACGATTTCAACGACTTCGAGGTCGGGCGCCGCGCCGGGTGCCGGCCGATCAACGTGCTCGATGCCGAGGCGCGGATCCAGATCGCCGGCAATACCGACTTCCTGGACGGCGCCGCCCCGGAGGCCGCCGCGCTGGCACTCGACGGCCTCGACCGGTTCGAAGCCCGCAAAGCGGTCGTCGCCTTGATGGAGGAGCGTGGCCTGCTGCGCGCGGTCGAGCCGAACACCCACGCGGTGCCGCACGGCGACCGCTCGGGCGTGGTGATCGAGCCCTACCTGACCGACCAATGGTACGTGAACGTCAAGCCGCTGGCCGAGCGCGCGCTCCAGGCGGTGCGCGACGGCAAGACCCGCTTCGTCCCCGACAACTACGAAAAGATCTTCTTCCAGTGGCTGGAGAACATCGAGCCGTGGTGCGTCTCGCGCCAGCTCTGGTGGGGCCATCAGATCCCGGTCTGGTATGACGGGGAGGGGGGCATCTTCGTTGCCGAGAGCGAGGGGGAGGCGCTCGCGCAGGCCAAGGCCAAGCACGGCCGTGAGGTCGCGCTGACTCGCGACCCCGACGTGCTCGACACGTGGTTCTCCTCCGCACTCTGGCCGTTCTCGACGCTCGGCTGGCCCGACAAGACGCCGGATCTGGCCCGCTTTTACCCCACCAACACCCTGGTGACGGGCAAGGACATCATCTTCTTCTGGGTCGCCCGGATGATGATGATGGGCCTGCACCTCACCGATCAGGCGCCGTTCGAGACCGTCTACCTGCACACCCTCGTCCGCGACGAGAAGGGTGCGAAGATGTCGAAGTCGAAGGGCAACGTGGTCGATCCGGTCGATCTGATCGACCGTTTCGGCGCGGATGCCCTGCGCTTCACGCTCGCCGCGCTCGCCGCCCCCGGCCGCGACATCAAGCTCGGGCCCCAGCGGGTCGAGGGCTACCGCAACTTCGCGACCAAGCTCTGGAACGCGGCGCGCTTTGCCGAGATGAACGGCTGCGCGCTCAAGGCCGATTTCCGGCCCGAAACGGTCAAGGAGACGCTCAACGCCTGGGCACTCACCGAGGCCGCCAAGGCCGTGGCCGAGGTGGCGCAGGGCATCACGGTCTACCGCTTCAACGATGCGGCGGCGGCGGCCTACCGCTTCGTCTGGAACGTGTTCTGTGACTGGTATCTCGAACTCGCCAAGCCCGTGCTCCAGGGCGAGGGCGTCGATCCGGCGGCACGCGCCGAGACGCAAGCCACAGTCGCGTTCCTGATCGATCAGATCGCCAAGCTGCTGCACCCGTTCATGCCCTTCCTCACGGAGGAGCTGTGGGCGATCAAGGGCGAGGCGCTGCCGACCCAGCGCGGCCTGCTCGCGCTCGAATCCTGGCCGGAGCTGTCGGCCTATCAGAACGCAAAGGCCGAGGCCGAGATCGGCTGGCTCGTCGATCTGATCTCCGAGATCCGCTCGGCCCGTTCCGAGACCAACGTGCCCGCTGGCGCCCAGATTCCGCTGGTGCTGGTTGGTGCCGACGAGAGCGTCCGCGCCCGGGTCGAGCGCTGGAGCGAGACCCTGACCCGGCTTGCCCGGCTCTCCGAGATCGGCTTCGCCGAGACTGCGCCGAAGAACGCGGTCCAGCTCCTCGTGCGCGGCAGCGTGGCGGCTCTACCGCTGGAGGGCATCGTCGATCTCGCGGCCGAAGTCGCACGCCTGAAGAAGGAGGCGGGCAAGGCGCGCACCGAGATCGGCAAGATCGAGGGCAAGCTCGGCAACGCCGACTTCCTCGCCCGCGCCCCCGAGGAGGTGGTGGACGAGCAGCGCGAGCGCCGTGACGCGGAAGCCGCCCGGCTCGCCAAGATCGAGGAAGCCCTAGCGCGCCTCAGCGACGCATGAAGGGGCTGCGGCGGCTCGCTCTGGCGCTTGCCGGGCTGGCCGCCGCCCTTCTCGCGCTCATGCTCTGGACGGCGCGACCGGGCGATCCGAGCCTCTACCCGCCCTCAAGCCCAGATACGGAGACGGTCTTCCTCGTCAGCCACGGCTGGCATTCGGGCCTCGTCCTGCGCCGCGAGAGCCTGACGGAGGAGGGCGCGGGCGCGGCTCTGCGCAACATCGCCACCCGCTTTCGCGCCTACGAGACCGTTGAGTTCGGTTGGGGCGAGGCGCGCTTCTACCGGGCAACGCCGACGCTCGCCGCCTTCGACGCGCGGCTCGCCCTCTCGGCGCTGTTCACGCCCGGCGGGAGCGACGGGGTGATTCAAGTTGTCGGGCTCGCGAGGCCCGTTCGCGCGAGTTTTCCACAAGCTGACATCGTCCCGATCTCGCTGTCGCAACAAGGATTCGCCCGGCTCCTCGCCCGCCTCGACGCCGGCTTTCGCCTCGCCGACGGCCAGCCTGCCGATCTTGGACCGGGGCTCTACGGCCCGAGCCTGTTCTACGCGGGGGAGGGGCGCTTTTCGTACAGCAATGTCTGCAATCACTGGGTGGCCGGTCTCCTGAACGCCGCGGGGCTGCCGATCACCCCGGTGCTCGACACGCACCCGGCCGGCCTGCTCTCCGACCTGCGCTGGCGGGCCGGCTTGAAAATCATGGAGCGTGCTCCCGGCGAGCCGGACCTGTCCAAACCGTAATCTTCACGCCATCCGGCGGTCAGGCTGGCGTCTCTAGGACTCATCCCACGGATCGCTGCCCGATGCCTCGGCATCGAAGGGCAGACGACCCCAAGATTTGTCCGTCGGAGAACCTCATGACCATGACCGTCCGTCGTCGCGCCTTCGCCTCGGTTGCCGCAGCCGCCCTCGTCGCTGGCGGCGCCGCCGGGTTCGGCCTGACCGAATCCGCCATGCCGGCCTATGCCCAGGCCCTGCCCAAGACCCCGATCGAAGCCCCCGAGCACCCGCCGGGCTCCTTCGCCAACGTCGTCGACAAGGTGAAGCCCGGCGTCGTCGCCGTAAAGGTGAAGCTCGACAACAACCTCGACGATGACGACGATGGCCCCGGCGGCCCCAACCTGCAGCAGGTGCCGCCGCAGCTGCGCGAGTTCTTCAAGCGCTTCGGCCAAGGTGGACCGGGCGGGCGCGGCATGCCGCAGCGCGGCGGGGTCGGCTCCGGCTTCATCATCTCTGCGGACGGCTACGTGGTCACCAACAACCACGTCGTCGACAAGGCCAAGACCGTGCAGGTCACCCTCGACGACAGCCGCACTCTCGACGCCAAGGTGATCGGCAAGGATCCGAAAACCGACATCGCCCTCCTGAAGATCACCGAGAGCGGCAGCTACCCCTATGTCCAATTCGGCAAGGGGGCGCCGCGGGTGGGCGACTGGGTCGTGGCCATCGGCAATCCGTTCGGCCTTGGCGGCACGGTGACGGCGGGCATCGTCTCGGCCCGCGGCCGCGACATCGGCGCCGGCCCCTACGACGACTTCCTGCAGATCGACGCGCCGATCAACAAGGGCAATTCCGGTGGGCCCACCTTCAACGTCAACGGCGAGGTCGTGGGCGTGAACACGGCGATCGCCTCGCCGTCCGGCGGCTCCGTCGGTCTCGCCTTCGCGATCCCCGCCGAGACGGTGCAGACGGTGGTCGATCAGCTCCGGGCCGACGGCAAGGTGGTGCGCGGCTATCTCGGCGTGCAGGTCCAGCCGGTGACGAAGGAAATCGCCGAGGGGCTCGGCCTCGACAAGGCCAAGGGTGCGCTCGTCAATGACGCCGAGAGCGGTACGCCAGCGGCCAAGGCGGGTCTGAAGTCGGGCGACGTGATCGAGTCGGTCAACGGCGCACCGGTCAACGATGCCCGCGACCTGTCGCGGCGGATCGCCGGCCTCAAGCCCGGCACCGAGGTGAAGCTCGCCTACCTGCGCAACGGCAAGAGCGACACCGCGACGGTCGAACTCGGCACACTGCCGAGTGACGGCAAGGTGGCAAGCCGCGGCGACAGCTCCTCCGGCAGCCAGACCCGGCTCGGACTGAGCCTGGCGCCGGCCAGCGAGACCGGCCTCGGCGACGAGGGCGTGGCGGTGATGGATGTCGATCCAACCGGACCGGCCGCGGCGAAGGGCATCGCGCAGGGCGACGTGATCCTGGATGTCGCCGGGACCAGCGTCTCGAAGCCCTCCGACGTTCAGGCCCAGATCCGCGCCGCGGAGTCGAATGGCCGCAAGGCCGTGCTGATGCGCGTGAAGAGCGCCAAGGGCCAGACCCGCTTCGTCGCCGTCGCGCTCGGCAAGAAGGAGGGCTGATCCGTTCGTCTGTTCCGGCGGAACCGTTTCGGCTCCGCCGCCTTTCCTCTGTCGATCCCCTCAACTTCGCGCCCGCTCCTCGAGCGGGCGCTTTTTCGTTCGCCGCCTTGCGCCGCAGGCCTTGGGCTGCATCCGGTCAGGACGAACAAAACCGTGCCGACCGAGTCCGACTCCCCTCTGGAATCGACCTCGACCTGGGACCGCCTGCCGCTTCGATCGAGATCGAAGAAGGGCGTTGCGCCTTGCGGATGACAGCAAGGTTGCACGCGCATCCTCAAGTGGGATCAACACATTTTCGTGCGATTGCATCGTTTTCAACCGCCAATTATCGTATGTTAATCGCCCTGAAAGACCTCGACAGGACAATTCAGCCAATGATCTCTGAACGGCTGGATTGAAATGAAGACCGGTATTCGTACGCGTCTGTACGGTGGATTTTCTTTGCTTGTTACTTTGTCCTGCGGCATGGGCATCTTTGCCTACACACAGCTCAATAGTATCGACGAGATGTTCCAGACGAGAGCTCAGCTGGAATCGGCAGCCCGAAATCTCTATACCATCAACGGACTATCCGATCGCTTGGTGGGGCAAGCGGCACAATTCAGGCTCACCCAGGAGCCGGACACGACCAACGGCATGTTCACCTCGTTGGATGCGATCCGGACGAACGCGGAGAAGCTCATCGCGACCACGCCGAGTGCGGAGCGGCGCGCAGCCTACGAGCGACTTCGGGATCAATCGACCGAACTCGGCCAGATGCTGCCGAAACTGGTCGAACTCGGCACTCAGATCCGGGAGAACCGCACCGGTGTCTACGTCAACGGTGACGAGTTGACCAAGGTTTCGGGCATGCTCGTCGCCCAGTTGCGGGCCACCGGTCAGGATGCCTTGATCGCCCAGGCCGTGGAGGTCGAGCGCACGGTTCTACTCTTCCGCATCATGAATTGGCGCTTCCTCGCCACCAAGGACCCGAAGGGTCGTGCCCTTTCGGCCACCGCCTTCAACAACGCCGAGGCGGCCCTGACGAAGCTGAATGGGCTCAGCCTCACCGCTGCCGACGGGAAGACGGCCAAACTCGTGGGCGAGGCCCTGAACCGTCTCAACACGAGCATCGTCGCCGCCTCCCGCGCCATCGTGGAGAGTGAAGTCTTCTTCGAGGAAACGCTGAAGCCGCGGGTGGATGGCATCAACACCATCGGGCGCGACGTGCGCGGCAAACTCCAGACGGCGCTGGAGGAGGGGGTCGAACAAAGCAACGCCCTCATGACGCGGGCCAAGACCGTGCAGATCGCCCTGCTCGGCCTCATCCTGGCTCTGGGCGCCGCCCTGGCCTTCCTGATCGCCCGCAGCCTGATCCGCCCGATCTCGGGAATGACCACCGCCATGAGCCGTCTTGCCGCGGGCGAGACCGCCGTCCTCGTGCCGTCCCAGGATGCAACGGACGAGATGGGCCGGATGGCTCAGGCCGTGGAGGTGTTCCGCCAGAACGCCGTGGCCCGCATCGAACTCGAAGCGGAGCAGGCCTCTCAAGCCTCCGCCCGCCAGCTCCGGGCGGACCGCGTCGATGCGCTCGTGCGCGGTTTCGAGGAGAAAATCGCCGCTTCCATCGCCATCGTGACCTCCGCCGCGTCCGAAATGGACACCACTGCGCGCTCGATGACGCAGGTTGCCGAGAACACCAATGGGCAGGCGGTCTCCTCCAGCACCGCCGCCGAGGAGGCGACGATGAACGTGCAGACGGTCGCCGCGGCGGCCGAGGAGATGGTCGCCTCGCTGGGCGAGATCGAGCGGCGGGTCCAGCAATCCAACGACGTGGCCACGCATGCCAGCGAGGAAGCGAGGGCGACCACCGCCTCGATGACCGATCTCAGCCGCGCCGCCGAGAAGATTGGCGAGGCGGTGACGATGATCTCGGGCCTTGCCAGCCAGACCAACCTGCTCGCCCTCAACGCCACCATCGAAGCGGCGCGGGCCGGCGAGGCGGGCCGCGGCTTCGCGGTCGTCGCCACCGAGGTCAAGGAACTGGCCGCGCAGACCGCTCGCACCACGGAGGCGATCTCCGATCAGGTCGCGGCAATCCAGTCGGCCTCCTCGCAGGCGCTCGGCGCGATCCACCAGATCGGCCGGACCATCGTTTCGGTCAACGACATCACCGCCTCGATCGCGGCCACCGTCGTGCAGCAGACGGCGGCCACCAACGAGATTGCCCGCAACGCCTCCGAAGCGGCGCGCGGCACGCAAGACGTTTCGATGAGCGTGGCACAGGTGCAAGCGCTGTCGAGCGAGACCGGTTCGGCGGCCCAGCAGGTGATGATGGCCTCGTCTGAACTGTCGGTTCAGTCCGAGAACGTGCGGCGCGACGTCGAGGACTTCCTCGCCGCCATCCGCGCGGCCTGAGTGGCCGAGTTCGCGGCGGGGTCGGGACTGACCACCCCCTCCGCCGCGACGTCGTTGCGGCCCGCCCCGCTCACGACCTCCGGCGCGGAGGGAGCAGGATGTCGTCGCCGCCTTTCCGACGGACCCTGCGGCAACCTTTCGGGTTCTCCCGCAACGGGAGCACTCTGAAAGGAAGACAGGCATGGCGAGCGTCGAGGCATCCGGCACCTTCGCAATCGGTGGGGATCTCATCGTTCACCGTCTCGGCTTCGGCGCGATGCGCGTCACGGGGGCGGGCATCTGGGGCGATCCGCCGGATCGCGAGCGGGCGAAGGCGACCCTGCGGGCGGTACCCGGCCTCGGGATCGATCTCATCGACACGGCCGACAGCTACGGCCCCTTCGTCAGCGAAGACCTGATCCGCGAGACGCTTTACCCCTACGAGGGACTCGTCATCGCCACGAAAGGCGGCCTGACCCGGCACGGTCCCGATATCTGGCGCCCGGTCGGGAATCCCGACTACCTGCGCCAATGCGTCTTGATGAGCCTGCGACGCCTCGGGCTCGAGCGCATCGACCTGTGGCAGCTTCACCGGATCGGGCCGGACTGTCCCCGCGAAGTGCAGTTCGAGGCGATCGCCCGGATGCGGGAGGAGGGGCTGATCCGCCATGTCGGCCTCTCCGAGGTCTCGGTCGAGGACATCGAGGCGGCCCAAAAGTACTTTCCCGTCGCGACCGTGCAGAACCGCTATAATCTCGTCGACCGCACCAGCGAGGCGGTTCTGGTCCATTGCGAGAAGCACGGCATCGGCTTCATCCCGTGGGCGCCTCTCGACAAGGGGTCGCTGACCGGTCCGGGCTCCGCCCTGGAAGCGATTGCCGGGCGCCTCGGCGCCAGCGGCGGCGCGGTGGCGCTCGCCTGGCTCCTGAAGCGCTCACCGGTGATGCTGCCGATCCCCGGCACCGGCGATCCGGGCCACCTCGCGGAGAACGCGGCCGGGGCCGACCTGCGCCTCAGCGACGAGGATTTCGTCATCCTCGACCACGCCGGGCGCGAGGCGTGGCAGAGCACGAGCGTGGGATAGGGCCCGCGTGCTGCGGCACACCTGCCGGTCGGCGCGAAGGAACTTGGTCTGGCGCGATTCTTTCATCTCCGGCGTAGCGATTACCGCCCGAACGAGAGGATCGACATGCCGTCAGCCGGCCACTTTGCCCCTACCGGTTTGCTCGGCGGCCTCGCACTCCTCGCCGCGGCCGCCACTCCGGTCTTGGCACAGCCGCGTTGGGTCGCCGGCACCTACATCTACGCGGACCTCTGCACGATGCCGGAGGACGGCGCGCAAACCGGCCGGCGCATCACCCTCAAGCGCTGGCCCGGAAGCGACAACCTCGTCTACGAGGGCGCCGGCCTGCCCGCACCGATCGAGACGGCGGTGACGGTCGATGACGGCACCAAGGCGGTGGCCTTCGAGGTCGAGACGAGTGCCGGCCCGGTCAGCTTCCGCGGTACGGCCGGACCCGATGCGCTCGTCGGCACGCTGAACAGCGCCGACGGCGCGCAGCCGCTGCGCCTGAAGCGGGTTCTGCGCACCGGCGCTCGGCAAGCCTGCCCCGGCGAGACGACGGGCTCGATCAACTGATCCGTCGCCCGCCGATTGTCCCTTGCCGACCATCGCTTGCCATTGACGTCGCCGGCTCCCGGCGCGAGTGAGGCGCGGGGGCCGACACGAGGCAACGAGCATGGGCGGGACGAAGCGCAGCTACCGGATCGCGGTGATTCCCGGCGACGGCATCGGCAAGGAAGTGGTGCCGGAGGGCGTGCGGGTGCTGGAGCGGGCCGCTGCCCGCCACGGCTTCGAGATCGTGCAGGACTGGTTCGATTTCGCGAGCTGCGACTACTACGAGGCGCACGGGCGGATGATGCCCGAGGACTGGAAGGCGCAGATCGGTTCCCACGACGCGATCTTCTTCGGCGCTGTCGGCATGCCCGAGCGCGTTCCGGATCACATCTCGCTGTGGGGATCGCTGATCCAGTTTCGGCGCGAGTTCGACCAGTACGTCAACCTGCGGCCGGTGCGGCTGATGCCGGGCGTCGCCAGTCCGCTCGCCGGCCGCAAGCCCGGCGATATCGACTTCTGGGTGGTCCGCGAGAACACCGAGGGCGAGTATTCGAACGCGGGCGGACGGATGTTTCCTGGCACCGAGCGCGAGTTCGCGGTGCAGGAATCGATCTTCACCCGCCACGGCGTCGATCGCGTGCTGAAATTCGCCTTCGCTCTGGCGCAGAGCCGGCCGAAGAAGCATTTGACCTCGGCCACCAAGTCGAACGGCATCTCGATCACCATGCCGTACTGGGACGAGCGGGTGCGGGCCGTTTCGGAAAGCTACCTCGACGTCCGATGGGACCAGTACCACATCGACATCCTGACCGCGCATTTCGTGCTGAACCCCGACCGGTTCGACGTGGTGGTGGCCTCGAACCTCTTCGGCGACATCCTCTCCGACCTCGGGCCGGCCTGTACCGGCACCATCGGCATCGCTCCGTCGGGCAACATCAATCCAGACCGGCTCTTCCCCTCGGTGTTCGAGCCGGTGCACGGCTCGGCGCCGGACATTGCCGGGCAGGGGATCGCCAATCCGATCGGCCAGATCTGGTCGGGGGCGATGATGCTGGAGCATCTCGGCGAGCGCGAGGCCGCGGCCGAAATCGTCGCCGGCATCGAGCGGGTGCTCTCGGAGCAGACTCTGCGCACGCGCGACCTCGGCGGAAACGCCGACACGCAGGCCTGCGGCCGCGCGGTCGAACAGGCGCTGGGCTGACGGGACGGACCCGATGAGACCCGTCGTCGTCACCGTGGCGATCACCGGCTCGGTCGCGCGCAAGGCCGACAACCCGACCGTGCCGATCACCCCCGCCGAGCAGATCGAATCCACCCACGCCGCCTACGAAGCGGGTGCGGCGCTGGCGCACATCCATGTGCGCGGGGACGACGAGAGCCCGTCGCTCGACCCCGAGCGCTTCCAAGCCGTGCAGGCCGGCATCCGGCGGCACTGTCCGAACATGATCGTGCAGTTCTCAACGAGCGGGGCAGGCCCCGACCCTCTGGAGCGGGGCGCCTGCCTGATCCACCGGCCGGACATGGCCTCGCTCACCACGGGCTCGGTCAATTTCGGCGACGGGGTCTACGAGAACCCGGCCGCCTCGTTCACCGCGCTCGGGCAACGAATGCGGGCGGAGGGGGTCTCCCCGGAGATCGAGGTGTTCGACCTCACCCACATTCACAACGCCCGCCGCCTCGTGGACGAGGGTGTGATCGGCCCCGAGCCCCATGTGCAATTCGTGATGGGCATCCGCAACGCCCTGCCGCCCGATCCGCACCTGCTCGACATCCTGCTGGCGGAGACCCGGCGCCTGCTGCCGGGCGCGACCTGGGGCGCCTTCGGCATCGGCCGTTTCCAGAGCCCAGTCATGGGCTGGGCGCTGGCGCGGGGCGCTCAGGGTGTTCGCACCGGTCTGGAGGACAACGTTCGCCGCTCGAAGGAGCGGCTCGCCGACGGCAATGCCGATCTCGTCCGTCTGGCCGCGGAGATCTGCGCCGAGCACGGCGCCCGTCCGGCGACGCCGGCCGAGGCGCGGGCGATGCTGCGCCTCGGCTGAGCGACTTCCTTCAGGCCAGAGCGGGGTGCGCCTTGCGCCCCAGAGCCTCCTCGACGGTGCCGTCGCCGTCGAGATAGCCGTGGCGCTTGGGGTTCGGCATCAGCAGCGAGGCAACGAACGCGACCGCCAGCATCACGGCGACGTACCAGAAGAAGCTGCTCTCCGCGCCCGCCCGCTTGAGCCAGAGCGCGACCGCCTCCGCGGTGCCGCCGAACACCGAGTTGGCAACCGCGTAGGACAGGCCGACGCCGAGCGCGCGCACCTGCGTCGGGAAAAGCTCCGCTTTCACGATGCCGCTGATGCCGGTGTAGAAGCTGATGACGACAAGCCCGATCATGATCAGGCCGAAGGACAGGACCGGGTCGGTCGTGGCGCCGATCGCCAGCATCAGCGGCACGATCATCACCATGCCGAGTCCGCTGAACAGGATCATGCTCGTCTTCCGGCCGATCCGATCCGAGAGCCAGCCGAAGAGAGGCTGGATCACCATGTAGACGAACAGCGCCGCCGTGGTGACCTGCGAGGCGACCACTTTGTCCATGTGGGCGGTGTTGACGATGTATTTCTGCATGTAGGTCGTCAGCGTGTAGAACGCGAGCGACCCGCCGGCCGTGTAGGCGAACACCACGGCGAAGGCGCGCCAGTGTTTCAGCAGCCCGGCGAGGGTGCCCGATTCCTTCGAATCCTTGTTCTCGTCGCTCATCGTCTCGGTGAGCGAGCGGCGCAGGAACAGAGCGACCACCGCGGCCAGCGCACCGATGACGAAGGGGATACGCCAGCCCCAGGCGGTGAGCTGCTCCGCCGTGAGCAGACCCTGCAGAACGACGAGCACCAGCGAGGCGAGAAGCTGGCCGCCGATCAGCGTGACGTACTGGAACGAGGCGTAGAAACCGCGCTGCCCCTTGGCGGCGACCTCGCTCATATAGGTCGCGCTAGTGCCGTACTCGCCGCCGACGGAGAGCCCCTGCACCATGCGGGCGAGGACGAGCAGCACCGGCGCGAGCGTGCCGACGGTGGCGTAGGTCGGAAGCACGGCGATGGCGAGCGAGCCGCTGCACATCATCAGCACCGAGATCATCAGCGAGGTCTTGCGCCCGAGCCGGTCGGCGATGCGTCCGAACAGCCAGCCGCCGATGGGGCGCATGAAGAAGCCCACCGCGAACACCGCCGCCGTATTGAGCAATTGGCTGGTGCTGTCGCCCTCGGGAAAGAAGACCGGGGCGAAATAGAGAGCGAAGAAGGCGTAGCAGTAGAAGTCGTACCACTCGACGAGATTGCCCGACGAGGAACCGACGATCGCCATGATGCGCCGGCGGCGGTCCGCGGCATCGTCCCCTTTCGCCGCCGTCGCGGTGATGTCCGGCATGCGTTTCCCCTGTCGCTTCAGCTCTCGGACGGCGATGAGGCTCGTAAAGCTAAGCGTTGGATCGAAACCGACCAGCCACCAGTGCTGCACAGGTCTTCGCGGATGTCAGTCGGCGATGCGCCAGACTGTGCCGATGAAGCGGACGCGTCAGAGGAGGATGGCCGGGATGCCGCGCCCGTGGCGCCGTCGGGTGTCCGTCATGCCAGTGGCTCGACCTCCGGCAGCGCTCAGACGCGCAAATAAATATCGCAATCTACATTCTCGACTGCAAACACACAGCACAGCGAACTGCAGCAAATCGGCAGCGTCTTAGGGCAACCCATGCGCATTCGCGGCGCTTTGCCCGAACAATTGCTCCTCCTGCGTCTTTCGGGAACGCTTTTCGTGACATCGCCGTTGCGGACCGGGCTTCGGCGCCACGTCGGCGGCCGGCAGAAGACAGGGACGGAACATGACCAAGTTCTTTCGCAGTACAGCGACGGCCGCGATCCTCGTACTCGGCGCGGCGACCGCCCTGGCCCAGGGCGGAGGCGCCGGTGGTGCCGGAGGAGGCGCGGGCGGTGGCAGTGGCGCGGGCGGTGGTGCCGGAATGGGAGCCGGCGGCGCAGGCGGAGGCGCCGGTGGTGCTGGAAGCGGTGTGGGCGGCGCGGGCGGCGGAGCGGCGAGCGGCCCCCGCGGCGGTGCCGGTGAGGCGGGTGGTGCCGGAGGCGCCCGCAGCGGCGGCGAAGTCGGCGGTACCCGCGGAGGCGAGACCGGTGGCGCGGCAGGCACTCCGGTACGCGGCAGCGAGCCGGGAGAGGCCGGCACGCGCGGCGGCCGAGACGGCGGCCCGGCCCGCGCGGGAGAATCAGGCGAGCGCAGCAATCACGAGACGGGCCGCGATGGCGGCAGCGAGCGCGACGGCCGGGGGAGCCGTGATGCGGCCGGAGAGCGCGGCAACCGTGACACCGGCCGCGACGCGGCTGGCGAGCGGGGGGCCGGCGAGCGAGCCGGCCGCGGGGCTGCCTCGGAAGCCCGCGGCGCCTCCAAAAGCCTGAGTTCGACCCAGCGCACCGAATTCCGCCAATCGATCACCCGCTCCAATGTCCGGGCGGTCACGAATGTGAACTTCGCGGTTCGCGTCGGCACGGCCATCCCGCGCTCGGTTTCGCTGCACCCGCTGCCGCCGGCGATCCTCTCGCTGGTGCCGGCCTATCGCGGCCTCCAGTTCATCCTGGTCGGGGATGACATCGTCATCATCGATCCTGATACCTACGAGATTGTGGACGTCATCCCAGCCTGATCCGAATCCCTCATGGGGCAAAAAGGGGCGGCGGCGCAAAGGTGCCGCCGCCCTTCGCGTGTCTGCGCTCGTCTTGCGGAACAGGAGAGGAACGTCTAGGCTGTTCGCGCTTTGTTTTCAATGATTCTGCGGCGTCCCCGGCCGCCGTCGACAGCAGGTGCCGCATGCTGACCCGCAAGCAACTCGAACTGCTTCAGTTCATCCAGCAGAGGATGCAGGAGAGCGGCGTGCCGCCGTCCTTCGACGAGATGAAGGACGCGCTCGATCTCAAATCAAAGTCCGGCATCCACCGCCTGATCATGGCGCTGGAGGAGCGCGGCTTCCTGCGCCGCCTGCCGAACCGGGCCCGAGCCATCGAGATCCTGCGCATGCCCGACATGCCGGCGGCCAAGCCGGCAACGGCCCCGGAGCCGCGCCGCTTCACTCCAAGCGTGGTCGAGGGCGGCCTGTCGGGCAAGCCGCCCGCGCCGAAGCCGCCGATGCTGCAGGCCCATGACGGCAACGGGCAGTCGGTGATGGTCCCGGTGATGGGCCGGATCGCCGCCGGCACGCCGATCTCGGCGATCGAGAGCCAGAGCCACTCGATCTCGATGTCCCCCGATTTCCTCTCGGGCGGCGAACACTACGCGCTGGAAGTGCGCGGTGATTCGATGATCGAGGCCGGCATCCTCGACGGTGATCTCGTGGTGATCCACAAGCAGGATACCGCCAATAACGGCGACATCATCGTGGCGCTGATCGACGACGAGGAGGCGACCCTCAAGCGCCTGCGCCGCCGCGGCTCCTCGATCGCGCTCGAGGCCGCCAACCCGTCCTACGAGACCCGCGTGCTCGGGCCCGACCGGGTGCGCATCCAGGGCAAGCTCGTCAGCCTCGTACGCCGCTACTGAGGCGTTTCGCCAGGCGGCGGGTCCGACGGATCCGCCGCACCGGGGTCACCGAATGTTTGTGACGGCGACGGAGCCGCTGGCGTCGCCACGCTGGCGGGTTTGGGCTGCCAAGGCTTCGGCGGGCCGGTTCCGCGCGCGGTGACGACCTCCGGCTCGGCCGCCCCGAGGCGGATCGCGGTGGCACCTCGCGCCGAGAGGAAGCTGCGGTCCACGATCAACGATGCGGCACAACCCGATGGCGCGCGCAGGCGGGTGATCAGAATGACGGCCCGCGCGCAATCCTCGGCAAAGGCGCGCTTGTCGGTGACGAGGGCGACGGTGCTTCCGTCGATGGCCGCGAGGATACAGCCGAGACGGTCACAGCGCGGCCCGGTGGCTCCGGTGACCGCATCCGGGCGGCGCCCGTCGCCATCGGCCTTCAGCCATTGTTCCAGCACGAAGCCGGGCGGACGCCCGAGGACGACGAGGTGCCCGTCCTGGCCGCGGATTGCGGCGCCGGCTCCGTCGCGGTCGATATAGATGTCGTAGCGGATCGGACTCGCGGCGAGCGCAACACCGAGTCCCGCCGGCACGAGGGCAAGCAGCCGCAGCCGCGACACCGGCAGGGTCGCGAGGAGGAGGGCAGCGGCGAGCAGCACCAGGGCGCCGGTCCCGAAGGCGGGCAACACCATGTTGGCCTGTCCAAACCCGGCGATCCAGGCCGAGATTTCGAGCATGCCCCGCACCGCAAGCCCCATCAGCCACCAGACAGGGCGATCGAGGGCGAAGGGATAGGCCAGCATCCCGAGCACCGCCGCGGGCATCACCGCGAGCGAGACGAGCGGCAGGGTCAGCGCATTGCCGACCAGGCCGAAGGGCTGCACGGTCTGGAAGTGGTAGGTCGCGAACGGCGCGGTGGCGATCTGTGCCACCAAAGTCGTTGCCAGCGTGCCCACCACCGCCGTCGCGACCCACGACGCGGCCCGCGCGATGCGGGACGGGCTGTCGGTCCGGAAGACGCGCCCGTCGATGAGCGGCGCGCAGGCGATCAGACCGGCCACCGCCCCGAACGACATCTGGAAGCTCGGGCCGAGCAGTGCTTCCGGCTCGCGGGCCAGCGCCAGGATCGCGGCAAGCGCGAGATTGCGCATGCTAAGCGCCGGACGATCGACGAGGATCGCGCCGAGCATCACCAACGTCATGATCAACGCCCGCTCGGCGGCGACGTCCCAGCCCGAGAAGGCGCAGTAGGCGGTCACGCCCAGCATCGCCGCGCCGGCCGCGATCTTCTTGATCGGCCAAGCGAGCGCCAGCACCGGCACCAGGGCGAGACTGGCCCGCACCAGCCAGAACACCACGCCGGCGGCGAGCACCATGTGGAGCCCGGAGATCGAGACGACGTGGTAGATGCCCGCCGCCCGCAAGACGTCGTTCGTCTCGTTGGCGATCAGTCCACGCTTTCCCGTGACGAGGGCGGCGGCGACGGCGCCGGCCTGTCCGCCGATCGCGTCGGTGATCCGCCGGGTGAAGGCGTTGCGGGCGGCATCGATGCTGGCCGCCACATGCAGGGACCAGGGGAGCGGCTCGGACGGCACCCCGACCTCGACCTTGCCCACCAGCGATCCTACCGCTCCGATGCCGCGGAAATAGGCGTCGCGCGCGAAGTCGTAGCCGCCCGGTCGCACCGCTTCCGGCGGCGGCAGCAGACGGGCAGTGGCGCGGATCGTGTCGCCCGGCCGCACCGCCTGCGCCGCGCGATAGGAGACCCGCACCCGCCGCGGGCGGCTTTCCGCATCGAGGTCGCCGAAGCTCGCGACCCGCACGATCAGCCGCGCACCGCCCTCCCGTTCGTCGAGGCCTTCGACAAGGCCCGCGAGCGGCGCGATGGTGATGCGCGTCAGCACCGGCCCCGCGACGGACGAGACCCGCCAGACGCCGGCGGCGAAGCCGAGGAAGAGGGCGGCGAGGGCGAGCATCAGAGCGAGCGCGAACGGACGCGCCCGCAGGACGAAGGTGACGGCGAGGCAGAGCGTGGCGGCGATCAGCGGGGCGGCAAGGGCAGGTTCCCCATCCGTTGCCGTGAAGAAGACGAGAATGCCGGACCCGAAGGCGACGGCGAGCCAAGGGAACAGCCGGCGCTGCTCGGCCTCGCGGGCAAGGGTCGCGCCGAGCCCGTCGACGGCACCCTGCCAGAGTTGCGAGGGGATGGGGAAACGGCCGGCGAGGAGGGCCGGAACCGCCCCGCTCACCGCCCTGCCGCCGCCCTGCGCCATGCCCCGCCACGTCCCGAGACCTGCGATGCCCGCGCAGCGGGCAATCGTGACGAATTCTTAACGCATCCGCTCGCTCGTGCTACACGCCCGGCGAGACCGGCCGCGGCCGCCCTCCCGCCATCCCGCACTTTTTTCTAAAGAAGCTTCTCAGCCGCCGATGTCGTCACCGGTCGTCACGCGCTTTGCGCCCTCGCCCACGGGCTTCCTGCATATCGGGGGAGCGCGCACGGCCCTGTTCAATTGGCTCTATGCGCGCCGCTTCGGCGGCCGGATGCTGCTGCGCATCGAGGACACCGACCGCGAGCGCTCGACGCAAGCGGCGATCGACGCGATCCTCGACGGGATGCGCTGGCTGGGCCTCGATTGGGACGGGGAGGTGATCTACCAGTTCGCCCGCGCCGAGCGGCACCGCGCGGTGGCCGAGAGCCTGCTCGCCTCGGGCAACGCCTATCACTGCTACGCCAGCGCCGAGGAGCTGGCGCAGATGCGCGAGACCGCCCGCGCCGAGGGCCGCGCCCCGCGCTACGACGGCCGCTGGCGCGATCGCGACCCGTCCGAGGCGCCGGCGGGCGTGAAGCCGGTGATCCGCCTGCGCGCGCCGACCGAGGGCGAGACCGTGGTCGAGGACGCCGTGCAGGGCCGCGTGACCTGGGCCAACCGCGACCTCGACGACCTTGTGCTGCTGCGCTCCGACGGCACGCCCACCTACATGCTCGCCGTCGTGGTGGACGACCACGACATGGGCATCACCCAGGTGATCCGTGGCGACGACCACCTCACCAACGCCGCCCGCCAGAGCCAGATCTACCGCGCGCTCGGCTGGGACGTGCCGGCGATGGCGCATATTCCGCTGATCCACGGGGCGGACGGCGCCAAGCTGTCCAAGCGCCACGGCGCGCTTGGCGTCGAGGAGTACCGCGACCGCGGCTACCTTCCGGCGGCCCTGCGCAACTACCTCGTCCGCCTCGGCTGGAGCCACGGCGACCAGGAGGTCTTCTCCACCGAAGAGATGATCGCCGCCTTCGATCTGAAGGCGATCGGCCGCTCTGCGGCGCGGTTCGACTTCACCAAGCTGGAAAGCCTCAACGGACTCTACATCCGCGGCAGCGACGATGCGGTGCTGGTCGATGCCATCGACGCGATCCTGCCGGCCCGCGGCCCCGAGCGCGGCCTGCCGACCAAGCTGACGCCGGATCTGCGCGAAAAACTCCTGTCGGCGATGCCCGGCCTGAAGGAGCGCGCCAAGACCCTCGTCGAACTCCTCGACAGCGCCTACTACCTTTATGCTCCTCGCCCGCTCGCTCTCGACGCCAAGGCGGAAGGCCTGCTCACCGGGGACGCGCCGGAGCGGCTGCGCGCTCTTCTTCCGGCGCTGGAGGCCCTTCCGGAATGGAGTGCGGCCGCGACGGAGGCTGCCGTGCGCGGCTTCGCCGAGAGCCAGGGCGTCAAGCTCGGTCAGGTCGCTCAGCCCCTGCGGGCGGCGCTCACGGGTCGCGCCACCTCGCCGCCGGTCTTCGACGTGATGGCCGTGCTCGGCCGCGATGAGGCACTCGCCCGCTTGGCGGACCGCCTTCCGACCTGACGACGATTCACGCGACGGATCAACGCATCGCGTCTTCAGCGTGCGTTGATCGGATCGATGTGCCAGGCCGTGAGTTCGGCAGTGGAGACTTGCGCGAGCCCTGGAATGACAATTTAAGGCAAATGACATCTGGAGCTTCCAGCCTCCGGAGATCGTATGCCGGAAATCCGGAAGGTCTTGCTCCGAGGACGGTTTCTCAACCACCTTCGCACCGGCAGGAGTCTGAGGCAGCCTGAAACCTGCCTCCAGGGTCCCGTCAAATCGCGTTTCATTCGGCTCGGAAAGTGACAGACTCGGCCTGTTTTTCGCATATGCGAAGACGCGGGGAACGGCCTGCCGTTGCTGGCCGCCGACCGATCCGCTAACCCGGTGCCTCAGTGAGTGGGCGCAGTGCTCTGCTGCGGCGCCACAACGGAGCGGGAGGCGACGTCTTCCGCGCCAGTGCTGTTCCCGTCGCGAGAAAGGGTCCGCGATCCCATGAGCGCTTCCGCCAGCACCATCATCGTGGGCGACAAGAACGTCGAATTGCCCATCAAGACCGGAACCATCGGCCCGGACGTGGTCGATATCGGCAAGCTCTACGCCCAGACCGGCAAGTTCACCTTCGACCCGGGCTTCACGTCGACGGCCTCGTGCGAGTCGAAGATCACCTATATCGACGGCGACGAGGGCGTGCTGCTCTACCGCGGCTATCCGATCGAACAGCTCGCCGAGCAGGGCGACTTCCTCGAGACTGCCTACCTGATGCTGTTCGGCGAATTGCCGTCCTCCGCCCAGAAGGCGGATTTCGATTACCGGGTCACGCGCCACACCATGGTGCACGACCAGATGAACCGCTTCTTCCAGGGCTTCCGCCGCGACGCCCACCCGATGGCGGTGATGGTCGCCTGTGTCGGCGCGCTGTCCGCGTTCTACCACGACTCGACCGATATCTCGGACGAGTCGCAGCGGATGATCGCCTCTCTGCGCATGATCGCGAAGATGCCGACGCTGGCGGCGATGGCCTACAAGTACACGATCGGCCAGCCATTCGTGTATCCGAAGAACGACCTCGACTATACGTCGAACTTCCTGCGGATGTGTTTTGCGGTTCCGTGCGAGGAATACGCAATCAACCCGATCTACGCGCGGGCGTTGGACAAGATCTTCATCCTGCACGCCGACCACGAGCAGAACGCCTCGACCTCGACGGTCCGGCTCGCCGGCTCCTCGGGCGCCAATCCCTTCGCCTGTATCGCCGCCGGCATCGCCTGCCTGTGGGGACCGGCGCATGGCGGCGCCAACGAGGCGGCGCTGAAAATGCTGATGGAGATCGGCCACCCCGAGAACGTGCAGAAATACGTCGCCAAGGCGAAGGACAAGAACGATCCCTTCCGCCTGATGGGCTTCGGCCACCGGGTCTACAAGAACTACGACCCGCGCGCGCGCATCATGCAGAAGACCACCCACGAGGTGCTGAACGAGCTCGGCCTGAAGGACGACTTGCTGGAGGTCGCGGTGCAGCTCGAGCAGATCGCGCTGAAGGACGAGTACTTCATCGAGAAGAAGCTCTACCCGAACATCGACTTCTACTCGGGCATCACCCTCAAGGCGCTCGGCTTCCCGACGTCGATGTTCACCGTGCTGTTCGCGCTGGCCCGCACCGTCGGCTGGATCGCGCAGTGGGCCGAGATGATCGAGGATCCGTCCCAGAAGATCGGCCGCCCGCGGCAGCTCTATATTGGCCCCGACCGGCGCGACTACGTTCCGATCGGCCAGCGGAGCTGATTAGACTACCGCCTCCGGGCCTCGCCGCCCGGAGGCTTGGCATCCTCAGATCTTGAGATCGCGCTTCAACCGCACGATCATCCGGTCCAGCGCGCCAAGGAAGGCCGAGCGGTCCTTCGGCGAGAACGGCTTCGGCCCGCCGGTGATGGCGCCGGCCTCCCGCAGATCCTGCATCAGATTGCGCGTGGCGAGCGCGAGGCCGACGGACGCGTCCGTGAAGGCCTTGCCGTTCGGCGCCAGCGCGATCGCGCCGGCCTTCACACAGCGGCTCGCCAGCGGCACGTCGGCCGTGATGACGATGGCACCGGGGCTCACCCGTTCAGCGATCCAGTCGTCAGCCGCATCGAACGTGTCGCCGACGACGACGCGCTCGATCCAGGGCTCGCGCGGCAAATTCAGAAAGCTGTTCGAGACGACGAAGACGTGGAGGCCGTAGCGCCCGGCGACGCGGTACACCTCGTCCTTCACCGGGCAGGCGTCGGCATCGACGTAGATCCTGATCGTTGGCGTCGCCGCGTTCTCGCTCATGCCGCCCGCCGCGCCTTCAGCACGATCCGGGCCGCCGCCCGGCTCGGTTCCTCGTCGTCGGGCAGCCGCATCCGGCCGTCGATGCGGGCAAGCGCGTCGAGCTGGGTTCGCCGGGCCGGGCCGCCCGCGAGGAGCGGCGCCAGCGTCCCGGCCAGCCGCTCCGGCGTGCAATCGCCTTGCACGAATTCCGGCATGGCGTTCTCGGACAGAATCAGGTTCGGCAGCACAATCGTCGGTACCTGGATCAGGCGCCGGGCGATCACCTCCTCGACCCGCGAGACCTTGTAGGCCACCACCATCGGCACGCCGGCGAGCGCGAGTTCGAGCGTGACGGTGCCAGAGGCGGCGAGCGCCGCCCGTGCCCGGCGGAAGGTGGCGTACTTGTCGGCCTCGCCGTGGACGATCCGCGGGTGCCGCTCCCAGGCGGCGGCGAGGCGCTCGATCAGGGCGCGGTGGCGGCTCACCGCCGGCAGCTCGACCTCGAACGGGCCGACCCGCTGGATGAGTTCGGCGACGGTGAGGCCGAAGACCGGCATCAGTCGCTCGATCTCGGAGCGGCGGGAGCCCGGCAGCACGGCGAGGACCGGAGGGCGCCCCTCGCGGATCGTGGTCTCCTCGGGGGAGGGACGCAGCTCGGCCAGACGCTCAATCAACGGGTGGCCGACATAGGAGCAGGGCGGTCCGCCGAGGCGGCGATGCGCCTCCGGCTCGAAGGGCAAGAGGGCGAGCACATGGTCGATGAAGGGCACCATGCCCTTGGCCCGCCACGGCCGCCACGCCCAGACGCTCGGCGAGACGTAATCGACGATCGGGAGATCCGGCAGACGCTTGCGCACGCGGGTGGCCACGGCGTGGGTAAAGCCGGGACTGTCGATGATGACGAGCACGTCGGGCCGGCCTGCCACGACGTCGTCCACCGTCTCACGGATGCGCCGCAGAAGGGTTCGGGCGCGGGCGAGCACCGGCAGGTAGCCCATCACCGCCACGTCATCGATGGGGAAGAGCGAGCGGAAGCCCTCCGCCTCCATCGCCTCGCCGCCGACGCCGCCAAGCGTCAGGGGCGCGGGCGCGAGCGCCCGCAGCGCTCGGATCAGCTTGGCGCCGAGTTGGTCCCCGGAATCCTCGCCAGCGACGAGCCAGATCCGCCGGTGCGTCACGGGGCGACCTCCACGCCGATCAGGAACAGACCCGCCGCATCCGCGGCCGCCACCGTGCAATCGGTGTCGATCACCAGGGTGTGGCCGGCGCCGATGGCGATGCCGGCGCATCCCGCTTCCGCCGCCCGGCGGACGGTGCGCGGGCCGATGGCCGGCAGGTCGATGCGCAGATCCTGGCCGAGCTTCGGCAGCTTGACGAGCACGGTCCCCTTGGTGGGCGTGCCGCGGCCGAAGGGCTTGCGGTTGAGCGTGCGGGCACGGGCGAGCATGCGGTCCGTGCCCTCGGGGCCCTCGACGGCGATGACCCGCTCGCCCGCCACCACGGCGGCCTGCCCCACATCGAAGGGGCTCAGGGCGGCGAGCATGGCACGTCCGGTGGCGATCGAGAGGGTGGCGTCGGATTCCGGCTCGAACCGGCCGAGACGGCCGAGACGGCCGAGGAGATCAGGGGCAACCTCGTGGACGCCGAGCACCCGGTGCCCGTTCTCCTCCAGGAGCGAGAGCACGGCCCGCAGCAAGCGGTCGTCGCCGCCCGCGAGGCTCTTCAGGATGTCTCGGTTGCGCACCGCGTGCGCCGCGTTGAAGAGGGCGGCCGGGCTCGGGCGGGTGACGCCGCCGGCCGGAACCACGGCCGCGGGCGCCCACTCCTTCAGGATGCGCAGGGTACCGGGGATGTCGAGGAGATCGACCACCGCATCCGCGCGGCGTCGCATCACCCGCTCGGTGAAGCCACGAACGGCCAGGACCCGGAACGGCCGGCGCGCCCGGTCGAGGGAGGCCGCGACCAGTTCCGGCAGGTGGCCCGCGCCGGCCACCAGGGCGAGGGGCCGGGAGGGATCGATCACGGCCGATCGCCTCAGGCCGCCGCGGCGACGGCGCGGGGCGTGCAGATCGAGCGCTTGCCGCCCGCGCGGATGAAGGAGAGGATTTCGTGGATCGCCGGATGGGTGTCGAACTCCGCCGCCACGTCCTCGACGCGCTCCATCAGGGTGCCCTCTTGCGCGAAGAGCAGCCGGTAGGCGCGGCGGAGCGCGTGGATGTCCTCGCGCGAAAAGCCGCGGCGCTGGAGGCCGATGATGTTGAGCCCCGACAGGTAGGCGCGATTGCCGAGCACCATGCCGTAGGGGATGCAGTCGTTCTCGAGCCCCGAGAGGCCGCCGACAAAGGCGTGGTCGCCGACGCGGGCGAACTGGATCACCGCCGCGCCGCCGCCGAGGATGGCGTAGTTGCCGACCGTGCAATGGCCGGCGAGCATCACGTTGTTGGAGAAGACGACGTGGTCGCCGACCCGGCAATCGTGGCCGACATGGCTGTTGGCGAGAAAGGCGCAGCCGTTGCCGACCACGGTCTCCAGACCGCCGCCGGCGGTGCCGGGGTTCATCGTCACGCCTTCGCGGATCAGGCAATCGGAGCCGACGGCGAGCGTCGAGGGCTCGCCGCGGAACTTCAGATCCTGCGGCGGGTGGCCGATCGAGGCGAAGGGATAGATCTTGGTCCGGGCGCCGACCGTGGTGCGGCCGGCGACGACGACGTGGCTGATCAGTTCGCAGCCGTCGCCGAGTACGACCTCGGGCCCGACATGGCAGAACGGGCCGATCCGCACGCCGTCCCCGAGCCGGGCGCCGTCCTCGATGACGCTGCTCGGGTGAATGCCGTCCCGCACCATGCTCACTCCGTCACCAGCATGGCACCGATCTCGGCCTCGGCCACGAGCGTGCCCTCGACGCGGGCCTCGCCGCGGAACCACCACATGGTCTTGCGGTGGTTGATCTTCTTCATGTGGAAGCGCACCTGGTCGCCGGGCACGACGGGCTTGCGGAACTTGCACTTGTCGATAGTCATGAAGAAGACCTGCTTGGTCTTCAGCTCGTCGCTCATGATGTGGCGGCAGCAGATCGCGCCCGCCGTCTGGGCCATGCCCTCGATCAGCAGTACGCCGGGAAAGACCGGCAGGCCGGGAAAGTGCCCGGTGAATTGCGGTTCGTTCGCCGTGACGTTCTTGATGCCGATGCAGCTCTCGTCGCGGTCGATCTCGATGATGCGGTCGATCATCAGGAAGGGATAGCGGTGGGGCAGCAGTTCCAGCACCTTCTGGATATCGGCCGAACCCAGCTCCCGCGTCTCGCTCATCGGTCCCAACGCTCCCCGCCCATGCTTGCCCGGCGACAATTACCGCACGTTCCCGTGCCCTTTGCCGGTGGTCTCTATCCGGTGAAGGCCGTCCTCTTCGGCAGAAAATCGGGCAGATGCAAGACTTTTGCACAATCCGGCACGGGCGGCGGCACCGCTCGTGAAGTCGATTCAGACGATCCGGCGGTCCAGGCGGATGATGCGGCACGGATCGCCCGCCTTAGCCGGGCTCGCGTGGGCTGAGCGGATCAGCAGGGCCTCGCTGGTACCGAGCACCGAGAGCATCGAGGAATCCTGGCGCGTCTCGGGATGGACGACCGGCAGCCGGTCCGGCGCGGTATCGAGGCGGGCGCGCAGGTAGTCCTGGCGGGCGTCGTTTTCCGGCATGTCGCGGCCGAGGATCGCCGGCTCGCTGCGGTCCGCACCCGCGCGCGGATCGCCGAGAAGGGCGCGGATCGCCGGCACCACGAAGAGCAGGCCGCACACGATCGAGGAGACGGGATTGCCCGGCAAGCCGATCACCTGCATCGCACCCAGCCGGCCATGCATCAGCGGCTTGCCAGGGCGGAGCGCCACCCGCCAGAAGCCGAGTTCCATCCCCTCGGCCCCGAGCGCTGCCTGGACGAGGTCATGGTCGCCGACCGAGGCGCCGCCGAGGGTGACCAGCAGATCGGCCTCCGCCGCCTGCGCGCGGCCGACGGCCTCACGCAGGGCGCCGAGATCGTCGGTGACGATGCCGAGATCGACGACCTCGGCGCCCGCCTCCAGGCTCAGCGCTCCGAGCGCCAGGCCGTTCGAGGCGACGATCTGGTCCCAGGCCGCCGGCTCACCTGGGCGCACCAGTTCGTCGCCGGTGGCGAGCACGGCCACGCGCGGCTTGCGCCGAACCGGCAGCACGACGTGGCCAGCGCTGGCGGCCAGCGCGAGGCGGCGAGCGTCGAGGGTTTCGCCGGCCCGCACCAGCGTCTCGCCCTCGCGGAAATCGAGGCCAGCGCGGCGCAGGAAGCGGCCCGCCGCCACCGGCTCGCGGGCGGTGATCGTGTCGCCGTCGGCCTCGGCGTTCTCCTGGATCAGGATCGCGTCGGCGCCCTCGGGCACCGGTGCGCCGGTGAAGATGCGCACCGCCTCGCCCGGCCCCAACGTTCCGGAAAAACCGTGCCCGGCCGCGCTGGTGCCGACCCGACGCAGCCGCGCCGGTACCGCCGCGACGTCGGCGGCGCGCACGGCGTAGCCGTCCATAGCGGAAGCGGGGAAGGGGGGCTGCGTGCGCCGCGCCGCGAGGTCGGAGGCCAGCGTCCGGCCGGCGCCCTGAGCAATCGGAATCTCTTCCACCGCCACCGGACCGGGGATGGCGGCGAGGATCTTTTCGAGCGCCTCGGTGACGGACAGCAGGCTCATGCGTCGGCCGCCCAGGCCCCGGACTTGCCGCCCTCCTTCGACAGCAGGCGGATACCCTCGATCCGCATGCCGCGATCGGCGGCCTTCACCATGTCGTAGACGGTCAGGCACGCCACTGAGACGGCGGTGAGCGCCTCCATCTCGACGCCGGTCTGGCCCTGCACCTTCACCTCCGCGGTGAGGCGCAGGCCCGGCAGGGCGTCGTCCGGCTCGCAGGTGAGGCGCACCTTGGTGATCAGCAGCGGGTGGCAGAGCGGGATCAGCTCATGCGTGCGCTTGGCCGCCATGATGCCGGCGAGCCGGGCCGTGCCGATGACGTCGCCCTTCTTGGCGTCGCCCTCGCGGATCAGCGCCAGGGTCTCAGGGAGCATCACCACCACGCCCTCGGCGACGGCCGTGCGCGAGGTCGCGGCCTTGTCGGAGACGTCGACCATGTTGGCCGCACCGGTCCGGTCGATATGGGTGAGGGTGGCGCCGCTCACCGGCCGGAATCCCCGAACAGCAGCGCCCGCGTCGCGGCGGTGACGTCGGCCTGCCGCATCAGGCTCTCGCCGACGAGGATGGTGTCGAGACCGTGCTCTTTCAGCCGCAGTACGTCGGCGTGGGTGCCGATGCCGCTCTCGGCCACCGCGATCCGGTCGGCGGGAATGCCGGGCTTCAAGGTGATCGCCGTCGCGAACGAGACCTCGAAGGTCTTGAGGTTACGGTTGTTGACGCCGATCATCCGGGTGCCGAGCGGCACGGCGCGTTCCAGTTCCTCGGCGTCGTGGACCTCGACCAGCACGTCCATGCCGAGATCGTGCGCAGCCTCGGTGATGGCGGCGGCCTCGGCGTCGTCGAGGCAGGCCATGATGACGAGGACGCAATCGGCGCCCCAGGCGCGGGCCTCGTAGACCTGATACGGCTCGAACAGGAAATCCTTGCGCAGGACCGGCAGGTCGCAGGCCGCACGGGCCTGGGTCAGGAAGTCCGGCGCGCCTTGAAAGGAGGGCGTGTCGGTGAGGACCGAAAGGCAGGTGGCGCCGCCCGCGGCATAGGCTTTCGCCAGCGCCTTCGGGTCGAAATCGGGGCGGATCAGCCCCTTGGAGGGGGACGCCTTCTTGATCTCGGCGATCAGCGCCGGACGCCCCTCGCCGATATGCCGGGCGATGGCATCGGCGAAGCCGCGGGGCGGCTCGGCCTTGGCGACTTGCTTCTCCAGCTTGGCCAGCGGCACGCGCAGCTTCGCCTCGGCGATCTCGCGGCGCTTGTAGGCCTCGATCCGCGCCAGCACGCTCGCCCGCTCCGGGGCAGTGGCGGCAGGCCCGATGGTCACGTCGGCCACGATGTCGTCCATCGGCTTGTCCTTAGAACCGTTCGAAGCCGTCTATCATGCATTCGACACGGCGACGAGGCGCGCGAGCGCACCCCGCGCCGCGCCGGAATCGATCGCTTCCTGCGCCCGCGCCACGCCCTCGGCAAGCGAGCCGGCAGCACCCGCCACCACGAGGCCGGCGCCGGCATTCAAGACGGCGATGTCGCGGTAGGCGTTGCGGGCGCCCTCCAGCACGGCGCCGAGCGCCGCGGCATTGTGCTCGGGATCACCGCCGCGCAGGTCGTCGAGGGTCGCGAGCGGCAGGCCGACGTCGCGCGGATCGATGGTGAACTGCGTCAACGCGCCAGCCTCCAGCGCGACCACGGCGGTCGGCCCGGTGGTGGTGATCTCGTCGAGCCCATCCGAGCCGTGCACGGTCCAGACCCGGCGGCTCCCGAGCGTCGCCAGCACCCGCGTCAGCGGCTCGGCCCAGGCGGGCCGCGAGACGCCGAACACCTGCGCGGTCACGCCGGCCGGGTTCGAGAGCGGTCCGAGCATGTTGAAGATGGTGCGGAACGGCAGTTCGGTGCGCACCGGCGCCACGTGGCGCATGGCGCCGTGATGCGTCTGCGCGAACATGAAGCAGAGCCCCGCTTGCGAGAGGCAGCGCGCCAGGGCCTCGGGGGGCAGGCCGATCTTCACGCCGAGCGCGGCGAGCACGTCGGCGGCGCCGGAGCGCGAGGTGGCGGCACGGTTGCCGTGCTTGGCCACCGGCACACCGCAGGCGGCGGTGAGGATCGCGGCGAGCGTCGAGACGTTGTAGCTGCCCGAATGGTCGCCCCCGGTGCCGACGATGTCGATGGCGCCTTCGGGCGCCGCCACGGGCAGCATCCGCGCCCGCATCGCCGAGACCGCGCCGATGATCTCGTCCTCGCTCTCGCCACGGACCGAGAGCGCTGTGAGGAAGGCGCCGGCCTGGATCGGGGTCACTTCGCCCGAGAGCAGGTCGTCGAAGGCGGCGCGGGCCTGCTCGCGGCTCAGGGGGGCGCCGGACGCGACGGTCGCGAGATGGGTCTTGAAGGCATCCATCGGGGTCGTGGCTCTGTTCGAGCCCTCACCCCCTCGATCGAAGGGGGAGGGGGCGTGGCGCCGTCAATGCACGCCGGGGCCGGCCTTGTCACGCTCGGGCGGCGGACTCCCTGCGCCACGCGGCGGCGATGTCGAGAAAGTTGCGCAGGATCTGCGTACCGTGGTTCGAGAGGATGCTCTCGGGGTGGAACTGCACGCCGTGGACCGGCAACGTGCGGTGCTGCAGCCCCATGATGAGCCCGTCGGCCTCCGCCGTCACCGCGAGATCGTCGGGGCAGCTCGCTCGGTCGACCACCAGCGAGTGGTAGCGGGTGGCGGCAAAACCCTCGTTGATGCCGCGGAACACACCCTTGGCCTCGTGGCGGATGGTCGAGACCTTGCCGTGCATGGGGGAGGGCGCACGCACCACGTCGCCGCCATAGGCCTGCCCGATGGTCTGAAGCCCGAGGCACACACCGAAGATCGGGATCTCGGCGCCCAGCTCCTTCACCGCGTCGAGGCAGATGCCGGCCTCGTTCGGGGTGCAGGGCCCCGGCGAAAGCACGAGCGCGTCCGGCGCCCGTTCGCGAATGCCGGCGACGTCGATCTGATCGTTGCGCACCACGTCGATCCGCTCGCAGAGCGGGCCGATCAGGTGGACGAGATTCCAGGTGAAGGAATCGTAATTGTCGATGACGAGGACGTTGGACATCGAACTCAGCCGTAGCACCTTTAGTCCCGCCCATAGCCTCCTCCTGAGGTGCCGCGAAGCGGCCTCGAAGGACCCTCCAGGGATCGCACGAAATCTGGAGATCCTTCGAGGCCCGCTCACACGGGCATCTCAGGATGAGGCCGTGGCTTGGATGAACTTTGCGGAAGGGGTGGCGAGCGCCGGGCGGCAAGTCAAGGCGGCGTGAGCGCCGCCTACTGCCCGCGCTTGGCCCGGCTCGCGAACTGCACCGCATCCTCGGCCGCCCGGAACAAGGCCTTCGCCTTGTTCACGCATTCCTGCTGCTCGGAGTGCGGATCGGAATCGTAGACGATGCCGGCACCGGCCTGCACGTGCATGCGGCCGTCCTTCACGATCGCCGTGCGCAGGACAATGCAGGTGTCCATCTCGCCCCGCGCCCCGAAATAGCCGATGCAGCCGCCATAGGGTCCGCGCTTCTCGCGCTCCAGCTCGTCGATGATCTCCATCGCCCGCACCTTCGGCGCGCCCGAGACCGTACCGGCGGGAAAGCCCGCCGCCAGCGCCGAGAGCGCGTCGTGCTTCGGGTCGAGGTCGCCCTCGACGTTCGAGACGATGTGCATGACCTGAGAATAGTATTCGAGGAAGAACGAGTCGGTGACGGTGACGCTGCCGATCTTCGAGACGCGGCCAACATCGTTGCGGCCGAGGTCGAGCAGCATCAGGTGCTCGGAGCGCTCCTTCGGGTCGGCCAGGAGCTCGTCGGCCAGCGCCCGGTCCTCGGCCGGTGTGACGCCGCGGCGGCGAGTGCCGGCGATCGGGCGGATCGTCACCTTGTCGTCGCGCACTCGCACGAGGATCTCAGGAGACGAACAAACGACCTGAAACCCCTCGAAATCGAGGTAGCACAGGAACGGCGCCGGGTTGGTGCGGCGCAGGCTGCGGTAGAGCGCGAAGGCCGGCAGGGTGAAGGGCGCCTCGAAGCGTTGCGACAGTACCACCTGGAAGATGTCACCCGCGACGATGTACTCCTTGGCCTTCGCGACCATGCCGAGGAACGCCTCCGGCTCGGTGTTCGAGACCGGGGAGGGCAGGGGAAGGCTCGACACGTCCAGGCGCGCCTCGACCGGCAGGGGCCCTTCGAGGATCTGCGCCACCCGATCGAGCCGGGCCTGCGCCGCTTCGAGCGCGGCGCGTGCGCTGACGCCCGCGGCCGGGCGCACCGGCGTGACGACGGTGAGCGCGTCGGCCACCGCGTCGAACACCACCATCACCCGCGGCCGCATCAGGATCGCGTCCGGTACGCCGAGCGGATCGGGGTTCGGCTCGGGCAGCCGCTCCATGGCGCGAACCATGTCGTAGCCGAGATAGCCGAACAGACCCGCCGCCATCGGCGGCAACGCGGCGCTTTCCGCATCGTCGCCCACCGCGCTCTCGGCGATGAGCGCGCGCAAGGAGGCGAGCGGCGCCCGTTCATCCTGCACGAAGGCCGTGAGGCTGTCATCGCGGGCGATCTCCGGGCGCCCGTCGCGGCAGCGCCAGATCAGGTCGGGATCGAGCCCGATCATCGAGTAGCGCCCGCGCACCGCGCCGCCCTCGACCGATTCGAGCAGGAAGCCGGGGCCGGCATGCGTCGCCTTCAGCTTCAGGAAGGCGGCGACCGGCGTCTCCAGATCGGCCACCAGGGTCAGGCCGAGCAGACTTGCCCGGCCGGCCTCGTAGGCGCGCGCCACTGCTTCGTGCGCAGGCTCGGTCATCAGCGGCCTCAGTACTCGCCGCCGAACGCCCGGCGCAGGGCAGTCTGGTTCACGTTCACGCCCGCGCTCTTCTGCACCTCGGCGATGAACTCGCCGAGCATGTCGTCCGCGAGCGCCGTGCGCAGCGAATTGACGAGCTGACCGTCGCTCGGCGTGCCGGGGACGAAGGCCGGCACGGTGGCGGCGGTGACCTTGAACACCGCGCGGCCCTCGCCGGACGGCGCCGAGGCGGCCTTGCCCACCGGCGTCGTGAAGATGCGCTCGACGATATCGGCGGAGAGGTCGTCCTTGTTCTGATTGCGGGCGATCTCGGTGACGGTCTTCAGCGGAAGGCCTGCCTCCTGCGCCACGGTCTCGATCGCCTCACCCTTGTCCAGGCGCTCGGTCAGCTCCTTGGACTTGGTCACGAGGCGCTTCTCGACCTCAGCCCGGGTCCAGCCCTTCACCGCCTCGTCACGCACGTCCGCCAGCGGCTTCTCGTGCGAGGGGTCGATCTTGACGACGTCGTACCAGATCGCGCCGCCGGCCTTGGTGCGCAGAACCTCGGTGTCGTTGCCGACATCGGCGCGGAAGGCGGCCGGCAGCGTGGTCTCCTTATCCGGAATGCCGGCGACGGGCTGGCCGGACGGGTCGTTGCCCTGCGCGTCCACCGCCGGGATGGCGAGCAGCGTCAGCCCCTGATCCTTGGCGATCTCGGCCAGCGGCTTGGCGGCCGAACGGGCATCCTCGATCGCGTCCTGGACCTTGTCGAAACCGCCCTCGCGGACCCGGCGCAGCGCGATCTCCTTACGGATCTCGTCCTTCACCTCGTCGAACGGCTTGACCGTGCCGGGCTCGATCGCCGTGACGCGCAGGAGCACGGTGCCGAAGCGGCCCCTCACCGGCTCGCTCACCTTGCCTTGCTCCAGGGCGAAGGCAGCGTTGCCGATCGCCGGATCGAACAGCTCCGCCCTGGACAGCGTGCCGAGATCGAGCTGCTTCGGGTCGAGCCCGCGCTCGGCGGCGACCGTCTCGAACGGTGCCTGCCCGCTCTCGATCTTGGCTCGCGCCTCGCTCGCGGCCGCCTCGTCGGGGAAGCTGATCTGCTGGATCGTGCGCCGCTCCGCCTTGCCGAACCGGCTCTGGTTGGCATCGTAGACCTTGCGCGCCTCCTCGTCCGAGACCTCGTCGGGCTTGGCGAGCGCGGCGGGTTCGAGCACCAGCAGGTTGAGGCTGCGATATTCGGGAGCGCGGAACGAGGCTTTGTTGTTGTCGTAGTAGGCCTTCAGCTCGTCATCGGTCGGGGCCGGGATCTCGCCGGCGGCGGCGGGTGCCAGCGTCAGCACCGCGGCGTCGCGGCGCTCCAGGCTGTAGCGGTGCACCGCCTCGCGCATGGCCTGCGGCACCGGCGGATCGGCGACGATGGCGTCGGCCAGTTGCAGGCGGGCGATGACGGAGCGCTGCTCGCGCACGAACATCGCCTCGTTCAGGCCCGCCCGCTGGAGCGTCTGGAAGAACAGGGTCCGGTCGAAGCTGCCGTTGGCGTTCTTGAAGCTCGGCTCCTCCTGGATCGCACGCAGCACGGCCGCGTCAGAGACGGCGAGCCCGAGATCCCGCGTCTTCTGGTCGAGCGCCGCCTCGGTGATGAGTTGGGCCAGTACCTGCCGCTCCAGGCCCATCGCCCGCGCCTGGTCCGGCGTCAGCGTCCGCTTGAGCTGAGCCTGATAGCGCTGAAGCTGGTTCTGGTAGGCGGTGCGCACCTCCTCGGCCGAGATCGGCGTCTTGCCGACCGTGGCGACGGTCGTGCTCGAGCCGCCGCGGAAGAACTCCTCCACACCGAAGATCGCCACGCCGGCGATCAGGAAGGTGAAGATCACCGTCAGCACGACCTTGCCGAGCCAATGCTGGCTGGCACTGCGAATGGACTGGAGCATCGGACGCCCGGACCTAGATCTTGATCACGCCCGGCCTGCGAAAGCCGGGACCACATGCGAGCCACGCGATAGACGATCGGGGCGGCGGCGCAAAGGGCAGCGGCGCAAAGGGCATATGTTCCGCGGGCCCGCGCCGGGGCGGGACGGCTACAAAGGTCGTTTGCGCGCCTAAGCTTGCTCTGATAGGTCCGCCCACACGTTGGAACCCTTGGAACGAGACACGGAGAACCGGGACGCCATGGCAAGCGAGGGACGCCGTCCGCTGGTTGCCGGCAACTGGAAGATGAACGGTCTGCGCTCCTCGGTGCCGATCGTCGAGGCGATCCGCGACGGACTCCCGCCCGCGCTCACGGACAAGATCGACGTTCTGATCTGCCCGCCCGCGACGCTGATCTCCTCCTGCGTGGCCGCCGTCTACGGCTCGCCCGTCGCCATCGGCGGCCAGAACCTGCATGCCCGTCCCAGCGGCGCCTTCACCGGCTCGATCTCGGCGGAGATGTTCGCCGATCTCGGCGCCACCTACGTCATCGTCGGCCATTCCGAGCGGCGCGCCTACCATTACGAAACCGATGACGGCGTCCACGCCAAGGCGCTCGGCGCCCGCCGCGCGGGCCTGCGCGGCATCATCTGTGTCGGCGAGACCATGGAGGAGCGCCAGCAGGGCCGCGCCCTCGACATCGTGCGCGCGCAGCTCGCCATCGGCCTGCCGAAGGGCGCCACCGGCGAGGACACGGTGATCGCCTACGAGCCGGTCTGGGCGATCGGCTCGGGCCGCACGCCGACGGCGAAGGAGATCGCCGAGGTCCACGCCTCCCTGCGCGAGATGCTCGACAAGCTCGTCGGCGAGGAGGCGCACAAGATCCGCATCCTCTACGGCGGCTCGGTGAAGCCCGGCAACGCCCGCGAATTGATGGCGGTGGAGAATGTCGACGGCGCGCTCGTTGGCGGCGCGAGCCTCGTGGCGGAGGACTTTTTGGGGATCTGCCGCGCTTACGAGGGGTGAGCTTTTCTCGGTCGAGCCGCACCGCCGGCCTCATCGGGCCGGGGCTGCTCGGCACCCGGCTGCTTCTGTCCGCGGCCGGAACGATCCCCGTTCACCTGACGACCACGGCAGCGCAGGGCGCGGCGATCACGGCGCCAGGCGGGTGTCGGCTGACCGTCGATATCCCCAAGGGTTTTTCGTTCCAGCCATATGGCGAGAGCATCGTCCTGCGCCCCATCGGGCAGGAGGACCGGCGCAACGTGTTCGAGATCAGGCTGACGCCCGGACACAGCACAAACGCGACCGCCCTGACGGAGCGCCGACCGCTCGGTGCGACGACCGCCCGTTACCGGATGATACGCGAAACCGAGGGATCGGGCGGTGAGGAGACGACGCTCATCGCCGAGGTCCAGCGTGCAGGTGGCGTGGTCCGTCTCGAAGCGTCGTCGCAGCGAGATGACGGGGCCGAGCCGGATTTCGAACCGGCATGGTCCGCACTCGCGACCGCGCGCTGCACTGAGAGCCGCTGACCTGCCCGCCCGCTACAGCGCCTCGGGACCGCTCAGAACGCTGCCGAAATGATGCCGCCAGAGCTTGGCCCCGAGTGAGGCTGAACGGTCGAGGGACGACCCGACGCTGAGCCATGGCAGCAGGGTCGGGTGCAGGCCGGCATCGAACAGCATGAAGCCGGCGGCGAGACAGCAGGTCTCGGCCTGTACGCCGCAGACGAGGACGCGCTCGACACCGAGCGCCCTGAAATGCGCAATCAGCGCGGGCGGCGGCAGGTAGCCGTGCTTGACGAAGACCCGATCCGCCGGAACCAGCGGCGCCTCATCGGCCGGCGGCGTCCAGCCGAGCTGCCGCGCGAACGGTGTGACCGCCTCATCGTGCCGTTCGACGGTCGCGACGGTATGAAACGTCCGGCTCAGGGCGGTGATGCCGGCGACGACCGTGTCCGGCACGCGGAAGCTCGCTTGCACGTCGACGACGAGGAGCGCGCGGCGTTCCGCCGCCATGCCCGCCGCCCGCTCCGGCGTCAGCCCTGGCGGGCCGGCGCCTTGGACACGGCCTCCTTGGTCCGCTCGATCATCGCAAGCACGGCGACGTAGAACGCCTGCTGCAGCGGGCTCATCCCGTCCGGGCGGATGCAGTCGGAGAGGGCGGCCTGCACCTCATCGAGGGCGCCCGCCCGCCCCGCCGGATCGGGCCGCTCGAGGGCGATCCGCAGAAGATCGGACTGGACGGCGGCCATCTCCTCGCGGTCGGCGCGGTCGATGAAGGCGGCGAGCCGCCCGGCTTCGGTCTGGAAATCGGTCATCTCCGACTCCTTGCACGGGCCGTACCCCGATGGCCATGCGCGCTCCGCGTTTTCCCAGGGCTCTCGGCTGCGCGCACGGGCTTTGTCCCGCTCCGAGGCACGAAGGCCGGTTGGCGCGGGTGGGCAAACGGTGTAGGAGCCCCCACTTCGTGCAGCGGATACGCGGGCGCGCTGCTTTTGCGCGCGCCTCCCGTCCGGCACACCGACAGCGTCCGCGCGAGCGGGCACCGGAATCGCTATGCAGACCGTCCTCATCGTCGTCCACCTCATCATCGTGCTGGCGCTCATCGCCGTGGTGCTGCTGCAGCGCTCGGAGGGCGGGCTCGGGCTCGGCGGTGGCGGAAGCGGCGGCGTCTCCGGCTTCATGACCGGCCGGGGTCAGGCCAACGCGCTCACCCGCGCCACCGCGATCCTCGCGGCCCTGTTCTTCACCACCAGCATCGCGCTGGCGATCATGGCGCATCGCAGCGCCGCGCCCCGCTCGATCCTCGACGAGGCCGGGACGCAGCCGGGCCAGACGCAGCCGGCCGACAAGCCGGTGAACGCCGACAACCTGCTCGACACGCTGCGCGGCGGCGCGGGTCAGGGCGGCCAGCCCGCCTCCGTTCCGACCGATGCGCCCGCCAAGCCGGCGACCCCGGCTCCGGCTCCGAGCGCGCCGCCGGCCGCCCCGGCCACGCCGGAAGCCCCGCAGTCGCGCTGACGCTTCCGAGCCGCACCGTCTACGGATAAGACCCTTGCGGCCGGCGCATCGGCCGCAAGGATAGAAGAAACAAATTCCTCAACGGCATGAGGGGGATCGCCCCGTGCCGCGTCCCGTGTGGCCAGCGGGGTGCGGCAACCGTTGCGGTTTGGCGAATCGCTTGAGCCCCTTTATGGACCGAACCCCATGACGCGGTACGTTTTCATCACCGGCGGCGTGGTTTCCTCCCTCGGCAAGGGTCTCGCCTCCGCCGCCCTCGCGGCACTGCTTCAGGCGCGCGGCTACCGGGTGCGCCTGCGCAAGCTCGACCCCTACCTCAACGTCGATCCGGGCACGATGAGCCCGACCCAGCACGGCGAGGTGTTCGTCACCGACGACGGCGCCGAGACCGACCTGGATCTGGGCCATTACGAACGCTTCACCGGCCTTCCGGCGTCGCGCGCCGACAACGTGACCACCGGGCGGATCTACCTCGACATCATCACCAAGGAGCGGCGCGGCGACTATCTCGGCGCCACGATCCAGGTGATCCCGCACGTCACCAACGCCATCAAGGCGTTCGTGCTCGACGGCAATGACGATTACGACTTCGTGCTGGTCGAGATCGGCGGCACGGTCGGCGACATCGAAGGCCTGCCCTTCTTCGAAGCGATCCGCCAGATCGGCCAGGAGCGCCCGCGCGGCAGCGTCTGCTACCTGCACCTGACCCTGCTGCCCTACATCCCCTCCGCCGGCGAATTGAAGACCAAGCCGACGCAGCACTCCGTGAAGGAGCTGCGCTCCATCGGCATCCAGCCCGACATCCTGCTCTGCCGCTGCGACCGGCCGATCCCGGTGGACGAGCGGCGCAAGCTCGGCCTGTTCTGCAACGTCCGGGAGAGCGCGGTCATCGAGGCGCGCGACGTCGATACGATCTACGCCGTGCCGCTCTCCTACCGCGAGGCGGGGCTCGACCGGGAGATCCTGGCCCATTTCCAGATGGAGCCCGAGAGCGAGCCCAAGCTCGACCGCTGGCAGAATATTCTCGAGCGCGTGCGCAACCCGGAGGGCGAGGTCACCATCGCCATCGTCGGCAAGTACACGGGCCTGAAGGACGCCTACAAGTCGCTCACCGAGGCGCTCACTCATGGCGGCATCGCCAACAACGTGCGCGTCAACCTCGAATGGATTGAGGCGGAGGTGTTCGAGCGCGAGGACCCGGCCCCGTTCCTCGAAGGCCTGCACGGCATCCTCGTGCCCGGCGGCTTCGGCCAGCGCGGCGCCGAGGGCAAGATCCGCGCGGCCCGTTACGCGCGGGAGCGCAACATCCCGTATTTCGGCATCTGCTTCGGCATGCAGATGGCAGTGATCGAGGCGGCGCGGTCGCTCGCCGGCATCAAGGACGCCAACTCCACCGAGTTCGGCGAGACCAAGGAGCCGGTGGTCGGCCTGCTCACCGAATGGATGCGCGGCAACGAGCTGGAGCGGCGCGCGGCCGAGAGCGATCTCGGCGGCACCATGCGGCTCGGCGCCTACAAGGCGACGCTCCGCCCGGAGACCAAGATCGCGCAGATGTACGGCGACACCGAGATCTCGGAGCGCCACCGGCACCGCTATGAGGTCAACATGGCCTATCGCGAGTGCCTGGAGGCCAAGGGCCTGCGCTTCTCCGGCACATCGCCGGACGGTCTCCTGCCGGAGACGGTTGAACACGAGGGCCATCCGTGGTTCATCGGCGTCCAGTTCCACCCGGAGTTGAAGTCGCGCCCCTTCGAACCGCACCCGCTGTTCAAGGGGTTCATCGCCGCCGCGATCGATCAGAGCCGGCTGGTCTGAACCGACGAGGGAAGCACGGTTGACGACGATCTCGGGCCTTCCGGCCTTTCTTGCCTACTTCGTCGTCTCCCTCGGGCTGACCGCTCTCTACCTCGTGACCTACCTTACCGCGACGGCGCATCGGGAGATCGCCCTGGTGCGCGAGGGCAATCTCGCCGCCGCCCTGGCGCTGGGCGGGAGCCTGCTCGGCTACTCGATCCCGCTCTCGGCGGCGGTGCGCTACGCCGGCTCGCTCCTCGACTGCATCGTCTGGGGTCTCGTCGCCCTCGTGGTGCAGGTCGCAATCTACTGGCTGATGCGACCGCTGCTGCCGAACCTGTCGCAGCGGATCGACGAGGGTCAGACCGCGCCGGCCGTGCTGCTCGGGGCCGCCTCCCTGGCGGGCGGCCTCGTGAACGCCGCCTGCATGAGTTACTGACACCGTGGCGGACGACCGCGAGGCTCGGGAAAATTTCGGGCGGCGCAGGCCGGCTCAATCGTCCCCGGCCGCTGCCCCGCAAGACAAGGCCGTGAGCAAGCGCTCGCAGACCGTTTCCACGGTTCTCGTGGCGAGTGCAGGCCTTGCCGCGCTCGGCCTGGGCAGTCTTGACCGGACCGGACCGTCGCGGGACGTCCTCGTCTACGTCGATGCGGCGGCCTGCGCCGCCGACGGCATCCGCCCGGCCGACGAGTGCCGTACCGACTATGCCACCGCCCGCGCGGCCTATCCGTCAACCGCGCCGCATTACGGCTCATTGACGGAATGCGAGGGGCACCACGGCCTATCTCACTGCCTGCCGGATTCGAATGCGCCGACGCAATTCGTTCCCCGCATGGCCGGCTACCTGCTCGGACGCCGCGCCTCCGACTGGGTGACGCCCGAACCCGTCTACGAGCATCGCCAGGGTCACGGCGGTCATCACGGCGCTTACTGCACCGGATCGGGCGGCAAGGTCTCGACCGGGAGCGGGCGCCACGCCGCCTCAGCCACGCTCAAATCGGCCGCGGCGCAACCGACCAAGTTCGGCGGCTTCGGCGGCAGCGGCAAGAGCGTCTCCTCGTTCAGTGGCACCTGATGCGTCGCATCGCCTGCGGAGAGCGGCCCGGATGGCGGGAGATTGCGCGGGAGGCGGGCTTCGCCTTCCACACCATCGACGGCGCGCCGTACTGGGATGAGAGCCACGCCTACGCCTTCACGCTGACCGAGATCGAGGCGGCGATCGAGGCGCCGAGCGCCGAGCTGCACGCCCTCTGCCTCGCCTTCGCCGGGGACGCGGTGGAGGACGAGCGCATCCTCGCCTCCCTCGCCATTCCCGAGCCGGTCTGGGACACGGTACGGACGAGCTGGCGCCGGGGCGATCCGAGCCTCTACGGGCGCCTCGACTTCTCCTACGGCGGGACCGGACCGGCCAAGCTTCTCGAATACAACGCCGACACGCCGACCGCCCTCTACGAAACGGCGGTGTTCCAGTGGCTCTGGCTCGAACAGGGCCTGAGGGAGGGGCGCCTGCCACCGGGCAGCGACCAGTTCAACGCGGTCCATGAGCGGCTGATCGCACAGCTCTCGGAGGTCGCGCCGCCCGGCCTGTTCGCCTTCGCCGCCGACACGAGCGGCCCGGAGGATCTCGGCACCGCCGGCTATCTTCAGGACTGCGCCGTCCAGGCCGGCTGCGAGACGATCCTGCTCGACCTCGCCCAGATCGGCCTGCGCGCCGACGGCGCCTTCTGCGGGCCGGACGAGCGGACGTTTGCCGCCCTGTTCAAGCTCTACCCGTGGGAATGGGCGTTTCAGGATGCGTTCGGCGCGGCGGTCGCGGCCTCGCCGACGCGCTTCATCGAGCCGCCCTGGAAGATGGTGCTCTCGAACAAGGGCCTGCTCGCCCATCTCTGGGCCCGCGAGCCGGGCCATCCGAACCTGCTGCCGGCCTTCTTCGAGGATGATCCCGCCTGCGCGAGTCTCGGCGCTCATGCGCGCAAGCCGCTGCTCTCGCGCGAGGGCGCCAATGTCGAGATCTTTTCCGCCGAGGGCGCCTGCATCGCGGGCGAGCCCGGCCCCTACGGCGCGGAGGGCTCGATCCGGCAGGGCTTGGCGGAACTGCCGTGCTTCGATGGCCGCCGTCCGCTCATCGGCGCCTGGATCGTCGGCGACGCGCCGGCCGGGCTGTGCATCCGCGAATCGGATGGTCCGATCACCGGCGACGGCGCGCTGTTCGTGCCGCACCTGATCGAGCCGGCGTGATCGCTGTCCTGCAAAGAGGGGCCGGATAGGCTCCGACCCCTCCCGGCATCGCCGGTGTGCCGCTCAGCGGCCGGCGGCGCTGTTGCCGCCCCCAGCGCTGCCCGCGCCGCCGCCCATGGTGCCGCCGGGCGCCTTGCCGGTGGTCGAGCCCGTCGTGGCACCCGGAGCCATGGTGCCGGTCGAGCCGGCACCCGTACCGGTGGTGGGCCGCATGCTGTCGCCGGTGTTGTTCCGCATCGGGCTGGCGCTGTCCGTGGTGCCGCCGGTCCCGCCCTTGCCGGTGCTCGACTGGGCGAAGGCCCCGCCGGACACGGCGAGGGTCAGCGCGGCGGCCAGAGCGATGGTTTTGATCGGCATGGCTCGTTCCTTCCCTGGTTTCGTTCGCGGAGAACGAACACGCTGCTCGGCGTATGGTTCAGAGCCGATCGATTTCCCCTGCGGCTTCGCGGGCGAGCCGCCGCGACGCTGCGTCCGCCCTCCCGAAGCGCCGCGCGACCCTATATGCAGTGATGCCGTGACCGAGATCCTGTTCTACCACCTCCAGCGCCAGCCCCTCGAAAAGGTGCTGCCGAGCCTCGTCGAGAAGTCGCTGGAGCGCGGCTGGCAGGCGGCCATCCAGGCGGTGAGCGAGGAGCGGCTTCAGGCGCTCGACGACGGCCTCTGGACCTACACCGACGAGAGCTTCCTACCCCACGGCACGGACCGCGATACCGACGCGGCGACCCAGCCCGTCGTGCTGACTCTGCGCGAGACCAACCCCAACGCCGCCTCGATCCGCTTCCTCGTAGAGGGCGCCGCATTGCCCGAGGATGCGGAGAGCTACCAACGGATCTGCATCCTGTTCGACGGCACCGATACCGACGCGCTGCTGCATGCCCGCGAGCAGTGGCGCGGGGCCAAGGCCGCGGGGCACGCAGTCGCCTACTGGCAGCAGGACGAGAGCGGACGCTGGAGCAAGAAGGCGTGAGATCAACGCGTCGTCCGGCGGCGAGGCGCAAATAATCCGCACGACCAACCGGCCGAGGATCGTGAGACACCGATGATGCAAGCCTTCCCCTCTGCCCGGACCGGAACGGCCCGGCTCTGCCTCGCTGGCCTGCTGTCCCTGTCGGTCGGGCTGGGGCCGTTGCCCGCGCTCGCCCAGCACGGCCCGCCGGCGGATGGCCAGAGCCAAGCAAAGGGGCAGGCTCAGCCGCGCAAGGCGCCGGAAGGGCGCCGCCTGCCGCCGGATGCCACCACCGAGCACAGCATCGACGGACCCAACGGGCAGCCGCTTAAATTTACCGCGACCGCCGGCAGCCTCGCCCTGGTGGACGAGGAGGGCAAGCTCCAGTCCGAGATCGCGTTCATCGCCTACGCCAAGGCGGGCAAGCCGGAGGAGGCCGCCGCCCGGCCGATCACCTTCGGCGTCAATGGCGGGCCCGGCGCGGCCTCGGCCTACCTCAACATCGGCGCGATCGGCCCCTGGCGCCTCCCGACCGACGGCGCCTCGATCAGCCCGTCGCAGACGATCGCGCTCCAGCCGAACCCGGTGACCTGGCTCGACTTCACCGATCTCGTCTTCATCGACCCCGTCGGCACCGGCTACAGTCGGGCGGCGGACGGCGACGGCAAGAAGTACTGGAGCGTCGATGCGGACGTCTCGGTGCTGGCCGCCGCCATTGCCCGATACCTGCGCCAGAACGACCGGCTCGCCTCGCCGAAATTCTTCGTCGGCGAGAGCTACGGTGGGTTCCGCGGACCGCTGATCGCGCAGAAGCTCCAGCAGGATGTCGGCGTCGGCCTGTCGGGTCTCGTGCTGCTCTCCCCCGTGCTCGACTTCTCCTGGCTGCAGCCGGCCCGCACCACGCCCTGGGGGTTCGTCACCAAGCTCCCCTCCTTTGCCGCCGCAGCGTTGGAACGCGCGGGCACGACGCCGAGCCGCGAACGCATGAAGGAGGCCGAGACCTACGCGTCGGGCGCCTACCTCACCGACCTCCTCAAGGGTCCGGCCGACCGGGAAGCCGTGGCGCGACTCGCGGAAAAGGTCTCGGCGCTGACCGGGGTCGATCCGGACACCGTACGGCGTCAGGCCGGGCGGCTCACCACCCATAGCTACCAGCGCGAGATCGACCGCGATGCCGGCCGCGTGCTCTCGGCCTACGATACCGGTGTGACCGGCTGGGACCCGGACCCGACCGCACCGCAATCGGGCTTCGAAGATCCGGTGCTCGACGCGCTGCAGGCCCCGCTCACCACCGCCATGGTGCAGCTCTATCAGAGCCGCCTGAACTGGCGCGTCGAGAACATGCGCTACGAGCTGCTCAACAACGCGGTCAACCGCGGCTGGACCTGGGGCTCGGGCCGCTCGGCCCCGGAAGCCATGGGCGCCCTGAAGGACGCCCTGGCGCTCGACGGGCGGATGCGGGTGCTCGTCGCCCACGGCTTCACCGATCTGGTGACGCCGTACTTCACCTCGAAGATGCTTCTCGACCAGATGCCGGTCTATGGCTCGGCCGACCGGCTCAAGCTCTCGGTTTATCCCGGCGGCCACATGTTCTACACGCGGCCGGACTCGCGCAACGCCTTCCACGCCGACGCCGCCGACTTGTTCGCTCGGGCGCTGGAGACGCGCTCCGATGGAAGCGCGAAGGGCGAAAGCGGGTCGAGCGGGACCGTGCCGGAGAAGAGACCGACGCCTTGAGAATCGTTCTGGGACTTCTGCCCGCCCTGTTGCTGGCGGGCTGCAACAGCGCCGAACGCCGCGACCCGATCCAGGCCCCGCCTCCGCCGAGCGCGGTGCTGCCCGTGCCACCGAAGGCGCCGGCCGCGGCGCTCGGCCCCGTTCTCGATGGGAGCGGCGCCTGCACCGGTCCGGTGCCGGGAACGGCCACAGCCATCGAGCCCGGCATCGGCGAGTGCGACCTCGTCCGGCTCAAGGGCCGTCCGCCGACCGACGTTTTGGTCGGCGAGGGCCGGTCCGGTCGCGAGGTGCAGGTGCTCTACACCGAGCCCGGCGCCAAGGAGCTGTATTTCTTCGTGAACAACCGCCTCGATCGTATCGTTCGTTAACGCGCGAACCGATTGGGCCCGCGCTTGCTTCCATCCGACCGGTCTGGCCGGAAAAGCGAGGCGCGCGATGGGACACGAATACCGGTTCGGCATCGAGGAGGAGCTGTTCCTGGCGAGCAGCCGGACCCGAGCCGCGCCGCGCGAATCGGTCTCGGACTTCCACAAGGCGGCCCGAAGCCGGCTGGAGGGCGTCGAGCGCGAGATGCTGGAGAGCCAGACCGAGATCTGCTCCAAGCCCTCGGCGAGCTTCAGTGAGACCCATGAGGCGCTGGCCAAGCTTCGCACCGGCCTGTGCGCCATCGGCCGCGAGCACGGCCTGAAGGTCTTCGCCGCCGGCACCCACCCGACCGCGATCTGGACCGATCAGCGCGAGACCGCCAAGGTCCGCTATCGCAAGATGATCGAGACGCTGCAGATGGTGGGGCGGCGCTCCATCGTCAGCGGCCTGCACGTCCATGTCGAGGTGCCCGAGCCGAGCGAACGCGTCGCCCTGATCAACCGGCTGATGCCGTTCCTGCCGGTGCTGCTCGCGCTCTCGACCTCTTCGCCCTTCTACGAGCGCCACCGCACGGGGCTGGCCGGCTACCGCCTGCGCGCCTACGCGGAATTGCCGCGCACCGGCCTGCCGGAACTCTTCGACGGGGCCGGTGACTTCGAGCGCTACGTGCGGGTGATGACGCGGGCCGGTGCGATCGAGGATGCGACCTATCTCTGGTGGCACATCCGCCCATCGATCCGCTATCCGACCCTCGAATTGCGGGTCGCCGACAGTTGCACCCGGCTCAAGGACACGCTGGCCGTCGCCGCGCTCTATCGCTGCCTCGTGCGACTCTGCGTCCGCCGGCCCGATCTCAACGCTGGGCCGACGGGCGCCTCGCGCGGCTTCGTGATGGAGAACCTGTGGCGGGCGCAGCGCGACGGCGTCCACGCGGCCCTCATCGACGAGGCCGCGGAGGAGGCGGTGCCGGTCCGCCACCTTGTTGCGCGCCTGGTTGATCTCGTCGCGGAAGACGCCGCGGCCCTGGGCTGCGCCGCGCAAGTGGCCCACGCGCTCACCATCGCCGAGTGCGGCTCCAGCGCCGACGGACAGATTCGCGCCTACGAGGCGTCACTCGCGGCCGGCGGCAGCGAGCGCAAGGCGCTCTCCTGCGTCATCGATTGGCTCGCCCGCGAGACCGCGAACTGCGACGCGTAATGGCGCTGGCGGGCTCGGCCAGGAACATCGCCCGCCCGCTCCGGTTGCTCCGACAGGTCCGATTCTGCCTTAGGAGACATCCATGAGAATGCCCCTCACCGCTGCCGCCTGCCTGCTCCTGCTGGGCGCGGCGGGGATGCCGGCCCATGCCCAATCGGTCGGCGAGAAGACCGGCGTGAATTCTCTGATCGGCGTCGCCCCGACGGCGCAGGACTTCGTCACGCAGGCCGTCATCAGCGACATGTTCGAGGACCAGACGAGCAAGCTCGCCCTGGAGAAGGCGGACGAGAAGACCAAGGCCTTCGCCAAGAAGATGATCGAGGACCACAAGAAGACCTCGGACGAGCTGAAATCCGTGGTCCAGACCGGCGACATGAAGCTCACGCTGCCCACCGCGCTCGACTCGAGCCACCAGAGCAAGCTCGACAAGCTCAAGAGCCTGAGCGGCGAGGATTTCACCAAGCAATATCACGACGATCAGGTGACGGCGCACAAGAACGCCACCGATCTCTACAAGCGCTACGCCGAGGGCGGCGACAATGCGGCCTTGAAAGCCTTCGCCATCAAGACCAAGCCGCATCTCGACGAGCACCTGAAGATGGCGCAGGACCTCGCCAGCAAGAAGTAGGTTTTGCGGCTTGGGGCGGCGTTCGGTGGCGAGCGCCGCCTCTTTCACGACCAGTCCAGTGCGAGGCTGTTGGACCCGATTGTCCTGGCAACCTGAGCGCTGCTCATACTGAGGTGCTGCGCCGGCAGCCTCGAAGCACGCCGCAACGCTTCACCCGTCTGATCGGCGTCTTTTGATCGAAGGTTCAGGCGTGCTTCGAGGCCAAGCTCTCGCTCGGCACCTCAGCATGAGGAGCTGCGGTGCCGCCCTTAAACCGCGCGCAGACAGGCACTTCAGCGCAATCGGGCTATATCCGTCCTTCGGCCGTCGCCGCGAACGCCGCGGCCTTCGCCCGGATCACCTCCGCCGCCCGATCGATGCCGGCACGGTCCACGTCGAGATTGGCGGTGGCGCGGATCTGGTGCGTTCCGATCGCGCGCACCCGCACGCCTTCCTCAAGGCAGGCCTTCGCGAAGGTCGAGGCGGTGATGCTCAGGCCCTCCACCGTGAAGCACAGGATGTTGGATTGCCCCGCTGTCGGGTCGAACGCGAGGCCCGGCACATCGGCGATCAGCCGGTGCAGCCGGCTGGCATTGGCGTTGTCCTCGGCGAGTTGCGTCATGTGGTGGTCCAGCGCGTAGAGGCCTGCCGCCGCCAGCACGCCCGACTGACGCATGGCGCCGCCGAGCCGGTACTTCCACTGCCACGCCTGTTCGATAAAATCCCGCGTGCCGCACAGGACCGCCCCGACCGGGCAGCCGAGCCCCTTGCTCAGGTCGATCCAGGCGCTGTCGAAGCCGGCCGCGTACTCTGCCGCCGAGAGCCCCGTGGCCACCACCGCGTTGAGCAGCCGCGCCCCGTCGATATGGGCCTTGAGACCGCGCGCCTGGGCATAGTCTCGGATCAGGCGCATCTCGCCAATGTCCCAGACCGTCCCGCCGGAAAAGCTTGTCGTCTGCTCGATCGAGACCAGCCGTGAGCGCGGCGCCGTGCGCTGCGGGACCCGGATCGCCGCCTCGACCTGGGCGAGGGAGAACAGGCCGACCCGCGTCGGCAACGGCTTCACCGACACGCCGCCGATCGCCGCCGCGCCCGCGGCTTCCGTGTTGTAGATGTGGGACTGGTCGTCGACGATGATCTCGTCGCCGGCCCGGCAATGGACGAGGATCGAGGCGAGGTTGCACATCGTGCCCGACGGCATGAACACGGCCGCCTCCTGACCCAGCATCTCGGCCACCCGCTCGCACAGGGCATTGGTGGTCGGATCGGAGTTCGACTGCTCGTCGCCAACCTGCGCCCGTGCCATAGCCTCGCGCATGCCCGGCGTCGGCCGCGTCTGGGTGTCGCTGAACAGGTCGATCATGGCGCATCCATCCGGTGTCTGGTCCTGTCGCATCGTCCGCGACACCCGGCCTTCTCGGTTCCGCTAAATGCATAAAAAATTCAATCGGCCGCAAGCAAGCTCGATCACGGCGCCCCCATTGTCCCCGCGGAAACACTGCACATTCGACGTGGCTCACGAAGGTGGGAACGGTCACGTATCTCGACAGGCGGTAGCAGCAAGTCTAGGAATTACGACGCGAATTTTCGCATTTAAAATTCTTTGAGAGCTCGATGAATAGAATTGAGCCCAGTATCGGGATCAGCCGCCGCTACCTTCACGATGAGGTCGCGGACCGGATGCGTGAACTGATCAATGAGGGCGAGCTGGAGCCGCGTGCGCGCGTCAACGAAAGCGAGTTGACCGAGCGGTTCGGGATCTCACGCACGCCGCTCCGCGAGGCGATCAAGATTCTGGCGACTGAAGGTCTTTTGGAGCTGCTTCCCAACCGCGGTGCCCGCGTTGCCAGCATCTCGCGCAACGAACTCGAGGAGATGATCGAGATCATCGCCGGGCTGGAAGCCACCGCCTGCGAACTCGCCTGCCGCTCGATCACCGAGGACGAGCTGAACACGATCGAGGCGATGCACCGGGACATGGTGGCGGCGTGGCAGTCCCGCGACGAGTCGAACTATTTCCGCCTCAACCGCGAAATCCACGAAGCCATCATGGTGGCGAGCCGCAATTCCAAGCTGCGCAGCCTCTATCTCGGCCTCACCGGCCGCATCCAGCGCTCCCGCTACAGCGCCCACCAGACCGAGGCGCAGTGGGCGCTGGCGGTCGAGGAGCACGAGAGCATGATCCCGCTGCTGCGTGCTCGCGACGGTGACGGTCTGGCCACGCTGATGCGGCGGCACATCCGCGCGAAGAAGCCGGTGATCGCGGCGATGTATGGCGAGGAGGAGAGCTGACACGCCTCCCGCTCGATCGAAGCGGGGAGCGGATCAGCCAGCCCGCGCGGCGCTTGAGCGACGGCCAAATCCGCCATCCCGAAAGGGGTCCGGATTTGATATGAGGCGCCGCGTCGAACCCGCGGTCGTCGCGAGGCTCGGCGCAAGCGAAGACGGGCGGGGCGCCCGTTACCGCCCCTTGAAGTGCGGCGGGCGCTTCCCGAGGAAGGCTTCCATGCCTTCGCGAAAATCCTCGCTCATGTAGGTCATCAGGATCAGGTCGTCGCCGGCCTGTTCGCCGTCCCCAGCCTCCGCCGCGCCCTCCTCGGCGATGCGGCGCAGGCCCTCCTTGGTCGCCTGCAGAGTGAGGGGCGCGTGGCTCGCGAGCAGGGCGGCGAGCGCGTCGGCGCGGGCGGCAACGGCGGCCGCATCCTCCACGATCTCGTTGACGAGGCCGATGGCGAGGGCCTCCTGCGCCTCGACGAGCCGGGCGGTGAACAGGATGTCCTTCACCCGCGGTGCACCGATCAGGTTCGCCAGACGCCGCAGGGTGTTCTGCGACAGGCAGTTGCCGAGGGTGCGGGCGATAGGGATGCCGAAGCGGGCGTCGCGACTGGCGATGCGGAGGTCGCAGGCGGCGGCGATCGCTGCCCCGCCGCCGGTGCAGGCTCCGGCGATCGCCGCAATGGTCGGCACCCGCAGGCGCTCCAACCCGCCGAGCACCCGATCCATGAAGCGCTCGTAGCCGATCGCGTCCTCCAGCCTGCTGAAGCTGCGGAACTGGGCGATGTCGGTGCCGGCTGCGAAGGCCTTGTCGCCGGCGCCGGTGATGATCACCGCCTTGATCGCGCGGTCCACCTCGATCCGCTCGCACAGCTCCACCAGGCCGCGATACATGGCGAAGGTGAGCGCGTTGCGCGCCTGCGGCCGGTTGAGGGTGATGCGGGCGATGCCCGCCGCATCCACCGCGAAGAGCAATTCGTCGGTCTTGGCGTCAGCGTTCATCGGGCATCCCTCTTCATCTCGTCTTAGGTCGCCGTCTCGCGCACGATATTCCGGGCGACAAGATCGTCGATCGCCGCCGCGTCATAGCCGGCTTCCGCCAGGATGGCGCGGCTATGCTCGCCGAGCAGCGGCGCCGGCCCGTGCACCCGTCCCGGCGTCGCCGAGAACTCGACCGGCAGGCCGAGCGTGCTCATCCGCCCGGCGCGGGTATGCTCGACCTCCACCACCATCTCACGGGCCAGCGCCTGCGGATCGGCCTGCATGGCGAGCACGTCGAGGACGGGCCCGGCCGGCACGCCGCCGGCCTCCAGCCGCGCGAGCCAGTCGGCGGAGGATGCATTGCGAAAATGCGGGGCGAGCGCCGCAGCGAGCGCCGTGCGGTTCTCCATCCGGTCGCGATTGGCCGAGAAGCGCGGATCGGCAGCAAGGTCTTCAGCGCCGAGCACCGCGAGCAGGCGCAGCCAGTTGGTCTGGTTGGCCGCGCCGATCGTGATCCAGCCGTCGGCCGTCTCGAACGCCTCGTAGGGGGCGTTCAGCGGATGGGCCGAGCCCATGGGCCCCGGCGCGACGCCGGTCGCCATGGCGATGGCCGATTGCCAGTAGGTGAGGGTGATGCCCGCCTCGAACAACGAGGTATCGACCACCTGGCCCTCGCCGGTCTTCAGCTTGCGGACGTGGGCGGCGAGCACGCCCATCGCCGCCAGAATGCCGGCGGTGATGTCGGTGACCGGCGGCCCGCACTTCATCGGCGGGCGGCCGGGTCCCTCGCCGGTAATGCTCATCAGCCCGCTCATGCCCTGCGCCACGAGATCGAAGCCCGCCCGATCGGCGTAAGGACCCGATCGGCCGAAGCCCGAGAGCGAGCAGTAGACCAATCCCGGAAATTCCTGCCTCAGGATCTCGTAGCCGAGGCCGAGGCGCTCCATCGTGCCGGCGCGATAGTTCTCGATGAGCACGTCCGCGTCCGTGAGCAGGCGGCGCAGGATCGTCTTGCCCTCCGCGCTCTTGAGGTCGAGGGCGATGCCGCGCTTGCCGCGGTTCATCATCATGTAGGCCGCGCTCTCGCCCTCAATGGCCGGAGGGACCGAGCGGCGGGTGTCGTCGCCGCCCTCGATCTTCTCGACCTTGATGACCTCGGCGCCCATGTCGCCGAGCATCAGCCCACAGACCGGCCCGGCCATGATGTGGGCGAGTTCGATCACCTTCACGCCGGCCAGCGGACCGGACTTCCGAGCCTGCGTCATGGCGCTCAGCCGACCCACGCAACGGGGCTGCACGCAGGAAGCGAGTCGGACGGTCGATTGGATGCCTGCCATCGGCCCATCGGACGAAACTCCCTTGAATCGCGAACGGCTCCGTGACGGCGTCGGCGAGCCGCCGAGCCCGGTCGCGTCCGCTCGCATTTTGAATTGATTTTATGGGCCTAAAAGAAGCCATGGCAACCAGTTTTGAATGCGATTTTCACGAGTGAGGAAGAAGCCGGGTTCATCCGGGGCGGCCGATGGAACGCCTTGGCCCGCTCCCGGTTGTCGCGAAAGCGTGGCCGTCGGGATGGTGCTTTTCCAGCCCGGCGCGGGCGAGCGGAGGGATCGATGCGCGGGTTGAGCACGGCACTCGGAGTTGCGGCGGCTTTGGCCGTCACGGCGGCGGGGATCGCACCCGCGGACGCGTCCTGCGCCCGCCGGATCATCAACAAGTCGGGCTACGTCGCCCTGGTCAGCCGCGACGGCGGCCCGTGGGTCGCGGTGCGGCCGGGCCGCTCGCAGACAATCAACTATTACCAGTCCGGCCGCATCGACGTGGCCCTGACCTGCGGACCGGGCGCCCTGCCTGAGCAGGCCGCCTACCGGGCAAGCTACGACACGGTGGCGATCATCGACCGCTGCTACATCCGCTTCGGCGACGGCTTCTTCGAGAACCAGCTCGGCGGCGGTTTCCTCGGCCGGAAGGAGACGGGGCCGCTCGCCCTCAACAACCCGCGCCAAGGCGACCTCGTCGTCGGCCCGCAGGCCGGCACCTGTCCGGCCGCGGAGCGTGCGGCGTTGAGCGCCCGCTATTAGCCATGCGGCCGGGTGCGTGCTAACCCGCGTGCCCCGTCGTCAGCGACGACGCGCCGAGACATTCATCATGCGCTCGATCCTACCCATCGCCGGAGCCATCGTCCTCGCCATGACCAGTGCCGCTTCCGCCGCCCAGCCCGTGACGCTGCCCTCAGGCCTCAGCTACACCGACGAGGTGGTCGGCACCGGACCCGAGCCGAAGAGCGGCCAGCAGGTCACCGTCCACTATACCGGCTGGCTCGACGAGGGCGGCGGCAAGCGCGGCAAGAAGTTCGACTCCTCCCGCGACCGCGGTCAGCCCTTCTCCTTCACCATCGGCGCCGGCCAGGTGATCCGCGGCTGGGACGAGGGCGTCGCCACGATGAAGGCCGGCGGCCGCCGCATCCTGACGATCCCGCCGGAGCTGGGCTACGGTGCCCGCGGCGCCGGCGGCGTGATCCCGCCGAACGCGACGCTGATCTTCGACGTCGAGCTGATCGGCTCGCGCTGATCGCGATAATCCCTCCGGCGCCCCTGCGGGCGCCGGATCTCGTCAGCGACGGCTTCAGATGAGCTTGTGCTCACGCGCCAGCGCCATGAGATCGCGCTGCGGCCGGGCGCCGATATGCTCGATCACCTCGGCCGCCGCGAGGGCGCCGAGACGGGCCGAGGTCGCGTAGTCGATTCCGCGGGTGTAGCCGGCCAGGAAGCCCGCCGCGAACAGGTCGCCCGCTCCCGTTGTGTCGATCACCTCGCGTGCCGGGAAGGCCTCCACCGCCCGCACCTCGCCGCCACGTACCACGAGCGCGCCGTCCGCCGAGCGGGTAACGAGGCCGAGCAGGTGGTGGCCCTGTCCGCCGCGCTCCTCGCGCAACGCCGCGACCGCCGCTTCGGGATCATCGGTCTGGTAGAGGCTCTGCAGCTCGCCGATATTGGCGAACAGGATGTCGATGCTGCCGTTGCGGATGAGTTCGAGGAACTCCTCGCGGTAGCGGCCGACGCAGAAGGCGTCCGACAGCGTCAGCGCCACGGCATTGCCGGCCGAATGCGCCACCTTCACCGCCTTGCGGAACGCATCCTTGGCGGCGGGCGGATCCCACAGATAGCCTTCGAGATAGGTGACGCGGGCCGCGCGCACGATGGCCTCGTCCACGTCGTCGGGCGAGAGGCCCTGGCAGGCGCCGAGATAGGTGTTCATGGTGCGCTCGCCGTCGGGCGTCACCAGGATGAAGCAGCGGGCGGTGGCCGGTCCTTCGGTCGCCGGCGGTACGTCGAAGCGCACGCCGGTTGCCTTCAGGTCGTGGCTGAACAGCCGGCCGAGTTCGTCCTCGTGCACCTTGCCGACGAAGCCGGTCTTCGCGCCGAGTAGGGCCGCGCCGACGGCGGTGTTGGCACCCGAACCGCCGGAGACGACGGTGGCCGGGCCCATCACCTCGAAGAGGTTCTCGGCCCGCGGCTCGTCGATGAGCTGCATCGCGCCCTTCGCCACGCCCTGCTGGGTGAGGAAGTCCTCGTCGGCATGGGCGATGACATCGACGATGGCGTTGCCGAGGACGAGAAGGTCGAGGGATTGGGACATCGGGCCGTCCGATCTCGCGAAAAGGATGGCCGGGCCTGTCGCACCCTGCTCGACAAGCGTCAAGCAAGGGCCGGCTCAGGGCTCCGCGAACAGGGCCGCGACGGGCAGCGTAAGACCGGGTGGATTGAGGTGGAGGTCGCCGGACGAGGTGAGGCGGGTCTCGATCAGGTCGCCTGCGCCGCGGCGGTGATGGATCACCGTACGTCGTTCTGTGTCGAGGATGAGGTAGTGCTGCACGCTCGGCAGGCGGAAGTAGCCCTGGAACTTGAAGCCGGTGTCGACCTGCTTCGTGCTCGGTGAGAGAACCTCGACGACGATGAGCGGTTCGGGGACCGTCGTGGCATCGGGATCGATACGCCCGCCGCAATGGACGAGAGCATCCGGCTCGAAGACCGTTTGCTCGTCGACCCGAACGGACAGACCGTCCGGCAGCATTTCGCAAGGGACGCCGCAAGCGCGGATCGCATCGCGCAAGGCCGTCTGCGCCGCGAATTTCGTCACCGCATGCCGTACACGCTCCGGCGACATCGAGAAGACCTCGCCATCGGCGAGTTCGTGCCGTCCTGGCTGGCCCTCGGCCCAAGCCAGGAATTCATCGGCGGTCATGCGGATTTTGGGCTGCACGCTCATAGGCTTGAGCCTATCACCATTCCCGATGCCGGCGAAGGCGGGACGTTACTGCTGCAGCGCCTTCACCTCGCACTGCGCGTAGTCCGAGCTCGCCTTGACGTAAGCGTTGAGCTTCTGGACGTAAGCCCCTGCAATCGATTGGAAAGCCTGGGCCTGCGCGTTGTAGGCCTTGATCGCGTCGTTGTAGCTGTAGGCCTCCCAGCCGGGGCAACCGTCCTTCTTGTCGAGGCAAGCGGGTTTTTCGGGCAGCTTCGGCTTTTCCGGCCGCGCCTCGGCCGGCGGGGGCGTCGGCGGCGTGCAGGGGGCGGCGAAGGCCTGCCCCGCGAGGCCGGCGAGCGCCAGTGCCGTGATGATGCGTCCTGCCATGATCGGTTCCTGAAGGCCCTGCCGCGACGGTTCTGCCCGCCGAGTTGTGGCGGGAATGGGACGCGAAGACACCCGCGGAGGCCTCAGCGTTAACGCACCGTCGCGCGAGATCGGTTAGAACGCAGCCCATGCCGCGCACGCCCCTTTCCGCCGCCGTCGAATCCTTGAGCGAGGACGCCGCCCAGGCGCGCCACGCCGAGCTGTCGCGGGCGATCGAACGGGCGAACCACCTCTACTACAACGAGGACGCGCCCGAACTCACGGATGCCGAGTACGACGCCCTGCGTCGGGAGTTGGAGGCGATCGAGGCGCGGTTTCCCGCCCTCACCGGCACCACCGAGGCGAGCGCGGGCGTCGGCGCCAAGCCTTCGGAAAAGTTCGCCAAGGTCCGGCACGCCGTGCCGATGCTCTCGCTCGGCAACGCCTTCGCCGACGAGGACGTGGAGGAGTTCGTCGCCCGTGTGCGCCGCTTCCTCAACCTTCCCGCCGACGAGCCGGTGGCCTTCACCGCCGAGCCGAAGATCGATGGGCTGTCGCTGTCGCTGCGCTATGAGGCGGGCAGGCTCGTCACCGCCGCCACCCGCGGTGACGGCGAGGTCGGCGAGAACGTCACCGCTAACGCGCTGACCGTGGACGACATTCCCGAGCGGCTATCGGGCGAGGGCATCCCCGAGGTGCTGGAGGTGCGCGGCGAGGTCTATCTCTCGCACGCCGATTTCGCCGCCATCAATGCGCGCCAGGAGGCGGCCGGCAAGCCGCTCTTCGCCAACCCGCGCAACGCCGCCGCCGGATCTCTGCGTCAGCTCGATCCGGCGATCACCGCCTCGCGGCCCCTGCGGTTCTTCGCCTATGCCTGGGGCGAGGTCTCGGAGCCCTTCGCCGACACGCAATCGGCGGTGCTGGAGCGATTCCGGGGCTGGGGCCTGCCGGTCAATCCGCGGACCAAGCTGTGCCGCTCGGCCGAGGAGATGGTCGCGCATTACCGCGCCATCGAGGCGGAGCGGGCCGGCCTCGGCTACGACATCGACGGTGTCGTCTACAAGGTGGATGATCTCGGCTTCCAGCGGCGGCTCGGCTTCGTCAGCCGGGCGCCGCGCTGGGCGCTGGCGCACAAATTCGCGGCGCAGGAGGCGATCACCGAACTGCTCGCCATCGACATCAATGTCGGCCGCACCGGCTCGCTCAACCCGCTGGCGCGCCTCAAGCCCGTGACTGTGGGCGGCGTCGTGGTCTCGAACGCGACCCTGCACAACGAGGGCTACGTCCAGGGCGTCGGCGCCGACGGCGAGCCGATCCGCGAGGGCCGCGACATCCGCGTCGGCGACACGGTGATCGTGGTGCGCGCGGGCGACGTGATCCCGAAGGTGATAGACGTGGTGCTCGACAAGCGCCCGGCCGACGCCGTGCCCTACGTCTTCCCGGACACCTGCCCCGCCTGCGGCAGCCGGGCCGTGCGTGAACTCAACCCGCGTACGAAAAAGCTCGATGCGATCCGCCGCTGCACCGGCGGGCTGATCTGCCCGGCGCAGGGGGTGGAGCGGCTGAAGCACTTCGTCTCGCGCAACGGCTTCGACCTCGAAGGCTTCGGCCAGACCTATATCGAGGTGCTGTTCGAGGCCGGCCTCGTGAAGCAGCCCGCCGACCTGTTCCGCCTGCAATTCGAACCGCTGAAGGCGGCGATCGTCGCCCGGCGCGAGGCGCTCTCGGCCCAGCGCCGGGCCGAGGGCGAAGCGGCGCCGAAGAAGCCGACGAAGAAGAAGGGCGAGGAGGAGGACAAGGCGATCAAGAACCTGCTCGCCTCGCTCGACGCCCGCCGCACGATCCCGCTCAACCGTTTTCTGTTCGCGCTCGGCATTCCGCAGATCGGCGAGTCGACCGCCAAGGCGCTGGCCAAGCGCTTCCCCGACATGCCGGCGCTGATGGCGGCGCTCGACGCGGCGGCGAAGGCGCAGGCAGGGCGCGACTGGCTCGAACTTTCGGCGCTCCCCCGGATCGGACCGGGCACCCGCGACCGGCTGTTCGAAACTCTCGATCCGCTGCCGGACGAAGCGATGCAGGATCTGAGCCTCGGCGCCCGCCTGCGCGGCCGGCTGACAGCCTCCCAGCGCGAGGCGGTGCTGGCCCATTACGGCAGCGAGGCGGAGGCCGACGCGGCCCTGGAGCGGGCCGCCTCGCAGCGGCCGGGCGACGCCTACCGCCTGTTCGCCGATGACGGCGAGATCGGCCCCGTGGCGACGGATTCGCTGATCCAGTTCTTCTCCGAGCCGCACAACGACGCGGCGGTGCGGGCGCTGCTTGAAGAGGTGAGCACCGAACCGCTGGCCGCTCCCACCACCTCGGCGGCGGCGTTTGCCGGCAAGACGGTGGTGTTCACCGGCACCCTCGAGAAGATGACCCGCAGCGAGGCCAAGGCCACCGCCGAGCGCCTGGGCGCCAAGGTCTCGGGCTCGGTCTCGGCCAAGACCGACCTCGTCGTCGCCGGCCCCGGCGCCGGCTCGAAGCTCAAGGATGCCGAGCGGCACGGCGTGAGAGTGGTCTCGGAGGACGATTGGCTGGCGATGCTGGCGGAGGCGTGAGGTGACGCCACAGCGCAGTCGCTTGGGTCGATGATGACTTTGTCATACACTCAGCCGATCGCCTTCGAAGCAGCGGCACTCACAATGCGAAGCAGCAAGCCCGTCACCGTTACGCTCGGCGAGATGCAGGAGCAGGTCGAGGCTCGCATCCGCTCGGGCACCTATGCCTCGGTCAGCGAGGTCGTTCGTGCCGGCCTACGGGCGCTGGAACGCGAAGAGGCAGCCATTGAGGCCGTCCTGCGCCGGAAGGTGCAGGAGGCACTGGACGACCCCGGCCAGCCGATCCCGGCCGATCAGGTGTTCGCCGACCTGCGCGCCCATCATGCCGGGCGTTTGAAGGTCCACAAGGATGGCGTGTGAACTGACCTTCCACCGACTCGCAAGGGCCGACCTGTTCAGCATCGACGCTTACATCGAGGAACAGAGCGGCCCGATCCGCGCCAGCGGCTTTCTCGATCGCATCGAGTCGGCATGCAGGGGTCTGACGGAATTTCCCGAAAAGGGAACGCCGCGCGACGACATCTCCGTGGGCTTGCGAACCTGGGCGATGGAGCGACGCGTCCCGATCGTCTACCGGGCGACACCTGAGCAGATCGAAGTCCTTCGCGTGCTCTATGCGGGCCGGGATTTTCGAGCGGACGCGGTTCCGCATTGAGGGCGGCCACCGGATCGCGAATGTGCGACCATCGGCCGATAGAATAGCTCCGCAAGCCTTGACCCCGCGCCGCCCGCGGCGCAAGCCGTGCCCCGGATCAGCCGGCCGGGCGGCCGCTCCGTCGTCAGACGGGGAGGAAAGTCCGGGCTCCATGGAGAGGCGGTGCCGGATAACCTCCGGCGGGGGCGACCCCAGGGACAGTGCCACAGAGAGCAGACCGCCTTGCAAGGCTCGTCCTTCGCAAGGTCAGGGTGAAAGGGTGCGGTAAGAGCGCACCGCGGACGCGGCAACGCGGACGGCACGGCAAACCCCACCGGGAGCAAAACCGAATAGGGGCGACACGCCTTTCCCGCGAGGGGAGGGCAGGCCCGCTCTCCAGGCTCGTCGCCCGGGTTGGTTGCTCGAGGCGGCCGGCAACGGCCGTCCCAGAGGAATGGCTGCCACGTCCGTGAGCTTAGCTCACGGGCCCTACAGAACCCGGCTTACAGGCCGGCTGATCCACCCGATTTTCCGAAGTGTGCTTTCCATTTTCGGCGCGGCGAAGCGCTTCTCGGATCGTGCGAAAGGCGCCGGCGCGAGATCGGCGCCGGAGCGTGAACGGCCGCTCGTCTCACCGGTAGAGCGCGAGAATCCCTCCGCCTCATTGACGCTCGGTTAACCTTGATGCGGTCAGATCAGAGCAGCCTGCACGGTCAAGCTCGTTGACGCGTTTCGAGGGCCCATGTTACCCCGAGCTATCCCGTTGACGCCCTATTCCGGATCGGCCGACGCTCGCTCAGGTTGCCTTGCGGGTCGGCGCGCTTATGGCCGCAGCCGTTCGCGGATCGGCGTCGCCACCTCCGAGCGGGCCGCCCGGCGGTCCGTCCACTCAGCAGGCTCTCATGACTCGTCCCTGGCCGGATGGCGCCCGAGCTTTCTCCGGATTCCGCGAGAGCGCCGCGGGGCGGAGCCGATGAGCCGGGCGCCGCGCCCGACGAGAGCCGGGACGTCGAAGGCCGGGACACGGGCCGAGACCTCGGCGACCGAAGCCGCCCGCCACGTTCCCGTTCTCCTCGCCGAAGTTCTCGCCGCGCTCGCCCTCGACCGGCCGGGTCTGGCCGTGGACGGCACCTTCGGCGCGGGCGGCTACACGAGCGCGCTCCTTGAGGCCGCGCCCGAGATCCGGGTGATCGCTATCGACCGCGATCCCAGCGCGATCCGGGCCGGGGCCGGCCTCGTCGACGCCTCCGCCGGCCGCCTGCGGCTGGTGCAGGGCCGCTTCGGGGATCTCGACACCCTCATCGCCGGCCAGGGCGAGGCGCAGGCCGACTGGGTCGTGCTCGATATCGGCGTGTCCTCGATGCAGCTCGACGAGGCCCATCGCGGCTTCTCGTTCCGCCAGGACGGGCCGCTCGACATGCGCATGGGCAGCGACAGTCCGAGCGCGGCCGATCTGGTGAACGGCGAGGAGGAGAGCACGCTCGCCGACATCCTCTATCATTTCGGCGAGGAGCGCCGCTCGCGGGCGGTGGCCCGCGCCATCGTCGAGGCGCGCCGCCGTGCCCCGATCGAGACGACGGCCCAGCTCGCCGAGCTCATCGCCGGCGTGGTGCGGCCCGAGCCCGGCTCCCCGATTCACCCGGCGACCCGCAGCTTCCAAGGCCTGCGGATCGCGGTGAACGACGAACTCGGCGAGCTCGTGCGCGGCCTCCACGCCGCCGAGCGGGTGCTCAAGCCCGGCGGCCGGCTCGCCGTCGTGACCTTTCATTCGCTGGAAGACCGCATCGTGAAGCAGTTCTTCTCCGCCCGCAGCGGACGGGCGGCGCAGGCCTCCCGCCACCTGCCGGGCGTCGAGCGGCCGGCCCCCAAGAGCTTCCAGCTCGTGACCAAGGGGCCGGTCCTGCCCTCGGAGGCGGAGACCGACCGCAACCCGCGGGCGCGCTCGGCCAAGCTGCGCGCCGGCGAGCGGACCGACGCGCCGGCGCCGCCGCCGCTGAGCGCCATCGAAACGCTGGCGAGCCTGCCGGCGCAGCAAGGACGGGGGGCACGGCGGTGATCCGGCTTCTCAACGTGCTCGCGATCGTCGGCCTGATCGGCTCGGCGGTCTACGCCTACTCGATCAAGTACGACACGCTCTATCAGGCGGGGCAGGTCTCCAAGCTGAAGACCGCCCTGCACAAGGAGCGGCAGGCCATCGCCGTGCTGCGCGCCGAGTGGCAGCTCCTGACCCGGCCGGACCGTCTCCAGGCGGCGGTCGAGCGGCATCTCACCCTCGAGCCGATCGGCGACGGGCATCTCGCCCGCCTCACCGACCTGCCGAACCGGCCCGACCGGGGCGACGAGATCGGTCGCTTGCTCGCCTCCACGGCGACCCCGACCGTGACGCCGAAGGACAAGCCGGCAGGCGTCCGCGACGAGCCGCGCACCACGGGCTCGGTCACCACCCGCACCGTCTCCACCCGCCCGCCGGCGGTTTCGAGGTAGCGTCCCCGTGTCTCACGATCCGTCGCAAGACCCCTCGCAAGATCCTTCACGCGATCCCCTGACTGCTCCCTCGCACGATCCTTCACAGGAGGGATCGGACGCGTTCGCGCAGGATAGGGCCGTGCCGGATCCGGTTCCGGAGCGGGTCGTGACCAGCGAGCCGCCGGCCTCGGCGCTGACGCGGCTCGCGCGGATGATGTTCCGCCTCGCGATCGAGCGGTCGCATGCCCGCGTGGCCCTGGTCGGTCTCGCCTTCACGGCAGTGTTCATGACGATCGGCGTCCGCCTGATCGTGATCGCGGCCACGCCCGCCAACAACAGCGACGAGCACCGGGTGGCGGCGGCCGCCACCACGGCGATCCGCCCGGACATCATCGACCGCAACGGCGAGATCCTGGCCACCGACATCCGCACCGTCTCGGTCTTCGCCGAGCCGAAGCGGATGGCGCGCACCTTCGATACCGACGAGGCGGTCGAACTCCTCACCGCGGTGCTGCCCGAGCTGAACGCGGCGGAGCTGCGCGCCAAGCTGTCCTCGAAGAAGGGCTTCGTCTGGATCAAGCGCGAGATCACGCCGAAGCAGCAGCTCGAAGTCCACCGCCTCGGCATCCCCGGCGTCGGCTTCCTGCCCGACCACAAGCGCGTCTACCCGAACGGCGTCGCCGCTGCGCACATCATCGGCGCGACCAACCTCGACAATATCGGCATCGCCGGCATCGAGAAGTACATCGACAACCGCGGCAACAAGGCACTCAACGAGTTCGGCCTCGTCGCCAAGCAGACCGACCTCTCGCCGATCCAGCTCTCCCTCGACCTGCGCGCCCAGTTCGCCCTGCGCGACGAGCTCGTGAAGGGCGTGGAGAAGTTCAGGGCCAAGGCCGGCGCCTCGATGATCCTCGACGTGACGACGGGCGAGGTCGTCGCGCTCGCCTCCTATCCGGATTTCGACCCCAACGAGCCGAAGGACGCGCTGTCCGACGACCGCATCAACCGGATGAATGTCGGCGTCTACGAGATGGGTTCGACCTTCAAGGCGATGACGCTCGCCATGGCGCTCGATTCCGGCAAGTACAACGTCAACTCGACCTTCGACACCCGCGGCGGCGTCATGCACTGGGGCCGGCAGAAGATCCACGATTACCATGCCACCGGCCGCGTGCTGACCATGCCGGAGGTGTTCACCCACTCCTCCAACATCGGCTCGGCCAAGATGGCGCTGGGCGTGGGCGTGCCCGGCCACCGCGCCTTCCTGAAGAAGATGGGCCTGCTCGACCGGATGCGGACCGAGCTGCCGGAATCGGCCGCGCCGATCCTTCCGCCGCGCTGGGCCGAAATCAACACCATCACCATCGCCTTCGGCCACGGCATCGCGGTGGCGCCGATCCAGGCGGCGGCGGCGGTGGCGGCGATCGTCAACGGCGGCGATCTGATGACGCCGACCTTCCTCAAGACCGACGAGCCGACCGCACGGGCCAAGGCCAGCCACGTGCTGAAGCCCGAGGCCAGCGAGGCGATGCGCTTCATCATGCGCCTCAACGCCACCGAGGGCTCGGCCAAGAAGGCTTCGATCCCGCTCTACTACGTCGGCGGCAAGACCGGCACGGCGGAGAAGGTCATCAACGGGCGCTACGTCAAGAACCGTCTGTTCACGACCTTCATGGCGGCCGCCCCGATGGACAAGCCGAAATACCTGTTCCTGACGATCATGGACGAGCCGCAGGGCCTGCCCGAGAACGGCGGCTACGCCACAGCGGCCTACAATTCGGGCACGGTGACGGGCAAGATCATCGAGCGGGCCGCGCCGATCCTCGGGCTCCCGCCGCGCTTCGACCCGCCGGTGAAGCCGTTCCCTCTGATGGTGAAGCTCGGCGCCTACCACGCGACCATGGTGGACGGGCAGTGACGGTGTCCTGTACCCCGTCGGCCTGACCCGCACGGACGCTTCCGAGGTTTCTTTCCGATGAGCCAGCCGACGCTTGGCGACCTGTTCCCGGAGGCGGACGCGGCAATCGCCGGCCGCTCCGTCGCCGGGCTGACCGCCGACAGCCGCCGGGTCGTGCCCGGCGGCGTGTTCGTGGCGGTGCCCGGCACCGCCGCCGACGGCCGGCATTTCGCCGCCGCCGCCGCCGGAGCCGGCGCGATCGCCGTGGCCGGGGAGGGGACGCGCCCGGACAACCTGCCCGAGGCGACGGCCTGGATCGAAGTGGCGGAGGCCCGTCGTGCCCTGGCGCTCGCCGCCGCCCGGCTGTCGGGGCGTCAGCCGGAGACGGTGGTGGCGGTGACCGGCACCAGCGGGAAAAGTTCGGTCGCCGATTTCGTGCGCCAGATCCTGTCGCGGCTCGGCCGCGAATCGGCGAGCCTCGGCACCGTCGGCATCGTCACGAACCGCGGCGCGGAATACGGCTCGCTGACGACGCCCGACCCCGTCACGCTGCACCAGACCCTCGCACGGCTGGCGGATGAAGGCATCACCGATCTGGCCATGGAGGCCTCGTCGCACGGCATCGAGCAGCGCCGCCTCGACGGGGTGGAACTGACCGCCGCCGCCTTCACCAATCTCGGCCGCGATCACCTCGACTATCATCCGACGATCGAGGACTATCTCGAAGCCAAGCTCCGGCTGTTCACGGCGCTGCTGCCGAAGGGCCGCCCGGCCATCGTCAACGCCGACGGCGCCTATGCCGAGCGCGTGATCGGCACGGCCGACGCCGCCGGGCACACGATCCTGACCACGGGGCGCGGCGGTGACTTCATCGGCCTGATGGAAGCCGGCACGGAGGGCTTCTCGCAGAGCCTGACGCTGATCCACGACGGCCGGGAATACCGGGTGCGGCTGCCGCTCGTCGGCGGCTTCCAGGTCGAGAACGCGCTCGTCGCGGCGGGCCTCGCCCTGGTGACGCCGACCGGTGCCGCCGATCCGGCCGGCGTCTTCGCCGCGCTCGAAGGGCTCACCGGCGTGCCGGGCCGCATGGAGCGGATCGGCGAGGCGAATGGCGGTCTCTGCCTCGTCGATTACGCCCACAAGCCCGAAGCCTTGGAGCACGTGTTGACGGCCCTGCGCCCCTTCGCCAGCGGGCGCCTCGTCGTGGTGTTCGGCTGCGGCGGCAACCGCGACGCCGGCAAGCGGCCGATCATGGGCGCGATCGCCGAACGCCTCGCCGACCGGGTCATCGTCACGGACGACAACCCCCGCAACGAGGAGCCCGCCGCGATCCGCGCCGCCATCCGCGCCGCGGCACCGGGGGCGGAGGAGATCGGCGACCGGGCCGAGGCGATCCGCTCCGGCGTGCGGAGCTTACGCGCCGGCGACGTGCTGGTGGTGGCCGGCAAGGGTCATGAAACCGGCCAGATCGTCGGGCCACGGGTGCTCCCGTTCTCGGATCACGACACCCTGCGCGCCGCGATCGCGGAGATGAACGGATGAGCGACGCCCCCCTCTGGACCCCCGCCGCCCTGGAAGCGGCCACCGGCGGGCGCCGGATCGGCGCGCCGCGCGCCGTCACCGGCGCCTCGATCGACACCCGCAGCCTGGAGCCGGGCGACCTGTTCTTCGCCATCCGCGGCGAGGTGCGGGATGGGCACGACTTCGTGCGCGCAGCCCTTGAGAAGGGCGCTGGCGCCGCGGTGGTCACGGCCGCGCGCACAAAAGAATTCGAGGGCGCCGGCCCGGTGCTCGCCGTCCCGGATGAGGGCGAGGATCCGGTGCTGGAGGCGATGCGCCGCCTCGGCCTCGCTGCCCGCGCCCGCACCGGAGCGGCGATCGTCGCGGTGACGGGCTCCGTCGGCAAGACCGGCACCAAGGAAGCCTTGCGCCACGTGCTCTCGGCGCAAGGCGCCACGCACGCCTCGGTCGCCTCCTACAACAACCATTGGGGCGTGCCGCTGACGCTGGCGCGGATGCCGGAAGACAGCCGCTTCGGCGTGTTCGAGATCGGCATGAACCACGGCGCCGAGATCCTGCCGCTCACCGCCATGGTGCGGCCGGACGTGGCACTGATCACAACGGTCGAGCCGGTGCATATCGAGCATTTCCGCTCGCTGTCCGCCATCGCTGACGCCAAGGGGGAGATCTTCTCAGGGCTCAAGCCCGGCGGCGTCGCGGTGGTCAACCGCGACAATCCGAACTACGAGCGGCTGCTCGCCCACGCCCACGCCTCGCGAGCCGGGCGCGTCATCACCTTCGGCGAGCATGCTTCGGCGGATGTGCGCGCCCACCGTATCCTGACCCGCCCGGACGTCTCGGTGGTCGACGCCACCGTGATGGGCGTGCCCCTGACCTACCAGCTCGGCACGCCGGGCCGGCACGTCGCGATGAACTCGCTCGGCGTGCTGGCCTGCATCCACGCGCTCGGCGCCGACCTCGCCCGCGCCGCCCTGTCTCTGGCGAGCCTCAAGCCGCCGGTCGGGCGCGGCGAACGCACGGCGCTGCGGATCGACGACGGCGAGGCCTTCCTCATCGACGAGAGCTACAACGCCAACCCCGCCTCGATCCGCGCCGCCCTGGCCACGCTCGCCGGCATCGACACCGGGGCCAAGGGCCGGCGCATCGCCGTGCTCGGCGACATGAAGGAACTCGGCGCCGCCGGGGAGACGCTGCACCGCGAACTGGCGGACGCGGTCGCCGCGAACGGAATCGATCGCGTCTTCGCCGTCGGTCCGCTCATGGCGCACCTGTTCGAGGCGCTGCCGATGCCGGTGCGAGGCACCGCCGGCCTCACCGCCGAGGATGTCACCGACGCCGTCCTCGCGACCCTGCGGCCGGGCGATGCGGTGATGGTGAAGGGTTCCAACTCGATGCGCATGGTCCGCATTGTCGAAGCGGTCAAAGCCCGCTACGCGGTCGCGCCGGACCCGCGCGAAGCCTCGCTGAACGCGGTCCGCTAAACGTTTCAGATCATCGGCCAGGCCCTCGCGCCCGGCCGTTCCATCCGGCCGCGCGCAAAGCCGAGCCGGTCGTGTCGACTAAGAACCTGCCGCGGGCGGACGAACGCATGCTCTATCTGCTGTCGGAACTGAGCGGCACGCTCACGCCCCTCAACGTGTTCCGCTACATCACCTTCCGTACCGGCGGCGCGCTGTTCACGGCCGGCTTCTTCGTGTTCTGGTTCGGGCCCTGGATCATCTCGCTGCTGCGCCTGCGCCAAGGCAAGGGCCAGCCGATCCGCGAGGACGGCCCGGCCACTCACCTGACTAAGCGCGGCACGCCGACCATGGGCGGCCTGATGATCCTGGCCGGCGCCGTAGTCTCGATCCTGCTCTGGACCAACCCGCACAATCACTACGTCTGGGTGACGCTCGCCGTGACCCTCGGCTTCGGCGCGATCGGCTTCTACGACGATTATCTCAAGGTGACGAAGCAGTCGCACAAAGGGTTTTCCGGCCGCTTCCGGCTTTTGCTCGAATTCGCGATCGCGGGCGCCGCCTGCCTGCTGATCTCGATCTACTCGCCGCCCGCACTGCAGAATCAGCTCGCCTTTCCCGTCCTCAAGGACACGCTGCTGAACCTCGGCTGGTTCTGGGTGCCGTTCGCCGCCTTCGTGATCGTCGGCGCCGGCAACGCGGTCAACATCACCGACGGCCTCGACGGTCTCGCGATCGTGCCCGTGATGATCGCCTGCGCCACCTTCGGCGTGATCGCCTACCTCGTCGGCAACGTCATCTACGCCAACTACCTGCAGGTGAACTACGTGCGCGACACCGGCGAACTCGCCGTGGTCTGCGGCGCGGTGATCGGCGCGGGGCTTGGCTTCCTCTGGTTCAACGCGCCGCCCGCGCAGATCTTCATGGGTGACACCGGGTCGCTCGCGCTCGGCGGCCTGCTCGGCTCGATCGCGGTGGCGGCCAAGCACGAGATCGTGCTCGCCATCGTCGGCGGCCTGTTCGTTCTGGAGATCATGTCGGTGATCATCCAGGTGCTGTCGTTCAAGCTCACGGGCAAACGCGTCTTCCGCATGGCGCCGATCCATCACCATTTCGAGCAGAAGGGCTGGAAGGAGCCGCAGGTCGTGATCCGGTTCTGGATCATCGCCGTCATCCTGGCGCTGGTCGGCCTCGCCACGCTGAAGCTGCGTTGAGCCGGCACGAGAGACACAGACCATGACGCCAGCCACCACCTTCGCCGGCCGGAAGGTCGCCCTGTTCGGCCTCGGCGGGTCCGGGCTCGCGACCGTCCGCTCCCTGCTCGCGGGCGGCGCCGACGTGCTGGCCTGGGACGACAACGCAGCCAGCCGCGACCGTGCCCGTGAACAGGGCATCACCGTCACGGATCTTAATGAGGCCGACTGGTCGGGCTTCTCCGCCCTGGTGCTCGCGCCCGGCGTGCCGCTGACCCATCCTGAGCCGCACTGGACCGTGGGGCTGGCCCGCGGGGCCGGCGTCGCGATCATCGGCGATATCGAGATCTTCTGCCGCGAGCGCGCGGCGCTGGCGCCGGAGGCGCCGTTCGTGGCCATCACCGGCACCAACGGCAAATCCACCACCACGGCGCTCACCGCCCACCTGCTGCGCCATGCCGGCCGCGACGTGCAGATGGGTGGCAATATCGGCACCGCGATCCTGTCACTGGAGCCTCCGGCCGCGAACCGCGTCCACGTGGTCGAGCTGTCCTCGTTCCAGATCGACCTGACACCTTCGCTCAAGCCCAGCGTCGGCATTCTGCTGAACTTGACGCCGGACCATCTCGACCGTCACGGCACCATGGAGAACTACGCCGCCATCAAGGAGCGGCTGGTGGCCGGCGCCGACCTCGCGGTAACCGGCGTGGACGATCCGTATTGCGCGGCCATCGCCGAGCGCCGCGCGGGCGCGCGCATCCGCCTCCATGTCGAGGGCCACGGTGACGAGGCCGGCGATTATGTCGGCGCGGACGGGAGGGTACGCGGGCCCGACGGCGCCGTGATCGCCGAAGTCTCCGGCATCCAGGCGCTGCTCGGCGACCACAATCTCCAGAATGCCGCCGCCGCGGTCGCCGCCGCGATCCGGCTCGGCCTCACCGGGGCAGAGATCGCGGCGGGGCTCAAGAGCTTTCCCGGCCTCGCCCACCGCATGGAGCCCCTGCGCCGCATCGGCACGACGCTGTTCGTCAACGATTCCAAGGCGACCAACGCCGATTCCACCGAGAAGGCACTGCTGGCCTTCCGCGACATCCACTGGATCGTCGGCGGCAAGGCGAAGGAGGGCGGTATCGAGCCGCTGGCGCCGCTGTTCGACCGCGTGGCGCACGCCTACCTGATCGGCGCCTCAAGCGACGCCTTCGCCGCAACGCTGGACGGGCGCCTGCCCTTCACCCGTTGCGACACGCTGGAGGCCGCGACGGCGGCGGCGGCGCAGGCCGCCCGCGCATCGGGCACGGCGGCGCCCGTCGTACTGCTGTCGCCGGCCTGCGCCTCCTACGACCAGTTCCCGAACTTCGAGGTCCGCGGCGACCGGTTTCGCGCGCTGGTCGCCGGGCTGCCGGAAGCGGGCGCTGAATAACCCCGCCTCCGGTATCGCCTCCGGTTTATCTCGCGAGAGCCAGCGACGCGACTCAGCGCGCGACCGATCCGCAAATGTCGCGCCCTGGATCGCGTCGGCTCCGCCTCGCGATGAGGGCGGGGGTCCACCGATGGAGGCGGCGCGTCTGGAGTGCCTCACAAAACTCCCGATTGCCGACGGTTCTCGCTTTGGCGAAGACAGCGCAGCGGGAGTTTTGTGAGAGACACTCAGGCGCTCTTCTCAATCGGCCGGGCCTCGACCGGAGGTTCGGCGGCCTTGGCCTCCGCGCCTGTCTCCGATGAACGTCCCTTGCCGACCGTGCGACGGGCGCGGAAGACGGGCCGCGCCTCCGCTTCCCTGCGCTTGAGCATGGTGCGGAACTCGTCGCGCCGCTCGTGGATCGAGGCGATGACGTGGCCCATCGGCACGCCGACATCAACGAGCACGGCTTCCGAGAGCTGCAGCGAGGCCTCGATCGTCTCGGGCACCGCGTCATCGACGCCCATTTCGTAGAGCTGCGTGGCGTGGCGCGCGTCGCGGGCGCGGGCGACGATGGTCAGGTCCGGACGCTCGGCGCGGGCCGCCTGCACCACAGCCTCCACCGCGCGGGGATTGTCGAGGGTGACCACTAGGGCGCGGGCGGTGGCGATGTCGCAGCGGCGCAGCATTTCCGTGTTGGCCGAATCCCCGAAATAGACCGGGCTGCCGAGGCGGCGCTGTTCGGCGACGCGGGCGGGATCCGAATCGAGGGCGAGGTAGGGAATGGCGTGGCGCTTGAGCATCTCGCCGACCAGCCGCCCGACCCGGCCGTAGCCCGCGACGATCACCCGGTTCTGCTGGGGGTCCGGCACCGGCTCGGCCCGTGCCCGGCCGAGCGCTTCCTTGGAGACCTGCTTGCCGACCCGGCGACCCAGAGCTGCAAGGCCGGGGATCGCGATCATGGTCACGGTGGTGACGATGAGGGCGGCGCCGCCCACAGGCTCCGGCACGAGGCCCGCGACCATGGCGCCGCCGATCAGCACGAAGGCGAACTCGCCGCCGGGGCCGATCAGCAGCGCCGTCTCGAGCGCGACCGCGCGGGAGAGTCCCATGATACGGGCGCCCGCCAGCACCACCGCCCCCTTGATCAGGAGCAGCCCGAGCGACAGGCCGAGAATGGCGCCGGGCGCGGCGACGAGTTGGGCCGGGTCGAGGTTCATGCCGACCGAGACGAAGAACACACCGAGCAGGAGCCCCTTGAACGGGTCGATCGTCGCCTCGATCGCCCGGCGATACTCGGTCTCGGCCAGAAGCAGGCCGGCGACGAAGGCGCCGAGCGTCATCGACAGGCCGCTGCCGGCTGCCACCAGCGCGGTGGCCACGATGACGAGCAGACAGGCCGCCATGAACAGTTCGGGCGAGCGGGTGCGCGCCACGAGCTGGAAGAGCGGGCGAAGGGCCACGCGGCCGGCCACCACGATCACGACCAGGGCGATCACCGCCTGGCCGAGCGCCAGGGCGAGCGCGCCGCCGAGATCGCCGCCGTCCTTCCGGCCGAGCACGGCGATGGCGAACAGGATCGGGGCGACCGCCAGATCCTGGAACAGCAGGATCGCGAAGCTGGTGCGCCCGGCCGGCGTGCCGAGCCGCTTCTGCTCGGCAAGCACCGGCAGCACCACCGCCGTGGACGAAAGCGCGAGCGCGAGCCCGACTAGCACCGCCCCGGCCACCGGCTGATCGAGTGCGACGAGGATCGCGGCGATGACGCCCGCGGAGGCTGCCACCTGGATCGCGCCGAGGCCGAACACGAGGCGGCGCAGCACCCGCAGGCGCTCCCAGGACAATTCGATCCCAATCATGAACATCAGGAAGATGACGCCGAACTCGGCCAGATGGGCGATTTCCGACCGATTGCCGATGGTGAAGGGCGCCAGCCACGGATGCGCGTCGGCGAAGCGCCCGAGACCGAAGGGGCCGAGCAGCGCGCCGGCGCCGAGAAATCCGAGCACCGGTGAGATCCGCAGCCGGTGGAACAGCGGCACGACGATGCCGGCGGTCACGAGAAAGAGGATCGCCTCCCGGTAGCCGCCCGCAAATGCGCCCGCATGCGCGCCGGCCTGCGCGGCAATCTGGGCTCCGGCCTGCACGGGGTCGGTCATCGAGCTTGTACGCTGGTGCTGAAAGACGAGGAGGGCGGCCCGGCGCCTTGCAGCTTCGATGCCGCCAGGGGACCGGACCGCATCATGGGCGGCGAGCCGGTCGTGGAGCAATCGTTTTCCGCACCCTCCCGCGGTTTTCGCGTCGCCGCTTCCGCCATGGCAGTCAGGCTATCTGGCCATCCACCGCTCATCGTGTTGGCCGGCACAACTTCGGCACAATACGCGCTTACGCTCGGGTAACGCGATGTTAGGAGGTGGCGGGTCCGCCGCCTCCGGAGGCCCGCAGCAGTCCAAGAAGCGCATGAATTTCTTCCGCAGACAGCCTCCGAACCGGGACGTGCAGCGCGAGCGGCGCGACTGGGTGCTCGACCAGCAACGGTGGAAGCACGAGCGCGACATCGAGCGCGGCTACCGCATCAAGTGGGGCTACGTCGCCATCGCCTACCTCGTCGAGTTCATGGTGATCGGCGCCTCGCTGTGGGGCGCGTGGCTGTTCGCGGGCTATTACAGCGACGGCGACGAACGGGCGTTCTACTTCATGCTGCTGGCGCCGCTGGTCTACGCCGCGGTGGAACTGTGCCGCGTGCCCCTCGGCATCCTGGCGCGCACGCAGCGCTCCTGGTTCGTGAAGAGCCTGGCGGTCATCGGCATCATCTTCGCCGCGGGCGTGACCACCAAATCGGTGTCGCAGCTCGGCGAGATGATGTTCCATCCCCGCTTGATGGACGCGGCCAAGGCCAAGACCGCTCTCAAGGACGCGCAGGCCGACCGCGACAGCATCGATACCCGGATTGCCGCCGCCAATGCCCGCGTCGAGCAGTACACGAACGAGCTGGAACAGATCGAGCGGCGCTCGGCCGAGAACGCCTCGCAGCTCGCCGGCCTTCCGGCGCAGCGCTGCGAGCGCATCTCCGGCACCAACAGCCGCGGCATGCGCTACTCGAACCTGAAATGCGTCACCGACCCGCGCACCGCGACCCTCAACGCCGCGGTGGCCAAGGCGGGTACCGACCGCAGCGCCATCGTCAAGGAGCTGGAGGAGGCGCGCAAGGCGCGCGGCCTCCTCGACCGGGGCGCGGCCGACCGCAAGGTCGCCGATGCCGAGCAGGCCTACCGCAACGCGGTCAACCGCTCGCAACTCCACTCCTTCACCGCCATGGTCTACGGCGTCGATCCGATCGAGGTGAGCGACGCACAGGTCCACGCCTTCCTGCGCATCTTCGTGTTCGTGCCGGCCCTCTGCGCGGCCTTTGCCTCGACGATCCTGGCGCTCTCGGCGGTCTCGGTGCGCCGGACCTTCATGGACGAGGACGACCTCGGCGCCGCCGTGAACCCGGAAGCCACGCCCTACCTGCTCGCCTCGATCGCCGAGGGCGTGCGCCAGGAAATGGCCCTGGCTCAGCCCAGACCGGTCACGCGCGACGCCTCGGTGATTCCGCTGGAGCGACGCACGGCCCCGGTGGTGCCGCCGCCCCCGCCGCCCGCCAACACTTCCGGCAACGCCCCGACCGGCGTGACCGCGTAAAGCCCCGCAAGTCGAGCGCCCGGCCATGAGCATCCACACCGAGGGCACGCACGAGAACATCGTGCTCGCGCAACACGTCAACGGCCGCCTGCGGGCGGAGGCGCGGATGCATTTCGCTCGCGCCTTCCTTCTGCGGGCACTCGGGGCCGGCGCCTTCTCGGCGCTGGCCGGGATCGGCATCGGCGCGGCCTGCTATGGCTACGCCTACATGAACCAGTTCGACTCGGCGGCGGAGAAGATCGCCAGCGCGATGCAGACGGCGCTCGCCAACGTCACGCTCAAGACCAAGGGCGAGGTCACGCTGACCGACAACACGCTCAAGCTCGAAGGGCTGCCTGCGCAGCGGGCCAACGCCGTGCCGACGCCGACGAAGGCCCAGCTCGGCGCCGACGCCGCCCCGGCCTCGCAGGCGCCGGTGAACACGACCTTCACGGTCTTCAAGCAGGTGCCTTATCTCGACGGGCAGATCGTGACCGGCTGGAACTTCAAGGCCAACGAGGAGCGTCCGTTCCAGCAATATTGCTACTTCTCCCGCCGCTCGAACGAGACGAAGGGGCAGGTCGAAATCAAGATCGACCTCGCCATGGACGGCAAGACGCTGCCGCAGCCGCAGAAATCGGACGTGAACCTCGGGATCCTCGCCACCAACTGCGTGTGGCACGACGGGAAGACGCTGTAGACAGGGACGCCTCGAACCGGCTGCCGGACCGATTGCCGATCCGCTTCGCGCCGGGTTACTGCGGGCGATCCCCATGCCGACGCGAGACACCATGCGCTTCACTGGAACCGAGTCCTACGTCGCACCGCCCGATCTCACCACGGCGGTCAACGCCGCGATCGTGCTGGAGCGCCCGCTTCTGGTGAAGGGCGAGCCCGGCACCGGCAAGACGGTGCTGGCGGAAGAAATCGCCCGGGGCCTCGGCGCGCCGCTGCTGACCTGGAACATCAAGTCCACGACCAAGGCGCAGCAGGGACTCTACGAGTACGACGCCGTCTCGCGGCTGCGCGACTCGCAGCTCGGTGACCCGCGGGTCTCGGACATCGCCAACTACATCCGCCGCGGCAAGTTGTGGGAGGCGTTCACGGCCCCGCAGCGGCCGGTACTGCTGATCGACGAGATCGACAAGGCCGATATCGAGTTCCCCAACGACCTGCTGACCGAACTCGACCGGATGGAGTTCCACGTCTACGAGACCGGAGAGACGGTCCGCGCGGAAAACCGCCCCATCGTCATCATCACCTCGAACAACGAGAAGGAGCTGCCGGACGCCTTCCTGCGCCGCTGCTTCTTCCACTACATCAAGTTTCCCGACGCCGAGACGCTGCAACGCATCGTCGAGGTGCATTATCCGGGCATCAAGCACCGCCTCGTCGAGGAGGCTTTGCGGGTGTTCCTGGAGACCCGGGAGGTGCCGGGACTCAAGAAAAAGCCCTCGACCTCCGAACTGCTCGACTGGCTCAAGCTCCTCGTCTCCGAGGACGTTCAGCCCGAGACCCTGCGGGAGCGCGACGGCCGCAAACTGATTCCGCCGCTGCACGGTGCGCTGCTGAAGAACGAGCAGGACGTCAGTCTGTTCGAGAAGCTCGCCTTCATGATGCGCCGAGAGGGCAGGGGCGGCTGAGCCGCCCCTGGCCTGGCCGGTCAGTTCGCCCGGCGGGAGAGCGACACGGCGTAGGCCGGGGAGCGGATCGCGAACATCGGGTCGTCGGACGGGCCGGCGATGCCCTCCGGCAGTTCCGCCACTGGGTCGAAGGTCCGCGCATCGCAGGTGGCGTCCGGCTCGATCGCCGTGATCGCGAGGGTGCCGAGCGTCTCGGTCTTGCGCTGCTCCTCCGGCCACTGGACGGTCGGGTCGTTCGTCGGATCGCCCGGCTCGGCCAGGATCGCGACGAGGTCGAACCGGGCCGGCCCGCGGCCCAGGCGCTCCTTCAACTCGTCGGCGTAGAAGCTGTCGGGCTTGGCCTTCAGCTCGTCGTCGCTGAGACCGGCCTTGTCGGCGGACACGAATTTCAGCTTCGCCGTCTTGGTCTCACCCTTCGCGTTGGTGAGCGTGTAGGCGTGGACGCCCCAGTAATCGACGCCCGCGAAGCTCGCCGGCACCGGCCGCGCGTTGAGCCAAGCCGCCTGCCGCGTCGTCTCCGGATTGGCGGCCACGAATGCTTTGACCTTCTCGGCATCCGGCTTGCCATCCGGCCCCGGTGCGCGGGCCTGGAGGGAGGCGAGGAGTTGCTCGGGCGTGCGCGTCGAGAAGACCGGCGCGGAGATCACCACGAACACCATGTCGCCGGCGGGGTCGTTCATCCGCATGGCGAAGCCGCGGGTGACCGGCTTGGCCTTGTCGGAGACCTTCGGGTTGCTGCCGCCCATGGAGAAGCGGGCCGTCACCGGCGCCGCCTTCTGGAATTGGGGCGCCTTCGACAGGGCGGCGGCGCCAGGCGCTGGGGTGAATTCGCCCTTGAGGCAGACGCCCTTGGCGCCGCTGGCGCGCACGCCCGTATGGTTGCCGCCGGCGGCGAACATCCCGGCGACGATGGCGGCGGGATCGGCCTCCTCGGCCATGGCCGGGCCGAGGAGACAACCGATGGCAGCGGTGCAACCGAGGAGCATGCGAAGCCGGATCATGGGACACTCTCTCAGTTTAGAATCGCGCCAAGCAGAACGCTCCCCTTCATGAGTTGCGCACAATCTTTTTGCAAGCACGATGTCCGTCACGGTGTCGTCATCCGGCGATCGCCGATGGTGCGAACCGCGCGATCCTGCGGTGACGATCGGCGGCGGCGCCCCATGTAAGGGCGCGTCGTCCACCCGCGTGATGCCCCCATGCAGACCAAAAAACTCGGCCGCACCGGCCTCGACATCTCACCACTCTGCCTCGGCTGCATGACCTACGGCGTGCCGGAGCGGGGACCGCATCCGTGGACGATGCGCGAGGAGGAGAGCCGGCCGCTGATCAAGCGTGCGCTCGATCTCGGGATCAATTTCTTCGACACCGCGAACTACTATTCCGACGGCACGTCGGAGGAGATCGTCGGCCGCGCACTCAAGGATTACGCCGACCGCGACAGCATCGTGCTGGCAACCAAGGTGTACTATCCGCTGAAGAAGCAGCCCAATGCCGGCGGCCTCTCGCGCAAGGCGATCTTTTCCGCGATCGACGCCTCGCTCAAGCGTCTCGGCACCGACTACGTCGATCTCTACCAGATCCACCGCTGGGACTACGCCACGCCGATCGAGGTCACGCTGGAGGCGCTCCACGACGTCGTGAAGGCGGGCAAGGCTCGATACATCGGCGCCTCCTCGATGTTCGCGTGGCAGTTCGCGAAGGCGCTCTACACCGCCGACCTCAACGGCTGGACGCGCTTTGCCACCATGCAGAACCATCTCAACCTGCTCCACCGCGAGGAGGAGCGCGAGATGATCCCGCTCTGCGCCGACCAGGGCATCCCGCTGCTGCCGTGGAGCCCACTCGCCCGCGGTCGGCTCACCCGCGACTTCGACGCAGGCAGCGCCCGACAGGAGAGCGATCTCGTCGGAAAGAACCTCTACGACGCCACCGTCGAGGCCGACCGCAAGGTGATCGAGGCGGTGGCCGAAGTGGCGCGGAACCGCGGCGTGCCGCGGGCGCAGGTAGCGCTCGCCTGGGTGATCCAGCGACCGGGCGTGGCCGCGCCGATCATCGGCGCCTCGAAGCCGGGGCATCTCGACGATGCGGCGGCCGCCCTCGACCTCGCGCTGACGCCGGACGAGATCGCCCGACTCGAAGCCCCTTACGTCCCGCATGCCGTGGTCGGTTTCCAATGATGCGCCGCCTGCTCCTCCTGCGCCACGCCAAATCCGCCTATCCGCAGGGAGTGGGCGATATCGACCGACCGCTCAATCCCCGCGGACGCAAGGCCGCGCCGCTGATGGGCGCCTACATCGCCCGCGAATCCCTGGCACCCGATCACGTCATGGTGTCGCCGGCCCGACGCACGCAGGAGACCTGGGAGGCGGTGCGGGGCGAGCTGCCCGAGACGCCGATGGAGACGGTGCCCTCGATCTACGAGGCGCACGCTTCCCGCATCCTCGACGCGATCCGCTCCGCCCCGGCGGAGGCGCAGACTCTGCTCGTCATCGGCCACAATCCCGGCCTCGGCGACCTCGCCCTTCGGCTCGTGGGGGAGGGGCCGAAGGAGCAGAGAAACGACCTTCGCGAAAAATTCCCGACCGCGGCGCTCGCCGTGCTGGAATTCGACGCGGTGGGCTGGGAGGACGTCGCTCCCGGTGCCGGGCGTCTCCTTCGGTTCGTGCGCCCGCGCCAGCTCGCGGCGGAGATGGAGGACGATTGAGCGGTTTCCGTCGGCCGCATCGAACCCTCCGCCGCCGCGCGCCGTTCCCTGACGAGAACGGCCGAGCTGACACCGCGTAAGGGAAGACCGGCGTGCTCCTCGAATCGCTCCTCGCGCTGACGGCTCTGATGCCGCGGATCGAACCCGCGCTCGACGCGACGCGGGCGCGCCTGCCGGCTCTGCCGCATGCGGCCGAGGCGGCGCCGACACCGCCGCCGAGCTTCAGCCAAGTGGCGCGGGCCGTCTCCAACTGGCGCGAGCAGGCGGGCGAGAACCTTGCGCCCGGCACGCTCGCCCTTGTCGTCCGGCACGCGGCGAGCGAGCCGGGCTTCGTGGCCCGCTGCGTGCGGCTCAACAATTACTGGTGCATCAAACAGGCGGGCTGGAGCGGCGAACTCGGCGGCGACGCGGAGGGCCATACCGGCTTCGCCACTGCCGCCGACGGCGCGGATGCGGCCGCCCAACTCCTGCGCCGCTACCAGCGCGACTACGGACGGCGCTCGGCGCTCGCCATCGTGCGCCGCTGGGCGCCCGCCGAGTGCGGCGCACCCCGCCTTGCGGCAGCGGCGCCGATCGCAGGCCGGCCGCGGCGTCCGGCCCGGCAGGCGGCGGCCGTCTCGACGGCAATCGCACCGCAGGGCATCGGCGGCACGCTGCGCGCCCGCTTCCTGGCGCGGCACGGGCGGGGTGGGGTCGCGCGCGCGGCGCCCGCCGCCAAGGGGGGCTTGCGGGTGCAACCCTGGTCGGCCCGCGCGCGGCTCGCCGGGCATCCCGGCCGCGCGCCCGGAGCCGGGACGCGACCGGCCGTCCCCCTGCCGAAGCCGGCCGCCGACATCGCGACGGGTCTGACCGCAACGCCCTCGCCAAGCGCTGCGGCGATGCCGAAGATCACGCAAGTGGCGCCCTCCCGCTCACCGGCGCCGCCGGCCTCCGCGGTCCGCTCGTCCGTCGCCTCGGGCGCGGTCAATCCCGCCGCGCTGCTGGCGCCCGACCAGCTGTCGGCGGAAGCGGCGGCGTTGCCCTCGATCGCCGCCTCGCTGCCGAAGGGCAGCCTGCTCGATCTGAGCCTTCCGGCACCGGTCTGCGCCAGCGACGAGACGCGCATCCGCAACTACGCGGCGCGGATCGCCGGCAGCGTCGGCCTCAAGCCCGACGACGACCTCCGCCTGTTCCGCGAGGACGGCCGCCCGACCGGCAACCTCCTGCCGGTGATGCTGGCGATGTCCTCGGTCGAACTCGGTACGCTGCACGCCTCGAAGGCGTTGGTTAGCGCGGCGATCGAGCGGCTGGAGGCGCGTCTTTCCGGTACCGCCTCCACAGAGGCGCGGCCGAATTCCGCACTCTGATACGGTCTCCGCTCGATCGGAGCGGGGAGCGTATCAGCAATCCCGCGCGGCGCCTGAGCGAAGTCCGAATCCGCCATCCCGCAGGGATCAATCGGATTTGGTATGAAGCATCGTCTCTTCCGAAAGCCGGATGATCCACCGCCGGCGGAGAAGCACTACTCCCAAGGAGGCAGATGATCGTCGTCCGCCCGCTGGTATGGTCGCGGCCATGTCTTCCGGGGGCTTGACGGAGACCGGCCGAAACATCGGCCACCACAATCCCGGTGACGCGATGACGCTCCTGCTCGCTTGACGAAGGCAGGCGTGCCTCATCGGACGCCTGATCGTCGGAGGCACCCGGTTCGGGCTCGGCGGCGCGGCGGGAATCCGGTGAGGGATGCCCGGCGGATGGCACATCCGCCGCCCCGGCCCTCGCCGACGAGCCGCACGCCAGACGAGGATCGGGATGTCCTGCATCGACGGCGCGGCTGGTTTCCAGGCGATCGAGCCTCGTCCTGCGCCGGATGACGGCGGGGACAGGCGGCAGGCCGTGCCGCCCGGAACGCTGTCGCCGGAGGAGTTGCAGGAGGTCTTCCGGCACCAGCTCGATGCCGTGTGCCGCGTCGTGGAGGAACAGCTCCGCACCCTCACCCTGGCCTGCACGGCCGCGCGAACTCCTCTGCCCGAGTTGCGGCCCTCTCCGGCGCTGCCGGCGGCGGATCGCGGGGCGCAGCGGCCTCTCACCGACGGCGAGGCCGAGATCTGGCTCGCCGCGCAATTCGGGGCGGATGCCAACGCCGCGATGACCGAGATCGTCACTCTCCGGCTCGAAGGCCCGCTCGATGCGGCGCGCCTGCTGGACGCCGCGCATGCGGTGCTCGGCCGCCACGGCGCGCTGCGCAGCCGCGTCGCCTCGAGCGGCGAGAGCGTGCGGGTCGATCCCGCGGGCCAAGTCCCAGTCCGTTGGGCCGATATCTCGCGCGAGGCCGAGCCGGAGGTCGCGCTCGGCGCCGAGCTTCACGCGCTGGCCGGCCTGTCGTTCGATCCCGTCGCCGGCCCGGTGGCGCGGGCCGACCTCGTCCGCCTCGGCGAGCGGAATCACGTCCTCGTTCTCTCGGCCCACCACATCGCCTGCGACGGCTGGTCCTTCGCCGTCCTGGCCGACGAGATCGCGAGCGCCTACCGCTCCGGTCCCGACCAACGGGCGCCGGCGGGCCGGGCCGATGGCTGCCTCGCCTCGGAGGCGGAGCAGGCGCTGGCCTACTGGGCCGGACTCTACGCGCGCCTGCCCGAGCCGCTCGACCTGCCGGCCGACCATCCGCGGCCGAAGCTGCGCGGCTTTGCCGGCGATACGCGCCGTGCCGTCCTGCCGCCTCCGCTCGTCGCCGGGTTGAGAGCCCTCGCGGCCGGCCAGGGGCAGACGCTGACCGCGGTGATGCTCGCCACCTTCCAAGTGCTGCTCGCCCGGCTCTCGGGGCAGGACGACCTCGTGGTCGGCGTACCCGCGGCGGGGCAGCCGCGCCGCGGCGAACCCGGCCTCGTCGGGCACCATGCCGATTTCCTGCCGCTGCGGGCCCGGTTCGATCCGGCGGAGCCCTTCGCCGCCCATCTCGCCCGCACCGGCGCGGCGCTCGCCGAGGCCGCCGCCCATGCCGACTGCACGCTGGGGCGCCTGCTGCGCCACCTCGACCGGCCGCACGATCCGGCGCGCCCACCGCTGGCCCAGGTTCAGTTCAATCTCCAGCGCTTCCCCGACGCCCTCGATTTCGGGCCGGGCCTGCACGGAGCCCTCGCGCCGGCCCTCAAACGGTTCTCGACCTTCGAATTGACCTTCAGCGTGAGCGAAACCGCCGACGGGCTGACCCTCGACGCCACCTACAACCGCGCCCTGTTCGAGCCGGCCACGATCGTTCGCTGGATCGGCCACTATCTCACCCTGCTTGGGCACCTCGCCCAGGATCCGGCGCAGTCGATCGGGCGTGTCGCGCTGCTCGATCCGGCCGAGCGGCGGACCATGCTGGTGGCCTGGAACGCGACCGAGACGGCGCACCCGCTCGATGTCGGGGCGATGCGCGCCTTCCGGATCCACGCCCGACGCGCCCCGGACCGGATCGCGGTCCGCTTCGGCGAGGAAGCCATCTCCTACGGCGCCCTCGACCGCTGGGCCGACCGGATCGCCGCCGCCTTGTTGGATAGCGCCCTGCCCGAGGGGGCCCGCGTCGGCCTCCTCATGCGCCGCTCGCCGGGACTCGTCGCAGCGATGCTCGGCGCGTTGCGCGCCGGCATCCCCTACGTCCCCCTCGACCCGGCGATGCCGCCCGCCCGCCGCGCCGGAATCGCTGCCGATGCGGGAATCGGCGCAATGCTCACTCTCGCCGCCGACCGGGCGCTCATGCCGGAGGAAGCCCCGCGGATCATCGAGGTCGACCGGCTCGACGGGCCGGCGCCGCACCGCTTCCCGCGCGTGCCGGCGGATCGGGCCGCCTATCTGATCTACACGTCGAGCACGACCGGCGCGCCGAAGGGCGTCGAGGTGCCCCATCGCGGTCTCTCGAACCTGCTGTTCTCGATGGCGCGGGCGCCGGGGCTCGGCCACGACGACCGGCTGCTCGCAGTGACGACAGTCACCTTCGACATCGCCGGTCTCGAATTGCTGCTGCCGCTGATCCGCGGCGCCCAGATCGTGCTCGCTTCCGCCGAGGAGGCGCGGGACGGCCACGCTCTCCTCGCCCGTCTCGAATGGAGCAAGGCCACCGTGCTCCAGGCAACGCCGATGACGTGGCGGCTCTTGCTGGAGGCGGGTTTCCGATCCCGTCCCGGTCTCAAGATGCTGTGCGGCGGCGAGGCCCTGCCGCTCGATCTCGCCCGCCGCCTGACCGAGGGCGGCGGCGAATTGTGGAACCTCTACGGGCCGACGGAGACGACGATCTGGTCCTCGGCCGAGCGGGTCGATCCGCAGGAGGAGACGGTCACGATCGGGCGGCCGATCGACAACACGAGCCTGTTCATCCTCGATCCGCAGGGCGAACCGGTGCCGGTCGGCGTCACCGGCGAATTGCTGATCGGCGGCGTCGGGCTCGCCCGGGGCTATCTCGGGCGGCCGGATCTGACGGAGCGAAGCTTCATCGCCAGCGCCCTGCCGGAATGCGCCGGCGCGCGGCTCTACCGGACCGGCGACCGCGCCCGCTTCCAGCCGGACGGACGCGTCGAGATCCTGGGACGGGCCGACCACCAGATCAAGCTGCGCGGCTACCGGATCGAGCCGGGCGAGATCGAGGCGGTGCTGCTGCGCCAGACCGGGCTGCATGCGGTCGTCGTGCTGCGCCCCGACGCCGCCGGCGAGGACCGCCTCGTCTGCTACTACGTGCGCGCCCAGGATGAGGCGGTCCCCACCCTGCGGACCCTGCGCGCCGCGCTTGCCCGCGACCTTCCGGACTACATGATCCCCTCGCAATGGGTTCGGCTGCCGGAACTGCCGCTGACGGCGAGCGGTAAGATCAACCGTAAGGCGTTGCCCGCCCCGGAGACGCAAGCCAACGGTCTCGCCGCCGAGCCGAGTGCCGCCACGCCGTTTCACCTCAAACCCGCCCCGGTCCGAACCGCGGGTGACGGCGTCGAGGCGCGGCTGGCGGCGATCTGGCGGGAGGTGCTGGGCCTCGACACCGTCGCGCCGGATGACGACCTGATCGCGCTCGGAGCGGATTCGCTCGCCGTGTTCCGCATCGTCGCGCGGGCTCGGCGGGAGAACCTGCCCCTCGGCGCGGGCGACCTGTTCGGGGAGCGCACCATCGCCCGGATCGCCGCCCTGCTGCACGGCCGCCTTGGGGAGGGCGGGGAAACGCTGGCCGCCCGCGCGCCGATCGCGCCGATCCGGCGCCCGCGGCCGGCGGAGGCCGAGCGCGCCGCGGTCGGTCAGGCGTGAGGGCGGACGGAATGCGGCATTTCACGCAGGAGACGACCGCGGCGCCGGGCGAGACTCATGGCGGCGATGCCTTCACCGCCCGCTGCTCCCACAGCCAGACGCGGTTCTGGCTGCTCGACCAGTTGCGGCCGGGCGATCCGAGCCTGCACGTCGCCGCCCGCTGGCGCATCGCCGGGCGGCTCGATGCCGAGATCCTGACCCGCGCCTTCCGCATCCTGATCGAGCGGCACGAGGCGTTGCGCACGTCGATCGTCGGGGAGGGCGGGCGACCGGTGCAGCGGATCGCCGGAACGGTGCCGCTGCCTTTCTCCGAGATCGATCTCTCCGGCCTGCCCGGCGACCGCCTGGGTGAGGCGCGGACGATCGCCGAGTCGGAGGCCGGCAAGCCGTTCGATCTGGCGCTCGCCCCGCTGCTGCGGGTGACGCTGCTGCGGCTCGGGCGCACCGATTCCCTGCTGCTCGTCACCGCCCATCACAGCATCTGCGACGGCTGGTCGATGGTGGTGCTGGCCCGTGAATTCGTCGCGATCTACGGCGCCCTGATCCGCGGACAGGCACCGGCTCCGGTGTCAGCTTCCCTGCATTATGCCGACTTCGCCGAGTGGGAGATCTCATCCCCTATCGCCGCAGCGGCGGAGCGCGATCTCGCCTACTGGGCACAGTCCCTGCGCGACCTCACACCGTTTGAGCTACCGCCGGACCATCCGCGCCGCCCCGGCCGGGACCGGCGCTTCGCCGCCGAGACGCGCCTGCTGCCCGCCGAACTCGGCGCCCGCCTGGAGGACTATGCGCGGGCGCATGGCGCCACCCCGTTCGTTCTGGCCTGCACGATTCTGTTCGGGCTCCTCGGCGCGCGCACCGGGCGCAGCGATATCGCCATCGGGACGCAGGTGCTCGGGCGCGACGAGGTGGAACTCGAAGGGGTCGTCGGCACCTTCGTGAACACGCTGGTGCTCCGGACCGATCTCGGAACGGGGCAGGGCTTCGCCGAACGACTCGCGGCGACGCGGCGGACGATTCTCGATGCCTGCGACCACGCGCTCGCCCCGTTCGACCGGGTGGTGCAGGCGCTGGCGCCCTGCCGCGACGGGCTGCGGCCGCCCCTGGTCTCGGTCAACGTCCGGCTTCGCCCGACACCCATCGCGACACGGCCCGCGGCCGCCTCGAACGAGGGCGCGCCATCGATCCGCCTGGTCGAGCTCGACTACGCCGCCAGCGGCAGCTTCTTCGACCTCGATCTCGAACTCGCGCCAACCGAGGCGGGCTGGCGCCTCGTGTGCGAGTACGACGCCGGCCTCTATGACGCGGCGACCGTCGCCGCCCTGCTCGCGGATTTCGAGCGCGCCGCCTGCGCCGCGGTCGGCGCGCGCCTGCCCGATCCGGTGCCGTTCACGGGCAATGCCCCGGAGGGTGGGGCCGCCTCCGTGCCCGTCGACGCGGCGCCGGTTCACCCCGAAGCGCTGCCGGAGACGGGCGTCGACACCGACGACCTTCGGACCATGGTGCGGGCGATCTGGCGGGAGATGCTGGCGCGTCCGGACCTCGGCGACGACGACGACTTCTTCGCCTCCGGCGGCCACTCGCTGCTGGCGGCGCGGGTCGTCGCCCGGATCGAGGCGGCAACCGGCCGGTCGGTTCCGCTCTGGTCCTTCTTCGAGGCGGGCACGGTCGCACGCCTCTGCGCCCTGCTGAGCGGCGCGAAGGCCGCGGGCGTGCGGCACCGCTCGCTTCAGGAAGCGCCGCGCGCAGAAGAGCGGCCCGGCTTCACCGCGATCCATCACGCTGCCGCCGATCCGGAACTCTATCGGCCGCTGGCCGAAGCTCTCGGCGCGGACCAGCCGTTCGCGACGCTGCAGCTCGAGAGCCGGTTGGCGCCGCAGGAGGAGACACTGGAGCGGCTCGCGGGCGCCTATCGCGAGGCCATCGAGACCGCGCAGCCGCGCGGGCCGATCCGCCTCGTCGGGTTCTGCCGCTCCGGCGTCCTCGCCTTCGAAATCGCCCGGCAATTCGCGGATACGGGCCGTGACGTCGCCCTCGTCGTCCTCATCGATTGCTGGGAGCCCGGCTATTTCCGGCGCCTCGATCCGCGCGAGCGCGGCCGGGCCGCCTCCGCCTACCGGCGCGGGCGGCTCGCCGCGCTGCTGCGCCACCTGCGCCGCGACGGCGCCCGTTACCTCGTCTCGCGGGCCCATCTCCGGCTCCGCTCGAACCCGGTTTGGCGCGGGCTGCGTCGCCATCTGCATCGGGCAGGGCTGGCCTCGCCGAACCCCGAGGAGGCGTTCTGGCAGGTCACCGACGATCTCGACGCACTCGCCCTGGCCTACGAACCGCGCCCGCATTCCGGGCCGGTGCTGATCGTGCGCAGCGAGAGCATTCCGGTCGGCCCGCCGCTCGACCCCATGCTGGGCTGGCGCGCCTTTGCCGAGAACGGGGAGACCGTCAGCGTCCCCGGCTTCGGCCACGAAGGCGCCTTCTCGGAAGCCGGCTGCCGGGTGATGGCCGCCAAGATCAGCCTGATGGCACTGCGATGAGCCGGCCTGCCGCCAACGGGTCCCCGCGTGTTCCAAGGCAGACCGATATTGGGCTACGCCGCCCTTGATCTTGTGATTGCATGGGGGCGGAGAGCGGCTTGCGTCCGGGCGGCGGCCGTGAGCAACATAGGTTAACAAAAATCAAAGGGCAGCAGGGGCCGATGACGAGTGTGTCGCTGATGATCTGGGGAGCGACCGGCATCGGCCTGATGGCAATGCTGTTTCTCCTCTATGAACTCAAAAACGCACCCTACGAAGACGAGCCCGAGCCGGAACCGGCATTGCCACAGATTGAAAGGCAGAGATTACGGTTTCTGCCGCTTGATTGAAATCGAATCGGATCCGTCAGGCTGGATCGAATGGAAAATCATCTGCCCCGAACGTTCTGATACGATTTCCGGTTGATTGCTTCGATCTCTCCTCCGTCATCGCGAGGCAAAGCCGTGGCGATCCGGGGCGCCCCTTCCGGAGATGTCGCGCCTGGATCACTTCGGCTTCGCCTCGCGACCACGTGTTGGCTCCTGCGGCTGCGGGGCCCGGTGATCGTCACGCGCTCACACGGTCGTCCCGCAGGCGCGCGTCGAGCGCCGTCCGGTAGATCCTCAGCAGCGCGGCGGTCGTCGCCGCCTCGGTCCAGTCGCGCAGATAGGCGGCGCGGGCGGCCGCGCCCATCCGCCGGGCGTCCTCAGGCTGGTTGCGCAGCCGCTCGATGGCACCGGCGAGGGCGGCGGGATCGCCCGGTGCCACCAGGAGGCCGGTCACACCGTCCTCGATGAGACCGGCGAGCGCTCCGATCCGCGAGGCGATGACCGGCGTGCCCGCGGCATAAGCCTCGGCCACCACCATCGGCAGACCCTCGTACCAGAGGGAGGGCACGACGAGCGCGGCGGCCCGGCTCATCCGCGCCCGCATCTCGCCGTGAGGGAGGGCGCCGAGAAGGGTGAGACCGGGCGCCCCCTCGAGCCGTTCCCGCAGCGGGCCCTCGCCCGCGACGTCGACGGGTGCAGAGAGGCGCGCAGCCGCCTGCTTGAGGATCTCGACGCCCTTCTCCGGACTGAGGCGGCCGGCGAAGAGGATGCCATCGCGCGGGCCGTCGTCGGGCGCGCCCGGATCGGGCAGGCCGTTCGGCTTCACGAAGAGGCGGTGCGCGGGCAGCCCGGCCGCGATGAAGCGGCCGCGGGCGAACTCGGTGAGTGCGACGAAGGCGTCGACGTCCCGCGTCCAGGTGCCGGTTCGGCGGTGCCGGTCGATCATCCGCGCCACGGCCAGGGTGCCGAGGCGCGAGCCGCGGTAGCAGCCGTGGCGCACGGCGGCGTAGGAGGAGCCGGTGAGACAGGTCTCGCAGGGCGCGCCGTCGCGCATCAGCATCGCGCCAGCGCAGGCGAGGCGGAAATTGTGCAGCGTCTGCACCGTCACCGGCCCGAGCGCCCGCACCACCCCGTGCATGGCCGGCGAGACCAGCGGAAAAGTGTTGTGGGCGTGAACCACGTCGGGCCGGAACCGCTCCACCGCCGCGACCACGCGGGCGATCCCGCGAGGGGCGTGCGGTGCCTCGAACGCCGTGCGCAGGCGGTCGAGGGGCGTGCGGATGTCGTCGTTGTGGAAGGTCAGCGTCTCGACCGTGCAGCCGGAAGCGGCGAGGGCGGCGGCCTCGTGCTCCACCACCGCGTCCTCGCCGCCCCGGATCTGGTAGTGGTTGTGGACGATGAGGACGCGCAACAGATGGCTCCCTACGACCGGTGCGGGTCGGGCTGCCGTGCCATCTTCCAGAGGAAGACGGGCGCCATCACGAGGTAGCGCCGCCACAGCCGCCGGGGCTCGCTGAGGAGACGGTGCAGCCATTCGAGCGCCAGGGTCTGCATGATCTTCGGCGCGCGCTTCACCGCCCCGGAATGGAAGTCGAAGGCGGCCCCGACGCCGATCAGCACCATGCCCGGAAGCCGGTCGAGGTGGTCGTTCATCCAAGTGTCCTGCTTCGGCGTCGACAGGCCGACCCAGACGATGTGCGGCTCGGCCGCCCGGATCGCATCCGTGAGTGTCGCGTCCAGTTCCGGAGCGACGGCACCGAAGGGCGGACAGGCAAGCCCGCAGACCTGGGTGCCGGGATATTTGCGGGCGAAGTTCCGCGCGACCTGCTCGGCCACGCCCTCCTTGCCGCCGTAGAGATAGTGGCGGATGCCGGTGTTCTGGGTCGCCGCGAACATCTCCTCCATCAGTGAGGGGCCCGGCACGCGGCCGGTGCCGTGCGCGCGGAAGAACCGGCTGATGATGGTGAGCGGGGCCCCGTCCGGGAGGATCATGCTGGCCCGCTCGTGCGCGGCCCTCAGGTCGGGCTGGTCCTGGGCGCACATGATGCCGTGGACGTCGCGCACGCAGACCATGCCGGTGCGCCGCGCCCGCGCCCAGCCGATCAGGGTGCGGACCGCCAACGGCATGTCGACGACGCTCACCGGCACGCCGAGGATGCGGGTCGCCGGCAGGCGGTGCGAGGCCGGCCCGTCCGCTTGGACAAGATAGGGATCGTTCCAGTTGATCCGGAGCGCGTAGGGCCCCGATGCCGGGATGGTGGCTGCTTCGGTCACGTGAACGCTCCCATCGATCTCAGAGCCCTTTCGAACGACCTGTTCCGCCATCCACGACGATCCTCATGCTGAGGTGCTGCGTCAGCAGCCTCGAAGTACGCCGCCACGCCTCTGCCAACCGACCGGCGCCATGGGATCGAGCGTTCCGGGGTGCTTCGAGGCCGAGCTTTCGCTCGGCACCTCAGCATGAGGAGCGAGGGGCGTGCCGAAGCAACCCGGCCAGGAGGCCTCTCAGGCATCGACCGCATGCTCCTGGAACCACGCATAGGTCTCGGCGATCCCGTCCCGCAGCGGCACCTTCGGCACCCAGCCGAGGCCGCGCAGCTTGTCCGCCGACATCAGCTTGCGCGGGGTGCCGTCGGGCTTGCTCGGATCGCGCACGATCTCGCCCTCGAACCCGACGACCTCGCAGACGAGACGGGTCAGGTCGTAGATCGGGATATCCTCGCCCGAGCCGACATTGACGTGCTCGGCCTGTGAGTAGGTCTTCATCAAATGGACGCAGGCGTCAGCGCAGTCGTCGACGTGCAGGAACTCCCGGCGCGGCGATCCAGTGCCCCAGATCACCATCTCTTTCGCCCCCGCGCGCTTGGCCTCGTGCGCCTTGCGGAGCAGGGCGGGTAGGACGTGGCTGGAGGTGAGGTCGAAATTGTCGCCCGGCCCGTAGAGGTTGGTCGGCATGGCCGAGATGAAGTCGCGGCCGTGCTGCTGGCGGTAGGCCTGGGCGAGCTTGATCCCGGCGATCTTGGCGACCGCGTACCACTCGTTGGTCGGCTCCAGCGATCCGGTCAGCAGGCTCGCCTCGACGATCGGCTGATCGGCAAATTTGGGGTAGATGCAGCTTGAGCCCAGGAACAGCAGCTTGGCCACGTCCTCGCGGAACGCCGCCTCGATGACGTTGGCCTCGATCATCAGGTTTTCGTAGAGGAAATCGGCCGGATAGGTCGCGTTGGCGAGGATCCCGCCGACCTTGGCGGCGGCCAGGAACACAGCGTCCGGCCGCCGGTCGCGCATCCAGGCGCGCACGGCGGTCTGGTCGCACAGGTCGAGTTCCGCGCGGGTGGCGGTGAGGATCTCGCAATCCTCACCCTCGAGCCGCCGCACCAGGGCGCTGCCGACGAGGCCGCGATGTCCGGCCACGAAGACGGTCTTGCCCGCCAAGCTGTCCATTGGGCCGTTCCTCACAGAAGCGGGTTGGAATCGGTCGGCGCCGGATTCTCGCGGTACCACGCGACCGTGCGCTCGATGCCCTGAACCAGGGAGATGGCGGGCGCGTAGCCGATCGCCCGCATCTTGCCGATGTCGGGGCAGCGGCGCGGCGTCGCCCCGGCGGCGGCCGGGCCGGCGACGAGATCGACGCGCACGCCCAGCGCCTCCGCGGTGATCCGGGCGAGGTCGCGGATCGCGACCTCCTCCATCGAGCCGATGTGGTAGACGTTCATGCTCTCGCCCGAGCGCCACATCCGGACGATGCCGTCCACGACATCGCTGACGTAGCAGAAGGCGCGGGTCTCGCTGCCGTCGCCCTGGAGCGTGATCGAGCCGCCGTCGCCGGCCGTCACGATCTTCTCGATCAACTGCGGCACCACGTGCTTCCAGCCCATGTCGGGACCGTAGACGTTGTGGGGCCGGAAGACCTGGACCTTGCGCAGCTTGTCGCGGCCGTAATTGAAGGCGATCAGCTCCGAGATCAGCTTCGAGCCGCCGTAGGAGTAGCGCGGGTTGAGCGAGTCGGGGATCACCATCTCGATGTCCTCGTTCGTCGGTACAACGCGCGGGGTCTGGTAGACCTCCGCCGAGGAGGCGACGACGAGATCGGGCACGCCGGCCTCGATGCAGGCCTCGGTCACGGCGAGCGCGCCGCGCACGCCGACATCGAGCACGAGCTGCGGCTGCGTGTAGAAGTTCTCAGTGCCGTTGACGGCGGCGAGATGGAAGACGCACTCGACGCCCTTCAGCGCCGCGACCAGCGCTGCCTTGTCACGCACGTCGAGAGTCGCCCGCTCTATCGCACCGGGCGCGTCGGCGAGGCGCGAGGCCTGACCGCGGATGTAGTTGTCGATCGCGACGACCTCATGCCCCTCGGCGAGAAGGGCACGGGTGAGGTGGGCGCCGATGAATCCGCCCGCCCCGGTGACAGCCAGCCTGCTCATTGAAACTTACCCACGAGGTTGCCCACGGTGACGTAGCGATGCTCCAGAACCTCCGCCGGCATCTCGCTGAGGTTGTTCCAGTAATCGTAGACGAAGGCGTCGTCCGACATCGTCGCGATGATCTTTTCCAGATCGATCTTCGAATATTCCGGGTGGTTGTTGGCGATCACCAGCACGTCGGCACCCTCGCAGGCGGCGGCGAGGTTGTCGTAGGGCGTGAGCCCCGACGAGATCGCCCGGACATGGTCGATCGGCACCACGCCGTCATAGACCCGGATCTCGGAAAACTGCTCGCTCGCCATCATCTCGCGGATGACGTGGAGCGACATCGATCCGCGCAGGTCGTCGGTCTCCGGGCGGCCCTTGAAGGCAAGGCCCGCCACCACCGCCTTGAACGGCCCGGCGCGCCGCGCCCGCAGCCGCTCGACGAGGCTGCCCACCGTCTCCGCCGGCTGGCGCTCGTTGACGAGCCGGGAGGCCGCGGTGATCTCGAGGGTCACCCCCTTGCCGGAGACCGAGGAGAGCAGGATGTGCGGATCCTTCTCCAGGCAGGGCCCGCCGACGAGGCCGGGGGCGGCGACGTTCGTGCGCGTGTAGCCGAGCTTGCCGTAGCGGATGACGTCGTTGGCGTTGATGCCGAGCGCGTCGCAGGCGCGTGCCACTTCGTTGGCGAAGGCGAAGTGGACATCGCGCGAGGTGTTGTCGACGAGTTTGATCATCTCCGCCGTCTCCGGGCTCGCAACCCGGACGATGGTGTGGGTCAGGCGGCTGAACAGGGCGGCGGCCGCATCGGAGGCGTCCGGCGTCTCACCGCCGACGATCTGCGGCAGGTTGATCAGTTCGCGCATGGCGTCGCCCTCGAGGGTCCGCTCGGGGCACATGGCGAGATGATAGTCGATACCGGTGCGGTCGAGGATCGGCTTCACGACGCCGGTCGTCGTGCCGATCCGAACGGTCGAGCGCAGGATCACCGTCGCGCCCTCCGAGAAGTGCTCGGCCACCTCGCGAGTCGCCTCCTCGATCATGTCGAGGCGCGGCTCGTGCGAGCCGGGATAGAGCGGCGTGCCGACCGTGATGATGTAGTATTCGGCCCGCGGCACGTCGCGCGTCGTGGTGCTGGCGACGAAGCGGCCCTTCTTCACCACATCGGCCAGCGCCGCCTGGAGACCCACTTCGGCGAAGTGCGGAACGCCGGCATTGGTCTTCTCGACGACGTCCGGCCGCTTCTCGATGCCGTAGACCTGCACGCCGCGGCGCGCCAGCGCGACGGAAAGGGTCAGGCCGACATATCCGAGACCGATGATGACGACGTTGGGAGCTTTTCTCGCGTCCATGTTGGGGTCCCGTCTGCGATCGATCCTGCGCGTCTCTCGCCCCGAGCTGAAATCCGGCGCGGGGCAGGCGTCGCATCGTCCCCCCGGCCCTCGGGCGACCGGGACCGACGACGACTGAGTTGCGTCGGATCAGCAAAGTGCGTGCCCCGGAAAATCCGTATCAAAACGGGATCGGCGGCCCGTTAGCGGACAGTTCGACCGCGGCTTCAGACGATTTAGGGACTTCGCGCGGTCGATGATCGGGGTTTGTCGGCAGAAGAATTTGTCGGGCTCGGGAAAGGCGTCGGGAGGCGGCCGCCTCCGAGGCTTCCTCATCCCGCCGATCGCGCGCGGCCCATAGCCTCAGCCCTTCCCCGCTTGGCCGAGGCAACGCATCGCCCTGAGCCTCGTTCGTCCTGCCGGAGACGGCGGGTGCAACGGGCGCCGCCAGCCAATGCGGGAGAGGTGGATGCCGGTTCGGATGACTCAGGAAACGCAGGAGGTGAGCGACGGCCGGAGGCAGGTCGTGGTGCGGGTCCATTTCGGCCGGCCGGATGCGGGGCGCGAGGTCGTCGAGGTCGCGGCGACCGTGCGGGTGCCCGCCATCGAGTCGGAGACGCAGACCGAAGCCGCCGCACAGCAGATGGCGCGGCGAGCGCTCGAACAGGCGCTGTCGGCCTTCCCGCTCTGAGGGCGAACGGGGCGCGAGACATCGGCCGGGCATCGGAGGCACGCAGAGCGGGCCGGAGCCGCTGTCCGGTCTCTGCCCATCCGTGAAGGGTGCGCTCCGATCGGGCGGACAGGCCTGTGCCGAAGCGAGGCGCGACGTGTGGTTTCTCACGTCGCGCAACCATCGGATCGATTTCGCTTTTTCTCGTGCTTCACTTGCGGTCGGCCCTTCGGGCATGCCTTAACGGCAAGCACGAGTGCCGCGTCCGCCAAGGCGGGCGGCCTCGCTCGCACGCGCCGCCCCTTCTCGTCCTTCAGGCCGCTCCCGAGCCTGCACCTCGCCCGGGTTGATGACGTCCAACGCCCTTCTCGCCGCCGCCGCGATCCTCCCCTTCGCGGGCTCCGTGATCGCGGGTGCCCTGCCCAGCCATGCGCGCAATGCCGCCGCCGGGCTCGCCGGGTTCGTGACGCTGGCCAGCCTCGGCTGCATCCTCGCCCTCACGCCGCAACTGGCCGGGGGCGGCACTGTCGTCCATGCGGTCGAGTGGCTGCCGAGCCTCGGCGTCAACCTCGTCCTCCGGCTCGACGGGCTCGCCTGGCTTTTCTCGGTGCTGGTGCTCGCCATCGGCGCGCTCGTGGTGCTCTACGCGCGCTACTACATGGCCGCCGCCGACCCGGTGCCGCGGCTGTTCTCCTATTTTCTCGCCTTCGTCGGCGCGATGCTCGGCATCGTGCTCTCCGGCAACCTGATCCAGCTCGTGCTGTTCTGGGAGCTGACGAGCATCGTCTCGTTCCTGCTGATCGGCTACTGGTACGACAACGCCGCGGCACGTGACGGCGCGCGGATGTCGCTGACGATCACCGCCGCGGGCGGCCTGTGCCTGCTGGTCGGCACGATCCTGATCGGGCGCATCGTCGGCAGCTACGATCTCGACACGGTGCTGGCCTCGGGCGACACGATCCGCAACAGCCCGCTCTACCTGCCGGCCCTGGTGCTGGTTCTGGCGGGCGCGCTCACCAAGTCGGCGCAGTTCCCGTTCCATATCTGGCTGCCCCGCGCCATGGCGGCGCCGACGCCGATCAGCGCCTACCTGCACTCGGCCACCATGGTGAAGGCCGGCATCTTCCTGATGATCCGCCTGTGGCCGGTGCTGTCGGGCACGGAGCAATGGTACTGGATCGTCGGCAGCGCCGGCATGGCGACCCTGCTGGTCGGCTCGTGGAGCGCGATCTTCCAGCACGACCTGAAGGGTCTGCTCGCCTACTCGACCATCAGCCATCTCGGGCTGATCACGCTGCTGCTCGGCCTCAACTCGCCGCTCGCCGTGGTCGCGGCGATCTTCCACACCGTGAACCACGCCACCTTCAAGGCGTCGCTGTTCATGGCGGTGGGCATCATCGACCATGAGACCGGCACGCGCGACATGCGCCGCCTCTCCGGCCTGTGGCGGGCGATGCCCTACACGGGCACGCTCGCCATGGTCGCCGCCGCAGCGATGGCCGGCGTGCCGCTGCTCAACGGCTTCCTCTCGAAGGAGATGTTCCTGTCGGAGGCGGTCGACAACATGGGCGACCACCCGATCCACATCGCCCTGCCGGTTCTGGCGACGCTCGCCAGCGCCTTCACCATGCTCTACTCGCTGCGCTTCATCCGCCAGACCTTCTTCGGCCCGCCGCCGCACGACCTGCCGCACGAGCCGCACGAACCGGTGCGCTGGATGCGCATCCCGATCGAGCTGCTCGTCCTCACCTGCATCGCCATCGGCCTCGTCCCGAACCTGACCATCGGTCCGGCGCTCGAGCGTGCCGTGGGCGCGGTGTTCGGCGCGGAGGCGCCCTCCTACAGCCTCGCGATCTGGCACGGCTTCAACCTGCCGCTGGTGCTCAGCATGACCGCCCTCGTCGGCGGTGTGCTGCTCTACCTCCTGTTCGGCAAGCGCATCGACACCAATCCCCGCGGCGGTCCCTGGCTGATGGACCGGCTCGACGGCGGCCGGCTGTTCGAGCGGGCGATGACCGGCCTGACCAAGGGCGCCCGCGTCCTGGAGCAGTGGTTCGGCGCCGAGCGGCTCCAGCCGCAATTGCGCATCCTGTTCCTTGCAGCCTTGCTCGCGGCGCTCGCGGCGGGCACCGCCCGCGGGCTCGACCTGCTCGCACCGGGCCGACTCACGCCGTTCGATCCCGCCTTCGCGCTGATGTGGGTCGTCGGCGCGGCCTGCGCGGTCGGCGCGGCCGAGCGGGCGAAGTATCACCGCCTCTCGGCCACGATCTTCGTCGGCGGGGCGGGGCTCGTCAGCAGCCTGACCTTCCTCTGGCTCTCGGCGCCGGATCTCGCGGTGACGCAGATCCTCGTCGAGATCGTCACGACCGTCATGCTGCTGCTGGGCCTACGCTGGCTGCCGAAGCGCGACGCGGCGATCCCGGCGCCTCCCGCGGAGCGAGCACGGGCACGCCGCCGCCGCATCATCGACCTGTGCATCGCCGTCTTCGTCGGCCTCGGCCTAGCCGGGCTCGCCTATGCCGTGATGACCCGCCCGGCCGGCGACGGCATCGCCCGCTGGTTCGTCGAGGAGGCCTATCCGCAGGCCGGCGGGCGCAACGTGGTCAACGTGCTGCTGGTCGACTTCCGCGCCTTCGACACGCTCGGCGAGATCTCGGTGCTCGGCATCGTCGGGCTCACGGTGTTCGCCCTGCTGCGCCGCTTCCGCCCGGCGCCCGACAGCCTGGAGCGGCCGAAGCAGCAGCACCACCACGACGCCTACGACCGCGCCCGCGAGGGCCGCAAGCCCGGCGACACCGCCGCCGACGCGCTGCTCGTGCCGCGGGTGGTGATGACGTGGCTGTTCCCCTTCATCATCCTCCTGTCGCTGCACCTGTTCCTGCGCGGGCACGACCTGCCCGGCGGCGGCTTCGCAGCGGGCATCGCGCTCACCATCGCCTTCATCCTGCAATACATGGCCTGCGGCGCGCAGTGGGTCGAGGAGCGGCTGCGGATCCAGCCGATCGCCTGGATCGGCCTCGGCCTGCTGATCGCGGCGGGTGCCGGCGCGGCCTCGTGGGTGTTCGGGCGGCCCTTCCTCACCGCCTACTTCGCCTATTGGAAGCTGCCGTTCATCGGCAAGGTGCCGGCGGCGAGCGCCCTGGTGTTCGATCTCGGCATCATGGTGCTGGTGGTCGGCGCGAGCGCCCTGATGCTGGTGGCGCTCGCCCACCAGTCGCTGCGCCGCACCCGCAGCGCGGAGGCGGAAGCCGAACGGGCCGCCGAGGAGACGGCGTAATGGAAATCGTGCTGTCGGCGGGAATCGGCATCCTGGCCGCGTCCGGCGTATGGCTGATGCTGCGTCCGCGCACCTTTCAGGTGGCGCTCGGGCTGTCGCTGCTGAGCTACGCCGTCAACCTGTTCATCTTCGCCATGGGCCGGCTCACCGTCGGCGCGCCGCCGGTGCTCAAGACCGGGCCGGAAACCGTCTCGGTCGACGATCCGGTGCCGCAGGCGCTGGTGCTCACCGCGCTGGTCATCAGCTTCGCCCTGACCGCCCTGTTCCTCGTCGTGCTGCTCGCCGCCCGCGGCGTCACCGGCAACGACCACGTCGACGGCCGCGAACCGCACCACGCCGAACCGAGCCCGGAGAACCCGCACCCATGACCGCGCCCCTCCTCAGCGGACCCGGCGCGGTCCTGTGGTCCGACCATCTCATCGTCCTGCCGATCGTGCTGCCGATCGCGGTGGCCGGCGCGATGTTCCTGATGGACGAGCGGCGCCACCGCCTGAAATCGGTGCTCAGCCTCGCCACGGTGCTGGCGATGCTCGCCACCGCCCTCGTCCTCGTCACCCGCGTCACCGAGGCGCCGGAGGTCTACCGCCTCGGCAATTGGGCGGCACCCTACGGCATCGTGCTGGTGGCCGACCGGCTCTCGGCGATGATGCTGACGCTGGCCGGCGTGCTGGGGCTTTCCGCCCTGGTCTTCTCCTTCGCCCGCTGGGGCCGGGCCGGGCCGCGCTTCCACGGCCTGTTCCTGCTGCTGCTGATGGGGGTGAACGGCGCCTTCCTCACCGGCGACGTGTTCAACCTGTTCGTGTTCTTCGAGGTGATGCTGGCCGCCTCCTACGGGCTCGTGCTGCACGGCTCGGGCGAGACGCGGATCCGGGCCGGGCTCGGCTACATCGCCGTCAACCTCGTCGCCTCGCTGTTCTTCCTCGTCGGCGTGAGCCTGATCTACGGCACGATGGGCACGCTCAACATGGCCGATCTCGCCCGGCGACTCGCGAGTCCGCCCGCGGAAGCCGGCCTGTTCGAGGTCGGCTGCGCCGTGCTCGGCATCGCCTTTCTGATCAAGTGCAGCGCTTGGCCCCTCGGCTTCTGGCTACCGACCACCTACGCCGCGGCGACCGCTCCGGCAGCGGCGATCCTGGCGATCCTCAGCAAGGTCGGCGTCTACGTCGTGATCCGCCTCAGCCTGCTGCTGTTCGGTGCCGGCTCCTCGGAAGGGTTCGGCCAGAGCTGGATCCTCGCCACGGGGCTCGCGACGATCGCCTTCGGCACGATCGGCATCCTCGCCGCGCGCGAACTGACGAGGGCAGCGGGCTACGCGGTGATGATCTCCTCGGGCACCGTGCTGGCCGCGCTCGGCACCGGCAGCGACGGGGCGCTTTCGGGCGCGCTCTACTACCTCGTCGGCTCGACCTTCGCCGCCGCCGCCCTGTTCCTGCTGGCCGAGATCCTTCAGCGCAGCCGCGACCCGGCGGACGTGGCGCAGCCCGTCTTCGCCGACGAGTACCGCGATCCCTTCGACGATGCCGGCGCCACCGAGATCGGCCGGGCGATCCCCGCCACGGTGGCGATCCTCGGTGGCGGCTTCCTCGTCTGCACGCTGATGCTCGCCGGCATTCCCCCGCTCGCCGGCTTCGTCGGCAAGCTGGCGATGTTCTCCGGCCTCGCCTCCGGCACGATGAGCGCCGCGGCGTGGTGGCTGATCGCCGTGCTCACGCTGTCGAGCCTCGGCACCCTGATTCCCCTGGTCCGGCTCGGCATCTTCAGCCTCTGGGTACCCCACGACGACCCGCAGCCCGTGCTGCGCTCACCGGAACTGGCGAGCCTCAGCGTGCTGCTCGCGGCCTGCGTGGCGCTCGCCCTCTGGGCCGGGCCGGCGCTGGCCTATACCGAGGCCACCGTGCGCTGGCTGTCGCAGCCGCAGGATTACGTCCGCGCCGTGCTCGATGCCGGTGTCGGCAAAGGTGCCAGTAAAGCCACCGGCAAGGGCGCTGGCAGCGGCGCGGCGGGAGCGGGATCATGAGCCTCTTGCTACCCCATCCCTTCCTCTCCGCCGGCCTCACGCTGATGTGGCTGGTGCTGAATGCGCCGCCGAGCCCCGGCAACATCGTGCTGGCGCTCCTCATCGGACTGATCGTGCCGGCGGTGATGCGGGCGCTGCGCCCTGCGCCGGTGCGGGTGCGCCGCCCCGGTCTCGCCGTCCGGCTGCTGTTCACCGTCCTCTACGACATGCTGCGCTCGAACATCGACGTGGCCAGGATCATCCTCGGCCTGTACCCCGGCGAGCGGCGCACCGGCTTCGTCTCGATTCCCCTCGACATGAAGACGCCGTTCGGCCTGTCGGTGCTCTCGATCATCCTGACCGCCACGCCCGGCACCCTCTGGGTCCAGTACGACACCCATACCGGGCGCCTGCTGATGCACCTTCTCGACGGCACCGACAGCGAGGGCTGGGTCCGCCGCGTCAAGGACCGCTACGAGCGCCCGCTGATGGAGATCTTTGCGTGAGCACCGCCACCGTCCTCGATTGGGGCCTCGGCCTTGCCCAAGGCATGCTGGTGCTGGCCATGGCGCTGGCCGCGTGGCGGATGCTGCGCGGCCCCCGCGCCCAGGACCGCATCCTCGGCCTCGACACCCTCTATCTCAACGGCATGCTGGCGATCGTCGTCCACGGCATGCGCACCGGCAGCGGGCTGTATTTCGAGGCCGCGCTGATCCTCGGCATGATCGGCTTCACCGCCACCGTCGCGCTGGCCAAGTTCCTGATGCAGGGCGAGGTGATCCAGTGAACGGCCCCGACCTGCCCGTCTGGGCAGCCTGGATCGTCGTGATCCTGGCGCTCGGCGGCGCCGGCTTCGCGCTGACCGGTGCGCTCGGGCTGATCCGCCTGAAGACCTTCTACGAGCGCGTCCACGCCCCGACGCTCGGCGCGACGTTGGGCGCCTTCCTGATCCTCACCGGCTCGATGCTGCTGCTGTCTCTGGTCGAGGGCCACATCGTCCTGCGCGACGCGCTGATCGGCCTGTTCATCACCCTCACCACGCCGGTGACGATGCTGCTGCTCTCCCGCGCCGCCGCCCACCGCGACCGCACCGAGAAGAATCCGGGCGCGCCGCCGGAGCCGTGATTGTTGAAGCCGTGAGTTTTGGGATCGAGGGTCGACGCTCGGCCTCGCGCCTCAAAGCCGGCCACCACCTTTCGGGATGATGCCCGAATCCAAAACGGCCTACGACCCATCGTTCGCCAGGAGTCGACCGCTTTTACACGGACGCGTTTCTTCGCATTCCGTCGACCAACGCGCCTGCTTTGCCCCCTATCGCCACGAAGGTGACTCCCTCCGCCTCCAGGGCATGCCGGATCGCCTCGCGGGTCCGCAGCCGCACGGTTCCTACATCTTCCTCCAAGCGCCGGACACTCGCGACCGACACACCGGCCGCGGCGGCCAGTTCCTCGGCGGACCAGTTCAACATCGCGCGCGCCCCTCGCACGAGCGCTCCGGTCAGTTCCGGCGGCGTTGGAGCCGCCGCCAGCGGTTCGCAGCCCTCGCTGTCCGTCATCCTCCGCATGATCCCGATCCATTCCCGTACCGAGCCGTCGGGATTGTGGAGTGGCGTGGCGTAGCTGTTGAAGCGGCCGGTCACGCCGTCGGCACACAGGACGCGGTGCGCCACCTCGTAGGGCGTGGCGCGCTCCACCGCAGCGCGCCACGCCGCCTCGACATGCGCCCGGTCCTCGGGATGCACGGCGGCCAGCCAGCCATCGCCCTGCATCTCCGGCCCCGACTGCCCGGTCAGCGCTTGCCATGTCGAACTCGGCCGTACCCGTCCGTTCGGCGATGTCGTCCAGACCACGGCCGCGATGGCATGCACCAGACCGCGATAGCGCGCCGTGCTCTGCTCGGCGAGCAGGCGGGCTTCGTGCGGCCCGGTCACGTCGAAGGCCGTGCCCTCGGCCCGTGCAGGCTGGTGGTCGGCATCGAGCACGATCTGTGCCTTGATCGCGATCCAGCGCACGGTCCGATCGGGACGCACGATCCGGACCGTGTGATCGATGGCCCGGCCATTGTAGAGGATATCGATCAGTTCGCCGTGCACCTCCCGGTCGTCGGGATGAATGAGACCGTCCAGCAGGCCGAGCGGGCTCTCGTCCTGCGACAGGCCCGTGATGTGCGCGAGGCCTGCCGATCCTCTCATCTCGCCGGTTCGCACGTCGAGCGACCAGACACCGATCTGGCCGCTCGCTTCGAGGAGCTTCAGGAGCTGGTAGGAGGATCCGCGGCGAGTCGGCATCGCCGGTTTTGGCCATGAACGCCGCCGGAGTGCAACGCCAGGCATCCCAAAAGCGTACAAAACACGCCTCTGCGCCGGATCACAGAGGGGCTCAGGTCCTCAAAAGATCGCTTTGATCGCTTTGTTCCGCCGGACGGATATCGAACCTCGATGCTGCACTCACGGATTCGAAATCAATACAGGCAATGATGGCCCATCGGACGTAGATTGACAAAACCGAGGGACAGCCATGAATCTCCTGGCGAATGCAAGAATCTCACTGAAGATCGCAGTTCCACTCGTCATCATCGGCATCGTGTCGGCCAGCATCGTGTACTATGCACAGCACACATTCTCGATGCTGAGCAACCAGACGGGCAGCATCGTCGACGTCGAGGCTAAGCGGCTCGAGAGTGTCCTCAACATCCGCATCAGCGTCACCGAGGCGACGGTCCAGAACCGCAATATCGCCAACGAGACCAGCGAAGCCAAACTCGCGACCTACAAGGCCCGGTACGAGGCGGCCAAGGCAGGCACCTACCGGGCGATCGACACGTTGATGGACCTCGCCAACACGCCCGAACGAACGGCTGCGAACCGGGAGATCCAAACGCTCGTTGAGACCTATTACGGCATCGTCGATCGCTCGAACGCGGCCGGCCTCCGCAACGACAACGCGGGCGCGACAGCAATCGCTCAGGTTGAAGCGTCGCCCGTCCGTGCGAAGGTCCGCGAGATCGTGCAATCTCGGCTCGAGGTCCTGACCCGGGAACTCACCCAGGCCAAGACGAACGCGCAGGCAAGGGCCGCGCAGGCCACCACGATCCTCATCACCGCCGCGGTCGCGGGCCTGCTCGCCACCCTCGGCCTCGCCCTGGCGATCGTCGTGTTCGGCCTGACGCGCCCGCTCGCGAACCTCGTCTCCGTCCTCGCGCGCATGGAGCGGGGCGAGATCGACGCGCAGATCAAGGAGGCCGAGCGGGGCGACGAGATCGGGATGGTGGGCCGTGCAGTCGAGGGCATCAAGGCGATGGTCGCCCGCAAGGCCGCCGAGGAGGCGGAGGTCAAGCAACGTGCCGATGCGGCCGCCGCGGCCGAGCGCCGCCGCACGATGGTCGAACTCGCCGACGGCTTCGAGCAGGCGGTGGGCGGGATCGTCGGCCAGGTCTCCTCGGCGGCTACCGAGTTGCAGGCGACCGCCCAGCAGATGACGGGCACCGCCGGCGAAACCGCCGCGCAATCCTCCACCGTGGCGGCCGCCGCCGAGGAGGCGGCCTCGAATGTCGGCACCGTGGCCAGCGCGGCCGAGGAACTCGGCGCCTCGGTGCAGGAGATCGGTCGGCAGGTGCAGAGTTCGGCAGCGCTCGCCCAGCGCGCCATGGACGACGCGAGCCGCACCGCCCACCTCGTCCAGGAACTCAACGGCGCGGTCACCCGCATCGGCGACGTGGTCGGGTTGATTTCCAACATCGCCAACCAGACCAACCTGCTGGCGCTCAACGCCACCATCGAGGCGGCGCGCGCCGGCGAGGCGGGCCGCGGCTTCGCGGTGGTCGCCACCGAGGTCAAGGAACTGGCCAGCCAGACGGCGCGGGCGACCGACGAGATCGCCGAGCAGATCGGGCGGGTGCAGGGGGCGACCGGCGACGCGGTGACAGCGATCGGCGGCATCACGGGCCAGATCCGTGAGATCAACACGGTGGCCGCGGCGATCGCGGCGGCGGTGGAGGAGCAGGGTGCGGCGACCCAGGAGATCGTGCGCAACGTGGCGCAGGCCTCGACCGGCACCAACGCGGTGACAGCCAACATCGCGGGCGTCGCCCGGGCCTCGGAGGATACCGGAGCCGCCGCATCCCAGGTGCTGGCCTCCAGTTCCGAGCTGGCGCGCCAGTCCGAGCACCTCACCGCCGAGGTGAGCCGCTTCCTCAGCACCGTCCGGGCTGCCTGACGCGATGGCCGAGATCCACATTCTGCCGATCGACCTCGATGCGGCCGCGTTGGACCGGAGCTATGAAGCGCTGAAGCAGCGCTTCGAGGCCGGCGATGACCTCGGCGACCGCCGCCATCACATTCGGACGCTTCAGGCGGCGCTGGCGGCTTCCCACCAAAGTCTGGCGCTGCAGATCGAGGCTCTCCGTGCCCTGCCACCCATGCCGGCTCTGGAAACGGAGTTCCTGCATCGATCACTCGACACTCTGGCAGGTGCTCTGGCGACCTGTGCCGCCGTGATCGATGTGCAACGTCCGAATCAGCAGCCAAACCCGGTGCGATCGGCATGATCGTGAGCCGTATCCGACCTGATTGCATCAGGCCGTCGTCTCCAGGGTCCTTGTTGTGACGTGCATTCCGACGAACCGGTTGCCGCTTCGTCGGAATGCGCTCGAGACGGGGCACGAGAATACGCCGCGCGGCCTCCGCCTCGAGACGTCCTGCCCCTGCATCATCGCTTCGAGTAGCGGTCGAGCCTTCCGCTTCTCGCCGCGTCCGCACGCGGTGGGGCGTGAACTCGAAGACCTGAAAGGATCGGGGCCGGCGCCGCATGACCCGTCAGGTCGACGGGGAGGTGAACCGAGCCGTTCGCCACCGGCGTGACGATCCGGCCTCTGCCGCAGCGCCGTCGCCCGCTCCCCACCCTCAGCCGCCCCTCGCCGACAACGGACGGCCGCCCCAGGATCCGTCCGCGGCCGCCTTCACCCCCGCAGCCGCGCCACCGCCAGCTTGCGCACACGGCTCGCGTAGAACGAGACGAATCCGCGCTGGGCGTGGTCGCCGGGGGTGCGCAGGACGAGACCTGGATCGACCAGCATGCGCCGGCCGGTGGCGGCGGCGACGCGGCGGTTGAAGGTGAGGTGCTCGCAGCGCGCGTAAGCCTCGTCTCGGTAGGAGCCGAGGCGGTAATCGGCGCCGCGATAGAGCGTCAGCCCGTTGAAGGCCGAGAGGCAGGTGGTCTCGCGCTCGCGCGTCAGCGCGCTCTGGGCCGGATAGATCGTGCCGGAGAAGAAGCGGTAGTAGCCGAGCGCGCCGCGGCGGTGGCGGGCGATGTCGTCGAGGAGGTGCTCGTAGCTCACCGTTTCGTCCTCGTAGGCGAGCAGGTCGTAGTAGTGCGGGCGCGAGGCCGCCGAGACCGCGAACAAGCCCGGCCGTTCCAGCTTTTCCAGCGCCGCCAGCACCGCCGCCGCCTCGGGCGGGCGTGCCATGACATTGTCGATGTCGGCGACGCAGACGAAGGCCGGCGCCGGGCCCTGCGCGTCCAGGACCTGCTTCAGGTGCTCGCGCCCGAGCGCCATCCGCGCGAGCCGGCCGCGCGTCTCGGCCATGAATCCGGTGGGGACGTGACGCAGCTCGCCCCGCGCTTGCGCCGCCGCGAGCAAGGCCCCGGTGCCGTCGCGGGAATCATTCTCGCCGACGAAGGCGCGGCACGCGAGTCCCGTCGCCCGCAGCGAGGCTAGGAAGTGCAGGAAGGCCGGCAGGGTGGCGGCACAGTTGCGTGCCAGCGCCAGCACGGCGAGGTCGGGGCCCGTCTCGTCCACCGCAGGGCTCATCGAGTGGTTCATCGCGCCGCTTCCTTCGGGGTCTTCGGTGGGATCTCGGGCGGCGCGACGCGTCCCGCGCTCCGGCAGGTGCAGGCCGGCTGAACCGCGATCTCGCGCTGCGGATCGAGCGGGAGCGTCCGGTTGAGGGTCCAGAGCGTGCCGCGGCAATTCTTCCCATCCCACCAAGGGTTGGCCCTTCCGGTGCGGGCGCGCCAATCGACGCTGTTGCCGCTCACCGTCACCGTGCTGCAGGGCTCCGCGTACTGGTTCCAGACCGAGATGCCGACATTGGTGAAGGGTTGCGGCCGGGCGATCACCACGTTGCCGGTGATCGTCATGTGCGTGCCGCTCGCCACCGCGATCCCGTACTGGCCGGGATCGATCAGCAGGTTGTCACGGGCCTCCAGATAGGCGCCACCGCCATCGCCGAGCATGATGCCGCCGCCGGACTGGCTCGGGCCGCCCCCGACGAGACGGTTGCGCTCGACCAGGATCGGCGCGCCCGGCTCGCCGCGCGACTGGAACAGGCTGATCGCGTCCTCGGGCACGCCGCGACCGGGCTCGTTCTCGCCGATGTTGCAGGCGATGCCGTTGCCGGGCCCCGTGACCTTGTCGAACTGCACGAACTGACCGGCGGGAATCGGCCCGCGCACGTTGCGCACGCTGTTGCAGCCGACCGCGACGCCCGTGGAGGAAAGGGCGCGGATGCCCGACAGCGCGTTCTCGATCCGGTTCTCCTCGATGCGAACGCCCTCGCTTCCCTCGACATAGATGCCGACATTCCCGGTGTCGCGGATCGTGACGTTCCGGATCGTGACGTTGCGTCCGTGCTCGACCCGCACGCCCTCACCGCCGCAGGGGCCGATGTCGAGATTCTCGATCGTCCGGTCGACAGCCTCGCGCAGGACGAGGCAGGGGCCGGACGGGTTGCTGAGGGTCCGTCGCACCGCCTTCGCGCCTGTCTCTTCCGCACGGGCGGGGGCCGTGGGCCAGGGGGCGAGGAGCACGAGCGCGGCGAGCGCAGCCAAGGAGGCTCCGCGCCACCGTTTTGCCCGGACCGGCGTGTCGGGCGGGAGGGGAGCGGCCTGCGCCCGGAAGATCATCGCGGCGCCGATGCCGATGCCGATCAGCGTCCAGAAGGGCACCGCCAGCATCGGCCCCTCTAGGGCGACGTCGAAGCTCGCATCGATGATGATCGAGGCGACGTAGCAGGCGATGAACAGGAAGAAGCCCTCCCATCGCCGCGCGCCGAGCCGCCGCGCCTGCCAGAAGGCGGCGAACATCGCCCCCATCCAGACCGCGCAGGTCACGAGCCACAGGGCGAGACCCGGCACGCCGGCGCGGGCGAGATAGGTCATGTGGATGCTGTGCGGGCTGCGCAGGGTCGGCCCGCCGTTTTCGAGCCCGACCACGTAGCCGTCGGTCTCGGCAAGGTTCGGACCGAACCCCTTGCCGGTCCAGAAATAGGGGCCGTGTACGGTGTAGCCGACGATGGTGTTCCACCAGCGCAAGCGCCACTGCTTGGTGTCGTCGAGATTGCCGCCGCTGCTCGGGGCGACGATGCTGACGATGTTGTTCACCACCGCCGCGGCACTTACGGGCCGGTCGCTGTTGGGCAGTTCCACTTCGACATCAAGGGCGGCGGCCGCGCCGAGCAGGCCGGCGCCGAGGATCAGCGTCGCCGCGAGCCGCTTCCACTGGCCGATCGCCACGAGAGCGAGGCAGACCGGCACCGCGATCGCCAGCATGGAGCCGCGGTTCTGCGCGGCGGCCAGCACCGCGCCGAGGCCGACGAAGGCGACCCAGCTCGGCCCGACCCGAACGAGACCGACGAGCGCCAGGACGACGGCGCCGGTCAGGTGGGTCGAGAGCTCGCCTGCCCGTGCCGCGAAGAACGGCACGTCGCCGAGGATGAACGCGATGATCGCCATGGGAATGGCGTAGCGCGCGAGCCAGCGGAACATCCGCAGCAGTGTACCGAGCCGCCGCGGATCATCGAGCAGAAGGGCGATCAGGAGGAAGGCGTAGCCGCCATAGAGCGCGACCGCGCCGTCGCGCAGGGCATCGACCCGGTATTCGCGCAGACCCGCGAGCGTCCGCAGCAGCACCCAGCCCATCAGCGCGGCGACGCAGAGCGCGGGCGGGGTGGCGAGCCCGGCGGCGAGGTTGAGGCCCGTGCGCGTCCGGAACACGGCAAGCAGCCCCAGCAGGAACAGCAGCTCGCCGGCATAGAGGGGCGGCAGGCCGAGATAGGCGAAGCTCTTGCCGAAGATCATGTATCCGGCGAACGCGATGCCGAGCGCGGCCAGGAACAGGTCCGGCAGCCGGCTCTCCCGCGGCAGAGCGTGGACGGTCGTCGTCGTCGCCATCAGCACTCGCCTGTCGAAAGCCGCCCATCGGCCGCCGCTCGCCGGCCGGTTCGCCGGGAGTTGTTGCAAGAGGACGTCTTGCGGGGAGAAGTCTCGCGGGCAGGGCGCCTCCTGACAATCGAGCCCGGCAGCGCATCGGGAGCGGGCCGGCCCGTACTTCCGACGTACCCCGAAGGATCGAGGAATCAGGGCCGCCTCTCCCGATGTCCGCGTGGTGCGCCCGCCCGCCTCGTCTAGGCTCGCCGCGCCATCCTTCCGGCCGCCTTTCCCTCACCCGGACCCCGCATGCCTGCCCTCCCGCGCGACTTCCGTGCCCTGGCCGGCGCCTGCCGATCGGCTGCCGGGCGAGCGGCGATCGGGAGAGGGGCCGCCGGTCCGGTGCTCTCGGTGGCCGACCAGGCGCTGGTGAGCGCCTGCAACTTCGCCACCACCATCGTGCTGGCGCACGCCCTCGGCCTGGAGGCCTTCGGCCTGTTCTCGACAGCCTGGATCGCAGTGCTGCTCACCATCAGCCTGCAGCTCGGCCTCGTCGTCTGCCCGATGATCAGCATCGGGCCGGGCCTGCCCGGCGAGGCGGGGCATGCCTATTACGCCATCGTCCTCGTCCACGAGGCCGCCTTCCTGCTGCTCGCCGGCAGCGCCGTCGCGATCGGACTCGCGCTCACCCTCGGCGACCCGGCGCTCGCGCTTGCGGCGGGGATGGCCTGCGCCGCCCACCTCGCCCAGGACTTTTCCCGCCGCTACCTGTTCGCCCGCGGCCGTCCATCGGTGGTGCTCGGGATCGATGCGCTCAATCAGGGGATCAAGCTCGCGCTGCTGGTGCTGCTCGCCCGCAGCGGAATGCTGTCGCCAGCCCGCGCTCTGGAGGTCGTCGCCGCCTCGGCCGTCCTGTCCTGCCTGTGCGCGGTCCCGTTCCGTGGGCGGCTGGCGTGGCGGGCCGGCGAATTCGGCGCCGCGAGCCGGCGGCAATGGCATTCCGGCCGCTGGCTGGTGCTGACCGGGCTGATGCAGTGGCTGAACGGATATGCCGGCCTGCTGATCGCCGGCGCTCTGCTCGGTGTGACGCTGATCGGCGTGCTGCGGGCGGCCCAGAGCATCCTCGGCGTGCTCAACCTGATTCGCGATGCCCTGGAGAACATCGTTCCGCCGATCGCCGGCCGGGCATTGGCCGCGCGCGGCCTCGACGGGTTGCGGCCGGTGATCGGCGTCACCGCCGCCATCGGTTTTGCCGGGGGTTTGAGCTTCACCGGATTGCTGGCGCTGACCGGGTCGAGCCTGCTCGCGGCCGCCTTCGGGCCCGAGATGGCCGCCTATGCCTGGGTGGTGGCCTGGTACTCCCTGCTGTTCCCGGTCTCGCTCGTCTCTTTCGCGCAGATCTGCGCCTTCCGCGCCCTGGAGCGGACCGGCGCGGTCTTCGCCGCCACGGCGGCGGCGGCAGCCCTCAACCTCGCCCTGGTCTACCCGGCGGTGCGCGGGTTCGGAATCGAGGGCCTGCTCGCCGTGGCGATCACGGCGGAGGTGCTGGTCTGCCTCGTCCTGGCCGCCCTGCTGCGGCGCGCGCTGAAAGCCGCTCCGACGCCGCTCGGCCGGCTCCAGCCCGCCTGACCGACAGGTTTCTCGGGGTAGACCGGCAGAGTTGCAGCGGAACGCCCGCTCCTCGGCGACCAGAGCTTCATTCCGGCTTCGACGACGAGCATTTGCGCTTTCGAGAGACGGTGACGATCGCTGATCGACTTCTCTCGATCCGTCTTCGCCCGAGCTGCCTGTCGAAACAAACTGCTCAAGAGCGCTTCACACGACTCTCGGGCGCCGACCGTTCTCGTCCTGGCGAGGAGAGCGCTGCGGCAGGCTTCGCGAGAGACACGCGATCGACCATCACCCCAGAAGAACCGTCTCGAAACGGCAATGGCCCGCTGGCATCGATTTCGCTGCCTCCCGTGCGCGTCCCAGCGCGGGACGGGGCAACGGGGCCGCCGATGGATGGGGTGAAGCACGCCTTGGTCGATGTGCCGCCCGCGGGGAAGACGGAGCCGACCAGCGGATCGAGATCCGCGGTCTCAGCGTGGAGGAGGGCGCCTCCGTTCTCGTGCTGCGGCGGCTGCGGAATGGATGTCCCACCCGCCCCGCCCGCCTGTCTCGGCGCCCGAAAACCATTCGACGCCGCTGTGCGAGCGCCTCGACCGAGCCACCGGCCCGGATCGGCCGGGTCACGGGGTCGCGCACGGCCCCGCCGGCCCGAATGAAGCCGTAAACCAAGATTCCCAAGACTCCACCGGCTCCCGGCGCGGATCGGATCGACACGGAGCGCGATCGGCTTACTCCCCGTCCGGCCGGACCGAGAAGACCACCGGAGGAGCCTTTTGAGGAAACATTCCATGGAACCGCCGGAATGCTGAACCTCCTCTTGGTCGTCGCCGTGGTGGTCTGGTTCGCGCTGCTCTATCCGCTGGTGCGCCACCGCCTGCAGACCCGGATGGGACCGCTGGATGGTCCCATCGCCGTTCCGTTCGCGCTGATGTCGATCTTCGCGCTGCTGCCACTCGTGTTCACCGTCCCGCGGGAGGACGGGAACGCCGTGCTGGATCAAGGGCTCACCGCCTCCAACATCGCCCTCGTCGTCATGACCGGCCTGGCCGGGCTCTATCTCGTTGCCCGCATCGCGGTCGACCGGCGCGTGCTGCTGGTGGCCTTCTCGATGCCGTACCTTCCGTTCACGCTGATGATCGTCGTGAACGGCATCAGCACCGCATGGTCGGTCGTACCGAGCTACACCGCCTACCGCACGCTCGAACTGGCGATCTTCACCCTCCTCTCGATCCTGATCTTCGACCGCAGCGACATCGAGCGGCGTCTGGCCAACCTCTTCGCGCTGTTCACCTGTCTTTGGCTGGTCGCGACCTTGCCGATTATCCTCGAAAACCTCGCGCACGGGATCGTCTTCTCGTCGGCCAAGCACAACCTGATGCCCTATCTGTGCGCCGCGCACGCCTTCCTCGTCATCTTCGACGACCGCATCCGGCACCGGGGCGCCCATCTCGCGCTCGCCCTGGCCGGCTTCGTCATCGCCGGTTCGGCCGCGAGCACCGCCTCGCTCATCGCGGTGGTGCCCGGCCTGATGGTGGCGTCACGCCACCGCCGCCTGCGCCTCCTCGGCTACACCGCCTTCACCGTCTATCTCGTCCTGTTCGTCGTGCTGATGGTCGGCCTCTCCGCCTTCCCCGGCTTGCTCGAGGTGGTGTCGGTGGTGCTGCAGAAGCCGCCGGAGGAACTCGCCGACGCCACCGGCCGCGGCACCTTCTGGCCGGTCTTCATCGAGGCGACCAAGGACCGCTTCGTGGGTGCCGGCTACGCGGCCGGCGACCGCTTCATCCAGCTCCTGATCCCGACCACGGCGCTGGCCGAGACGCTGGCGCGGGACGCGGTGTTCATCTCGAGTTCGCACAACATGCTGCTGAGCGCCTGGGCCGGTACCGGCCTGGTCGGGATCGGCCTGTGCGCGATGGTGCTGGGAGCCGCGCTCCGCTGGGGGATGAAGCTCGACCGCGCCGGGCGCCGCCTGATCGCCACCTGCGTGTTCTTCCTGATCCTCAACGGCATGACCACGCCGGGCATCTTCCAGGACTGGAACATCAACGTCCTGACCTTCGTGGCCCTGCTGGCCTATGCCCGCATCGGCGCCCTGCACCGTGAGCCGGCGGGTGCGGCCGCGCCGGCACCCGAGGCCGCCCCTCTCGATCTTCGCCGGGCTGCTGCCGCATGACCTCCGCTTCGCGCCCTCATGGCGCGCATCTTGAAGCATGAGCCCTGACTCGACACTCGGCCCGCGACCGGTGTCCCGAACCAGGACGGATCATCTTCGAATGGTCCGCTCCGGGACGGAGGCTGCGGACCGGATCGATCCCTGCGGGCCGGTTTCGCCCGCATCCGCCCTTTGGTCGAAAGTCCTGCGATGACGATGGTCGAGCGGATGCCTTCGCGATTGTTCGTCGACGCCGAGCCGGGCAAGCCCGACGCGACGCCGGAACCCTGGTTCCTCGATCCGCGGGAGATCGGGCGGGCTTTGCGCGCGCGCTGGGCGCTCGTGCTGGCGCCGGCGGTCCTGCTCGTCGTGGCGGCGGTGGCGTGGCTCGCCCTGGTGCCGCCGCTCTACGCCGCCGTGACGCAGATCCTGATCGACCCGCGCGGGCTCCAAGTGGTCAAGGACGGCGTGACACCCGCGGATCAGGCGAGCGACGCGAGCTTGCTCCTCGTGGACAGCCAGCTCCGCGTCCTCGTCTCCGACGACGTGCTGCGGCAGGTGGTGAGCCGCTTTAAGCTCGATCAGGACCCGGACTTCGTTCGTCCCTCTTCGCTGCTGGATCGGCTCAAGGGGAGCCTGTCCGCGCTGATCGGTGTCGCCGGCGGTCCCTCGGACGACGGGCTCACGGCCCTGCGCACCCTGCGTGAGCGCACCGCGGCGCGCCGCCTGGAGCGCAGCTTCGTGGTCGAACTCGCCGTCACCACCGATGCGCGCCAGAAATCCGCCGATCTCGCCCGGGCGATCGCCGAGACCTACCTCGCGACCGTCTCGCAGGCGCAGGCACAGGTGACGCGCAAGGCCGGCGATTCGGTGGCAGGCCGGCTCGGCGAGTTGCAGGACGACCTGCGCGCGGCCGAGGACAAGGCGCAGAAGTTCCGCGCGGCCAACAACCTCGTCGGGACCCGCGGCCAGCTCGTCAGCGAACAGGCGTTGACCCAGCTCAACCAGCAGCTCGGCGCCGCCCGCGCCCGAGCCGGCGAGCTGCGCGGCCGTCTTGCCCAGATCGAGGCGGTCGCCAACGGGCGGGCCGACCTCAACTCGGTGACCGAGATCGTCCAGTCCACGACCATCGCGCAGCTGCGCTCGCAGCTTGCCCAGATCGAGGCGGCACGGGCCGACACGGTCTCCCAGCTCGGGCCGCGCCACCCGACCCTGCGCACCGGCGAGTTGCAGGTCCAGACCCTGCGCAACGACATCAACGCCGAGATCCGGCGCATCGCTGCGGCCACCCGCAACGACTACCGCTCGGCGCTCGCCAACGAGGCGTCGCTCGCCGCCACCCTGGAGAGCCGCAAGAAGGAGGCTCTGTCCGTCGACAGGAGCTTCGTGCGCCTGCGCGAGCTGGAGCGGCAGGTCGAGGCGAGCCGCGCGGTCTACGAGGCCTTCCTCGTCCGCGCCCGCGAGCTTCAGGAGCAGCAGCGCCTCGACACCTCGACCTCGCGCATCATCTCGCCGGCCTCGCTGCCGGAGCGCCGGCTCGGCCCTCCGATCCCGGTGATCTTCGCCGCGGCGGCGGCGGCCGGTCTCGGCCTCGGCGTCGCGCTCGCCCTCCTCGCCGTTCCCGCCGCGGGACGGATCGGCTCGCGCCGCCGGCTCCAGCAGATCGCGGGGGTCCCGGTCATCGCCGCCCTGCCGGCCCAGGCGCGAGCCAGGACGCAGGGCAGGGGCACCGGGGCGCTGCGGGCCGACACCGCCTACGACCTGGCCGTGGCCCGCCTCGGCAGCCGACTCCAGCGCGATTTCGGCGCCGCACGTCCGACGCTCGTCCTCGTCACTTCCGCCGACGACCGGGCCGGCAAGTCGGAGCTGGCGCGCAGCCTCGCCGCCTCGGCTGCCCTCGACGGCCAGCGCGTGCTTCTTGTCGATGCCGATCCGGAGGCGATGATCTCGCGCGATCTACGGGCAACGGCCAAACGCGGCGTCGCCGAGGCGCTGCGCACGCAATCGGGGCTCGGCGACGCGCTGGTGGACGGCCCGACCGGGGTCAAGATCCTGCCCTTCGACGACGCGGCCCTGAGCCTCGGCACCGCGGCCTATACCGGCGCGCTCCTGGCAACGGCGGCGTCCTTCAACACGGTCTTCGTGGATATCGGGCTGATCGGCACCGACATTGCCGCCGAGCGTCTCGCCCAGGACCAGCGCTTCCCCGCCCTGTTGCTTACGGCGAGCGCCAAGAGCAGCGCCGTCCGCCGGCTGCAGCGGGCCCTCGACGCCACCGGCCGCGACCGGCGGGTACAGCTCGTGATCACCGACGCGGAGGCCGAGGCGTGAGCCCTGAGCCGCACCGGACGGTGGCGGCGTTCCGCGCGGCCCTGTTCGCCGGTGTGCTCGTCCTCGGCTCGGCCGCGCCGGGCCGGGCCGGCGAGACGAAGGCGCCCGTGGTTCTGCAGGTCGCGCCCACGGGAGCAGCCGGAACGGGCCGGAAGGACCGCTTCGCCGATCTGCCGCAGGCCCTGGCCCGCGCGGCGGCCCTGCGACGGCAGGGGGAGGCACGCGCGATCGTCGTGGAGCTGGAGCCCGGCACGCATCGGATTACCGCGCCCGTACGGATCGGCCCCGAACATTCCGGTACAGCCGGGGCGTCGCTGACCCTGCGCGGCGCGGCCGACGGATCAAGCCGGCTCGTCGGCAGCGTACCCCTGGTCCCTGCCACGTTGCCGCCGCGCCTGCGCGAGCGACTGCCCGCGGTCGCGCGCGAGAGGGTGCGGGCCTACCGCCTGCCCGAGGCTCTGCGCCGGGAGCCGGCCTTCCGCGCGCCGCGTCTTCTGCGCGAGACGCATCCGCGGGTCACCGAGATCTTCGATGCGGGGGGGGCCCTGCGCCCGGCGCAATGGCCGAATCCGGGCCCTGATCCCGGGCCGAACACCGGGTGGACGACAGTGGCCGGCGTCGCGGCCGGCGGCCTGGACTTCACTCTAAGGGACGTGCCGGGCCTGCCAGACCTGTCGCAGGAGCGCGACCTGTGGGTGGAGGGCTTCTGGCGCTGGGACTGGCTTCTGGAGACGATCCACGTCGCGCAGGTCGATCAGCGCCGCCGCCGGCTCGAACTCGACGTCCCGCCCTACGAGGGCATCCGCGAGGGGGCGCGGATGCGGGTGGTCCATGCGCTGGGCGCCCTCGACGAGGCCGGCGAGTGGTGGCGCGAGAGCGAGAGCGGCCTGCTTCTCGCTTGGCCCTCTGCCGGCGCGGCTGAACTGGAAGCGAGCCTCGCGGAGACGCTGATTCGGGCGGAGGGCGCCCGCCACCTGCGCATCGAGCGTCTCAGACTGGAGCGCGCCCGCGGTGACCTGTTCGTCGCGCGAGGCGGGGAAGATATCGAGATCCGGGCGAGCGCGCTGGCCTGGGCAGCGGGCCGCGCGGCGGTGTTCGAAGGCGTCGCCGGAGGTGGCGTCTCTGGTAGCGCCATTCACGACATCGGCGCGAGCGCGGTCCGCCTCGTCGGCGGCGACCGCGCCTCCTTGCGGCCGGGCGGCCTGTTCGTGCGCGATTCCCGCTTCACCCGCTTCTCGCGGCTGGCCCAGACCCAGAGTTCGGCGATCGAACTCGACGGCGTCGGCGCGGAGGCGAGTGGGAACCTCATCACCGACGCGATCGGCTACGCGGTCTACCTACGCGGCAACGATCACGTTGTCCGCCGCAACGAAGTGGCTTGGCTCATCCACGGCCTGAGCGACACCGGTGCGATCTATGCCGGCCGCGACTTCACCGCCCGCGGCTCGATCATTGAGGACAACTACGTCCACGACATCCGCACCGTGCCGGGGATGGAGGTGAAGGGCGTCTACCTCGACGACATGGCGAGCGGTTTCACCATCCGGCGCAACCTGTTCGTCGATGTCCAGCAGCCGGTCTTCATCGGCGGCGGCAGCGACAACATCGTCACGCGCAACGTCTTCGTCGCATCGAGCCCGATCGTGGCCCTCGATGCGCGGGGCCTCACCTGGATGAAGCCGGCGCTGAACGAGCCCGATTCGGAGTTCCGCACCGCGTTTGCCGCGATGCCGCTCGACTCGCCGCCCTGGCGGATGCGCTATCCAAGGCTTTCGCAGGCGCTGTCCGACGAGCCGGGTGTCGCCCGCAACAACCAGATCGTCGACAACGTCGCCATCGCCAGCGACGGGCTCGCCCTCACCGACATGGCGGATGCGAGCCGGCAGATCATCCTGTTCAACACCCGCCTCGATGGCCCGCCCCCGCCATCCGGCGACCTCGATGCGCTGGTCCGCTTCGCCGCCGCACGCGGTGTGACGCTCGGGCTCGATCCGCGGGCCCTGCGGCGCGATGGGTTGCCGGCCTCGCCGTTCACGGATGCGCGCCGCTGACAGACTTCCGCGCGCCTGCCTCACGCCGTTTCCGGCGGATCGGCTCAGTTCAGCGATCCGTCTTTCCGAGGCGCGGAAGTGAGATGAGCCGATACCGAGGAAGCCGGTCGAAAGGAGCTCAAGCCACCTTGGACGGTGCTTCGGTCAGAATGGAAAACTCGTTGACGATGGCCTCGTGGACCTGCTTCAGCCAGTCCTCGGCGATGCGTGCGCGCTCCTCGGCGGCCTCCGCCCGCTCCTCCGCGGCGCGGATGCGCTGCTCGGCCTGGGCCTGCACGGTGGCCGCCTTGGTCTCGGCGGTCCGGACCCGTTCGCTGGCGAGCTTGATGTCCTCGCGAACGCGCTCCAGCAGTTCGTGCACCCGTTGCTCCTGCTCCTGAGCCTGCGCTTCGACCTCGCGGGTCCGGTGAGCCGCCGCCCGCACACGATCGATCAGGTTCGCCCAGTCCTGCGAAGACGAGGGCGCCGCGACCGGAACCGATACGCCCGCATCGGTATCCGTCTGAACGAGGCGCAGAATGCTCGTCAGGCTATCGGCCGGTTTCGAAAGATCTTGAGATAGGGTGGCCATATTTTGAGACTCGGAGCGATCAAAATCAATCGGACGCTCCCACCGCATCTTCTTGATAATATCCATTTTGAAAAGCTTCCAGCGAGACATGGAGGCGCAGCGGATACATGCGGGCTAGGTATGATCCGCAAAAACACAATCGTTCAGGATATTCAGCCGAAGCAAGTCAATTTTTTAAGGATAAAATAGCCACGTTTGCCTTCCAGCAAAATGTTGTAAAAATATCACAAATCTGATCTATGCTTGTTTCTGCAAATTAGAAGATCCTAGCTCAATACCTCGACTATTAGTGTGCAAATTCGTCTCATCGCAAGGCTCAGACCCTTCCCTCTATTGCCATCGAGCCCGCCGCCTCAACTATCTGCGTCCTCGAGTGCAGATTTTTTGCGCCGGCTATCTTGATCACCGATCGAAAACTGCTTCTTCAGCCAATGCGGTGGCGACCGGATTCGCATCCCGCAGACAGCATCCGCATCGTCATCCGGTTCTGCCCGCAAGGAACGGTTCGAGGGCATCGATATAGCCCGTCACGGCCGCTTCCGCCGTGAAGTGCGGGAGGGCGCGCTCCGCCGCGCGCCGCAGCCCCTGGCGGCGGCCGTCGTCATCGAGGAGTTGCAGGGTCGCCGCGATCCAATCCGCCACGATCATCGGCCGCACCGCGCCGCAGCCATGGGCTTCGAGCAGGCCGCTTGCCGCGCCGGAATGGGGCGAGGCCAGCACCGGCGTGCCGCTCTGGAGCGCCTCCTGCACCACGATCCCCCACACGTCGCCGCGGCTCGGGAACAGGAAGAGCCGCGCCGAGGCGTAGACCTCGGGCAACGCCTCCTGACCGAGGAATCCGTCGAACCGGGCGGAGAGGCCGGCCTGGACGAAGCGCGCCTCCATCTCGGGCCGCAACGGCCCGTCGCCCGCGACCCGGACCGACAGGGGCCGGCCGCGCTCGCGGCAGCCGAGCACCACGTCGGTGAAGAAGCGAGCGCCCTTCACCTCCTCGTTCAGCATGCCGCAGAACAGGAGGTCGTAGGGCCGGGCCGAATCCGGCGGCGGCGGGGCGGGCGGCGTCCAGGCCGGAAAGAGCGGACTGAGGACGAAGCGTTCGGGTGGCAGCCCGTAGCGGGCCAGCACGGCACCGCTGCCCGCGCTCGGCCCGATCCCGGCGGCGGCCCCGGACACGATGGCGCGGCGCAGCCAGCGATGCGGGGCGGAACCCTGGCCGGGATCGGTCTCGGGCACGCCGTCGGTGCGGATCAGGGTCGGGATGCGCCGCAGGCGCGCGGCGGCGGCCGCCATCAGCATGGTCGGCGAGAAATCGTTGAGGACCAGGGCCGCCGGCCGGAGCGCGGTGAGCCGCGGCACCACCGCCGGATTGACGTAGAGGTTGCGGATCGAGGAGCGGTGCCAGCGCAGGCCCGGCAGCACTGTGTGCCGGTAGTGGAGCGGCGGCGGCATCACCCATTGCCGCGCACGCTCACGCGGCGTGCAGGACAGGACATGCAGGGCCCGACCGTCCCGATCGGCCAGACGCTCCGCCAGACGCTCGTAGAGCACGTGGGTGTAGGGCGCGAGCGCCCCGGTCACGACGACGACCGGGGGCGGACCGGGCGCATCGGAGACGATGTCGGACGGCCTGGCACCGGCTTGCATGGGCGGGGACCTCGGGTCGGGCGCTGCGGGCGTGAAGGGTCCGGCGCCCGTCACCAGCGATAGCTCCGAAATCTTCTCAAGCCGTTCCTGCCGCTCTTCGCTGTGCCGGCCCCGTCGCCCGCCATCCCGTCTTGCGACCGCCCATCAGGGCCTCGAAATGCGAGATCGGCCAATGCGGCTCGACCACGTGGCGGGGCAGCAGGGGAAGATCGGCGGCACCGAGCGCCCGACCGCGCCGGGTGGTGAAGAACGTCCGGTAGCCGCCCTCCAGCGCGAGCGCCGGATCGAGGGCCGGGTCGAAATCGTGGCCGGCCACGCCCCAGGGGCATGCGAAATGGTGGATCTCCCGGCCGGTGAGGGCGGCCAGTTCGCACCGCGAGCGGGCGATCTCGTCGGCAACCCGATCGCGGCCGAGCCGGCTCAGGCGGTGATGGGTGGCGGTGTGCGATCCGATGTCGAGGCCGTCGGCGCACCAGGCCGCCACCTCGGCCCGGTTCATGTAGAGGCGTCCGCTCGGGGCCAGGGACGTCACCCGATCGAGACCGGGCGGGGTCGAGGGCGGCGCATCGATCCAGTCGCTGACGAGGAAGACGATGCCGGGAACGCCCAGGGCTTTCAGAACCGGCCGCGCCACCTCGAAGGTGTCGGCGTAGCCGTCGTCGAAGGTGATCAGGAAGGCGCGCTCACCGGCTGGCCATCCCGCGGCGAGACGGTCGGCTGCGCTGTCGGCATCGATGAAGTCGCCGTGCCGGCCGAGATGGCGCAGTTGCGCGGCGAAGTGATCCTGCTCGGCTTCCGGCACCTGATGGTAGCACAGGGTGTAAAGGCCAGGCTCCGCATGGGCCAGGGATGTGAACAGGGCCGTGCCGCGCAGGGCGAGCGCACGCAGAGCCGGTACCCGGCGCAACGTCGTCTTGACCCAGTGTTTCATCCCGGCTCCGTCCTGCGAAGCACGCGCCTATCACGAAAATGTTCTGACAGCACCTGTATAAATCTCCCCCAAATACCGTGGTTAATCTGCCCACTTAGTTTCACTATTGATAAGGTCAGCATGGCTCGTCGCTTGCTCCGCAGCACGGGGCAGGCCATGGATCGTCCCGATCTGGGAAATTCCGGCACGCGAGGGGCATCAGGGTGGGGCAGGCGACGGTCGTCGATGTGACGGACGATCCCGAATGGGACACGGCAATCTGGCAGCAGCCCAGTGCCAACATCTACGCGTCGCGCCGTTGGGGCGAGTACAAGCGCCGCATCGGCTGGGATGTGCGGCGGCTCTCGATCCGCGCCGGCGACGGGCAGGCGCTCGCCTACGCGCAGGTGCAGCGCCGCCGCCGCGCGCTCGGCCACATCGTGCTGGCACAGGGCTGCCCGATTCTGACACCGCTCGGAGAGAGGCGGGCGGACGCTGTGTTCCGCGTTCTCCTCGATCATCTCGACCTCGGGCGTTTCGATCTGCTCGGCGTGAACTATCAGCAGCTCCAGTCGCAGGCCGCATTGCTGGCCCTGCTCAGCCACGGATTTGCGCCGGTCGTGACCACGCGGACGCATACGCTCGAACTCGATCTCACCCGAGACTTGGATCAGATCCGCGCCCGCATGGAGGGCCGCTGGCGCGAGGAGCTCAGGACCGCCGAGAGCAATCCCGACCTCGCGACCGCGTATCCGACCGGCCCGGCGGAGCGGCTGGCCGCCTTCGAGACCTTCAGCCGCCTCTATGCCGCCCTGAAACGGCGCAAGGGCTTCCGCAACAGCCTCGACACCGAGGCCTTCCGCGATCTGGCCGCCAACGACCCGAACCTTCTCCTCCTCGAGATGCGCGAGCGGAACGAACCGATCCTGGTGCGGATCGTCCACCGGACGGCGAATCGCTGGACGGACTTCTACGTCGCCTCGAACGCGCGGGCGAAGGCGACCGGGGCCGGCCGTCTCGCGCTGTGGCGGCTGATCGAGCGGGCCCGGCGCGAGGGCGCTTCGGTGCTCGATCTCGGCGGCATCGACCCGGCCGGCAATCCGGGCGTCTACGAGTTCAAGCGCGGGGTCAGCCGCAACGTCGTCGCGGCCAACCCGCTCTGGCTCTACAGCCGGACCCGGTTGCTGCGCCGCGCCGCGACAGCCGTCCTGGCCACGCGATGACGGGGCCAGGCGCAGGAGATCGGCGATGACCGACGCCCCGACCGCGTCCTCCCGGCCCACCGGCTTCATCCGGCGTGCCGCCGGCCTCGTCCGGCATCCGCCGGCCGCGCTCGTCGCCCTGGCCGACCAGGGCGTCGTCAGCGGTTTCGGCTTCGTGAGCGGCATCGCCGCCGCCCGGCTGCTCGGGATCGCCGAGTTCGGGCATTTCGCGATGATCCTGATCGTGCTCGGCTTCGCCCAGGCCCTGCACAACGCGCTCATCACCGCGCCGATGATGACGCTCGTCGGCGCCCTTAGCGGCGTCTCGGCGGCCTACGGCGCGACCATCCTCGCGGGCGCCTTCCTGCTCTGCCTGCCCGGCGCCGTCTTCGTGGTGGGCGCCCTCCTGATTGCCGGGATGTCGGGCGAAACGCTGCTCGCGGCCTGCGCCCTGATGCTGGCGCAGAACCTCCAGTTCACCCTGCGCCGCCTGCTGTTTGCCAAGGGCCGGGGCGTGCAGGCCCTGATCATGGATTCCGCCCGGGCCGCGAGCTTTCCCCTCGTCGCCCTGCTGATCTGGCTGAGGCACGACATCGTCGGCGGCAACGGCTTCGTCTGGCTGCTCGCCGCGACCGCGTTCGCCACCTGTCTGCCGTTCGTCGTCGCGTTCGGACGGCCGATCCTGCGCCGGCCCGGCTGCATCCAGGCCGGCACCGTCACGCGGCGTCACATCCCGCTCGCGCGCTGGCTCCTGCCCATCGTCTTCGTCACCTTCGTGCAGGAACAGCTCATCTGGCTGATGGCCGGCTCGACCCTCGGCCTGGAGGAACTCGGCGGCCTGCGGGCGGCGCAATACCTCGTCGGAACGGTGCTGCTGCTGCTGGCCGCCACGGAGAACGTGTTGCCGGTGGCCGCGGCGCGCGCCCATGCGGAGGGCGGAGAGGCGGCCCTTCGGTCGTACCTGCTGCGCACGGGCGTGAGGCTCGGCGTGCCGATCGTCGCGATCCTGGCCCTTCTCGCCGTTCCCGGCGAGATGTGGCTGCGGCTGATCTTCGGGGCGGAGTACGCGGCCTACGCGACCTGCCTGCGCATCCTCTCGGTCAGTGTCGTGATCGTCCTGGCTCGGGACCTCACCGCGAATTACTTCCGCGCCAAGCAGAACACCCGAGTGCTGTTCGAGTCGCTCTGCGTGAGCATGGTCGTATCGCTCGCCGTGGTGGTCCCGCTGATGCGCGTCAGCGGCGTCAGCGGCGCGGCGGCGGCGGTGGGAGCCGGGCACTTGGCCTCCCTCATCTACCTCGTGATCGCGGCTTGGCGGCCATCGCGCTCGGCGCGTCCCGCGCTCGCCCGCTGGGGGCGCTCGCCCCGGCTTCCGACCCGTTCCTGAACCAATACGGCGGCGATGGCCGCCCTCTCGGCCGCCCGAACCGGGCTCGGAACGGTGCGCGACCGCGGAGGGCCGCCTGTACGCGGCATGACAAAACCCTTACGCTGCATTCATGTTTGATGAGCGTTCCCGGGCCGACCCGCACCTGATGCGGACCGCCGAGCTCATGGCCGAGGCCAGCTCTCTCGACGACGTCGTGTCCATCCTTGAGCGGACGGGGCGTCGGATCGCGGGCTCCGACGGGATTGCCGTCGTGCTGCGCGAGAATGACGTCTGCGCCTACGTCGCCGAGGACGCGATCGAGCCGCTGTGGAAGGGATCCCGATTCTCGCTCGATGCCTGCATCTCGGGCTGGGCGATGCAGAACCGGGAGACGGCCGTCATCCCGGACATCGGCATCGATCCCCGCATCCCGAGCGACGCCTACGCCTACAAGGCGATCCGAAGCCTCGTGATGGTTCCGATCGGCACGCCCGAGCCGGTGGCCGCGCTCGGCGCCTACTGGTGCGCCATGGTCTGGCTCGACACCGCCACGGTGGCGCGCCTCGAAGCCCTGGCCTGTCAGGCCACCGCCGCCCTCGCCCGCCTAGAGGGGAAGCGCAGCACCGAGCCGGCTGCCTCCTAACCGCAGGCCGGCGCCGCAGGCACGGGTCCGGTCCGTACATCGATTCATCGTGACCGACGGGGCAGCCGAGGCTATGCAGCGTCGATCGAGAGGATGCTGGGGGGCAGGCATGCCGGTTTTCGTGCTCAGGGGCGCCCACCGCGCGGCCGATGGCCAGATCGGGCCGACGCTGTTCGAGGAGGCGATCACGGCCGACAATCCCGCCGACGCCGTCCGCCTCGCCAACATGCAGGATCTCTCGACCAAGGACGAGCGGGCGAACGCCCTGTGGCTCGTCGATGCGCAGGGCGTCCTGCACTGGTCCCTGCGGCGCGCCGACCGGGATTGAGCGGAAGCAGGCCGCGGCCGCCCCCTCGATTGCCGGAGCCTGCCGCGAAGACCGGGGGAAAACCTGCCCCGCTCGGGCTGAATTGGTCTTTGCCGGCGCTTTCGTGCTAAGTCTTAAGGCAGGAATCCCTGACGATCCCGCTCGGGGTTCTTCTGCCGTCCCACGCCCGATCCTGTCCGCGTCGGGACGCCGCGCGCCGCCGCCGGGATTTCATGCGGCGCGAGTTCTCGTCGAAAGATTTTTCATGAGCGACGACATCGACGCCAAGACCCGCGCCGCGGAGCGCGCCGAGCGGGCCGAGCGCATGGCCCGCGAGGGACAGCAGGCGATGGCCGAGCATCTGGCCGCGGTCAAAGCCGTGGACGAGCGCACCGTGCGCCTGCGGGCCCTGCGCCTCGCCAAGGAAGCCGAGGAGGCCGCGGAGCGGGCCGCCAACCCGCCTGCGCCCAAGCGCGGCCGCAAGAAGGCGACGGCCTGAGCCCGATGGCGATCGACCGCACCCGCCGCCCGAGCGACCCGCGCCAAGCGGCCGAGGCCGCCTTCCGTGCCGTGACGCGAAAGGCCCCCGAGGCCGCGCCGGAGGCGCCCAGGGCGCCGGTGATCCCCGGCACGCGCGAGACCGTGTCGCTCCGCATCGACCGGGCCGTGCTGGAGCATTTCCAGAAGGACGGCCCCGGCTGGCAGGACCGCATCAACGCCGCCCTCAAGGCCGCCGCCGGATTGTGAGGCGGGGCCCGTGAGGGTGCGGCCGGATGGTCGTGCCCGGCGAAAGCATCGTGCTGGATATCGGATCCACCACGATGCTCTCGCCTCTTGCTTTTGCATCGTCTTTTTCCGGAAGCCGGCGGCCACCTTTCGGGACGACGCTCTAGTCGCGCCTGCCCCGCCGGCCCGTCCGGGGAGGGCACCGTGAGCGGCCCTTCGGACTGGCTCGGCCTCAGCCCCGACGAGACGACGGCGCTGCTGTTGTCCCTGCGCGTCGCCACGGTGGCGACGCTGGCGAGCCTGCCGCTGGGCCTGCTGGCGGCGTGGCTGCTGGCGCGGCGGCGCTTTCCCGGTCACGCCCTGCTCGACGGCCTCGTCCACCTTCCGCTGATCTTGCCGCCGGTGGTGACGGGCTACCTGCTGCTGCTCGCCTTCGGCCGGCGCGGCGTGTTCGGGGCGTGGCTCGCCGAGATCGGCATCGTCTTCTCGTTCCGCTGGACCGGCGCGGCGCTCGCCTGCGCGGTGATGGGCTTCCCGCTGATGGTGCGGGCGATGCGCCTGTCGATCGAGGCGGTGGACCGGCGCCTTGAACAGGCGGCGGCAACGCTGGGCGCCGCGCCGCCGCTGGTGTTCCTGAGCGTGACCCTGCCGCTGAGCCTGCCCGGCATCCTCGCGGGTGCAATGCTCGCCTTCGCCAAGGCGATGGGCGAGTTCGGCGCGACCATCACCTTCGTCTCCAACATCCCCGGCGAGACCCAGACCCTGCCGTCGGCGATCTATACGCTTACCCAGGTGCCGGGCGGGGAGGCGGGGGCGCTACGCCTCACGCTGATCTCGGTCGCAGTCTCGATGGTGGCGCTCGTGGCCTCGGAGGCGCTGGCGCGGCGCATGAGCCGGCGTATCGGGGCAGGGCGCTGAGCGGCAGCCTGCCATCGAAGGGCCGCCCTCTTCCCGGCAAGGCATCGAAGCTTCCCGGCGCGCACCACACCGTGTGATCCGACCTCCGCCCGATCGGCGCGCTTCCTGTTTCCGTCATACCGCGGCCGGTCATCGGTTCGGTCTCGCCGCGCGATGACGGCGTGAGATCGATCCGAAACGATCCACCGGCCTGAAGCAGGACCGAAGAGTGAGCTCCCGCGCCGCCCCTCCGCGCCCGAGCACCGGCAGCCATCCTTCCGAGACAATCCAACACACTTATCGATTACAATGATTGATGAAGAGATTTAATCCCGATTAAATTTTAAACTATGCGCAATTTTATCGCACTTGTTCGGATGTGTTCTTTCGCACTTGGAGAGAAAAACCAGACGTATATTTCAGCAATATGACTTATGCATGGGCTATGCCCTGCAATTCAGGAGACATTCTTTGCCTCGCGGATGGATTTATGCCCTGACCCTGCTCGTGGCCGTCGCACCTGTCCTGCTGCCGACATCGGCGGCGGCCCGGCGCACGCTGGATCTCCAGGGCCCCGGCGATCCCAACCGGACCGCTTGCGACATCGTCGTGAAACGTCCCGGCGGAAACCCGACGCAGGATATGACCGGCTCCATCGGCCACGCGAAGAGCCATCAAAGTGGCGGCGGCCGAGCAAACCCGTTGATCTGCTATCTGCCCGGAACCCGCTGACAGCACGGTTCGGGATCCCATCGGCGGAAGACGCGACCGCATCAGACATCGCGCACAATTCCGGAAAACAAACCACACATCGACAAGGGAGGCGAAGCGTGAGCGGAACAAGATTGTCCAAGATCACACTCGCCAAGATCACACTCGCCAAGATCGCACTCGCCGGATCGATCGGCCTGATCTCGAACACGACGGCGAGTGCCATGAACCACCCGGCCCAAACCGGCACGGGCGGCGGCCCGGAGACGACGATCACCGCCCCGCACGTGGCCCCGACGGGAAGGGTCATGCCTCGCCCCCGCCCCTTGGACTCACAGACGCGCGGTGAGCCCGAGCAGAAGCTCGGCCTTCAGTTCAAGGACAGCTTTCTCATGAAGGACATCTGCGTCGGCTGTTGAGCCGGGCCGGGTGAGGCCGATCCCGCGGGGATCCGTTCGGTGCGGCCGGTGCCCTGCGCGCCTCAGGCGTAGGCATAGGGCCCGCCCCGCTCCAGCGCGCGCCCATAGGCGGGCCGCGCGTGGATGCGGGCCAGCCACTCCGTCACCCGCGGCCCCGCGCCCGTCCCGCGGGCGGCGAAGGCTTCAAGCGGAAAGCTCATCATGATGTCGGCGGCGGTGAAGGCCCCGCCGCAGAAATACGTCCGCTCGGCGAGCTCGTTCTCCCAATAGGCGGCGTGGCGGCGCAGCTCCGGATCGACGAAGCCGCCGGTCACCTTCTCCGCGATCGCGCGCACCAGCGGACGCAGCAGCGCGGGGCTGCCGGGTGCGAGCCGCGAGAACACGAGCTTGAGCAGGAGCGGCGGCATCGCCGAACCCTCCGCGTAATGCAGGAAGTAGGTGTAGCGGTCCCGCTCCGGCGTGCCCGGCGCAGGGGTCAGGGCACCGCCGGCATGGGCGGTGAGGCATTCGACGATGGCACCGGTCTCCGCCACCACCCGCTCGTCGATCTCGATCAGCGGCGACTTGCCCAGCGGATGCACCGCCCGAAGCGCGCGCGGTGCCAGCATCGTCGCGGGATCGCGCGCGTAGCGCTTCACGGTGTAGTCGAGCCCGAGTTCCTCGAGCAGCCACAGCACCCGCTGCGAGCGGCTGTTCTCCAGATGGTGGACGGTGATCATTATGCGCCTTGGTTGGTCCTGCGCCGACAACGCGCCAGAACGCCCATCGCGCCCCTTGTCTCCGCGGCGGTTTTGCTGAGAAGCGCCAAAGCGGTTTCCAGGAAGGTTTCCCAGTCGAGGCCCGATGACCATCGACGTCGACGTTTCCCTCCGCCGCGGCGGCTTCGCGCTCGACGTCGCCTTCAGCGCGGGCGCCGGGCTCACCGCCCTGTTCGGACGCTCGGGCTCGGGCAAGACCACCGTGATCGACCTGATCGCCGGGTTGGCCCAGCCGCAGCGCGGACGCATCGTTGCCGACGGCACGGTGCTGCTCGATACGGCGCGCGGCATCCGCGTGCCGGTGCATCGGCGGCGGATCGGCTGCGTGTTTCAGGAAGCCCGGCTGATGCCGCATCTCAGCGTGCGGCAGAACCTGCACTTCGGCCGCTTCTTCTCCCGCGGCGCGGGCGGCCCGAGCCTCGAGGCGGTGGCGGACCTGCTCGGCATCGCCCCGCTGCTGGAGCGGCGGCCGGCCGGTCTGTCGGGGGGCGAGCGGCAGCGGGTGGCGATCGGCCGGGCCCTGCTGGCGCGTCCACGGCTGCTGCTGATGGACGAGCCGCTCTCGGCTCTCGACGAGGCCCGCAAGCGCGAGATCCTGCCCTATATCGAGCGGCTGCGCGACGAGGCGGGCCTGCCGATCGTCTATGTCAGCCACGCGGTGGCGGAGGTGGCGCGCCTCGCCTCCACCGTGGTGGTGCTGGAGGCCGGCCGCGTGGCGGCGAGCGGCCCGGTCGATGCCGTGCTGCGCCGGCCCGACCTGATCCCCGACGGCGCGGAAGCCGGCAGCGTGCTCGCCATGCAGGTCGAGCGCCACGATCCCGCAGCCGGCCTGACGCGCGTGATCGGCCCCGCCGGCCCCCTCGACCTGCCGCTGATCGACGCCCCCGCGGGCCGCCGCCTCAACCTGCGGGTGCCCGCCCGCGACGTGCTGCTGGCGCTGGCCCGGCCCGAGACCTTGAGTGCCCGCAACGTCCTGCCGGGCCATATCCTCTCCATGCGGGAGGAGGGGACGGCCTGCCTCGTCGAGGTGACCTGCGGAGAGGCGACGCTGGCTGCCCGCCTCACCCGCGCCTCCGCCCGCGACCTGGGTCTCACGATCGGGCGTCCGGTCTTCGCCATCGTGAAGAGCGTGGCCCTCGATGCGGGAGGCGCGCCGGGAAGCGGACGGATCGAGATCTAGACGACGTGCGAGAGGATGCGCCGGGCGGTCGGGCCGACAACCGGCATTGACTGATCCGACCATGCCCCTCGGCATGGCGTGGCCGCCCGGAGCATCATGGACAGGTGTAGCGGAAGCGGCCGGAGCCCAGCGGCGCGGCCGCGAGGTGATCGAGTCCCCGCTCCATGTCGCGCCCGCCCGCCTGCCAGCGGTCGCGGATCGAGGAGGGCGAGAAGTCGAAGCTCTTCGAGGCGAGCTGGTCGGCGCCGGCCCGGTAGACGAGGTGCAGCAAGGTCGCCACCGGTCCGTCCGGATCGAGCCGTTCGCGCAGGGCGTAGCTGCGCGCGAGTCCCGAGACCGCGCGCCGGGCGGCGCTGGCGAAGATGAGGTCGTTGGCCCGTTCCAGCACCGCGTCGAGCGAGCGCGGCGGGTCGGCCCGCAGGGAGAACAGGTCGAGGGCGATACAGAGCCGATCGCGGGCCGGCTCGGGCTCGAACAGCGGATCGAGCGGCAGATTGTTGGTGTAGCCGGCATCGCACAGCAGCCGCCCATCGATCTCGACCGGCGGAAAGGCCGGCAGCAGGGCCGCACTCGCCAGGATGTGCTCGGGCCGGATCGTCTGGCGGGTGTTGTCGAAGAACACTTCCTCGCCGGTCGCCACATCGATGCAGGCGATGGTGAGCCGGATCTCGGCCCGATTCAGGCGATCGAAATCAACGAGGCGTCGCAGCGTGTCGAGAAGCGGCCTGTGATCGAACAGGGCGACGTCGTTGGGCACCCAGGGCAGCGCCGACCACAGGCCGGGATAGCGATGCGTGAAGATGCTCGGCCGTCCCCAGGCCAGCGTCAGGAGCGAGTGGAGGGCGTTGTAGTACTGGCGCGGCTTGAGGAGGTCTGTGCCGGAGAGGCCGGTCTGCAGGGTCGCCTCGTTCCAGAACCGGTGGAGCCGCTCGATCCGGTCCTCGGGCGCGTTGCCGGCGATGATCGCCCCGGTGATCGCTCCCATGGATGCCCCCACCATCCAGTCCGGCCGGAGGCCGCGGGCCTGCAGAACTTCGAAGGCCCCGGCATGGTAGGCGCCGAGCGCGTTGCCGCCGCCGAAGACGAGCGCGATGTCGCGGGTAGGGGACGTCAGTTCCATGTGCCGTGCGGACCTTTGTTTTCCCGGTCGGGACCCGGCATGTGCGGCCGGTCTCGTGTGGGGCAACCCGGCAGGCGCGGCTTGCGATGCACGAAGGGGGAGGGGCGGCGCACAACCCGCACCCACCCGTCATCCACCTCAGCAGACGAAGAGGCGGGCGCGGCTCCTTAGGATTACGTCCACCATCCACAATCGACGTTGTGCGCCGAGGTGGTTCATCTCACGCTCTCGTCACCAGGTTTCGTCGTGCTGCCACGGCGGCACCGTCACACAGGATGGTCATCGGTATGCCGCATCCTTCACGAAGCCGCCTGCGTCCATATCGATGCAGGAAGAGCTGATATTGGCGCAAATTCTCAGAAGAAAATATTAAATCCCGCAAAAATTCAAATCGTCTCATTCAATGATCTATAGATCATATTAGATGGAGATTGTCAGTGAAGATCTCTTGTGTCGGCGCTGGGCCTGCCGGATTGTATTTCGCAATCGTGATGAAACGGCGCAACCCGGACCATGAGATCGTCATTCACGAGCGAAACCCGGCGGGAACGACCCATGGGTGGGGCGTCGTCTTCTGGGACGATCTTCTTACCACATTGCGGTCCAACGATCCGGTTAGCGCGCAGGCGATCGCGGACCAGGCGGTTCCCTGGTCCGGGCAAGTGGTTGACGTCGAGGGGCAGGCGCCGATCTACGATGCTGGCGGGGGCTACGGCATATGCCGTCGTCGCCTCCTGCAGATCTTGGTCGAGCGGGCGATCGCGCTCGGCGTCGAGGTGCGGTTCGAGAGCGAGATCCGCGAGCTGGATCAGATCGCCGACGCCGACCTCATCGTGGCGGCGGACGGTGTCGCGAGTCAGTTGCGCCGCCACCGCGCGGATCGGTTCCGGCCGCAGATCGAAGCCGGACGCAACAAATACATCTGGCTCGCAACGACCCGACCATTTCCGTCCTTCACGTTCGGATTCGTTCCGACCAGCGCCGGATGGGTCTGGTTTCACGCCTACTCCTTCAAAGAGGGAGCGAGTACCTTCATCGTGGAATGCGCACCGGAGACGTGGAACGGGCTCGGTCTCGGCACGATGCGCGCGGATGACGAGTTGCGGACACTGGAAGGCCTCTTCGCCCAGCATCTCGATGGCCACGAACTCATCAGGCGAGACGGCCAGGGCGACACACTGCCGTGGCTGAGCTTCCGCACGCTGGTTAACCGAAGGTGGCACGCGGACAATGTGGTGCTGATCGGCGACGCCGCCCACACGACACATTTCACGATCGGTTCGGGAACGCGTCTCGCCATCGACGACGCGATCGCACTCGCATCGGCCTTGGGCGAGCACGACAGTCTTCCCCGCGCTCTAAACGCGTTCAACCATCGGCGCCGCCGCGCACTCGCGCGCTTGCAACGGGATGCGCGCTTGAGTGCGGAATGGTTCGAGAACCTTCCACGCTACATCCGCTACAGCGCACCCACTTTCTTCACGCTTCTGCTCGCGCGGCGCTCTCGTTTGCTGAAGCGGATGCCTGCGAGAACCTACCTGTATCTACGGGGTCATTATACCAGGCTGACCGGTCGCACGGCCTCACCGCCCGCTCGGATCGGCGGACCGGGGCGCCCGTTCGGATCAAAAGCCAACCGCGACCTCTCCGGAGCCGAACCGGGAATGCCCCGCCGTTGACGCCGGAGCGACAAGGGGCGGCGACCGGGAGTTCCCATGGGGCGCTCTTAGAGTGCCTCATGGGAACTCCCGCTCACCGACCGTTCTCGCTCTGGCGAGGATAGTGAGGCGGGAGTTTTGTGAGAGACACTCATTCACCCTCAGCCGGCCAAGGTGGGAAGGGCATCCAGTCCGTGAAAGCGTCCGTCGCGTAGCCGTGGTCGCACGAGGCGACCCGCCAGGGCTCGCTGTCTCCGAAACGGCTTGGATCCCAGCGGATGACGGCTCGACGGTCTGGCTCGCGCCGGTTGATGGCGATGATCCAGCGGCCATCACGGGGCGCCCGATCCATGATCCGCCAGCTCCACATCGATCAATCCTCGGATCCTCATGCCAAATCCGGTTGATCCCTTCGGGATGGCGGATTTGGCCTTCGCTCAAGCGCCGCGCGGGCTTGCCGATCCGATCCCCGCTTTGATGAAGCGAAGACCGGATCAGTCCTGGGGAGCCTTAACGCCGGATCAGGTCAGACGGTTCGGCGGCGGACATCCGTCTCTCGGGACGATGCTCTAGATCGTTGTTCTTGCATCGTCTTTTCCCGAAAGCCGGCCGCCACCTTTCGGGACGATGCGCTAGCGGAAATTCCGTGCCCGCACCGGCAGCGCCGACGCCCGCGGGTCGGGCCGGACCTCCTGGCCGGTCTCGTCGCCGCGGCCGGTGCGCAGGGCGATGGCCGCTTCGTCCTCGCCGATCCGCCGCAGCAGGCCGGAGCGGTCGTAGAGTTCCGCGGCGACGAGGTGGACGACGTCGCCGATCCGCTGCACCCGTCCGCGACAAGCCATCAGCCGGGCGCCGAGCACGACCCGGCGCTGCCGGTCGAACAGCTCGGGGCGCACGATCAGGTTGGCGATGCCGGTCTCGTCCTCCAGGGTCATGAACATCGTGCCCTTGGCCGAGCCAGGCCGCTGGCGCATCAGCACGATTCCGGCCACGATGATCGTCGCCCCGTTGCGCGTCCGCTCCAGCGCCGCGCAGGGCCTTGCGCCGAGACCGGCCAGCGTCTCGCGCAGGAAGACGAGGGGATGCGCGCGCAGGCTGAGGCCCTTGGCGCAGTAATCGGCCACCACCTCGCCGCCCGCGCTCATCGCGGGCAGCGACACGGCGGGTTCGGGCGCCTGCGCCGGTTCGGCCCCCGTCGTCCCGGAGAGGGCGGCGAAGAGGGGCAGGGGGGCGGGTCCCAGAGCCCGGATTGCCCAGGCGGCCTCGCGCCGGTTGAGGCCGAGCGAGCGGAACGCGTCGGCCCGCACGAGGCAGGTGAGGGAGGCCGCCGGGAGGCCGGTCCGGTCGGCCAGTTCGGGCAGGGAGGCGAAGGGGCGCTCAGCCCGCGCCCTGGCGAGACGCCGTCCATCCCCCTCGGGGAGGCCGCCGGCGAGGCGCAACCCCAGGCGCACCGCGAACAGTTTTCGGCCATCGCCGAGCGATTCCAGGGTGCAGTCCCAGTCGGAAGAATTCACGTCGAGCGGGCGGATCGCGACGCCGTGGGCGCGGGCGTCGCGGACGATCTGTGCGGGAGCGTAGAAACCCATCGGCTGCGCGTTCAGCAGCGCGGCGCAGAACACATCCGGATGGTGACACTTCATCCAGGAGGAGGCGTAGGCGAGCAGGGCGAAGGAGGCGGCGTGGCTCTCGGGAAAGCCGTAGGACCCGAAGCCTTCGAGCTGCTTGAAGGTGCGCTCGGCGAAATCCCGCGCGTAGCCGTTGGCGACCATGCCCTCGACGAGGCGAGTCTGGAAGCGGTGGACGCCGCCGGTGAACTTGAAGGTCGCCATCGATCGGCGCAGCTCGTCGGCCTCGGTCGCCGAGAAGCCGGCGCCGACCATCGCGACCTGCATTGCCTGCTCTTGGAACAGCGGCACGCCCAGCGTTTTTTCCAGAACAGCCTTCAGTTCGGGTGTCGGGTAGGTCACCTCTTCGAGGCGCTGGCGACGGCGCAGATAGGGGTGGACCATGTCGCCCTGGATCGGGCCGGGACGCACGATCGCCACCTCGATCACGAGGTCGTAGAACTCTTTCGGGGCCATCCGCGGCAGCATCGCCATCTGCGCGCGGCTCTCGATCTGGAACACGCCGAGCGTATCGGCGCGCTGGATCATCGCGAAGGTGGCCGGATCGTCGCGCGGGATCGAGGCGAGATCGTGCGGGTCGTTCTTGACCTGCGCCAAAAGATCGAAGGCGCGGCGCAGGCAGCCGAGCATGCCGAGCCCGAGCACGTCGACCTTCATGAACTTCAGGGCGTCGATGTCGTCCTTGTCCCACTCAATGACCTGACGGTCGGCCATCGCCGCCGGCTCCACCGGCACCAGTTCGTCGAGCCGGTCGAGGGTCAGGACGAAGCCGCCGGGATGCTGCGAGAGGTGGCGCGGCGTGCCGATCAGCTCGCGGGCGATCTCCAGCGTCAGGCGCAGACGCCGGTCGTCGGGATTGAGGTTGAGTTCGCGCAATTCGCGCTCGCCGACGCCCTCGCTGCTCCAGGACCAGGTCATGCGGTTGAGGGCGCCGGTGACGTCCTCGGGCAGGCCCATCACCTTGCCGACCTCGCGCAAGGCGCCTCGCGAGCGGAAGCGGCTGACGATCGCGGTGAGCGCCGAGCGGTGGCGCCCGTAGGTCTGAAAGATCCACTGGATCACTTCCTCCCGGCGCTCGTGCTCGAAATCGACGTCGATGTCGGGCGGCTCGCGGCGCGCCTCGGAGACGAAGCGCTCGAACAAGAGGTTCTGCTGCGTCGGGTCGATCGAGGTGATGCGCAGGCAGAAGCAGACCGCGGAATTGGCCGCCGAGCCGCGTCCCTGACAGAGAATGCCCTGGTCGGTCGCGAAACGGACGATCGATTCGACCGTGAGGAAGTAAGGCGCGTAGGCCAGCCGCCCGATCAGCTCGAGTTCGTGGCGCAACTGGCGCGTCACCGCCTCCGGCACGCCGGCCGGATAGCGCGTCCCGGCGCCGGCCCAGGTGAGCGCCTCCAGGCGCTCCTGCGGCGAGAGACCGTCCTCACGGGCCTCCGTCGGGTAGGTGTAGGCGAGGTCGTCGAGCGAGAAGGTGCAGGCGGCGGCGATCTCAGCCGTTCGCGCCAGCGCTTCGGGGAAGCGCGCGAACAGGCGGGCGGTCTCTTCCGGGGGTTTGAGGAAGCGGTCGGCGTGGCGCTCCTTGGCAAACCCCGCCCGGTCGATGGTGAGCCCGAGCCGGATGCAGGTCACCACGTCCTGCAGGCGGCGCCGTCCCGCAACGTGGTAGAGGATGTCGCCGGTGGCGACGGTCGGCACCCGCGCGGCCCGCGCCGCGGCGGCCAGGGCCTCGAGCCGTTCCGCGTCGTCGGGGCGGAAGCGGCGGGTCAGCGCGAGGGAAGCGCGGGCGCCGAATTCCTGTTTGAGGCGGATGAGATTCTCGGCGAGCGACGGCCCGGTCGCGTCGGGGAGCAGAATGGCAAAAAGCCCCTCCTGCCACGCTTCGAGATCGCGCCAGGTCAGGCGACGGCGGCCCTTGCCGCCCCGCGCCTTGCCCAGGCTGAGCAGGCGGCAGAGCCGGCCATAGGCGGCCCGGTCGGTCGGATAGACGAGGAGCGGCGAGGCCCCACCGTCGAGGTCGAGCCGGCAGCCGACGACGAGGCGCACGCCCGTCGCCTTCGCGGCCTGATGCGCCCGCACCATTCCGGCAAGCGAGCCGTGATCGGTCACGCCGAGCGCCGGAATGCCGAGCAGGCTGGCTGCGGAAAACAGCTCCTCCGGGCTCGACGCGCCGCGCAGGAAGGAGAAGTGCGTCGTGACCTGAAGCTCCGGCGTGCTCACGCCTCGCCGAGCCCGTGCAGCCACCAGCGCCCCTGCGCCTCCATCGGCCCGTCGCGAAACAGCCAGAAGCGCTCGCCGGCCTCGGTCTCGACCCGGTAGTAATCGCGGGTGAGGTCGGCCTCGGCCTCCGCGACCCACCACTCGCCGAGGATGCGCTCCGGCCCGTCGGCGCGGGCGATAAGGTGGCGGGTGTTGCGCCAGACGAAGAAGAGCGGCGGCGCGTCGGGGATCTCGGCCATCGCCGTGACCGGCTCGGGCGGCGCCAGGAGGCGGGCCGGGCGGGGCAGGTCGGCGGGCCAGACCGCACCGAGGGGAGCGGCCAGCGCGGGCACGCGGCGCACCGCCCGCTCGGGCAGGTCGCTCTCCACGGGCGCCAGCCGGTAGACGCGGGCAGCACCGAGGCGCACCAGCAGGGTATCGACGAGGGCGGCGAGGTCCGGTGCCTGCGGACCGGCGGCGAGATGGCTCGCTTGGCTCTCGGCCAGGGGCTCGACGCGGGAGGCGCCGAGCCACGCCTCCTCGATGCCGAAGCCGGGATCGACGAGTGGAAGACGTTCCGTCAGCAGCCGGGCAAGGTGAGCTGCATCGCGGCTCGGCCGCGCCGTACCGATCCGGACCGCCTGATCGAGGCGGTCGACACGGGCGAAGACGAGGTCGAGCCGGCGCGCGCCGAGGCCACGCCGCTCCAGCTCCGGCACGAGCCGGGCGCAGAGATCGGCGACCACCCGTTCCAGGCTCTCGCGCGCGCCGACCGGCTCGGCGAAGCGGAGGGCCGCGCAGGGCGTCTCGGGGGCGGCGAGCGCCGTCAGCGGCTCCGGCTCGTGCCCGAGCGCCCGGTCGAGGCGGAACAGGATCTCGGCGCCGAAGCGCAGCCGCAGGGCAGCCCGCGGCTTGCCGATCAGATGATCGACACGGGTGATACCGACGTCCTGCAGCGCCCGTACCGCCTCGGCGCCGAGCCGCAGCGCCGTCACCGGCAGAGAGGCCAGGACAGGTTCCGCGGCGCCCGGCGGCACGATCCCGCCCGCGCCGAAGCGGGCCAGCCCCCAAGCACAACCCGGCGTGTCGGCGAGCGCGAGCCGCGACGTGATACCCGTCCGCTCCAAGCGTGCGGAGAGATCGGCGAGGAGGGGCGCCTCACCCCCGAACAGATGCGCGGCGCCGGTGACGTCGATCAGGAGACCGTTGGGCGGATCGAGGGCGACGATCGGCGCGTAGCGCTGGCACCACAGGCCGAGCCGTGCCAGCGCCGCCGCATCCGCCTCGGGCGCGGCCGGAACGAGGTGCAGGCCCGGTATCATCGCCTGAGCCTGGGCGGCGCTCATGCCGGGCGACAGGCCGAGGCGGCGGGCGGCGGCGTCCAGGCCGGCCAGCACGCGCCGGGCGCCGTCCTGTGCCACGGTGACGAGCGGCTCATCGGGCGGCGCGGCGTGGGACCCGCTCCGGCGCAGCCGGTCGGTCGGCCAGGCTGGCAGGTACAGCGAGACGACCCTGCGCATCGCAGGCCTCCACGATCCAAGCTCCCGGCGCCCCGCCGCGGCTGCGCTGCAATTCGAGCCGCCAGCGCGGGCGGCCCATTCGACGCCCGATTTCGTCCGACGGGGCGGGCGCCACCCGCCAGCGGCTTCGCGCGGCGGAAGGCTCCGGCTCGGCCGCCTCGCCCGCGCAGAGGCGATGCACGACGAGCGCGGTGACGCCCGATCCCTCCGCTGCGAGTTGGAGCCGGCGGGAGGGCGTGAGCGCCATGCGGGTGAGTTCGCCGACGACGCCGGCGAGCCCGCGGTGGCGCAGGCCTTCTTCCATGGCCGGCAGCACCTCGGCATCGCGCCACGTCTCGCAATAGACGACCCGGTCGGGATGGAGGCCGACGCGAGCCAGCGCCGGAGCGAACAGGTCGCGGCTGTGCAGACACCACAGCACCGGCCCATCGAGCCGGGCCAGGATGCCGCCGGCGAACAGCACGGCGGTGGCGGCGTAGCGCCCGCGCGGCCCGCCCTCGTGGATCTGGTGGAGCGCGCCGAGCGCCAGCCCGCCGCCAGGCAGGGCCGCGTCGAGCCCCGCGACACCGAAGGGCAGGGTGGGGACGATTTCGGGCTCGGCGCCGTGCCCCGTGCCAAGCCCGACAGAATCCGTCAGCCGGCGAAGCTCGGCCAGGGTCGGCGTGGCGGGGGAGCGGGGAGGGGGCATGGGTTACGGGTTCGAGGGTTGTCTACGGCACTTCTCAGAACAAACAGTGAACACACCTGAGCCGTAACCCGTCAACAGCTCGTTCGTTGCCATCCCTGTTGAAAATGCGGATTTTATTCCGGCCATCGACTTGACCGCTAGGCCAGCGAGGTTTTCGCCCTGAAGCCCTGCACGCAACGCGGGTGCGACGGCTTACCCCACCTCAAATCAGCATGCGTCACCGCAGCGGATGCAACAAAACTGTCTGCTGTTGCCGATGAATGACAGACGTTCGCCCCGGCCGTTCTATCGTAATGTCTGCCGGGAACTTTGCCGGAGGATGTCGCGTGGGACGCGCAATCTGCGTTTCTCCCGCGAGCTCTCAAGATAAGCCAGGGTCATGAGTGACTGGTCATGAGTGACGCACGACCCACAGACCGCCGGCCCGTCATCCTCGTCGTCGAGGACGAGCCCGACGAGCGCTACCTCGCGGCCGAACTGCTGGAGGAGAAGGGTTTCGAGGTGATCGAGGCCGAGACGGCCGAGCGCGCCCTCGACATCCTGCGCCAGCGGGGCGACGGGATCGACGTGGTGTTCTCCGACGTGCGCACACCGGGCACCATCGGCGGCTTCGAGCTGGCGCGGATCATCGGCGTGACCTGGCCCCGCATCCGCCTGCTGCTGACCTCGGGCGATGCGGGCGACCAGCCGAGCGACCTGCGCGTCACCGCGACCTTCATGCCGAAGCCCTGGCGGGCGCCGGAGATCCTGACATGGCTGGAGGAGGCCGCCGGCCTCAGGGAGCCGCCGGAGGGCTGACGCCACGAGGATAGACCACGCAGGGCTGCCGCGGCGCTTGTGTGAACCGTACAGGGCTAGTCTGGGTCGAACCTGCTCGGCCGGTGCAGCGACAGGCGCCGAAACCATCCATCCTCGGTCATGAACTCGCCGGCAAGCCCGTCCGACAGGTCGGTCAGGACGTAGGACCTCGACCCTGCCACGAGCGCGAGGTCGCAGCCATGGTTCAAGCCGGCGTCCTGCACCTCGTACATCAGTTCGACGATGAACCGATCGATGTAGTGCTTCGCCACATCGACCGCATCGTCCCGGTCGAATGTTCCCCTCGCGATCGCCGCGGCGACGATGTTCGCGATGGAATCACCTCCGTCCGTCGCAGCGATCCCGGACGCCGCGTCGAAGACGCGATCCCGGGATGCGACGACCATCCGGCCGAAGGCCAAGAGCGGATCGTTCTCTTCCGACATCGAAGGCTTCTCTCGACATCCGCTCGACACCGACCGGGATGCCTCCCGCCCGCGGACGTGAGACGCTCCCGGCCCCGTCTCGCGCTCAGGCCGCGGCGACGGTCGCCTTCACGATCCGGTCGGGGTCGTTCACGGGCTCGCCGCGCTTGATCGTGTCGACGACTTCCATGCCCTCGATCACCTTGCCCCACACCGTGTACTGGCGGTCGAGGAAGCGGGCGTCGGAAAAGCAGATGAAGAACTGCGAGTTCGCCGAGTGCGGGAAGTTCGTGCGCGCCATCGAGCAGGTGCCGCGCACATGCGGCTCGGCGTTGAACTCGGCGTTCAGGTCGGGCAGCTCGGAGCCGCCGGAGCCGGTGCCGGTCGGATCGCCGGTCTGGGCCATGAAGCCGTCGATGACGCGGTGGAACGGCACGCCGTCGTAGAAGCCCTGAGACGCCAGGGTCTTGATCCGCTCGACGTGGTTGGGGGCGAGGTCGGGGCGCAGCGCGATGACGACGCGGCCCTTGGTGGTCTCCAGGACGATGGTCTCGTTGGTCTCTGCCATGGCTTAAATTCCCTGTCCTTTGGGTCCGTCGTAGATGAAGCGCAGCGCCAGAGGGCGCCCCGCGATGGCTCCGCCGAGAGCCGGGGTGAGCCGGACCGGCGTGCAGCGGGCGATCGCGTCGAGCGTCGCCCGTATCAGGATGTCCCGGGTCCGCGTGTCGCCCGGCGCCTTGGCGAAGGTGATCTGCGGCGTGCCGATCACCGAACCGTCCCGGCGCAGCGAGAGACGCGCCGTGATCTCCGCCCGCTCGAACCGGCTCAGGCCTTCCGGCACCCGCCAGCAGGCAGCGAGCGCCGGATAGAGCGCTCGCAGGGTGTCGGCCGGGGCCGCCCCCGGCCCTGCCGCGGGCAGCGGTACGTGCTGCGTGCCCCGCAAGGTCTGGGGCAGGGTGCGCCAGGGCTCAATGCCCTCGAACGCATCCGCGCTGCCCGGTGCGAGCAGGGCCAGGGCGGCCGCGAGGAGGCCGGCGGGAGCGCCGGCCCGGCGACGCCCGATGCGTGCGGCCGCTATTGGCCGCCTCCAAGCGTCATCTTCACGATCTTGTCGGGGTCCTGCACCGAGCCGTTATTGGCCTTGGAGCCCTTCTTGATCTTGTCGACCACGTCCATCCCGGAGGTGACAACGCCGACGACGGTGTAGTTGTTGTTCAGGAACTCGGCGTCGCCGATGCAGATGAAGAACTGCGAATTGGCCGAGTTCGGATCACCCGAGCGGGCCATGCCGACAGTGCCGCGCTTGAACGGAGCCGAGGAGAACTCGGCCGGGATATTGGGCAGGCTGGAACCGCCGGTGCCGTTGCCCTTGGGGTCGCCGGTCTGGACCATGAACCCGTCGATGACGCGATGGAACTTCAGGCCGTTGTAGAAGCCTTGTCCGATCAGGGTCTTGAGCTGCTTGACGTGCTTCGGCGCGATCTCCGGACGCAGCTCGATCGTGACCCGACCGTCCTTGGTCTCGAGGGTGACGGTGTTCTCGCCCGCCCGCGCCGGGGCGGCGAGGAGCATGGCGGAGAGGGCGAGGCCGAGGACGGCGTGGCGGCGATTCATGCGGGCAAAGGCTCCGTGGAGAGGATCAGGATTTCGCGAAGCGGGCGGCGAGTTGCGCGGCCACGACCGGCGGCACGAAGGGCGAGACGTCTCCGCCCATGGCCGCGATCTGGCGCACCAGGGTCGCGGTGATCGGCCGCACACCGGTGGAGGCGGGCAGGAACACAGTCTGGACCTCGGGGGCCATGGCGCCGTTCATGCCCGCGAGCTGCATCTCGTAGTCGAGATCGGTGCCGTCGCGCAGGCCGCGGATGAACAGGCGGGCCTCGCAGCGTCGGGCGGCCGAGACGGCGAGGTCGTCGAAGGTGACGACTTCCAGGCTCGCGCCCTCGGCGGCGGCCAGCGGCCCGCAGGTCTCGCGCAGCAGGGCGGCGCGCTCCTCGGCCGTGAACAGCGGCGCCTTGCCCGGATGCACGCCGATGGCGAGCACCAGCCGCGGCACGAGGCGGCAGGCCTGCCGCACCACGTCGAGATGGCCGTTGGTGACCGGATCGAAGGAACCGGCATAGAGGGCGGTGCGGGTCGTCACGGGAACGGGCCTAGAGCATTTTGGAAGCGAACGAAACCCGATGGGTTTCCGAACCCCGTCATTCCGGGGCCGCGTAGCGGAACCCGGAATCCACCCGTGATGCGCGGCGCCCGGCCCCAGTCGAACCATGGCGGCCAGTCGTGGATTCCGGGTTCGCCTGCGGCGCCCCGGAATGACGGGCGTTGAGAGAACGGTGATGCGTTGTGCGCTCAGGCATTCAGACGGCCGTAAAGGTCCTCCCACTCCGGGTTCATCGCCTCGATCAGCGCGACCTTCCAGGCGCGACGCCACTTCTTGAGCGCTTTCTCACGGGCAATAGCCTCGTCGATCCGATCGTAAACTTCGTACCAGACGAGGCGGTCGACGCCGTAGCGAGCTGAGAATCCCGGTGCCGCCTTCGCCCTGTGCTCCCAGATGCGTCGGCTCAGGTTCCGCGTGACGCCGAGATAGAGCGTGCCGTCCCGCTTATGTGCGAGAAGGTAGACGGCACAGATCACACTACCCTCCCTCCGTCATTCCCGGGTTCGCCTGCGGCGCCCCGGGAATGACGCGTGGAGGCCTCAGGCCTCGTCCTCGCCGTTCTCCTCCTCGCCCTCGATATGCTCCACCGAGACGACGCGCTCGGCCTTGTCGGTGTTGAACACCGTCACACCCTGCGAGGCCCGGCCGACGATTCGGATGTCGTCCACCGGCACGCGGATGAGCTGGCCGGCATTGGTGACGAGCATGATCTGGTCGGAGGCCTCGACGGGGAAGGAGGCGACGAGGTGGCCGTTGCGGGCATTGACCCGCATCGCCGTGATGCCTTTGCCGCCGCGGCCGGAGGTGCGGTACTCGTAGGAGGAGGAGCGCTTGCCGAAGCCGCGCTCGGACAGCGTCAGCACGTACTGCTCGGCAGCGCCCATCGCGCTGTAGCGCTCCTGCGAGATCGCGGCTTCCGCCGTGCTCTCCTCGGCCTCCGCCGCATCCCCCTCGTCGCCGGCATCGCCGATCACGGCGCGGCGCATCTTCAGGTAGCCGGCGCGTTCCTCGGGCGAGGCGTCGAAGGCATTGAGGATCGCCATCGAGATGACGCGGTCGTCCTTGGCCAGCGCGATCCCGCGCACGCCGGTCGAGTCGCGGCCCTTGAAGACGCGCACGTCCTCGACGGGGAAGCGGATGCACTGGCCGAGCGCGGTCGTGAGCAGCACGTTCTGGTCGGCGCGGCAGATCTCGACATGGACGATGTGATCGCCCGGATCGAGCTTCATCGCGATCTTGCCGTTGCGATTCACCTGGACGAAGTCCGACAGCTTGTTGCGGCGAACATTGCCGGAGGCCGTCGCGAACATCACGTCGAGCGTCTCCCAGGACGCCTCGTCCTCGGGCAGCGGCATGATGGTGGTGATGCGCTCGCCCTCGTTCTGCAGGTGCAGGATGTTGACGAGCGCCTTGCCCCGCGCGTTCGGTGCGGCCACCGGCAGGCGCCAGACCTTCTCCTTGTAGGCCTGGCCCTGGTCGGAGAAGAACAGCACCGGCGTGTGGGTGTTGGCCACGAACAGCCGCGTGACGAAATCCTCGTCACGGGTGCTCATGCCGGAGCGGCCCTTGCCGCCGCGCTTCTGCGCCCGGTAGGTCGAGAGCGGCACGCGCTTGACGTAGCCGGCATGGGACACGGTCACGACCATGTCCTCGCGGGCGATCAGATCCTCGTCCTCGACGCTGAAGTCGGAATCGATGATCTCGGTCTTGCGTGGGGTGGCGAAGAGTTCGCGCACCTCGGCGAGTTCCTGCTTGACGATGGCCTGGATGCGGGCGCGCGAGCGCAGGATGTCGAGATAGTCGGCGATCTCGTCGGCGAGCTTCTTCAGCTCGTCGCCGATCTCGTCGCGGCCCAGCGCGGTGAGGCGCTGCAGGCGAAGATCGAGGATGGCGCGCGCCTGCGTCTCCGACAGGCGGTAGGTGCCGTCATCGGCGACCCGGTGGCGCGGGTCGTCCACCAGTGCGATCAGCGGGGCGATGTCGTGGGCTGGCCAGTCGCGGGCCATCAAGAGTTCGCGGGCGGTGTTCGGGTCCGGCGAGGTGCGGATCAGGCGGATCACCTCGTCGATGTTGGCGACCGCGATGGCGAGACCACACAACACGTGGGCGCGCTCGCGCGCCTTGTTGAGCAGGAACTTTGTGCGCCGGGAGACGACCTCCTCGCGGAAATCGTTGAAGGCCTGGAGCAGGTCCTTCAGGTTCATCAGCTCCGGGCGGCCGCCGTTGAGCGCCACCATGTTGGCGCCGAACGAGGTCTGGAGCGGAGTGTAGCGGTAGAGCTGGTTCAGCACGACGTCGGCCATGGCGTCGCGCTTGATCTCGACGACGATGCGCATGCCGTCGCGGTCGGATTCATCGCGCAGGTCCGAGATGCCCTCGATGCGCTTGTCCTTCACCAGCTCGGCGATCTTCTCGATCAGCGTCGCCTTGTTCACCTGATACGGGATCTCGGTGAAGATCAGCGCCTCGCGCTCTTTCCGCAGTTCCTCCACATGCGAGCGGGCGCGCATGATGATCGAGCCGCGACCGGTGGTGTAGGCCTGCCGGGTGCCGGCCCGGCCCAGGATCATGCCCCCCGTGGGGAAGTCGGGGCCCGGCACGATCTCGTTGAGCGCCTCGATGGTGAGGCTCGGATCGTCGATCAGCGCGACGCAGGCATCGACCAGTTCGCCGAGATTGTGGGGCGGAATGTTGGTGGCCATGCCCACCGCGATGCCGCCCGCGCCGTTGACCAGCAGGTTCGGGAAGCGGGCGGGGAGGACCGTCGGCTCCTCGTGGGCCTCGTCGTAGTTGGGCCGGAAATCGACGGTGTTCTTGTCGATATCGGTCAGCAGCGCGACGGCGGGCTTGGCGAGCCTCGATTCGGTGTAGCGCATGGCCGCGGCGGGATCGCCGTCGACCGAGCCGAAATTGCCCTGCCCGTCGATGAGCATCAGGCGCATCGAGAAGTCCTGCGCCATGCGGACCAAGGCGTCGTAGATCGATTGGTCGCCGTGCGGATGGTACTTACCGATCACGTCGCCGACGATGCGCGCCGACTTGACGTATTTGCGCTCCGGCAGGTGCCCCGACTCGAAGGCCGAGTAGAGGATGCGCCGATGCACGGGCTTGAGGCCGTCGCGGGCATCGGGCAGGGCCCGACTCACGATCACGCTCATGGCGTAATCGAGATAGGAGCGGCGCATCTCGTCGGTGATGGAGACGGGCTTGATGTCGGTTGCGGGCGGGGGCGTGCCGGCGCCGGGGGCGTCGTTGTCGTCTGCCAACGTCGTTCTCTCGTTCTTCTGTTCGGTTCACCCGCTGCCAAACGCCACCGGGTGGGACGGAAAGGCCAGCACGGGGCGACTCCTCCGATCCACTCCCTCATCCAGAGGTGCCCGCGTCAGCGGGCCTCGAGGGATCATCCAGCCATCGCGCGGGACCTGGAGGATCCTTCGAGGCCGCTTCGCGGCACCTCAGGAGGAGGACGTCGGACGGGACACTCCGCCAGCAGCCAAAGGCCGTCGTTTCAGTTACTTAAATATGAATTACGAGGCTTCGGCACAACATCCGAGGCCCGGCGGACCGCGCTTTGCCGCGCCCTTATCCCCCACGCGCCAGCATCGCCTCGGCGGCCGCCAGATCCTCCGGCGCGTTGAGGTTGAGGAAGGGATCGACCGGCTCCACCGGCCAGGACGCAACGGCCGCCCCGTGCCGCTCGATGAAGCCTCCGACCCGCCGCTCGCCGCGCCCGAGCCAGTCACGCAGGTCGTGGCGCAGATCGACCGGCCAGAGGGCGGAGGTGAAGTGGCGCCGCTCACCCGACGCCGCCAGCGCAATCGGCTTGCCCTCGGCCGCCGCGGCGACGAGCCGGGCGATGAAGTCGTGCGGCAGGAACGGCGCGTCGCCGGGCACACTGGCGACATGGGTGACGCCGGGCAGGGCTGCGGCGGCCTCCATCCCGGCTAGGATGCCGGCCAGAGGCCCCGGATGTTCCGGGATCGTATCGGGCAGGACGGCGCCGGAGAACACGTCGCGGAAGCGGGCCGGATCGCCGTTGGCGCTGAGCGCGAGGCCGCCCGCGCATTGCGGCTCGAGGCGCTCGGCGACGCGCTCCAGCAGGGTGCGCCCGGCGAGACGGCGCAGGGGCTTGTCGCCCCCGCCCATCCGCCGCGACAGGCCGCCGGCCAGGATCAGGCCCAAAACACGCGACCCGGAGACCGGCGGGAGACTCACTCGATGACGATCTTGGGCGCCGCCCGGCCGGCGGGCGCGCCGGTGAGGTTGCCCCAGAGCTTTTGCGCGATCTCGCGGTAGACCTTGGCCTGCGGCCCGTCCGGATCGGTCGCCACCACCGGGCGGCCGGCATCCGAGGTCTCGCGGATCGCCATGGTGAGCGGAATCTCGCCGAGGAACGGCACCTCCAGCCGCTCGGCCTCGTGGCGGGCGCCGCCATGGCCAAAGATCGCGGAGGCATGTCCGCAATTCGGGCAGATGAAGGTCGCCATGTTCTCGATCACGCCGAGGATCGGCACCGAGACCTTGCGGAACATGGTCACGCCGCGGCGGGCATCGATCAGCGCCAGATCCTGCGGCGTCGAGACGATGACGGCGCCCGAGAGCGGCGTCGCCTGGGCCATGGTGAGCTGGGCGTCGCCCGTGCCCGGCGGCATGTCGACCACAAGCACGTCGAGTTCGCCCCAGGCCACGTCGCGCAGCATCTGGGTGATGGCCGACTGCACCATCGGCCCGCGCCAGATCATCGCCGATTCCGGCTCGATCAGCAGGCCGATCGACATCGCCTTCAGCCCGTAGGCCTGAAGCGGCTCCAGGGTCTTGCCCTCGATCACCCGCGGCTTGCCGGAGAGCCCCAGGAGCTTCGGCACCGAGGGGCCGTAGATGTCGGCATCCAGCAGGCCGACCTTGAGCCCCTGCGCGCTGAGGGCGAGCGCGAGGTTGCAGGCGGTGGTGGATTTGCCGACGCCACCCTTGCCGGAGGCGACCGCCACGATGTGGCGCACGCCCGGCAGCGCATTGCCCTGACGCGGCGGCGGCGGCGCGCCGGGTCCGGGCGGGCGCGGTGCAGCGCCCTGAGCCGGTGCGTTCGACCCGCGCTCGGCGGTGAGGCTCGCCAGCACGCTCGACACGCCGGGCAGGGCCAGCACGCGCCCTTCCGCCTCGCGGCGCACGGGCTCAAAGCGCTCAGCCTCGCTCGGATCGATCCGGATCGAGAACATCACCCGGTTGCCCGGATCGATCACCACCTGCGAGAGCCGGCCGGAGCCGGGCAGGGTGGTGCTGCCGCCGTCCACTGAGACGGTCGAGAGCGCCTTCAGCACGTCGTCGCGGGTGATCGCCAAAACTCGAACTCCATCGGGCGCCGGGACGGGATCGAGCCCGCTTCCGTCCATCTAACCGCGCCTGCGGGAAACACCAGCCCGGGCGCCCCGTCTCAGCGCTGTCCCGGCGGAACCGCGATCAGGTTGCACTGTTCCATCGGCCCGCGCACGACTGAGCCGTCGCCGCGCCGGTAGAAGCCGCGGCGCACATGCCGACAGCCGACGGGACCGCGCAGCCGCTTCACCCGCTCGATATGGACGCTGCCGTAGCGCCGGTTCGAGAAATCGTGTCCGCCGATGCGCACGCCGGGGCCGAACCGCACCTCCGCGGAGGCCGGCACCGCCACGGTGACCAGCAGCATCGCAAGCAGCGCACCCCTCATCCCACTCTCCGGCAAAGCTTCGGCGGAACCCCTGAACCAAGATCGGCTTCGCTCGTTGTCGAGGCAATCGCCGGGCGGCGAACTCTCGACCAGGGTCGCCCGCTTTGCCCGGCTCGCGCCATTGACGACAGACGGAGTACGCATTCCATGCACCAGGGCAACCATCGCGACCACGAGGGCGCGAAGAAGCTCTTCGAGCTGACCAAGGACGTCAAGGTCGCGATGCTGACCACGGCCGACCAGAACGGGACGCTCAACAGCCGTCCGATGTGGAACAACGAGATCGACGAGAACGGCGACATCTGGTTCTTCACCAAGCTTCACAGCCCGAAGACCGCCGAGATCGGCCGCGACAATCAGGTCAACCTCGCCTACTCGGACCCGTCGAGCCAGACCTACGTCTCGATCGCTGGCAAGGCCGAGGTGATCCGTGACCAGAAGCTCATCGACGAGAAGTGGCAGGAGAGCCTCAAGACCTGGTTCCCCAACGGCAAGAACGACCCCGAGGTCGGCCTGATCCGCATCCACCCTGAGCAGGGCGAGTACTGGGACAGCCCGTCCTCGACGATGGTCCACCTCTACGGCTACGTGAAGGCCTCGCTCACCGGCGAGAGCCCGAAGACCGAGACCAAGAAGGTCAACCTCGCCTGATCCTTTTGGGGAGTGGGCCTCACGCCCCTCCGCGGATGTTCGGCGTCCCTGCCTGCGGCAGGGACGCCTTTTTTGTCATGAGGCCCTGCGCTCGTCGGCGTTGATCGCCCGGGCGATCCGTCCCAAGCTCGGCCGACGCTCCCCGAACACGGACGGCCCATGATCGACCTCGCGAAGCGGGTCTACGACCACAATTTCCGCATCGACCCGATCGTGCGCTCGCTGCTCGATACGGATTTCTACAAGCTCCTGATGGCGCAGATGATCTTCCGCCGTCACCGCGACGTGGACGTCACCTTCGCGATCCAGAACCGCACGAAGAGCGTGCGGGTGGCCGACGAAATCGACCTCGGCGAATTGCGGGAGCAACTCGACCACGCCCGCACGGTGGGCCTGAGCCGGGGTGAATCCACTTGGCTCCGCGGCAACACCTTCTACGGCAAGCGCCAGATCCTCTCCTCCGACTTCATGGCGTGGTTCGAGGAATTCCGCCTGCCCGAATACGAGTTGGAGGTCCTCGAGGGGCAGGTGGCGCTCACCTTCCACGGTCCCTGGGTTGAGACCACGCTATGGGAAGTGCCCGCACTCGCCATCCTCAACGAGCTGCGCTCCCGCGCGGTCCTGCGCGGCATGGGCAAATTCGAGCTTCAGGTGCTCTACGCCCGGGCCATGACCCGCGTCTGGGAAAAGATCGAGCGCCTGAAGCGCCTCCCCGATCTCTCCATCGCCGATTTCGGCACGCGGCGCCGCCACGGCTTCCTGTGGCAGGATTGGTGCGTTCAGGCGATGAACGAGGGGTTGGGCGAGCGGGCTTTTCTGGGCACCTCGAACTGCCTGATCGCCATGCGCCGCGAGGTCGAGGCCGTGGGCACCAATGCTCACGAACTGCCGATGGTCTACGCTGCGCTCAGCGGCGACGACGATGCGGCGCTCGCGCAGGCGCCCTACGCGGTGCTCGCCGACTGGCAGCAGGACTACGCCGGCAACCTGCTGGTGGCTTTGCCCGACACCTACGGCACCACCGGGTTTCTCGCCAACGCGCCCGACTGGCTCACCGCCTGGACCGGCATCCGGATCGATTCGAAGGAGCCGATCGAGGGCGGCGAGGAGGCGCTCGCCTTCTGGCAATCGAGGGGCTGCGACCCGCGCGAAAAGCTCGCGATCTTCTCCGACGGGCTCGACATCGACGATATCGAAGCCATCCACGCCCATTTTCACGGCCGCATGCGCATCGGCTACGGCTGGGGCACGCGGCTCACCAACGATTTTCGCGGTCTCGTGCCGGAGGGCCGCCTCGACCCGATCTCGGTCGTCTGCAAGGTGACCGAGGCCGAGGGACGCCCGACGGTGAAGATCTCGGACAACCCGAGCAAGGCGCAGGGGCCGCCAGCGGAGGTGGAGCGCTACAAGCGGGTGTTCGGCGTGGGCGAACAGACGGCGATGGCGGTGGTGGTGTGAGGCTGGCCGCTCTCTCAGGCCGCCTGCCAGGGATTGATTACGTCGATGCCGCAATCCGAAAATCCGCCCATGTCGCGGGTCGCGATACGGTAGCCGGTCGCGGCCGTAATCGCAGCGATAAGTGCGTCGAATCCTTCGATCGGTCGCCCCAGCTCGCGCCGTAGCGAGACGATCCGGGCATAATGATCCGCAGCGCGATCATCGAATGGCAGAACGTGCTCGGCGAATTCATCGTCGAAAATCGCTGTGACGGCCGCCCTAATGCCGTCCCGACGGCGACCGGCTGGCAGGATGGAAGCCCCGTAGAGGAGTTCGGCTCGATTGATGCTCGTCGTGTACAGCGCCGATCGCGGTTGAGCGGCAAGCCATTCGAGAACGCGCGGGTCGGGCGTCGGCCGTATCAATTCGGAGATAACGTTGGTGTCGAGAACGATCATTCCGAGAGACGCGGTGGATCGCGAAGCGACACGGCGGGATGTTCGTCAAGTTCGACGCCGCCGAGATGCGACACGCGGCGGCGGATCGCCTCTGCGAGATCGAGGCCGGTTCCATCCTGCGCGTGCAGGCTGTCCCGAAGAATGGTCTGCGCCTCCGCCTCGACGGATCGGCCACTTCGCGCGGCCCGCAGGCGCAGCCGCTCCCGAAGCATCCCACCGGGATCGCGGATGGTGAGGCTGGTCGATGGGCGCGAGGGAGCCATGCCACTTTTGTAGAAATGATTGCGGGAACCTGCAACGATCGTGCGAAAGTGGCGCCGAACTCGGATCATCCGGCGCCACCTTCACTTTTCCGCCTTCGCCGCCCACTTCGCCACCGCCTTCTTCCGCCACGGCGCCTCGGCCTCCCAGTCGCCTGCCATGATGCAGCCGTAGGGCTCCACCGTGTCGACGATCTCGGCGAGATCGTACTTGGCGATCTGAGCTCGGACTCTGCCCGCATCCTTGTAGGCGCCCGGCAACTCCGAGAGGTCGGGCCGCCCGCAGAAGAAGCGCACGTCGATGCCCTCGGGCAGGACGGGCACGTGCTCCCGTAGGAAGGCCGTCCGGCTCATGTTGCGGCCCGCCCCGTGCGGGGCGAAGCCGCGCGAAGCCGCGTGGTCGCGGTGACGGGTAATCAGGATCGGCTCGGCCATGTTGAGCGGGATCAGCGTGCGCCCGTCATCGTCGGCCGAGAACCCTGCCCAGGAAGGGGTCGCCCCCTTGCCGTGATAGTAGAGCCCGTCGTCGCGGCGGAAGACGAAGTTGTGCTCGTTCCAGAACCGGTCCGCGACGGCATTGCCGGTCCGTCGTGCCACGAGGTCGTGGAGCGCGAAGTGGCTCGCCTTGGTCCAGTCCCGCACGATCTGCAGCGCCTCCCAATAGGCCCGGCCGTCGTCGGATTCCGCCTTGATCCAGGCATTGTGCGCCGGAACCCGCGGAGCGACGATCGCCGTGTGGCGGCGCGCCACCGCCATGCCCTTCTTGTAGAGCTGGGCGCCAAGCCCGCGCGAGCCGTGATGGGTGACGAGCGCCACCTGCCCGGTCGAGGCGAGGTGCCCGACAAAGGCGAAGTGGTTGCCGTCGCCCTGGCTGGCGAAGTGGCCGACCGCCAAGTTCGCGAACTCGGCGAGGAAGCGGTTGCCCGCAACCCCCGCCATCACCGCGTCGGGCGGCGCGACCGCGCCCTTGCGGCCACCGGGACCGAAATGCGTGACCGCCTGCATCGCGTCGAGCACGCGCTTCGGGTCGTCGGCGCGACGGAACACGGTGATCGCCACCGAGCAGCAGATGTCGGCCGAGTGGAAGCCCGGATGGATCGCATCTGCGCAGGCCACCGCGCCACCCACGGGGATCGTGCCCTCCGCCAGCCCCGAGGGGCAGGCATCCGGCATCACCGCGCCCTTGACGATGGTCGGCACCCGCATGAGCGCGTCCATATGCGCGATCACGGCCGCCGCGTTCGCCCGCTCGGCCTCCGTCTCGGCGTCGAGGAAGACGCCGAATTCGAGGCTGTTCGTGCGCATCGGGACCGCGTGGGCGGCCGGGTCGAGAGTGGTCAGGTGCGCGCGGATCGCCGCGTCGTCGCAGCCCTCGAGGCGCAGAGCGTTGGCAAGGGAAACCGCCCGCTTGAACCATTCGCCGGGCTGGAAGCCCCAGGCGATGAGGTCGCGTCCGTTGATCGCGGTCATGCTGCCGCTCCGTCTTCTTGATTCTTCGGGATTGGGGCGGGCGGCGTGTCGCCGTCCGCCCCTCTCGATCGTGCATCGTCTCTGTCCGAAAGCCGGAGGCCACCTTTCGGAACGATGCCTGCGTCAAGCACGGATGAAATCCGCGATCAGCGCGGGCGCCGCCGTGTCGAACCCGACCACGTCGAGCATGCCCGCGTCCTCCGGACCGGCGATGCTGAAGCCGTTGGAGACGAGCCCCACGACCACGAGCTTGGCCGGAATCCCGGTCTTCTCCCGGTATTCCCGCAGCGCCTCGACCGGGTGGACCGGGCCGGCCCAGGTCTCCGAGTCCGTGTAGACCACGAACGCGTCGGCCCGGACGCCCCGCTCCAGCGCCCACCGCATCGGCAGCGAGCAGTCCGTCCCGCCGAAGGGCAGGTCGGCGGTTGCCGCCACCGCCTGATCGAGCCGCATCGACGGCCCGATCGGCAGCGCGGTCAGCCCCCCACCCCGGCTCCAGGACTCGCCGGCCTCGGCGGTGAAGCCGAGCACCTGCCAGTGCTCCTCGGTCGCCGCGGTGACGAGCGCCGCCGCGGCGGCCGCCTCGCGGGGCGTCAGCGAAGAGCTCGCGACGGAGCCGCAGCTCATCGAGCCGGAGACGTCCAGCGCCAGCACGAGACGCCGGCCCGTGGGCTCAACGTTTCCGAAGGCGGTGTAGAACGCCGCGTTCAGCGCCTCGACGATCGCCGCTACCGGCTCCCAGGAGAGCCGGCCGCGCTGTCCGCGGCCCGACGCGTAGGTCCGCAGCGCCACCAGCAGCGCCATCGGGTGCAGGCGCGCCTCGAGCAGGCGCTCCCGGTCCGACAGCACGGAGACCACGTGTGCGGTCGCCGCGGTGAAGGGCGCGAGCGCCCCCGACGCGGTGAGCCGGCCGAGCTGGCGCACGAGGGCGCCGACCGGCATGCGCTCGATCAGGGCCTCGTTCACCGCGCGGCTCGTCATCAGCCCGGTCGGCAAGGCCTCCCAAGGCAGATTGTGCGAGCGCACCTGCGCCGCGGCGTAAGCGCCGTCGACGCCCTCCGCCTGCACAGAGGCGAAGGCGTGGACGAGGGCGGGCGTCTCTTCGCTCAGCGTGCCGCGGCAGATCCAGTCGAACAGCGCCTTCCGCGCCGGCTCGTCCGTCTCCGGATGAGCCAGCCGCAGGAGGTCGCGGTGCGACCAGCCCTGACGGGCGCGGACCTTCACCGCCTGATAGGCGAGGGCCTCCACCGGACGCGCCCGGTACCAGTCGCCGACCGCGCGCCGCAGCGCCCGGCCCCAACCGCGCATCGCCTCGACGGCGCCCGCAAATTGGAACAGGTGCGTGCCGGTGCGGCAGACCCGGGGCAGGGCGGCGAGCGCCAGCCGGCGGGTCGCCTCAGCCTCCGCGGAGGCCGCGAGGGCGAGCGCGAAGATCGCCGGATCCTGCTTCGGAGCCCGGCCCGCCTCGCTCATCGCGACGATGGTCGCGACCGCGCGCGCCCCGTCCTCGGCGATGCAGCGCATCACCGCGACCGCGTTCTCCCGCGAGAGCGTCCGCTCGCCCGCGTAGTAGGAGCCGCCCTCGGAGCCGAGAACGAGGAAGCGGTCGAGCCGCGCCCAGTCGCTCAGCGCGAAGACGTGGCCGCCGGCCGAATTCGGCACGGTGCGGGGAAGGGGCTCCGACTGCAGGGTGCGCCGGAGCGAGAACAGCTTTCCATAGTTCAACATCGCTCGCTCCTCTCTCCGCGAGGCTTTTTTGGGATTGTCCCCGAGGTTCGTTGCGGCGCGCGGCCGTAACTCTTTGCAGCGCTCAGGCTTCGAACCTCAGGACCCGATCACCTTCGCAATCCGACCCGCGCGGCCGAATCTCTTTGTCAGTTCAGCAGCCGTGCAGGCATGGAGGGGAGACAGGCGGTCAGCTCGCGCGGCCTGCGTCGCCCGTTCGCCACCCGGGCATCGGACCTCGCGGCCCGTGGGATTCGAACCCGGCCTTTCGGCCGACGATCACCGGTCTCCATCGGCCCGCACGGCCGGTTCTCATGTTCGTTCGCGCCCGCCGGTCGGACGGGTGTCCGACTTGCCGGCCGCGCGGTCATGGGGTGAGGAAAGGGGCGCTCTACCCGACTGAGCTACGGGCCTCTCGACCCGGCGGGACTCGAACCCGCGACCACCTCATTAAGAATGATAACCATTCCTCTTCGGCCCGCGCTTTTTGAATGTTTTCCTACGATCCTGCCGTGAACGACCCTGCGGTCATGGACGTCGGGGACGGGTCTGCTGAGCTACGGGCATGACGCCCGGCGAAAGTCGAATTCGCGACTTCCGCGGCACGAGCCGCGGCGCTCTACCGAAAACCGTCCCCGTTCGGCCCGCAGGGGCCGCCGGGATGGGGAAGGGGATGAGGGGCCGAGCCGGAGCGGCGGCCACGCGGGCATGGGGGTGCGGACGGGAATGTCCTTGCGGACAACTGAGCCGTCCGCCCGAAGGCGTCAGGCGTTCGACTCCCTAAGGTAACCGTCCGCTATCGGCCCGCGTGGCCGAGCGTATCTCGCGCGACCGGATACGATCGGATCGACCTTGGCCGCTCGGACCCTGGACGGGCGAAAGCGGCGACGCAGAGATCGTCGTGTTTCATGCCTTGCTCCGTCGAGGCGGGGCCAATGGGAGACGCGGACGTGTGAACGGGCGATCGGATGGCTTCACGTGATAGGTGATAACCGATGCCCACCGGCCCGCGCCGGTGATCATGTTCGGGTCGTAAGCCGGGCGTGGGTGCGAAGGAGCGAAGCTAACCCGTAAGGGTAAGGGGTAACGCTCGTTTCTCTGGCCCGGCTGAGCCGATGGGCCTGTGCTTACGGTTGTACCGTGGATGCGTCAATCGCAAACTTGAAAATTCTTTCAGTTTCGCCCATCTCCACCCCATGCTGACCCCCGCCAATCCTCCGGCCATCACCCCCGCCCAGATCCGTGCCGGTCGCGGCCTTCTCAAATGGACGCAAGGGGTTCTGGCCCATCGTGCCAGCATCTCGGCGGTGACGCTCAACATGATCGAGAGCGATCAGGTCGCCCCGCGGACCAAGACCCTCGCCGCAATCCGCTCGGTGCTCGAAGGGGAGGGCATCCGCTTCATCGGCGACGAGAGCGAAGGCTTCGGCGTGGTGATGCGGCCGCGTGCCGACGCGTCACGGAGGCCGGGCGCGCAAGAGCCGCAGCAAGAGCCTCAGGCCGCGAAGACGTCGAGATCCATGCGGGCCGCCGAGTGAGCGCCCGCATCGATCTCAACGCCGATCTCGGCGAGGGCTTCGGCCCCTGGCGCATGGGCGACGACGATGCGCTCCTCGACATCGTCACCTCGGCCAACGTCGCCTGCGGCTTCCACGCGGGTGATCCTGACATCATGGTCGAGACGGCCGCCGCGGCGCGCAACCGGGGCGTCGCCCTCGGCGCCCATCCGGGTTTTTCGGATCTGCGCGGCTTCGGACGCCTGCGCATCCAGGAGAGCCCGCGACGCATCGAGCGGGACATCGCCTACCAGATCGGCGCGCTCCAGGCCTGCGCCGCCCTAGCGGGCGCCCGCGTTACCCACGTCAAGGCGCATGGCGCGCTCGCCAACCTCTCGAACGAGGACGAAGCGATCGCCGACGCGCTCGCCCGCGCCGTGGCCGGCGTCGATCCGAGCCTCGCCCTAGTGGTGATGCCGGGGCTCGCCGCCGAGCGCGCCGGAGAACGGGTCGGTTTGCCCCTCGTGCGGGAGATCTACGCCGACCGCGCCTATGCCGAGGGCGGCACGCTCGCTCCCCGCGACGCGCCGGGGGCGGTGATCCACGAGGCGCAGGAGGCGGCGGCGCGGGTCGTCCGCATGGTCTCGGAGGGCGCGGTCTTCACGCTGGGCGGACGCCGCATTCCGGTTGCGATCGACACGGTCTGCGTCCACGGCGACAACCCGGAGGCTATCGCGATGGCGCGCGCGGTGCGCACGGGGCTGGAGCGGGCGGGCTTTAGCCTCCGGCCCTTCGCTCAATCCTCCGCCCGATCATCCGCAGCGTCCTGACGACCACACCGGTACGGCAACGTTTCCGGGATCGAATTCCGCCTGCTCACGGTTTCTTGAGTTCAGGCGCCCTGGCGCGCCGCCTGCCGCGCGAGCCCGCGCGGCCCCTGAGCAGGACGAAGGTCCCGCGATCGCGATGCGATCCGTTGGGCCCTCGATCGAAGCGTGGCGTAAGAGGGAAGTTCGGCCTGACATGAAGCGTATATCCCCCGGTGAGGGCTTCATCGTGCCGCCCCGCCCCACGCGGGTCGCCGCCGCCGAGACGCCCAAGGGTCCGCTCGCCTCCTCTCTCGTCGTGTTCGCGATCATCGTCGCGGGTCTGTTTTTCGCGCGCGAGGTGCTGATCCCGATCGCGATCGCGGTGCTCCTGTCCTTCGTGCTCGGTCCGCTGGTGAACTTCCTGCGCCGGCTGCGGCTGGGGCGGGCGGTGGCGGTGCTGGTCTCGGTGCTGTTCGCCGCCGGCCTCATCGGCGCGGTCTCCACCGTGATCGGGGTGCAGGTCGCCGAACTCGCGCAGGACGTGCCGCGCTACCAGCGCACCGTCGAGCGCAAGATCGAGGGTCTGCGCAACGGCTCGCTCGGCCAGACCATGGACTACATCGCCAACATCAACCGGGCGATCCACCAGGGCGGCGAGGAGAACAAGGAGAGCGCCGAGCGGGCCAAACGCGAGCAGGCCGCCCGCGACAGCGCCCGCAAGGCCGAGCCGGAGCCGGCCAAGCCCCTGGTGGTACAGGTGGAGGAGCGGCGCCCGAGCCCGCTCGAACTCGCCACCACCGTGCTCTCGCCGGTGGCGCAGCCGCTGGCCACCGCCGGCATCGTCATCGTCGTCCTCCTCTTCATCCTGATGCAGCGGGAGGATCTGCGCGACCGCCTGATCCGGCTTGCGGGCTCGAGCGACCTCCACCGCACCACCGTGGCGATGGACGACGCGGCGCGGCGCCTCTCGCGCTATTTCCTGGGCCAGCTCGCCCTCAACACCGCCTTCGGCATCGTCATCGGCGTCGGGCTCTGGTTCATCGGCGTTCCGAGCCCGGTGCTGTGGGGCATCTTCGCGCTGGTGATGCGGTTCGTGCCCTATATCGGCGCCGTCCTGTCGGCAGTGCTGCCGATCGCGCTCGCGGCTGCCGTCGATCCGGGCTGGAGCATGGTGCTGGCGACCTTCCTGCTCTTCGCCCTCGTCGAGCCGATCGTCGGGCATGTCATCGAGCCGCTGGTCTACGGCCACTCCACCGGCCTCTCGCCCTTCTCGGTGCTGGTCTCGGCCCTGTTCTGGACCTGGCTGTGGGGACCGGTCGGGTTGCTGCTCTCGACGCCGCTCACCGTCTGCCTCGTTGTGCTCGGGCGCCACGTCGACCGGCTCGAATTCCTCGACGTGCTGTTCAGCAACCGACCGGCCCTGACCCCGGTCGAGAACTTCTACCAACGCATGCTCGCCGACGACCCTGAGGAAGCGCAGGAGCATGCCGACCTGATCCTGCGGGAATGCTCGCTCTCGGCCTATTACGACGACGTGGTGCTGAAGGGTCTCGAACTCGCCGCCCGCGACGCCGCCCGCGGCGTGCTCACCCCCGACCAGAAGGACGAGATCCGCGCCTCGATCACCGCGCTGGTGGAGGATCTGGAGACGCGCGAGGACGCGGTGCCCGATCCTACCTCGAAAACCTCCCGCCTGCTCGGCGACGGGACGGGGGACGGGAACAGCGCCTGCCAGAGCGATCCGATGCCGCAGCCCGACCCCGACGACCTGCCCGAAGCGTGGCGCGCCGACGGCGCGGTGCTCCTCGTCTCCGGCCGCGGCTTCCTCGACGGTGCGGCGGCGGCCATCGCCGACCAGCTCCTGCGCAAGCGCGGCTTCGGCACGCGGCAGGTGCCCTTCGCCGAGGTCGCGCGGGTGCGCATCGGCGCTTGGGAGCCGGGTCCGGCCCAGGCCGTCTGCGTCATCTCGCTGGCTCTGTCGGGCGAGCCGACCCATCTGCGCCGCCTCGTCTCGCGGCTGCGCCAGAAGATCGACGCCGTGCCGATCGTCGCCGGGCTGTGGCGCCTCGACGATCCGATGCTCTCCGACGAGGCCCTGCGGGCCAAGCTCGGGGCGGACGACCATGTCACGTCGCTGCGCGACCTGATCGAGACGATCCTGGTCATCGCCCGCCACGAGGGCGACGGCGGGGCCGGTCCCGATGCCGCCGAGCGCCGCGATGCGGCGACCCCTCCGCGTCAGGCCCTGCCCGAGCCGGCTTGACGGGACGGGTTGACGGAAGGACTTGCCGGCGTCTTCGTCTCAGGCGAGCAACGGAAGGCTGCCCCTCGATGAGCGTCGTCGATCTCGCCCAGTTCATGGAAGACCTCGCCACCCAGTCCGGGGCGGCGATCCTGCCGTTCTTCCGGGCGCATTTCGGCCTGGACGACAAGTCCCACGGCACGGGCCGCGCCTTCGACCCCGTCACCGAGGCCGACCGCGCGGCGGAAGCCGTGATGCGGCGGATGATCAAGGATCGGCTGCCCAGCCACGGCATCCTCGGCGAGGAGTTCGGCTCCGAGCGGGCGGATGCGGAATGCGTCTGGGTGCTCGACCCGATCGACGGCACCCGCGCCTTCATCAGCGGATTGCCGACCTGGGGCACCCTGATCGGGCTCACCCATCACGGCGCGGCGGTGCGCGGCCTGATGCACCAGCCCTATCTCGGCGAGCGCTTCCTCGGCGACGGCAAGACCGCGAGCGTGCGCACCGCCAAAGGCGAGCGCCGCCTCCACACTCGCCGCCTCGACTCGCTCGGCGCGGCCATCCTCGCCACCACCGATCCGCGCCTATTCAGTGAGGGCGAGGAGGCCGAGCGCTTCCGGGCGGTGGAGGCAGACGTGAAGATGTCACGCTACGGCGCCGACTGCTACGCCTATTGCATGCTGGCGGCAGGCCAGATCGACCTCGTGGTCGAGGCGGGATTGAAGCCCTACGACATCGTCGCGCTGATCCCCATCGTCGAGGGTGCCGGCGGGGTCGTGACGAGCTGGGACGGCGGACCGGCCACCGGCGGCGGCCGGATCGTCGCGGCCGGTGACCGTCGGCTCCACGAGGCGGCCTTGAAACGCCTCAACCCGTAGGCCTTGGCCTCTAGAGCATCGTGCTGGAGATCAGATCCAGCACGATGCTCTATCCTCTTGTTTGTGCATCGTCTTTTTCCGAAAGCTGGCGGCCACCTTTCGGGACGATGCCCCAGCGTTTCCGCTGGAGGGATGCGGTTGGCCGTCAGGCGGCGTCGCCGGGGCGCGAGCCGCCTCGGCGACGGGTTTTCGATCAGGCGAAGATCAGATCCTTCACCTGCCCGGCCAGCGCGGTATCCCACGACCAGTTGGAATGGCCGACGAGGTCGCTCGTACGCAGGACATCCAGCGGAACCGCGCCCTGGCCCTCGGCCACGACCTTGTCGTTTTTGATCAGGCGCATGTAGCCGGCCTCGTCCACGCTTGCCTGCCACTTCGCCATCTCACCCTCGACGATCGTGTCCAGGGCGGTGATGCGGTGCTTGGTCGTGCCGGTGAAGATCTCGAACGCCATATCGTCGCCGTTGCCGACTTGGCCGAGCCAGATGTTGTCGCTGTCCGGGCCGTTGCCGGTATCGAAGACGCGCTGGAAGTGGCCGCCGCCGAGATCGTCGAAGCGGACTTCGGCGAACATCTTGAAGGCGCCGTCGATCTCGGGGATGGCCTTGTACGGCGTGATGGTCAGGTCGCTCACCTCGCCGACGAGGGGCTTGTCAGCGGCCCAATTGGATTTGCCGACGAATTCGTTGGCCCGCGCGATATCCTTCGGGACGATGCCCTGCCCCTCGGCCAGGAGGACGCCATCCTTGAACAGGCGCATCCAGCCGGTCTCGTTGACGCTCGTCGTCCATGTCGCCTCCTGACCCTCGACGATCGCCCCCTTGGCCACGACGTTGGCGGACTTGCTGCCGTTCATGATGGTGAACTGCATGTCGTTCGACGTGCCGATCTGTCCGAGAAAGACGTTGTCGGCGCCGGCGCCGTTTCCGAAATCGTAGACGCGCTGCCACGCGCCGGCATCGAGATCCTCAAACCGGACCGTCGCGCTCGCAGTGAAGGCGCCGTGGATGTCGGGCAGATCGTCCTTGAAGGTCAGATCGTAGACGCTGCCTTTCAGCGCCGTGTCGGCCCCCCAGTTGGACTCGCCCACGAGGTCCTTCACGCGTGTCACGTCGCGCGGCACGACCCCCTGACCCTCGGCGACGCGTACGCCGTCCTTGTACAGTGACATCCAACCCCGCTCATCGACGGCGGCGGACCAACGCGCCTCCACGCCCTCGGTGATCGCGTTCTCGGCGGTGATGCGATGCGTGATCGCGCCGTCGAGGATCTCAAAGGCCATGTCGCGTCCGTTGCCGACTTGGCCGAGCCAGATGTTGTCGCTGTCCGGACCGTTGCCGGTATCGAAGACGCGCTGATAGAAGCCGCTCGCGAGATCGTCGAACCGAACCCGCGCGGTGACGCTGAACGCGCCGTCGATCTCGGGGATGTCGGCGCGATAGGCTTCGTCGGCGGCGGCGTTCAGAGCCATTTCGTAGGTTTCGCCGCGGCCGGCTGGCCCCGTGCCGTAGCGCGCCTGCAGGTGGGCAAGGAGCCCCGACATGCCGAGCACGGTGTCATCGAAGTTCAGCGCGTCGATCGAGGTCAGCGTGTCGATGCTGCCCGAGGCGAGATGTTTGATGGAGACCGAGCCGCCGCCGTCCGCATTGTAAAGGGCCAGGTAATCGCGGCTGCGGCCTGCGAACACGGCGCTGTCGGTGCCGTCGCCGCCATCCAGCGCATCGCTTCCAGCACCGCCGACGAGCGTGTCGTTGCCGGCCCCGCCGAAGAGCCGGTCATTGCCCGCACCGCCGTCGATCCAGTCGTCGCCCCCATAGGCATAGAAGGTGTCGCTGCGCGTGCCGAGCGAGAGCTTGTCCGCCCGCTCAGTCGCAATCGGCGTCCCCTTGTCTTGGAGCATGGCCAGATCGAGGTCCGAGATGGCCGGACGCCCTCCCCAGGGGGAGTAAGGATCCATCAGATCCTCGATCCCCCAGACATGCGCGCGGGCTCCATCGAGCACGACCGGGCCGCCGAAAACCGTCCGCGTGTTATCACCGTTGAAGACCGGCGCGCCGTTGGGCGCGGGCGTGGCCGCGAAATCGACGAAGCCGAGCGCGTGCCCGATCTCGTGCTGGAACAGGGCGAAAGCATCGATCTTGTTGCCCGGAACCGCGGCCGTTCCGGCCGGATCGTAGAACAGGTCGCCCAACCGATGCTCGCCGAGCGTGACGGTCCCTTCCGGGGTCCCGCCGTTCCCGTCATACCCCTCGCGCGCCTCGAGGATGGCGGCGTATTCCCACCGCGTTCCGCTCCAGGCCCAATTGGGACCGCCATTGGCGAGGTAGTTGCCGCCGCCAACATTGCCGACACCGATCGTGATGTCGATCGTACCGTTACCTTGAAGATATTTGGCCCAGCCGTCCGCCGCACCCTGCGCGGTCGCGAGGATCAGACTGGCCCGATCGCCAGCCATCGAGATCGAGTAACTATTCGCCCAGGTGACTGAAATCTTCGTCATCGTTGAATCCTCGGAGCGCCCTGAGCACCGGGCCGTCGTGGGATTGATCTCCCCGGCCGATACAGCGGACTTTGAGATTGGCTTTGCCGAGCCGGCGATCGATATTACGGGTCATTCCCCGTGCTGGTTGCAATCTAACCCGGCCGTATTGTTCCGCGATTGACGAAAAGATTAAGATTTTACAAACATACCACTGTATTATTGCCAAATGTATTTATTTCATACAGGGATATCAGGTCGATACACTCTGAAATCCCGATAAAATACTTTCCATGCGCCGTGTCAATTGACTTTCACGCCGCTGCGCCTTGAGAAAAAATCGACAAACAAGAATACCGGAGCACTTGCTTGACGTTACGGTCGAGGTCGCCGAAACGCTGCTCATTAGGCCGCAATTTATCCGAATAATATGATAATACTCAAATCAAATACTTAAAGAGAGAGCATTTAGATCGGTGATGCCGGTCCCGATTGATCGCTTCGGTTCCACACTTCCCGCCGTCATTCCGGGGCGCCGGAGGCGAACCCAGAATCCACGACTGACCTCGACGGGAGACGCGCCTGCCGCATCACGGGTGGATTCCGGATTCCGCTGCGCGGCCCCGGAATGACGGGGGACGGCTATCCCGAAGGGATCAACCGGACACCGTATGATACGGTCTCCGCTGGATCGCCTCGGTGTCTCTTCGTCATTGCGAGGCGAAGCGCAAGCAATCCAGGGCTCCGCACTTTCCGGAAATGTCGCGTCCTGGATCGCTTCGGCTTCGCCTCGCGATGACGGCGTTGGGTCAAAACCGAAGCGACCAATCGGAAACGGTATGAGACGTTTTCAAACGGGAGGGGACGCCAAAGTCGCCACGCATAGGCGGCGAAGCTGCAGCGCAATCCGCCGATTGGAAATTGCGCCTCGTGGCCGGCTGCAGACGCCCGTCCTTCGCTGCCAGGGCCGAGGATGGCCGCAGCAACGGCCTCCTGCATACCGGCGCCGCCGGAGGCACCGGAAATCCTGCTCATCGGATCGGAACCCGGCCCAGCCGAATTTCGGCCGCAGGCGGCGATCCGATCGCCCACCGCACGGGTTCGCCGAGACGTCCTCGGCATTGGGCAAAGGGCGCGGACAGCTCCGGAGGGAGAGAGTCCGCGAGGCCCACTCCTCTCAGCCGGCGACGGGAAAGTAGGGCGCTGCGTCCCTTGTGGCGGAACGAGAGACGTGGCCGGGGATGAACGCGTCGAACGCCGCCCAGAAATCGGTGCGGATCGCGTCGCATTCGCTGAGGATTTCGTGGCGGGCACCCGGCAGCACGATCAGGTGCCCGTTCTTCAATCGGGCGACGAAGCGCTCGATCGTCGGGGTGCCACAGACGGGGTCGGCCCCCGCGCCGATGATGAGACAGGGCGTGCGGATCCGCCGGATCATCGCCGGATCCTGGAGCCGGCGCATCATCCGGAAAGCGGAGGCGAGCCAGGCGATCGTCGGATCGCCGACCGCGCCGGCGCCGACCTCGCGCGCGGCGGCCGCGTTGCGAGCATAGCGCACCGGATCGGTCGAGAGACGGTTGCCGGGAAACGGCTTGGTGGCGATCGAGACCTTGCTGCCGGAGGGCACGTAACAGCGCCCGAGGCCGAGCCGCTGCAGCCCGCGCGCGAGCAGCGAGACCGCCGCCGGCCAGCGCACCATGCGGATGGACAGCATCGGCGCGACGGTGACGAGGCGCTGGAACGGCAGCCAGCCCTCGGCCGAGCCCGTCAGGGCCACCGCTCCGCCCATGGAATGGGCGAGCCCGAAATACGGCTCGGGCATCATCGGCACCAGCACCGCCTCGGTGATCGCCTTGAGATCGAGGCGGTAATCGTCGAAGTGGCGGACATGGCCCTTGTGGGCATCGCGGACCTGCCGGCCGGAATCGCCCTGGCCGCGCCAGTCGAAGGCGACCACGCAGAAGCCGCGGGCACGCAGATCCGCGATGGTCTCGAAATACTTCTCGATGAACTCGGCCCGGCCCTGGAGCAGGCAGACCGTGCCCTTCACGCCGCGCGTGGTCGGCTGCCACGTGGCGACGCGCAGGGGCACGCCGTCCTCGGTCTCGACCGGCACGAGGCGGGCACCGGGCGGCACTGGATTGCCGGGGGTGGGTCGAAGGCTCAGCACGGCAGGTGGGCCCCTACAGCATCGTCCTGGATATTGGATCCAGGACGATGCTCTATTCTCCTGTTTTTGCATCGTCTTTTCGCGAAAGCCGGCGGCCACCTTTCGGGACGATGCCCAAAAAATTTTTCGCTCAAGCTCACGCGAAAACCTCGCAAGCAGACCCTTGCGCGGTTTTTGGCTCCCACCAATATCAGGGGCGCGCCGGCCGAGACGGCGGCGCGACGGTCCGGCCCACGGGCGGACCCGAATACATCGAGCATGTTGCTTCTTTTGGAGGATATGTGATGCGTCAGTTCGATCTGGCTCCCCTGTACCGTTCCACCGTCGGTTTCGACCGCCTGTTCTCGGCCCTCGACGGTTTCGTCAGCACCGAGGCTGCGCCGACCTACCCGCCCTACAACATCGAGCGGACGGGTGAGAACGTCTACCGCGTCACCGTCGCGGTCGCCGGCTTCACCGAGGCCGACCTCTCGATCGAGGTGAAGGAGAACGCCCTCACCATCAAGGGCGAGCGTAAGCCCGCCGAGGGCAAGGCGTCCGAGGTTCTCTACCAAGGCATCGCTGCCCGCGCCTTCGAGCGCCGCTTCCAGCTCGCCGATCACGTTCAGGTGACCGGCGCCGCGCTCGAGAACGGCCTCCTCCACGTCGATCTCGTCCGCGAGGTCCCGGAGGCGAAGAAGCCGCGCCGCATCGAGATCGCCAGCCGGCCGTCGAGCCAGCCGGTCATCGAGGGCTCGGTCCAGAAGGCCGCGTAACCGCTCGGCCGTACCGACGACAGTCCTGAAGGGGAGCGCTCCGGCCGTCACGGCCGGGGCGTTTTCGCGTCGGGGGCTTGGAGCCTCGTCCCGGAAGCTTGCCACCGGCTTTCGGAAAAAGACGATGCAAAGACGATGCTCTAGAAATCGCCGAAGCGGTCGCCGCGGCTCGGCTCGTAACAGGTGAAGCCGACGAAGCAGCCCGGCGTGTCGCGGGTCGGCACGAAGGCGCGCCGGCCGATCTCGGTCACCTCGCAGAACGAGCGGTCCCGCACGAAGCGATCGAAGGTCGCGCCGCCGGTACCGAGCACCGCCGCCCCCTGCCGCATGACCACGGCCCGGGCCTGGGCGCAGGTGAGGTTCGTGGTGGAGAGGCGCTGCGCCAGGGCAGGGCCGGTGCCGGCGATGAGCAGGGCCGTGGAGGCCAGGGTGCATCGCGAGAGGAGGCGTCGCATGGGAGAGATCCGGCGCGAGAAAATCTGTCTCCTCAACAGCGCCGATCACGGATGTATCCCGTCGAGTTCCGGCAGCAGGACCACGCTCTCCTGCTCGTTCGGATCGGTGCGGGCGATGATCGCCGTGCAAGGCTCGCTCGGGCTCGGATTGTAGGGCAGGTGCGGCACACCGGCCGGAATGTAGAAATACGCGCCGGGTTGCAGCTCCGTGTGGTGCTCCAGCCGCTCCCCCCACCACGTGCAGGAAGTGCCGGAGAGCGCGTAGATCGCGGTCTCGTGGCCCTCGTGCTGGTGGGCCTTGGCACGGGCGCCGGGCGGGATCGTCACCATCTGCAGGTGGATGCCGGTCGCGCCCGCCGTCTCCGCCGAGATGCCGGGGGCGTAGGACAGCCCCTGCTTTCCGACGAACGCATCGCCGGGTTGCACCAGCCGGCAGTGTCGCTCGCCGGTCCCCGCCATCGCTCACAGATCCCCGAACGCAAATTGTCCCTGGGGCGCGGCCGGCTTCTTCGCCGCGCGCGGCGCGTCCTTCCGGGCGAGGGGTTTTGCGCGCGTCCTCGGCTGCGGCTTGGGGTCGGCGCGCATCCGGGCCTTTGCCCGATCACGGGCCACCGCCTCGGGGGCGTGCGGATCGTCGTCGAGCCATTTGCCGCGCTTGATCACCTCGTTGACCCGGCCCTGGTTCACCCCGACCTTGAAGGCGATCTCCTGCTGGGTCATGCCGGTGGAAGCGTGCAGCTCCAGGATCGCGCGGGCGAGGTCGGGTGTCATCTTCTGGCCGGTGATGCGCCGGGCCGGGCGGATGGTGCGGGTCTGCCGGTCGCGCTCGCGCAGGCGCTCCAGCAGGGCGAGCGCCATGTGCATGCCGTGCTCGCGCAGAGCCTCCTCGAATTCCTTCAGCGTCGCCATGGCAGGCTCCTCGTCCGGGGGGCGGAGGTCTGGCGGGACAACACCGCGTCCCCGCCCCAGGTTGCGGCCCAGGAGGCGCGCGCGCGAGCGGAGGGGCAAGCCGACGCGATGCTTCGTCCACCGCAAAAGAACGGAAGCGGGCCAAAGTCCGCGGCCGCTTAACAAGTTGGCAGGACCCGAACCGGTCGGTTACACCGCGCACCATCGTATCGTGCGGAAACGACCAGCCATGATCAGCCCCGTCCTTCCCGTTTCGCGCTCCGAGGCGGCACCGGGCGCGCCCGCCCTCGTCGAGGCGCTGGAGAGCGGCTCGGTCCTCGTTTTCCGCGACCTCGACTTCCCCTTCGACGCCTTCGAGCAGCGCTTCGTCGAACGCCCCTTCGCCGACGGCAAGGCCAAGAACGTCTCGATCCGCAACGAGACCGCCGAGCTGCGCGGCGGGGCCGGCAGCGAGGAGGAGCAGGCGCGCCTGCGCGACCTGCTGGTGCGCTACCGCCGCTTCGCGCAAGACCTGATCGACACCTATCTCCCGGCCTACCGCGAAAAGGTCTCGCTCGCGGGCACCTCCTACCGACCCTTCGACGTCGACAAGCGCAAACTGAGCTGGCGGCGCGACGACACGCGCATGCATGTCGATGCCTTCCCCTCGAACCCGATCGGCGAGCGACGCATTCTGCGCATCTTCCGCAACATCAACGCCGAGGGGCAGCCGCGGCTGTGGCGGGTCGGCGAGGATTTCGGCTCGATGGCCGAAAAGTTCCTGCCGAAGCTTCCCGGCTATTCCGGCCTCTCGGCGAGCGTGCTGGCGGCCCTCAAGATCACCAAGGCGCGGCGCTCGGAATACGACCACCTGATGCTGCACCTCCACGATGCCCTGAAGCGCGACCTCGACTACCAGGCCAACGCGCCGCAGGCGGATGTGCGCTTCCAGCCTGGCGAGACCTGGGTGACGTTCTCCGATCTCGTGATGCACGGCGCCATGGGCGGGCGCTACATGCTGGAACAGACCGCCTACATCGCGGTCGCCGACCAAGCCGACCCGGAAAAGAGCCCGCAGCGGATCCTGGCGCGCAAGCTCGGACGACCGCTCAAGCACTGAGAGTTTCAGTCCGCCGCCTCCGGTCCCTCCGTCAATTCCCGCCACAGCAGGATCAGCGCGGCCATCACCGCCGGTCCGACGAACAGGCCGAGCAGACCGAAGGTCTCGACGCCGCCAAGGATGCCGAGCAGCACCCACAGGAAGGGCAGGCGGGTGGTACCGCCGATCAGCGCCGGGCGCACGAAGTGGTCGGCCACGAAGGTGACGACGAAGCCCGCCGCCAGCACGATCGCGGCGGGCACCACCGCACCGCCGGCCAGCAGCAGCACCGCGGCGAGCCCGAAGGCCAAGGGCGCACCGAACGGGATCATCGCCGCGACCGCGGTGAGCGCCCCGAACAGCACCGGATGCGGCACGCCGGCCAGCGCGTAGACGATGCCGAGCAGGAAGCCCTCGCCGAGCCCGACGAGGACGAGCCCATCCACGGTGCCGTGGACGGAGGCCACCATCTGGCGCGCCACCCGCTCGCCGCGCGGCCCGAACAGGCGCTGGCTCGCCCGACGCGACTGGGCGACGACGGCGTCGCCCTCCCGGAACAGGAAGAACAGCGCCAGCAGGCAGAAGCCGAACAGCACCACCCGATGCACGAGTCCGGCCCCGACGGTGCGGGTGAGGTCGCGGCTTGTGGTGGTGTTGAGCCGCTCGCTGAGTTCGTGCGCCAGCCCGGCATGGGCGAGGTGGGTGTTCCACCACTCCGTCACCGCCGCGGCGCCGTAGGGCAGGCGGGCGACGAAATCCGGCACCGGGATGCCGTTGCGTTCGGCCTCTCGGGCATGCGCCAGGAGATCGTGCGCCTCGCGGCCCGCCTCGACCGCCAGCACGGCGATGGGCAGCAGCAGGAGCAGGGCGACGAGGCCGGTGAAGACCGCCGGCCAGAGAATGTTGTGCCGGCCCGGCGGGAAGCGGCGGCGGGCGCGGGTGAAGAGCGGCCACAGAGCGATGGCGAGCACGACCGCCCAGATCAGGGCACGCAGGAAGCCGGACAGGATGACGAGGCCGAGCGCCAGCAGCCCGGCGACGAGGAGCGCGCGCAGCATCCACTGGCCGCGGGCGGTCTCGATCTCGACCTCATCGCCACCGCCCATCACCGCCTCGCTCGCCCGTCGCCGCCGTGGCAGCGCGGGCAACCTATGGCGCTCGAGGCCGCAATCCAGAGGGTGCCTCACGCCACCGCACGATCACGCTTCCTCATCCTGCTTCGATCTCGCCCACCGCGACCGGTCGGATCAACGCCGCCTTTCAGGAACGAACTGCGAACAAAGACTTGACGTCCCTGGCGTCCGGACGCACTGTTCATGGAACGTTCCAGACCGATTCGCGGCTGTCTCAGCGGCGGGCAAGGCGGAGGCTTCCATGATCGAGATCGGTTTCGACGACGACGCGCTCGACCGGCCGGCCTCTGCGGCGCAGGGACCGTCTCCCGACCGGGACTGGCGCATCCTCGACGACGGTCTCGAACATCCTGCGAGCGGCTACTTCATCGCCCGCGAGGAGATCGCCAGCCGCCGGGGCGACGGCCTGTGGACCTGGCCGATGCAGCTCGCCGAGAAGGCGTGGTGCGCGCCCTTGGGCTTTCGCGGGGTCTTCCTAGCCGCGCTCGAGCGCTACGGCGTGGCGGCGGACGCGGATCTCGCTCGCTCTTTCGCTCTGGGCTTCGGCATCCAGGATGCGGGACAGCGGCACAACGACCGCTTCGTCGCACTCGGCGAATTGGTGCGCCCGCGCACGGCGGAGCGCAAGCGGGTGCTGCCCGTCGAGGGCCGCCGCTCCGGCCGCGAGCGGCCGCGCCAGGGCGCGGACACCCGCATGCCAGCCCTCGACCTCAGCCGCTCGGCCGGCTGAGAAGGGCGGAGAGGGCAGCACAGGAGGCCGGCCCTCGCTCGACGCGACGCCCGAGGTTGCCCGCGCTCCACCGCTTCGTGTAAGGGGTCGCGATCTTTTCAGACGCGCCATCGGGAACCGGCGGCGGAGCGGGGCCGCGGACCGGCTCGGGCGCCATGGGGGCGTGCCGCGTGAGGGGTCGGCGACGCCGGACATGAAGAATCGAGAAAGCGGCCAGCCCTAATGTCGAACGAGACCGCCACCTTCGACCGCGTCGCGGACATCATCGCCGAGACGGCGGACATCCCGCGCGACAAGATCACGCCCGAGAGCCACGCCATCGACGATCTCGGCATCGATTCGCTCGCCTTCCTCGACATCGCCTTCGCGGTCGACAAGGCCTTCGGGATCAAGCTGCCGCTGGAGCGCTGGACCCAGGAGGTCAACGAGGGCAAGGTCCCGGCCGAGCAATACTTCGTGCTGAAGAACCTCTGCGCGCGCATCGACGCGCTGGTCGCCGAGAAGGCCGCCAAGGCCTGATCCGTCGGGCCGGGGGGATTCACGCGCCATGCGGCTCGAATATTTCGAGATGATCGATTCCGTGGTGCGGCTCGACCGCGCCGCCGGCCGCATCGAGGCGCGCGCGCGCGTGCCTGAGGCGAGCCCCGTCTTCGAGGGCCATTTCCCCGGCCACCCGCTGGTGCCGGGCGTGCTCCTCACCGAGACCATGGCGCAGGCCTCCGGCTACCTCGTGCTCGCCCATCTCGACTTCGCGCAGATGCCGTTCCTCATGGCCGTGGACAAGGCGCGCTTCCGCTCCTTCGTCGGCCCCGGCGCGGCCCTCGACATCACGGCGAGCCTGGAGCACGACGGCTCGGGCTACGCGGTGACGAAGGCCGCCATCCGCCACGAGGGCAGGGCGCTCTGCGACGCGGAGCTGCGCTTCCGCACCATGCCGTTCCCCGCCACCATGGAATCGCTGATCCGCGAACGCGCCCGGACGATCGGCCTCCTGGAGGGAGAGCAGCCGTGAGCCGCTTCCAGACCCGCGACGTCGTCGTCACCGGGATCGGCCTCGTCTCCTGCGCCGGCGAGGGGATCGAGGCGCATCTGACTGCCTTTGCCTCGGACGCGCCGCCGCGCACGGATACCGAGACCTTCGCGCCCTATCCGGTGCATCCGGTGGCGCCGCTCGCCCTCGACACGCAGATCCCGAAGAAGTCGGACCAGCGCCAGATGGAGCTTTGGCAGCGGCTCGGCGTGTACGCCGCCGGCCTCGCCCTCGACTCCGCCGGGGTGAAGGACGATGCAGGCTTCAAGTCGGCGCTCCCGCTCGTGGTGGCGGCGGGCGGCGGCGAGCGCGACTACACGGTCGACGGGACGATCCTCACGGGCTTGCGCGGGACCAACGATCCCGGCGCGTTCCTCAACGAGCGGCTCCTGAACGACCTGCGGCCGACGCTGTTCCTGGCGCAGCTCTCGAATTTGCTCGCGGGCAATATCAGCATCGTCCACGGCGTCACCGGCGCCTCGCGCACCTTCATGGGCGAGGAGTCGAGCGGGGTCGATGCGTTGCGCATCGCGCATGCCCGGATCGCCTCGGGTCAGGTCGAGACCATGATGGTGGGCGGGTCCTACAACGCGGAGCGGCCGGACGTGATGGTCATCCACGAGATGGGTGGCTACCTCCTGAAGCCCGCCTACCGGCCGGTGTTCGAGCGTGGAGGCGAGGGGAAGGGCGGGTTCGTGCTCGGCAGCGCCGCCGCCTTCCTCGTGCTGGAAGCGGCCGAGCACGCCGCCGCCCGCGGCGCACGGGCCTTCGCCCGGCTGATGCCGGTGGCCAACGACCGGATCGCCCGCGCGCCGGGCAGCGTCTCGGCGAGCCTGACCCGCCTGATCGGCGAGGCGGGAATCGAACGGCCGGACGTGGTTCTCTCCGGCGCCACCGGTTTGTCGGATCTCGCCGCGGAAGAGATCGCGGGCATCCATACGGCTCTACCGGGTGTGGGCATCCGCGCCACGGGCGACGTGGCCGGCCATCCGATGGAGGTCGCGGCTCCGTTCGGGGCGGCCTTGGCATCCGCGCTCTGCGCGGTCGGCTCCGCCCGTGAGGTGGCAGTCACCTCCGTCGGCCACCGCCGCGGCGAGGGCGTTATCCGCGTCGTGAAGGTCTAGAGCATCGTCCCGAAAGGTGGTCACCGGCTTTCGGAACCAGACGATGCGGAAAACAAGAGGATAGAGCATCGTCCCGAAAGGTGGCCTCCGGCTTTTGGAAAAAGACGATGCGGATACAACAGCCGAAAGCATCGTCCCGAAAGGCGGCCGTCGGCTTTCGGAAGACGACAAGGCAGGAAAGAGGGCCACCGGTCCGGAGATCGCCGCCGCCGCGGCCCGGATGCGTGCCGGCCTGAAATGATTGTCTGAGGCCCCGATGGCAGAACCGCGCTCCTCATCCACCCACGACGCCCAGGGACGCCCGCTCGTCGCGGTGACGGGCCTCGGCATCGTCACCTCGCTCGGCCGCGGCGTCACCGAGAACTGGGACGCGCTGACCGCCGGGCGCTCCGGCATCCGTGCGATCAGCCGCTTTCCCACCGATGGCCTGCGCACCCGCATCGCCGGCACCGTCGATTTCCTCGACACCGATCCGCTGGTGGCGCCGCTCCTGTCGGAACGCTTCGCCATGGTCGCGGCCGAGGAGGCGGTGAGCCAGGCCGGCATCGGCGCGGGCTTTCCCGGCGGCCTGTTCGTGGCAGTGCCGCCGGTCGAGATGGAATGGCCGCAGCGCCAAGCGCTGGCAGAGGCCGCGGGCGAGCCGGACGAGGTGAGCTATGCCGGCCTCCAACGCGCCGCTGCGACCCGACGCTTCGATGCGTGGCACGACCTGTTCATCTTCGGCACGGTGGCCGACCGGCTCGCCGACCGCTTCGGGACCCGCGGCTCACCGATCTCGCTCTCGACCGCCTGCTCGTCGGGGGCCACCGCGATCCAGCTCGGCGTCGAGGCGATCCGCCGTGGCGAGATGGAAGCCGCGCTCTGCATCGGCACCGATGGCTCGGTGAACCCCGAATCGCTGATCCGCTTCTCCCTGCTCTCGGCGCTGTCGACGCAGAACGACCCGCCGGAGGCTGCCTCCAAGCCGTTCTCGAAGAACCGCGACGGTTTCGTCATGGGCGAGGGCGCCGCCGCCCTGGTGCTGGAAAGCGCCGAATCGGCACGGGCGCGCGGGGCAAAGATCCTCGGCTACGTGCTCGGCTGCGGCGAGAAGGGCGACGGCTTCCATCGCACCCGCTCCAGCCCCGACGGGGCACCGGTGATCGCAGCGATGCGCGCGGCGCTCGACGACGCGGGGATCGGGCCGGATCAGATCGATCACGTCAACGCGCACGGCACCTCGACGCCGGAGAACGACAAGATGGAGGCGCTCGGCTGCTCGGCGGTGTTCGGCGAGCGGATCGCGGGCCTGCCGATCTCGTCCAACAAGTCGATGATCGGCCACACGCTGACGGCGGCCGGCGCGATCGAGGCGGTGGTCTCGCTGCTGACGATCCGCGAGGGGCGCATCCCGCCGACGATCAACTACGCTCTGCCCGATCCCGCGCTGCTCCTCGACGTGGTGGGAACCGCCCGCGACACCTCCGTCTCGCGGGTCCTGTCGAATTCCTTCGGCTTCGGCGGGCAGAATACCTGCCTCGTCCTGGGAGACGAGCCCGCATGAGCACGGACAAGAGCGGGACGCCGAAATCCGTCCTCGTCGTCGGCGGCGCCTCGGGTCTTGGTGCGGCGACCGTCCGCGCCCTGGCCTCGGCCGGCTACGCCGTGACCTTCACCTACCGCTCCTCGCCGGAGCGCGCCGGGGCGCTCGCCGACGAACTGGCGCAGACGCATGGCGAGGGCCGGATCACCGCGCGCGCCCTCGACCTGTCGGACCGGGATGCGGTGGAGGCATTCTGCGATTGGGCCGAGGCCGAGGGCTTTTACGGCTACGTCCACAATGCCGGTCAGTCGGCGGACGCGCTCGCGGCCATGCTCGACCGCGACCGGTCGGAAGCCGCGATGCAGGTCAATTTCTGGTCGATGACCCGGATCGCCAAGGCGCTGGTGCGCGGCATGATCCGGGCGCGCGCCGGCCGCATCGTCGCCATCGGCTCGGTGGCGGCGCTTCAGGCCAATGCCGGCAACGCGGCCTACGCGGCGACCAAGGGCGCGCTGATCGCCTATTGCCGGACGCTGGCGATCGAGTCGGCCAAGCGCGGCGTCACCGTCAACGTCATCGCGCCCGGCTTCATCGATACCGAGATGCTGGCGGGCTATGCGAGCCACCGCGAGGGCATCGAGCGCCAGATCCCGCTCGGGCGCTTCGCGAGGCCGGAGGAAGTCGCGGCGCTGGCCGCCTTCCTCGTCGGCGAGGGCGGGGCCTACATTACCGGGGCGGTACTGCCGGTCGATGGCGGGTTGACCGCGATGATGGGCATCCATCGGACCTGACGCGCGACCGCGATGCCCCGCTCCCTGCCCGCCCTCGCCGTCGCCCTCATCCTCGCGGGCGGCGTCTCCGTTCGGGCGGCCGAGACGTTCCGGGTCGAGGGCCTGCCGCGGGACGACAGCCTGACGATCCGCGAGGCGCCGGATGCGGGCGCGCCGGCGCTGGGACAGATCCCGGCCGGCCGCCGGGTCCTCGGCTTCGGCTGCACCAATGAGACGCCGAGCGGCCTGACATGGTGCCGGGTGAAATTCGAGCGCACCCTTGGATGGGCCCGGCGGCGCTACCTCACGCCGGATTGAGCGGCCCTCGGAACGCCACCCGAGAGGCAGCCGCAGGCTCTTGGCGGAAGACGCGTCGAAACATGGGCCGAGAGCATCGCCCCGGCCGATATCCCGGACGCTCCTCGGGCGTCGATCTACGGCTCGGCCAGCAGCGTGTCGGCGAGGAAATGGACGACGCGCTTCAGCTCGACCGGCTTTTGAAGGCGCCCCACATCGGCGAAGTCCGGTGGGATCACGCCCTCGTCGTAGCCCGTGATGAACACGAACGGCACGCCGCGCTCGCGCAGAAGGGCCGCCAGGGTGAAGGACGGTCCGGAGCCTAGGTTGATGTCCACCAGAGCCGCCGCCGGCCGGCCGTCCTCGAGGGCCTCGCGGGCGGCCTCCTCGGTCGGGCAGGGGCCGATCACCTCCGCCCCCGCTCCCTGAAGCGCGCGGGCGGTGTCGGTCGCGAGGTAGTAATCGTCCTCCACCACGAGGACGCGGTGGCCGCTCAGGTCTGCTTGGCCGGTCATGTCGAGCGCTCCTCCGGACACGGTCGCACGCTGCGGGGCATCCGTTTCCAGAATGCTCGCTTCGTCGCGCAGCGGAAATTCGAGGCGGCACCGGGCCCCGTCCGGGCCGATCTCCAGGCGGCCGCGTCCGCCCAGCTCGTAGGGCAGGCGCCCTTCGACCAATTCACGGCCGAAGCCATTGCGGACGGAGGCGGGGTGCCCGTTTCGGCTCACGTCCTGCGCCGCGTTTGGAGCGCCCGCCTCGACCCAATCGAAGCCCAGCCAGGTTTCGCCGCGCTTCTCGAACAGAGCCCAACGCACCCGCACGCGGCCCTCCGGCACCCCCAGCGCACCGTATTTCAGCGCGTTCGTCGCCAGTTCGTGCACCGCGAGGGTCAGGATCTCCGCGGCCTTGGGCGACAGTTCGACTTCGGGTCCGGACAGGTCGTACTGGTCCTCGCGCAGGGCCTGGGCGCTTACCTCGTCGTGGACGATGGTCGCCACCGGCACGCCCGCATTGGCGGAGCGGGTGAGAAGCGCCTGGACGCGGGAGAGCGTGAGAAGCCGTCCGCCGACGAGAGACGCGTAATCCGCCACGGACTCCGCCCGCTCGCCGGTGCGGGCGACGATCGAGCGGGTCACCGCCATGATGTTGCGAACCCGGTGCTGCAGTTCGGCCAACAGCACGGCTTGGTGCCCGGTCAACAGCTTGGCCTCGGTGGTGTCGGAGGACAAACCACCGATGCGCCGCACCCGGCCCTGCTCGTCGCGCAGGGGGAAGAGCGTGCTACGGATCCAGCGGAAGGCGCCGTCGACGGGGCGCTGGATCCGGAATTCGTTGACCAGCGACTCGCCGCCCGCCACCCGTTGCAGATTCATGAAGCTGCGCTCGCGATCCTCCGGCAGCATGTGGCGGGCCCATTGCCGGACATCGCCCCCGAGAATATCCGGATCGACGCCGTACACGGTCCGCAGCGCCGGACTGATGAACTCCATTTCGAGCGTCTCCGCGTTGCGGATCCAGAGCACGTCGGACGAGGCCTCGGCAAATTGCCGGAAGCGCTCCTCGCTCTCGCGCAGGCGCAGCTCGGCGCGTTTCGCCCGAAGGGCGTGCCAGATCGCGGGCGCCAGCGCCTCGACCGCCTCCAGATCCTCCGGGCGGTAGCCACCCAGGCGGTTGCCGAGTCCGATCAGGCCCCGGGTCTTGTCGCCCTGCTTCAGCGGGACACCGAGAAAGGCGGTCAACGGCACGTGGCCGGCGGGCGTGCCGACGCGATCGGGGTGGGAGGCGAGGTCGTTGACGATGAAGCTTTCCCCGTCCCGCAGCACCCGCCCGTAGATGCCGTGAACGGCAAGACCCAGGTCCAATTTGCCCGGCGGGAGACCGCTGCCTCCCTCACCCGCCAGCACGGCGTAATGGGCCCGGCTCCGGTCGCTGAAGAACAGGCCGTCGAGGCGCCCGGTCGCCTCGTCGATCTCGCCCATGAAGCCGATGGCGCTGTCGGTCAGTTCCTCGGCCAGATCGAGGGAGATGCGCGCCAGACTCTCTTCCGATGACGCGCCGAGCGTCTCGCTGAAGACGAGATTGATTGCCTGAAGAACGGCGTTGTTGCGCCTGACGCGCTCCTCGGCCTGCCGTCGCTCGGTCACGTCGATCGAGACGCCGACGAAGCGGCCATCCTCCAGCGGCCGGCCCGAACTGCTGAGCCAGCGGTACTGTCCGTCGGCGCGGCGGAACCGGGCCTCGTCGGCGAAGGGACGGCCTTGCGCGAACGCCTCCCGAAAGAGAGCGACATGCCGCTCCGCATCCGCGGGATGCAGGAACCTCTCCCAGCCGTCGCGCGCGAGGACGTCGAAGTCCACGCCGAAGAAGGCGAGGTAGTGCTCGTTGACGAAGATGGCGCCCTGAGTGTCCACGTCCCAATGGAGGACCGGCGCGGCGTCGGCCATGGTGCGCAGCCGCATGTCGGCCTCGCGCACGCTCCTCTCGGCACGGGCCCGCTCCATCGCCGCCCAGATGCGCTCCCCGGTCTCGACGACGAGCGCGACCTCCGACTCGGTCCAGTCGCGCGGCTCGGCGCAGATGACGTTGAGCGTCCCGACCAATTCGCCTTGCTTGACGAGGGGCGCTCCGATCCAGGCGACGAACTGCCTCTCCTGCAGGATCGCTCGATCCGCCTCCGGTATCAGATCGGTGGCGGAGACATCGGTCAGGACGGCCGGCTTCGCCGCCTGATAGAGCGGGGCCAGCCAGCGGACACGCGAGAGGGGATGCATGCCCACATAGCCGCGTCGCAACGGCTTGCGCAGATACTCCCGCTCCACGACCAACTGGTCCTTCGGCCGCTCGATCGCTGCGCAGAAGGTGCGGTCCGCATCGAGGTGGTCCCCCAGGAGGCGACAGGCTTCGGCCTGTATCGCGGCGGTATCGGCGAGGGGACGGAGCGCGTCACTGAGCCGGAGCAGGAAGGCCTGCTGCTCCTCGCGCTGGCGAAGGGCCTGTTCGGTGATCTTGAAATCGTGGATGTCCTCGGTGCTTCCGTACCAGCGGACGATCCTGCCCTGCGCGTCGCGACGCGGATAGGCGCGGGACCGCAACCACCGATACGCATCCGAGCCGTTTATGCGCACGCGGTGCTGGATATCGAGCGGCTCGCCGGTGCGGACGCACGTCATCCAGCGCTCGATCGTGGCCTGGGCGTCGATCGGGTGCTGCACCTCGATCCAGCTCTTCCCGTAACCGCTGACGCCCGTCCATTCGCGGAACCGCGTGGGGATGAAGTCGATGGCCCCGTCCCGGTCGGCCGTCCATGAGATCTGCGGATTGAACTCGACGGTGTGACGCAGGTGCTCCTCACTCTCCCGCAGGGCCTGTTCGGCGAGGATGCGCGCCGTATTCTCCAAGATCACGGCGTACAGACCTCGGATCGTGCCGGCCTCGTCCCGGAGCGGAATCCAGCTCGCGGTGAACCAGCCGACCGGCCGCTCCGCGCGGGACGGCAATTCGAAGAACTCATCCGTGTGGCGTTGCGTCTCGCCCCGGAGCGCGGCCGCGATCATCCCGTGATCGGACACTTCCGGCCAGACTTCGGCGAGCGGAGACCCGAGCGCCGCGTGTTTGGCGCCGAGGATGGGGATGTAGGCGTCGTTGTAGAGGAGCGTGAGGTCCGGCCCCCAGGCGAGCAGGCTCGGCAGGGCCGAGCCGACCGTCATCTCCACGGCCGTCTTCAGACTCTGCGGCCAGTCCTGCATCGGACCCAGGCCCGTCGTCGCCCAGGCAAAAGTCCGGATACGCTCGACCATCTCGCCGCTGCCGATCGGCCAGACTGTCATGTGCACGCTCATCCGGCGCCAGAAACACGTTCGAATCGGAAAGTCACGCCCCTATTACTGAACAGTCGCTCGCCACAATGGATCAATCGCAAACGACATCGGCAAGACCTTTCAACCTCGAATTGTTTTTCTTCTTTCATGCTCTTGGCCGAGATCCCTGCCGCCGTTTCGAGCCGGAGCCCGCCACCGGATTGAGCCGCGGCCGGTTTCGAACGATAAGCCCGGCTGCCCGGACACGTCCGGCGCCGCGAAGCGGGGCAGGGTTTCCGCGCGGCAACCGCCATCTTCGAGGAGGGTGACGAGCCCTCCTCCGCGCAGACGAGATCGATCCTGATGCAAGCCCTCCAGCTCTTCGGCGACCGCGACTTGCGCCTGACCGAAGTCGAGCCGCCGCCCGCGCCCGGGCCGGGCGAGGTGCAGCTCCGGGTGCGCGCGGTCGGGCTCAACTTCATCGACGTGTGGGGCTTTCGCGGCATGGCGTTCGCCAAGCGCAAGCTGCCGCTCACCGTCGGCGCGGAGGCCGCGGGCGAGATCGCGGCGGTCGGCGAAGGCGTCGAGGGGCTCTCCGTCGGCGATGCCGTGGTGCCCTACGGCGCCCTGACCTGCGGGACGTGCCGCGCCTGCCGCGAAGGCCGCGACAACCTGTGCGAGGACGTCTCCGGGGTCATGGGCTTCCATCTCGACGGCTTCGCCCGCGAGCGGGTCAACCTGCCGGCCCGGCTCGTTGTGAAGGTGCCGGGTGGCGTCGATCACGTCCAGGCGGCCTGCGCCGGCATCGCCTTCGGCACCGTCCAGCACATGCTGTTCGATAACGCGCGGCTGGAGCCCGGCGAGTCGATCCTCGTCCAGGCCGGCGGCTCGGGAATCGGAACGGCGGCGATCAAGATGGCCAAGGCAATCGGCTGCACGGTCTACACGACGGTGGGCGACGACGCGAAGGGCGAGAAGGCCAAGGCGCTCGGCGCCGACCACGTCATCAACTACCGCGAGGAGCGCTTCGAGGGCGAGGTGCGGCGGTTGACCAAGCGCAAGGGCGTCGACGTCGCGTTCGAGCATGTCGGGCCCGAGACGTGGAACGGCTCGCTGCTCTGCCTCAAGCGGGGCGGGCGACTCGTCACCTGCGGCTCGACCTCGGGCGTCTCGGTGCAGATGAACCTGATGCAGTTGTTCCAGCAGCAGTACCGCATCACCGGTTCGTTCGGCTGCCGCATCGCCAACATCCGCCAGAGCCTCGACAAGATGGCCGCCGGCCTCACCCCCGTCGTCGATACGGTGCTGCCGCTCGCCGACTTCGCGCAGGGGCTGGAGCGCCTGGAATCGCGCAAGGTGTTCGGGAAGATTCTGGTGACGCTGTAGCACCGGATCGGGTCGCCTGGGGGCCTCGGTCGAAGTCCCGCACGCCGCCCCGCCGTCAGCGCCGCGGGGTCGGGCGCCAATCTTCCGGCGCCATCTCGAAGCCCGCGAACGCGAAGCCCGGCGAGACCGTGCAGCCGACGAGCGTCCAGGCGCCGAGGCTGGTCGCCGTCTGCCAGTGCCCCGCGGGCACTACGAGCTGCGGGCGTTGGCCGCGCAGGAGGTCAGGTCCGAGATGATGGGCCGAGGCGTCGTGGCCGTTGGGGCTCATCGTGATCACCATCGGCGCACCGGCATGCCAGTGCCAGATCTCGGCCGCGTCCACCCGGTGCCAGGCCGAGGTCTCGCCCACACCCAGCAGGTAGTAGATCGCGGTGCCGACCGAGCGGCCTTCCACTTGGCGCGGATCGCGAAACGTCTCGCGGTAATGCCCGCCCTCCGGATGGGGCTTGAGCGCGAGGGCCTCGATCACCTGCGCCGCCGTCAGACCGTCGCTCATGGGGTCTCGTCCTCTCTCCCGTCGCAGCGGACCAGCCAGCCGCGGTAATGCACGAGCAGCCCGAGGAGCGGCAGGAACAGGGCCACGTCGAAGCGGAAGCGGCCCTCTCCATCGACCCGCTCGCTCGCCTGCGTCGTCGGCCGCAGGGCGTGTAGCAGGGGCAGCGGGCCGAGCCGCCAGCCCGTCACCGCCATGTCGAGCCCGTCCGCGTGGCCGCTCACCGCGAGATCCATCGCGAACGGGCCGAGATGCTCGCGCACCTGCCCGCTCCCGTCGAATCCGACGCGCTGCATCCGGCTGGAGAAGCGGCGGCCCGGAAACCAGCGCGTCCAGCGCTCCGCGCCGGCCTCGAGGTCGGGCTCGATCGTCACGCGGATCGGCCCGTCCGCCATGGCCGGCGGCAGCCGGAACAGCAGGGCGACGAGGGCGACGACGGGACCGCGTCCGCGCCGGACTTCGGCCCGGCCGCGGAAGGCGCCATCGCCGACCGAGCCGTGCAGGGCGCGGACCGCCTCGGGCAGTTGCGCGAAGCCGGCTCCGAGCGCCCGCTCGATCAAGGGCACGGGGTGATCGACGTCGCGGCGAGTGCGGATGGCGAGGCGGTCCATCTCCGCCTCGATCGCAGCGAGCGGCAGCACGCCGACGCACGGATAGGCGCCCACAGGGATCGGTGCGGCGGAGGGATCGGTGAGCCGGCGGATCGCAGCAAGGGCGGGCAGGGTCGGGACAGAGGGCCCATCGCCGGCCTCCGCGACGAGGCTCCACACGGCACGCGTCGGCCGGCCCGACGCATCACGGCCCAGAACCTCGACGCTCATGCCGCCGCTGTCGCTGCCGAAGCGATCGAGCCAGCCGGCGATCACGAGGAAGGGGCGGGCGAACGGCACGAGCGAAGGCAGGAGGCGCCACCGCACCGGCAGGCTCGCGAGGCTCAGGCCGAGGTGCAGCAGGGGCAATTCGAGCCCGGCCCGAAACAGGGCCGTGCGCAGACGGGGAAAGCGGGCGGGCAGGATGTCGAGGTCGGGCGTCTCGCACAGGCTGGCGAAGCGCCGGCCGAGGCCCGGCACGGCGATCCGGCTCAGCAGGCCCCAGCCGGGCCGGCTCCGCCAGGTGCCGGCCTGCAGGAGCCGCACCGGCCGGCCGGCATAGGAGAGGATCGCCCGCATCACCGAGAGGCCGCGGGGCGCCCGGTTGCCCGGCACGATGACGACCCGCACCGTCTCGACCGAGCGCCAGCCGTCGGTCAGCGCGTCGAGGGCGGCGTTCGACAAGGCAGGGGTCGAACTCGCGCCGGTCAGCGCGACGACGCCGTTGGCCCGTGCCAGCGGGTCGAGGGCGGGGAAGGCCGCCACGAAGTCACGGCCGTCGGCGAGGTCGAGATAGGGCAGGCCGGCCTCGATCGCCGCGCGCGCGAGTGTCGGCGCGCCGCCCTGGAACGGTCCGGCCGCATCCACCACGATGGCGGCGCCGAGCGCGCGCAGGTCGGCCGCCTCGACCCGCGTCGCGTCGAGACGCGCCGCCCGGCCGCGCCCCTCCGGCACGGTGCGGGCCACGGCTTCCGCCCTGGCCCGGTCGCGGCCGGCGACGATCACGGCGAGATCGGTGGTAGCGGCGAGCCCGGCGACGAGCCGCGCCCCGAAGGCGCCGGCCCCGCCCACCACGAGGATGGCAGGCGGCTGCGTCAGGGAATCGCCCCCTGCGGCAGGGCCGAACCTGGCAGGCGTGGCGGCGGCGCGCCGGGCGGTGGCTTCACGCCCGCGGCTTTCGCGGCCTCGCGCGCCGCGGCCTTGGCCGCCTTCTCAGCCTTCTCCGCCTCGGCCGCGATGGCCTCGGGCGTCGGCGCCATGCGGCGGGCCTTGGGCGGCGGCAGCAGCTTGCCCGAGGGCGCGGTGCCGCATTCGCGGAAGCGCAGCTCGGCCAGCGGCTCGCTGGTCTCGGTATTGATCGGAAGGCTGTCGGGAAGCGCCACCAAAGAGGGGTTCCACTGGATCTTCCCGCCGATGGTCCCTTCCAGCGTCGCCGGCGATCCTCCGCGACGCAGGGAGAGCAGGTCCGGCCCGTAGGCGGTGGCGACCTTGCCGGCGACCACGACCTGGAGCACGCGGGTGACGTCGGGCGTGAGCGGTCGCAGGGGGTTGTCGATGGTGATGGTGCCGCTGCGCGTCACCCACAGATCGACGTTCCTGGCCCCCTGATAGCGGACCGCCTGGTCCGGTTCGCAGACCACCGGCGGCGCGGCGAAGTTCGTCGCGACGGGAGCCGGATCAGCCGCGGGGGCCGCCGCGGCCGGCACAGCGGCGGGCTTCGTGTCCACGGCTTTCGCGTCCGCGGGCGCCGAGGCTGCGGGCGTGGCGTCGGACTTCGCTTCGGGCTTGGCCTCCGGTTTCGGCTTGGGCTTGGGCTTGGGCCGCGGCTTCGGCTTCGGCGCCTCCGGCACGGCCTCGGACTCGGCGGGGGCCTCGTCCTGCGCGCGGGCGGCAGGGATCGTCGCCGGGGCGACCGCCATCCACGCCGCCGCGAGGGCGATGATCGGGACGCTCCGTTTCATCGGGCTCATCGGGCCGGCCGGTCCTTCGCCTCGGAGGGCGGGGTCGCGTCGGGCTCCAGCGCCTGTTTCAGCGCCCGGTTCTGCTGGTCGAGAAGTTGATCGAGCATCCGGCTATCGAGTTCTTCCGCTTCGAACCTCTTTGATGTCCCGGCGCCGCGCACGCTTGCCGCGCCGTCCACCACCTCTCCCTCGATGATCCGGCCCTCGATCACGGGACCCTCGGCCATCCGGCCGCCCATGACCTGGGCATCGAGGGCGCGGGCATCGAGCACCTGCGCCCCGCGGTCGATCGGGCTGGGTTCGGCGGCGGTCAGCACCTTCGAGACTTCGTCCGCGTTGTCGGCCCATTCCTCCTCGCGGGGAAGGCGCAGGGGAGGCTGGCGCGGCCCCTTGGAGAGGGTGACCACGAAGATGCAGGCGAGCAGGGTCGCCGCCACCGCGGCCAGGATCACCAGGGTCTCCATGATCGGCACGACCCTAGACCGGATCACGCGCCGTTGCACGCGCTCAGGGACACGGAGCCTTGAGACGGGGTCCCCTGCAGGAACGGTCCTTGCGTCGCGGGCCGAAGGGTGAGAACCGCGTGGGCGCCGCCGTCCGACGGTCACCGGCCGCGCACGACCAGGAACGCTCGATGCCCCTCGAAGACCCCCGCTTCGGCCAAACGCAACCCGCGGATCGCACCGTCGACGGTCGCGAAGCGGCCGATCGCGACCTGGAAGCCGAGCTTCTCGACCTCGTCGCCCGCACCCGCGAGCAGGCGAGCGAGGATCCGTTCCGCAATCCTGTCCTGGCCGTCACGCTCGCGATCACGCGCCGGATCGACCGCGACGAGATCGGGGAGTCGGATCTCGATGCGCTGCTCGCCACTCTGCGGCGGCGGGCGCTCACGGCGCGCGCCGAGCGGCTGCGCGCCTATGTCGGCCTCGATGCCGACACATCGGCCGGGGAGCCGGCCGCCGTGGTGGACCTCGCCAACCGGCTCGTGGCGGCGGTGTCGCGGGGCTCGGGCGATTTCGAGACGTTCCGCGATCGCGTCGGCCGCACCGCCTTTGCTGCGGTGTTCACGGCGCATCCGACCTTCGGCATGCCGCGGGCGGTGGCCGAGCGGATCGCGCGGGCCGCCTCGCTGGCGGATGCCGACAAGCGCGCCCCGATCATCGGCGAGGCCGCCGCCCGCTCGACCCGGCCCGACCCGCAGATCAGCCTCGACGACGAGTTCGAGCAGGCCTGTGTCGCCGCCAACCACGGCCGCGCGGCCATCGACGCCTTCAACGGCGCGATCCTCGACGCCGCCCGCGCCCGCTGGCCGGACCGCTGGACCGAGCTGGTGCCCAAGCCACTCGCCATCGCGAGCTGGGTCGGCTGCGATACCGACGGCCGCACCGATATCGGCTGGTGGGACACGATGCGCTACCGGCTGATCTCGAAGCGCATGCAGTACGACCGCCTGCTGCGCGACCTGCCCGACATCCCCGCCACCCGCGTCGTGCGCGAGCTGACGGCGGGCGCGCGCGACGCCGTCGAGCGCCAGCTCGCGGGCGCGCCGCTGCTGGGCACCAAGCCGTCCCTGGAGGCGGTCCACCGCTTCGCGCTGGCCCTCATCATCGAGCGGGAGCGGGCGCAGACCGATGCCGGGCCGATCCTGGCCGGTCTCGCCGCCGCGCTCGGTGCCGCCGAGTCGGACGCGGATCGTCGTGCCATCGCCGTGTTGCGCTCCGGCGTGGCCGCCCACGGCCTGTCGAACGCCCTGCCGCATTTCCGGCTCAACGCCAGCCAGATCCACAACGCGGTGCGCCGGGTCATCGAACTCGAGGGCGAACCGACCGATGCGGCGCAGCGCCGCTCGCACCTCTCGGCGATCAACACGCTGCTCAACGACGTGCGCCCAGTGCCGGTCGATTTCGGGGCGCTCGCCGCCGAGCGCGCCTCGGCCGCGCGGCTGATGATGACGATCACTCAGATCCTCAAGCATGTCGACGGCACCCATCCGGTGCGCTTCCTCATCGCCGAGACCGAGACCGGCTACACCCTGCTCGCCGCCCTCTGGCTCGCGCGCCACTACGGCATCTCGGACAAGCTCGAGATCACGCCGCTGTTCGAGACGGCGAGCGCGCTGGAACAGGGCATCCGCGTGCTCGACGACGCGCTGCGCAACCCGCATTGGCGCGCCCACCTCAAGCGGCTCGGCCGGCTCTCCGTCCAGTTCGGCTACTCGGATTCCGGGCGCTATGTCGGGCAGTTGGCCGCCACCTTCTGGATCGAGCGCCTGCGCCTGCGCATCACCGAACTGATGACGCAGAACGGGCTGTCCGACATCGAACTCGTCATCTTCGACACCCACGGAGAATCGATCGGCCGCGGCGCCCATCCGACATCCCTGCGCGACCGCCTCGCCTATCTCGCGCCGGAGGATTCGCGCCGGCGCGACGCCGCGGCGGGCATCCGCGAGCGGCTCGAATCGAGCTTCCAGGGCTCGGACGGCTACCTGATGTTCGGCTCCCCCGAACTCGCGGGCGCCTCGGTGGCGCGCATCGCCGAGCACGTCTTCGCCGACGCGCTGACCGAGGACGACGCCTTCGCCGACTACGCGCTCAACGAGAAGGCGGCGCCCGCCGGTGCCGACCCGATCTACGAGGAGGCGGATTTCGCCGCCGAGTTCTTCCGCGTGGTCCGCCAGGACATGGAAGCGCTGGTGGACGACCGCGGCTACGCGGCGCTCCTCGGCACCTTCGGCCCGAGCCTGATCGACCGCACCGGCTCGCGCCCCGTCGCGCGCCAGTCGGATGGCGGCGGCCCCGCCGCGATCACCCATCCGCGCCAGATGCGGGCGATCCCCAACAACGCGATCCTGCAGCAGCTCGGCTATCTCGCCAACTCGCTGCACGGCGTCGGCCGCGCCGCGCACCGGGCGCCGGAGCTGTTCCGCCACATGCGCCAGAATTCGGTGCGCTTCTCCCGCGCCTTCCGCCTTGTGCAGCACGCCGCCAGCGTCGGCGACCTCGACGTGATGCGCGCCTATATCGATACCCTCGACCCGGCGGTGTGGCTGGAGCGCGCCCGGCGTACCCGGCGCGACGCACGCCGCGACGAACTCGTCACCATCGCCGCGGCGCTGGAGCGGCTGAACCTCGCCCCCGACCTGCGCCGCCTGTTCGGTCGGCTCACCCGCGACGGCCTCTTCCTCCAGGCGGCGGCGCCGGATCTGGCGACGATGTCGACCCGGCTCGCCCTGCTCCACGCGATCCGCCTCGCGCTGATCCACCGGATCTGGTTCCTGGCCGCCCACATCCCGAACTTCCGGCCGCAGGCGGGCCTGACCCGCGAGATGCTGCTGGAGCGCTTCCTGCGCCTCGACATCGACGGCTGCCTGAAGCTGCTCGACGAGATCTACCCGGTGACGCCCGACCCGACGCTTGGCCTCAATTTCGGCGAGCCGCCGGGCCCGCGCGACGTCGGCACCTACGAGACCGAGCACAACACCCTGTTCGGGCCGATCCGGCGAATGTTCGAGCGGGTCCGCGAGATCTCGGGGATCATCCAGCACGAGGTCGGCGCGTTCGGCTGAGGACGGAGGGCAGGGGGCTGGCGCCCCCTGCCGGCCTCAGTGCTTCATCATGCTCTCGAGGCTCTCGAAGCTCGCATCGGGCTCGACCTTGCCGGCGAAGCGGGCCAGCCGGCTCAGGCTCGGCTCGGCGAGGCCGCCGGCATTGGCGTAGGTGGCGAGCGCGAAGCTCACCAGAAGCTCGGCCTCCTCGTGGGTCATGGCCCGGCCGCTCAGGGTGCTGGCCGCCCCGCGCACCGCAAGGGCGGCTTGGCGGAAGGCGGGGTCGTTCTTCAGTTCGTCCAGGCGGCTCATGGCGTCCTCGGGGCCGTTCTCGGGGCCGTTCTCGGTGTTGTGTCGTGCGGCCGACGCGGCCGGCCGTGCAGGCTCGTTCGTGAAACGCGCCAAGTGCCGACGCGTCTCCGGCGGGGCCGGCGCCGCGGCTGTCAGCCTAAGCGCGGCTTAAGTGAACCGGGTCCGAACGCAAACACCGCCCCATTGGAAAGGCAGCGGGTTGTTCTGTGCCGCCCCTCGCCATCCCTGCGGGCAATGATAGATTCGCCCATTCGTTTGGCTCGCGGGCGGCGAGGGGAGGGCGAACCATGGAAGCGATCGGCGAAGGCATCGACGGCGACGAGACCAACATGCCCGCCTATCTCGACGGCCGCCGGGCGGCCGAGCGGCGCGAGGATGCAGCCGCCAACCCGCATCCGGCGGGCTCGGACGAGCACCGTCTCTGGCGGGCGGGCTACGCCGCGGTGACGGCACCCGACATCGTCGCCGACCAAGTCGGCGATTTCGCCTGAGACACGGCCCCGGAACCATTGCGCGAAGCGAGCGCCTTCGCCTCGGCCCGTCTCGCGAAGCGTCCGCTGCGGCGCCGTGCCGGACGGGGCGGAAGCGGCGGGGCATCGTGGCGGCAAATCCTGAGAAGCGGCGCGGAGAAGCGACGATGCGGGTGCTGGAAACACCGGATGGGCGCTACATCGTCGTGCACGGCCGGCTGTGGCGGCGTCACCGGCCCGACCTCGAACCCATGCAGCGCGACCGCTTGGTCCGTGACCTTATGGAGGCCCGCCGCGCGGTGCGGGCCGCCAAGCGTTCCGGCGAGGCGGCGGCGCTCGCGTGCGCACGGGCGGCGGTGGATGCCGCCAAGCACGGGCTCGGCGAGCGCGGGCCGGTCTGGTGGACCGACGGCGCGCCCGACCAGAACCGCCGCATGATCGCCAACACGCCCTACGCCGCTTGGTACGCGGGCCTGCCCGAATCCGTAAAAGCCGATCACGACCGCCGCAGAGGTTAGGGCGGTTCGACGCAACATTTGCTGCCGAGTTCGTGTGTGGGATCGCACAGACGATTTCGCAGTTTGCCGCCCATCGCGCCCGACCCGGCATCTGGGGCACCAAAGCATCGGACACGACCCGGTCGCGCGATTGCCACAGCCTCCCAGTTCTGATTAATTCCAGATAAGAAATGCAGTCGAGGCCGCCTCACGGCGTCCGCATCGTCGCGGCGGAGCGACAACGCCGCCCCCGCGATCGACGACAGGCACAGTCAAGAGCCGGACGGCTTCGCCCGTGAACCGGCCGCCACGGCACCGCTCCACCCGCCCGTCGGGCCTCGGATCGGTCCCGGTACGGCATCCAAGGGGAACGGAAGATCGATCCGGCCGCCGGGCGCGCATTCCAGCCGCTCGCGCGCCCTTCCTTCTGAAACGGCAGATGGCAGCGATGATAAAACTCACGGTCAATGGAGCCGAACGCAGCTTCGACGGCGATCCCGAAATGCCGTTGCTCTGGTACCTGCGCGACGAGCTCGGCCTCACCGGCACCAAATTCGGCTGCGGCATCGCCCAGTGCGGCGCCTGCACGGTCCATCTCGGCGGCACTGCCGCGCGGGCCTGCATCACCCCGGTCTCGGCGGCGGAAGGCCAGGAGATCACGACGATCGAGGGGCTCTCCCCCGACGGCAACCACCCGGTCCAGGTGGCGTGGCGCGACCTGAACGTGGCCCAGTGCGGCTACTGCCAAACCGGCCAGATCATGCAGGCGGCCTCGCTCCTCAAGGACAGCCCGAAGCCAACCGACGCCCAGATCGACGAGAACATGAGCGGCAACATCTGCCGCTGCGGCACCTATCCGCGCATCCGCGCCGCGATCCATCAGGCTGCCGGCCAGACGGCGCCCGCGAACAAGGGAGAGCGCCTGTGATTCACGAAGCCAAGCTGATGGCCGAACTCGCCGCCTCCAAGGATTCCGCCGGCCCGGTCCGGCTCGACAATGTCAGCCGCCGCGGCATCCTCGGCGGCATGGGCGCCCTGGTGCTCGCCCTCTCGCTCTCGGACCGTGCCAAGGCCGACGAGGGCCAGACCGAGGAGCAGAAGGCTAAGAAGTTCGGCGCCGACGGCATGCCGAACGGCTGGCGCGACGATCCGAAGGTCTTCGTCGCGATCGCGCGTGACGGCACCGTCACCGTCACCAACCACCGCTCCGAGATGGGCCAGGGCGTTCGCACCTCGATCGCCTTCACCGTTGCCGACGAGCTGGAGGCCGACTGGTCGAAGGTGAAGGTGGTCCAGGCCTGGGGCGAGGAGACTCATTTCGGCAACCAGGACACCGACGGCTCGCGCTCGCTGCGCCACTTCTTCCAGCATTTCCGCCATGCGGGTGCCGCCGCGCGGCTGATGCTGATCCAGGCCGCCGCCAAGCAGTGGGGCGTGCCCGCGGGTGAGGTGAAGGCCGAGGGTCACGTTCTGACCCACGCCAAGTCCGGCCGTAAGCTGGGCTACGGCGACGTGGCCGAGGCCGCTGCCGCCCTGCCGGTGCCGGCCCGCGAGAGCGTGCAGCTCAAGAAGCCGGAGGCCTTCCGCTATATCGGCAAGGGCAAGATCGGCCTCATCGACAACCACGACATCACCACCGGCAAGGCAATCTACGCCCTCGACGTGAAGCTCGACGGGATGCTCTACGCCGTCGTCGCGCGCCCGGCCGTCTATGGCGGCAAGGTCGTGAGCTACGACGACACCGAGGCCAAGAAGGTCCCGGGCGTGGTCAAGATCCTCAAGATCGAGGGCGGCGAGATCCCGTCCGAGTTCATGCCGCTCGGCGGCATCGCGGTGATCGCCAAGAACACCTGGGCGGCGATGAAGGGCCGCGAGGCCCTGAAGATCACCTGGGATGATGGCCCGAACGCCGGCTACGACACCGACGCCTTCCGCAAGGAACTCGAAGCCGCCGCACGCAAGCCCGGCAAGGTCGTGCGGGTGGCCGGCGACGTCGATGCGGCGATGAAGACCGCCAAGGCGAAGTTCGAGGCGGAGTACTTCGTGCCCCACCTCGCCCAGGCGCCGATGGAGCCGCCGGCCGCGGTCGCCCGCATCAAGGACGGCGCTTGCGAGATCTGGGCCTGCACCCAGGGTCCGCAGGCGGCGCACGACCGGGTGGTCAAGCGCCTCAACCTGCCTGCCGACAAGGTGCGGGTGAACGTGACGCTGCTCGGCGGCGGCTTCGGCCGCAAGTCGAAGCCCGACTACGTGGTCGAGGCTGCCCTCTGCTCGCAGGCCATGGACGGCCAGCCGGTCAAGCTGGTCTGGACCCGCGAGGACGACATCCAGCACAGCTACTACCACACCATCTCGGTCGAGCGGATCGAGGCGGGCGTCGACGACAAGGGCATGCCGGTGGCGTGGCTCCACCGCTCGGTGGCGCCGACGATCGGCTCGATCTTCGCGCCCGACCCGAAGCATGAGCTGCCGTTCGAGCTCGGCATGGGCCTCGTCAACAACCCGCTCGCCCTGAAGAACCTGCGCTTCGAGAACCCGGAAGCCTCCGCCCATACCCGGATCGGCTGGTTCCGCTCGGTCTCCAACATCCCGCACGCCTTCGCGATCCAGTCCTTCGTGGCCGAACTCGCGCACGCGGCGGGCCGCGACCCGAAGGACTACCTCCTCGAACTCATCGGCCCGGCCCGGAAGATTGATCCGACTGAGATCGGCGACGTCTGGAACTACGGCGAGGATCCGAAGCGCTACCCCGTCGATACCGGCCGCCTGCGCCGCGTGATCGAGACGGTGGCCGACGGCGCCAAGTGGGGCCGCAAGCTGGAGAAGGGCCGGGGGCTGGGCATCGCCGGCCATTACAGCTTCGTCACCTACACCGCGGTCGCAGCCGAGGTGGAGGTTGATGACAAGGGTGGGGTGAAGGTCCACGCCATCGACATCGCCGTCGATTGCGGGCCGCAGGTGAACCCGGAGCGCGTCCGCTCGCAGATGGAGGGCGCGGTGGTCATGGGGATGGGCCTCGCGCTCACCTCGAAGATCACCTTCAAGAACGGCCGGGCCGAACAGGCGAACTACGACGGCTACGAGGTCATCCGCATCGACGCCGCCCCGAAGGTGGTGCGGGTCCATCTCGTGCCCTCGAACGACTACGACAGCCCGCTCGGCGGCGTCGGCGAGCCGGGCGTGCCCCCGGTCGCGCCGGCCATCGCCAACGCGGTCTTCGCCGCCACGGGACGCCGGGTGCGCGAGCTGCCGCTGCGCGACCAGCTCAGCACCTGATCCGCGCTCCGATCCCGGCCCAAAGCCGGGATCGGTCCGCATCCGAGTCCGCGACAAGCGCCCTCGACGCGGCCAACCACACCTCTCGCGAGGTTCGGCCGGTCGCATCGGGGGCGCTTCTCTTCGTCGCCTGCGGGACCCCGTCAGCGCGGATGATCCGCGCGATCGTGCCGGCAAACGGCGAAACTCCTCGCAACGCCCGCTTCCGGGCTCGCTTCCGAGCTTGAGATTGTATCGGCTGTCGGCATTTTACTCCGGCTTGAACCAACATATTTTACTTATCTTGCATCTTTCGGCGCCAGGATCGGTCTCAAAGCGAGAAACGCCCTGGGGTGCCCTGCATGTTGCCCGTGACGATCAAGAGCCGCCTGATTCTCATGTTGTCGTTCATGGGATTGCTGCTCCTGATCTCGACAGGTGTCGGCAGTTTTGGGCTCTACTGGAGCAACGCGAGCCTCAGGACGAATTTCGAGGATCGGCTGATCCCGCTGAGCCAGTTTCTGGCTATGCGCGACAGCTACGACCACATCATCGAGACGTCGCGCGGTGCTGCCGAGGGGCAGAGCGTTCCGAAGGTGGCCGCGGCTGCGATCGAGCGGAGCGCGCGCGAACTCGGCAAGGCCTGGTCCGATTACGTGTCGACCCACCTCACCGACGAGGAGACGAAGCTCGTGGCGGTGATGCAGGGGCAGATGACCCGGAACGGGGCGATGGTCGCCGATCTCGTCGCACAGTTGACCCAGGGCGATCTCGACGCACACGCCGCCGCGCACGAGACCCTGCTGCTGCGGATGCCGCAATTCCATCAGACCATGTCGAAGCTCACCGCCCTGCAGCTCCGCGAGAGCCAGGCCGAGTTCGCCCGCTCGCAGGTCACAGCCGGCTGGTCGGGCGGGGCGATTCTGGCCTGTCTGCTGCTGGCCTGCGGCGGCCTCGCCTTCGGCGTCGTGACCGTGGTCGGCGGCGTCGCCCGGCCGATCAACACCATCACCGGCACCATGAGCCGGCTCGCGGCGAGAGATCTCACGGTCCCGGTCGAGGGTGCGGCCCGGCGTGACGAGATCGGAGCGATGGCCCGTGCGGTTCAGGTGTTCAAGGACGCGATGATTGCCCGCCGCGACGCGGACCTGCGCGGAGCCCACGACGCGGAAGCGAAGATGCGCCGGTCCCGGACCCTCGATCAGGCCATGCAGAGCTTCGAGGTCGAAGTCTCCGGTCTTTCCCTCGCCCTGGCCTCCGCCGCCGGCGAGATGGAGGCGACGGCGCAGGAGATGGCGCGCTCGGCCTCTACCACCACCGAGCAATCGGCGAGCGTCGCGGGCGCCGCCGAGCAGATGTCGGCCAACGTGCAGACGGTCGCCTCCGCCAGCGAGGAGATGGCCTCGTCGATCGGCGAGATCGCGGCACAGGTCGCCCGCTCCTCCGGCATGTCCGACCGGGCGGCCGCCGATGCCGCACGCACCGATGCGATCATCCGCAACCTGTCCGAAGGTGCGGAGAAGATCGGCGCCGTCGTCGGCATGATCTCGAGCATCGCCGGCCAGACCAACCTGCTGGCGCTGAACGCCACGATCGAGGCGGCGCGGGCCGGCGAGTCGGGACGGGGCTTTGCCGTGGTCGCGGGCGAGGTCAAGGACTTGGCCGCGCAGACGAGCCAGGCCACCCGGACGATCGCCGCGCAGATCGGCGACATCCAGAGCGAGACGCGGCAGGCGGTGGATGCCATCCAGGCGATCGGCCGAACCATCGTCGAGCTGCAGGCCATCGCCGGCGGCGTGGCCGCGGCGATGGAGCAGCAGGGCGCCGCCACACAGGAGATCGTGCGCAACGTGGCCCAGGCGGCGCAGGGCACCCACTCCGTGACCGGCAACATCGCGGCCGTGCGGGACGTGGCGGGTCAGACCGGCGCCGCCTCGGCTCGGGTTCTCGCTTCGGCCTCGGAACTCACCCGCCGCTCCGCACAACTCGGCACCGCCGTGAGCGGCTTCCTCTCGACGATCAAGGCCGCCTGATCGGCCGTTCCCGACACGACGACGCCGCCATGCTCCCATCGCAGGGGCGGTCTCATCGGTTCATCTGGCAACCCGGACGCGTCCTCGCGGCTTTCTCCGTCGCTATTCGCCACGAAGAGGATGCCCCTCCATGATGCAGGCCGCACGCGCCGCCTTCTGCCTACCGCTTCTCGCAACACTGCTGGCCGGACCGGCCCTCGCCTCGCCCTGCTCCGACCGGATCGCCGCCCTGGACGGACGGGCGAAGGCCGAGGCCTCGGAGTCGATCGCCGCCTCGACCGGCAGCAAGACCGTCGCCGCCCATCGCGAGGGCGAGGGACAGACCGGCACCGGCGGGCAGACCGACCGACGCGAGGCACCTCCCGAAAAATCGGCGGAAGCCGGCAAGGGCGGGGACCAAGCCCAGCAGGCTCGGGTCGCCCTGGAGGAAGCCCGCACCGCCGACGGCAAGGGCGACGCCAAGGGCTGCGAGGCAGCCGTCACCCGCGCGGAAAAGCTCCTCGACGCCAAGCCCTGAGACAGGCCAGGCAGGGAAGGGCGCGGTTCGGCCGGCCCTTTCCATTTGAACTTCACAATCCATCTCTCATCGCAACCGCATCTCTCCCACATTGCCGACACGGTCGTCTGCAATCGCGCAGTGCGTGCGCGAAGACCCGCATCCAGGGAACCCTGAGACGACCCCATGACCGAGATTTCGCCGGAGGCCCTGGACCTTCGGCTGCGCCAGCAGGCAATCCTGTCCGACTTCGGCGTGGAGGCGCTGCGCGCCACCGAACTCCTTCCGCTCCTGCAGCGGGCGACCGAACTTTGTGCGGAGGGGATGCAAGCCCAGTTCTGCAAGGCGCTCGAATACCAGCCGGCCCAGGATGTGCTCCTCGTCTGCGCCGGCGTCGGCTGGGAGCCGGACTGTGTCGGCCGCGCGGTGATCGGCGCCGACCTCGCCTCACCTGCCGGCTACGCCCTGAAGACCGGACGGCCCGTCATCTCCAATCATCTGGAGAACGAAACCCGCTTCCGAACACCGGAACTGATGGCAAGCCACGGCATCCGCCGGGCGGTGAACGTCCTCATCACCAATCGGGATGGCCATTACGGCGTGCTGGAGGTGGACGACACCCGCGAGGGCGTGTTCGGCCCGGCCGACATCGCCTTCATGCAGGGCTTCGCCAACCTGCTCGGCAGCGCGATCGAGCGTCAGCGTTCGGAAGCGCAGCTCAAGGTCGCGCTGGAGCGACAGGACCTCCTGAGCCGCGAGATGAGCCACCGGGTCAAGAACAGCCTCGCCGTGGTGGCCGGCCTGCTTGCGCTCCAAGCGCGCGGCACCGAGAACGAAAGCGTGAAGAGCGCTCTGGCCGATGCACGCGCCCGCGTCGAGGCAGTGGCCCAGGTTCACGACCAGCTCTGGCGCCAGCCCGATCTCACCCGGATCGATGTGGCCGGCTTCCTCGAAGCTTTATGCGAGAAGCTGACGGAAAGTGCGGGCGCCCACGCGCTGCGCTGTCGGGCCGCGGCGGTGACGATGCCGGCCGATCTCGCGATCCCGCTCGGGTTGTTCGTGAACGAACTCGTGACCAACGCGATCAAGTACGCCTATCCCGAAGGTCAGGGCGAGATCCGCGTCGAGGCGGTGATGCGGGAGGATGGCGGGTTGACCGTCTCGGTCTGCGACGACGGCGTCGGCCTGCCGCCGGGCTTCGACCCGCTGAAGGCGAGAGCGAGCCTTGGTATGCGCGTGATCGGCAATCTCGCTCGCCAGCTCGACGGGACATTGACGTTGAAACCCGGCAAGGGCGCCCAGTTCGAGCTGCGGATGGCCGCGCGCGTGTGAGCCGGGTCCGGCACGAGGCCGGCCCGGCCTGTCATCGAGGCTCAGTTGCCCCCGGCGCCGCTGCTCCCGCCGCCGCCGCTGCCCTGCGGCACCGCGCGCGAGGGCTGGTTGGCATTGCCGCCCACCGCCGGATCGGTCTGCACCGTGTCGGCTCCGGTGCTACCGCGGGGAATCGTGACGTTCGTGTCGGCTCCGGTGTTGTTCTGGCCGCCGACCACGGGCGCACCGGGCCGCGGCGCCGTCGGCGCGGCGGTCTGGGCGAAAGCAGGTCCGGCGAAGGCCAGTGTCGCGGCCAAAATCAGAGTTCGCATCAAGTCCTCACGTCTCAATTCAGGTGACCGCTGCTGGGATGTCCGGTGCGGACACCGGCGGCCTCTGTGTGCCTAACAACCGCGCAGACGGACGATGGCTCCAAGAAAGTCGGGGATGCGAGGAAGCAACACCTGAAATGTCATGGTCGTTCGACAGGATCGCCGGTCCACCGTAACCAGGAAGCAAAGGACGGGAGGATTGAACGTGAGACGCCACACGACGCCGCTTGTCGGGCCTTCGAAGATGCGCCCTGTCCGCAGCGCCGCCGCATGGCTGCTCCTTTTACCGGCTCTGCTGCCGATCGCCGGCGCCGTTGCGCAAGAAACCGGCCGGCCCTCCGGCGACTGGCCGGCCTTCGGGCGCGACGCCTCCAACACCCACCATTCGCCGCTGGCGCAGATCGACCGCGGCAATGTCGCCCGCCTGCGTCCCGCCTGGATCTTCCAGACCGGAGTGACCGGCTATTTCCAGGCCGAGCCGGTGGTGGTGGAGGGCGTGATGTACGTCTCGACCACGGGAAACCATGTGGCGGCGCTGGAGGCGAAGTCCGGAAAGGTGCTGTGGACCTACACCCACAAGGCACGCACGGAGAAGATCTTCGGGCCGCCCTCGAACAGAGGAGTCGCCGTGTCCGGCGGCCTGGTTTTGGAGGCGACCATGGACGGGCGCGTCATCGCCCTCGAGGCGAAGACCGGTCGACTGGTCTGGGACCGCGAGGCGGTACGCCCGGAGGAGGGCGAGACCGAGACCGCCTCGGCCCTGGCCGCGACCTTGGGCGATAAGCCGGTCCAGGGATCGAGCCGGTTGGGCTTCAAGATGCCGCCGCTGGTGGCCGAAGGTCTCGTCATCGCCGGGGTGACGGGCGCCGGCTACGGCCTCCATGTCGAGGACGAGCGGGGCGGCCTCGACGGCGGCGCCGTGGTCGGGATCGAGGGCGGCTACGGCCGGCGCGGCTGGCTCGCCGCTTACGACGCGAAGACCGGCGAGGAGCGCTGGCGCTGGTACGTCACCAAGGCCGACGGCTGGGAGGGCGCCTTCGCGGAAAAGACCCCGGACGGCATCCCGCTCAACCGCGACATCGCCGCGGAAAAGGCTGCAGCCTCCCGGCACGCAGAGGCCTGGAAGGTCGGCGGCGGCTCGCTCTGGATGACGCCGGCCTATGACGCCGGTCTCGGGCTGATCTATCTCGGCACCGGCAACCCGGCGCCGCAGAATTTCGGTCTGACCCGGCCCGGCGACAACCTCTACACCATGAGCCTCGTGGCGCTCGACGTACGGACCGGGCAGCTCCGCTGGCACTTCCAGCAGGTGCCCCACGAGGAATGGGGCTACGACGTGGCGAGCCCGCCCTTCCTGCTCGACTATCCCACCGCGAAAGGGCCGGTGAAGGCGGTGGCGCAGGCGAGTAAGCTCGGCTGGATCTACGTCCACGACCGCGCGGACGGACGGCTCCTCGGCAAGTCCGCCCCTCTCATCACGCACAAGAACCTGTTCGTGCCGCCGAGCCCGGAAGGCACGGTGGTCAGCCCCGGCCCTCTCGGGGCGGTCTCCTGGCATCCGGTGGCCTACGACGCGGGAAGCGGGCTGGCCTTCGCTCAGGTGCGGCACGGGGCGGCGACCTACACGGTGAAGACGGCGCCAGCGGCCGGCGGTCGCGGCGAGATCCGCTACACCGAGACCGGCGAGGCGAAGGGCGAACCGGCCTTCTCGACGTTGACGGCGGTCGACCTCGCCCGCGGCGGCGCCGTGGCGTGGTCGCGCACGGCCGCAAGCCGGCTCTCCGGCGGCACGCTCGCCACCGCGGGCGGCCTCGTCTTCTCGGGCGAGGAGGACGGGCATCTCGATGCCCACGACGCCAAGACCGGCGAGATCCTCTGGCGCTTCCAGTGCGGGGCGGGAATCGGCGGGCCGCCGATCACCTATACGGTCGAAGGCCGCCAATACGTGGCGGTCGCTGCGGGCGGCGCCTCCTTCACCAAGGCGTCCGGCTTCGGCACCGGCGACGCCCTCGTCGTCTTCGCGCTTCCCGATTGATCCGGGCCGGGGGCGTCCGCCTCACTCGGCCACGTCGGCGTCCTCGTCGCGGTCGGCCGATTCCTGCGGAGCGGCCTCGTCCTCCGGCGCCTCGTCGGCGGAGACGGGCGTTCCGGCCGAGTAGAAGTCGCCTCGGCGCACGGCCTCGCCGCTATTGGCCATGACGCTGAGATAGGTGTTGAGGGTGTTGGGTGCGACGTCGGGCAGGCGCCGCGCGATCTCGGCATGCGACAGGCCCTGCGGCCCGGCGCCTTCCAGAAGCGCCTTCAGCCGCCCCTTGGCCGAGTTGGCGCGCGGTCCACGGCTGCCGCGCCCGCCACGTCCCGACCGTACCTCGGCGGAAAACGTCGAGGCGACCGCGCCCACACCGCCCAAGGCATCCCCGAGGGGCGCGCCTTCCACGATCGCCGCGAGCGACTTCTCCGCCACGCGGAGCTTGGTCAATTCAGCGGAGACGCGCTCGTACTCGGCCTGAAGATGGGCCATCCGCTGCCGGACATCGGCCAGAGCCTTGGCCAGTGTATCGCCTTCGGACATGATCGAGTTAAACCCTCACGGGACGCAGTAAGGCCTACAGCCATAGCCGGAGGTCGCCGTCAACCGAGGGGCCGTGGGCGTCCGTAACTGCGGCGTCTCGGCCTGCGGGCACGGCCTCGACCAACCTCAGCCCTGGGCGGCGCGGCCCGGCGGCGGCAGAAGCTTGCCCGATTGATAATCCAGCGGATGCGGCTTCGGCGGCGGCGCGTTCGGATCCTTCTGCCAGCCGCACCGCCCCTCGGCGAGACCGCACTCGACGAAATGCACCAGCGGATTACAGCCGCTCTCACGCACGTCCGGGTTGGCCCGCAGGTAGCCCTCGGTGCTGAAGCCGGCGCTCGGGTCGCGCCCTTCCCGCCAGCCGTAATGGATGTAGTGGACCAGCGGCCCCTGCGGGAACACGCGCACGTCCGGATACCAGTAGAGATAGTCGATCGGATCGAAGCCCGGCAACGGCGTGCGGACGATCGAGGCCGGCGGCCGCCGTGTCGTCAGGGCCGCCAGTTTCGCCTTCTTCAAGAACTTCTTCACGACGCGCAAAGCTCAAAAACTCGCTCGGACAAGGCCGCTTTTCATCTGCGGATTGCCCGCCCCTGTCCAGGGTCGGGAATCGACATTCCCGGGCGATCGGACGCGAGCCGGTGATAGTGCGAAGGATCGGTTGAAGGCGTGCCGACCTCTCCGCCCGTGCCTGCCGGCCGCTCCCGGTCTATGTCGCCATGGCCGGCGGACCCCGCTCTTCGCCGCTTGTGGGCATCGCCACCAATTCGGGTAGACCTCGCAAACAAAACCGGGCAAAAGTGGCAAATCGCGCCGGAGAACGCGAGGGCTGAGGAGACGGTGTGATGCGGCGGGTCGTCCTGCCCGTGGGGCTGGCGCTCGGCGTGGGTGCGCTCGGCGCACTCGTGCTGACGGAAGCCGGATCCGGCCTGCGCGTCAGCGCGGGGCCGATCTTCTCGGATCTGCAGGCGCGGTTGTCCAGCGCGGTCGCACCCGCAGCGTACTCGCCCGCGCCGACCCTTGCAGCGGTTCGGGTCTCCGTCGAGGGCGGCCGCGCCGTCGTGCGGCTGAGCGACGAGGAGCAGAACCGGATCGGTGTCGAGACGGCGCGGCAGAAGCGGATGGCTCACCGCATCGAGGTGCAAGCCTTCGGCTCGGTCCTCGACCTCGCGCGCGTCACCGAACTCACCAACAGCTACGCCAGCGCCAAGGCGCAGTTGCAGACAGCGGAGGCCAAGGCGGAGGTCTCGCGGGCGGCCTATGCGCGGGCGCGCAATCTCGGGCCCTACGCGACCAAGGTCCAGCTCGAGACCACCGAGGGCAGCTTCCGCACCGACGAGGCGGCGCTCGCCGCGGCGCAGTCCCAGGTCCGGACGCTGGCGGCCACCGCGCAGCAGGAATGGGGCACGGTGATCGGGCGCGCCATCATCGAGCGCGCGCCCGCCATCACCCGGCTGATCGAGCGGACCGACTTCCTCGTGCAGGTGACCCTGCCGCCCGGCGAGACGCTGAAGGCGCCGCCGGCCATCGCCCATGCCGAGGTGCCGCCGCAGAGCGAGCGCGTGGCACTCCGCTACGTCTCGCCCGCGACCCGCACCGACCAGCGCATCCAGGGCGTCAGCTACTTCTACACCGTGGCCGGCGACAGCGGACTCCTGCCCGGCATGAGCACGCTGGCCTTCCTGACCTCGGAGCGCGAGACGAGCGGCATCGCCGTGCCCGAGAGCGCGGTGGTGCACTGGCAGGGCAGCGCCTGGATCTACCGCAGCGTCGGCGACGACGCGTTTGCCCGCCATCCGCTCAAGCCGGACGCGCCGATCTCGGCCGACGCCTACGTCGTGGACGATCTCGGGCCGGAGGCGGAGATCGTCGTGACCGGTCCGCAGGCCGTCCTCTCCGAGGAGCTGCGAGGGCAGATCCAGGCCTCCGACGCGGACGACGATTGAGCATGCTCGACCATCCGCCCGCACGCCGGCCGGTGCGAGACGAGGCGCCGCCGCCCCCTCCGGCTCCGGCACCGGCCGGCCTTCAATCCGCCCTGGTCGCCTTCGCCGTGCGCCGGCCCGGCATCGTCCTTGCGCTGGTCCTGGCCTTCGCCGTCTACGGCGTCGTTGCGCTCGGGTCGGCCAAGTACGACGTCTTTCCGGAATTCGCGCCCCCCACGGTAACGGTGCAGACCGAGGCGCCCGGCCTCAACCCCGAACAGGTCGAGGTTCTGGTGACGCAAGCGCTGGAGGTCGCGATCAGCGGCCTGCCGGGGCTGGCGACGATGCGCTCGAACTCGATCCAGGGCCTCTCGGTCATCACCGCCACCTTCGCCTCGGGCAGCGACATCTACCGCGCGCGCCAGCTCGTGAACGAGCGGCTGGCCGCGGTGACGGCGCGGCTGCCGCAGGGCGTCCTGCCCCCCACCATGACGGCGCTGACCTCATCGACGAGTTCGGTTCTCCTTATCGGCCTGACCTCTTCGACGCAGTCGCTGATGGACCTGCGCACGGTGGCCGATTGGCGCCTGCGCCTGCGCCTGCTCGCCGCCCCCGGCGTCGGCGAGGTGCTGGTCTATGGCGGCGACCTCCGCTCGATCCGTATCCAGGTCCGGCCGCAGGATCTGGTCCGCTTCCGGATCGGCCTGAACGACGTGCTTTCCGCCGGCCGCAAGGCGACGGGCGTGCGCGGGGCGGGCTTCGTCGATACGGTCAACCAGCGCATCACCCTGCAGACCGAGGGGCAGTCGCTGACCCCCGAGGCGGTGGCGCGCACGGTGCTCATCAACGAGGGCGGGGCGAGCGTGGTGCTCGGCGATGTCGCCGATGTCGTGGCCGGGCCGGAGCCGGCGATCAGCGCGGCCCTGGTCGACGGGAAACCCGGCGTGCTGCTGATGGTCGGCGCGCAGTACGGCGCCAACACCCTCGATGTGACGGCCGGCGTCGAGGCGGCGCTGGCCGAGATGCGCCCCGGCCTGGAGCGCGACGGCATCTCCTTACGCACCGACCTGTTCCGCCCGGCCAACTTCGTGACGCAGGCCACGAACAACGTGGTCCAGGCGCTCGCGCTCGGCGGCATCCTCGTCGTCGTCGTGCTGTTCGTCTTCCTCGCCGACTGGCGCACGGCGCTCATCAGCGCCACCGCGATCCCGCTCTCGCTGATCGGTGCGGTGCTGACCCTTGGCGCCTTCGGCCAGAGCCTCAACACCATGACGCTCGGCGGGCTCGCCATCGCCATCGGCGAGGTGGTGGACGATGCGGTGATCGGCGTCGAGAACGTGATGCGCCGCCTGCGCGAGAACCGCCGCGCCGCCGTGCCCGCATCCGGCGCGCGGGTGGTGCTCGACGCGATCCTGGAGGTGCGCGTCTCGGTCGCCTATGCCACCGTCGCGGTGCTGCTCGTCTTCCTGCCGGTGCTGGCGCTGACCGGCGTGCCCGGCCGTCTGTTCGCGCCCCTGGCGCTGGCCTACATCCTCGCCGTGCTGACCTCGCTCGCCGTGGCGCTGACGGTGACGCCCGCGCTGGCCCGGCTGCTGCTCTCCGGGCGCACCGACCTCCCCGCCCGCGAGCCGCCGGTGAGCCGCTGGGTGCGGAGCCGCTACGTCCGCGGGCTCGCCCGGCTCAACCGTCACCCGCGCCTCGTCATGGCCGGCAGTCTCGCGCTGACGCTGGCAGCGGCCCTGCCGGTTCCGTTCTTCGGCGGCGTGTTCCTGCCCGACCTCAAGGAGGGGCACCTCATCCTGCACATGGCCTCGGCGCCCGGCACCTCGCTGCAGGAGACGCTCCGGCTCGGCGAGCGCATCGCGGCGGGGCTGAAGGCGGTGCCCGGCGTACGCGCGGTGGCCCAGCAGGTCGGACGCGCCGAGGCCGGCTACGATCTCGGCGGCACGCATGACAGCGAGATCCATATCGATCTCGAACCCGGCCTCGACGGTGCGGGGCAGGAGCGGGCGGAGGCCGGCATCCGCGCACTGATGGCGGCGACGCCCGGCGCGAGCTTCTCGCTCAAGACCTTCCTGACCGAGCGCATCGAGGAAGTCGTCTCGGGCTTCACCGCGCCGGTCGTAATCAGCGTCACCGGCTCGAATCTCGACCGGATCGAGGCCACCGCCCGCGATGTCGCGCGCGAACTCGCCGAGGTGCGCGGCGCGGCCGACGTCCAGCTCAAGTCGCCGCCGGGCCTGCCGCAGGTCAATGTGAGCCTGCGCCCGACCGATCTGCGCCACTGGGGCCTCGACGCGATCGAGGTGCTGGAGATCGTGCGCACCGCCTATCAAGGCGACATCGTCGGCCAGGCCTACGAGGGCAACGCCGTGTTCAACGTCGTCGTCGTGCTCGAACCGGCTGCGCGCACGCGCCTCACGACGCTCGGCAACCTGCCTCTCCGCACGCCGAGCGGCAGCTACATCCGCCTCGCCCAGGTGGCGGACATCTACGAGACCGCCGGCCGCTACGCCGTCGGCCATATCGGGGCGCAGCGGGTGCGCGTGGTGACCGCGAATGTGGAGGGACGCGACGTCGCCTCCTTCACAGAGGCCGCCAAGCGCAAGATCGCCCGTGAGGTGGCACAGCCCTCGGGCGTCGATATCGGCTTCGGCGGCGCGGCCGAGACGCAGGCGAAGGCGCGGCGCGAACTCGCCCTCTACGCGGGTCTCGCTGGTCTCGGGATCGTGCTGCTGCTCCTCGTCGTCACGGGCTCACTGACCAACCTCGCCCTCGTTCTCGTCAACCTGCCCTTCGCCTTCGTCGGCGGCGTGCTGGCGGTGGCGCTCAGCGGCGCGGTGATCTCGCTGGGGTCGATCGTCGGCTTCGTGACGCTGTTCGGCATCTCGCTGCGCAACACCATCATGATGATCGCGCATTACGAGCACATGGTGCTGCTGGAAAGGCGCCCCTGGAACGAGGCGGCCGCGATCGAGGGAGCGGCCGACCGGCTGGTGCCGATCCTGATGACGTCCCTCGTCACCGGTCTCGGCCTAATGCCGCTGGCGCTCGGTGCGGGCGAGCCCGGCCGCGAGATCGAGGGGCCGATGGCGCTTGTCATCCTCGGCGGCCTCGCCACCTCGACGGTGCTCAACCTTGCCGTGCTGCCGATGCTGGCCCTGCGCTTCGCCCGGTTCAAGCCCGCGGGCGCGACGCTGTGATCGGCGGACTGGATGCGGGCGGTGCCCGTAGGATCGGTGCTCGTCAAACAATGCCTCCGGCGCCGTGTGGCGCCGGAGGGTCATGCGGTCCGTCGGTGCGTCTCACGAGGCCGGCTCAGAAGGCGGCCTGCCGGGTCCTGAGCTGATCGACGGGGGTGGCGATCCACTGAACCGAGCCGGGGAGGGCGAAGCCGCCCTGGCGGTGGACCGAGAGATCGCTGGTCGCGAGGCCCTGGGTCTGCAGGGTCAGCGCGCCGACGGTCTTGACGTTGTGGGCCGTGCCGGTCTCCTCGGCGCGGGCGGAGGCCGTCGCGAGCGCGGTGAAGGCCAGCGCGGCGGCGGTGAGCGAAAGAACAGTCTTGGACATGGTGATCAGCCTCGTTTTACGGCGGCGGGCTCCCCGTCGCTTCGTGAGACTGTATGTGCTGGGTTGCATACCATGAATCAAATGGATCGATTTCATAATGCGCATCGATCACGTGCATCTTTCCCGTCTCGACCTGAACCTGCTCGTCGCCCTCGACGCGCTGCTGACCGAGCGCAGCGTGACCCGCGCGGCCGGCCGCATCGGCATCAGCCAGTCGGCGATGAGCCATGCCCTGGGACGGTTGCGCACCGCCTTCTCGGATGAGCTGCTCACGCGGGCGCCCGACGGCATGCGGCCGACACCGCGGGCCCTGGCGCTGATGGCGCCCGTGCAGGCGGCGCTCGCACAGATCCAAGAGATCACCGCTCCGCCGGATGCCTTCGACCCGGCGACAGCGGACCTCACCTTCACCCTCGGCATCCCGGACTCGACCGAGGTGCTGCTGATGCCGACCCTGATCGCGCATCTGCAGGCGGTGGCGCCGGGGGTGAAGCTTCTGCTGCACACGGTCGATCGGAACCGCATCCTCGACGACCTCGATACCGGACGGGTCGATCTCGGCATCGGCGTGTTCGAGCAGGGCCAGACGCACCACAAGCGCCGGATCCTCAACAAGGAAAACTACCTTTGCATCTTCAACGCCGAGCTCGTCGGGGTGAGCGCGCCGATCTCGCTCGACGACTACGTGCGGCTGCCCCACCTGCTGACCAGCCTCGTCGAGAGCGCCCACGGCGTCGTGGACGACGCGCTGGCCAAGATCGGCCGCAAGCGCGTCATCGCGCTGACCTCACCGCGGTTCTCGGTGATGCCGTTCGTGGTGCGGCAGGCTCCCGTTATCGCCACGATGCATTCGCGGCTCGCCCGCTTCTTCGCCGACAGCATGGGCCTGACCGTGAGCCCGGCGCCGATCGTCCTGCCGGACGTCTCGATCTCGATGATCTGGCACGCCTCGAACGACGCCGTGCCGAGCCAGCGCTGGCTGCGAGAGACGATCGTGAAGCTGCGCCGCACTGATCGCCGACCCGACACCGACAGCCCGCAAACGTCATGATCAAAGGGAAGTCGAAGGCCGGCTCTTGCGCGGTTCCCCGCGGACGGCCGGGCGCGACCGATCACGGCTCCGTGGCTCGAAGCGCGACCAGGAACGAAGCTGGCAAGAAGGCGGCGACCGCGACTTTCGGCAGGATCAAGGCCTGCGCGAAAGAATGGTCGGAGTGGCCGGACTTGAACCGACGACCCCCTGTCCCCCAGACAGGTGCGCTACCGGGCTGCGCTACACTCCGATGCCCTTGCGGGGCTCGCGGCTCATAGCGGTCCGCTTCCGGCAGCGCAACCCCCACCGCACGCCGCGGACGCCCCCGTGCGCCTCGCCGGGCGGATGATGTGCATGAAGACGCCCCTTTCCCCGAAATTTGAGCAGGCGCATTGTTTCACCGCACTGCATCAAGCATGACAGCAGACAAGGCGTTGCAGCGTATTTTCTGTGCCGAGCCACTCGTAAGGACCGCAGAGAGGCAACCTGAGAGAAATTTTCGGTCTCCCTTCTCAAGAGCGGCCGAGCGACTTATCGTGATGGGAGAGCGATAGTTTTGCACGGCCATGTCTAGAAAATCACTCGACCTGACGTTGGAAATCCTGAAGTCGCTCGACCGAGCACATTCGCGTGAGGATATCCTGCGAGCGATCATGCCGCGGCTCAACGCGTTGGGAATCGAATACGTTATCTCGGCGATGATACCGCTGAAGCGTCTGCCGGCGCGGACGCAAAAGAATTACCTCATATTGGAAAATACATCCGACGAGTGGAACCGACTCTACTTCTCGAAAGGCTACATGTATACGGATCCGATCGTGCAGACGACGCTGACCAGCACGACCGGTTTCCGTTGGTCGGAGATTGAGCCGGCCGGCGTGCTCGATCTCCGTTCGCGGCAGGTGATGAACGAGGCGAGCGAGTTCGGCCTCGGAGACGGCTTCACCGTGCCGCTCGCCACGCTCGAGGAGGAGCGCGGCGGACTGACCTTCGCCGGCCGGCAACTCGAGATCAGCCCGGGGCAACGCGGCATGCTGACCCTGCTCGCCTCCTACGTGGTCGGGCAGACGCTGCTCATCGACAACGGCCCCAGCGAGCGCCGGATGGGACTGACCCCGCGCGAGCGCGAGAGCCTGCAATGGGTCGCCGAGGGCAAGACCGATTGGGAGATCGGCGAGTTGATGGGCATCTCCCGGCATGGCGTCGATTTCCATCTGCGCTCCGCCCGGATGAAACTCGGCTGCATCTCGCGCACCCAGGCGGTGGCCGAGGGATTTCGGCGCGGCCTGATCGTCTGATTCTATCTCCGGCTGATTGCTTCAATCTCTCCTCCGTCATCGCGAGACGGAGGGGATTGGGCAGACCCGAACGGATTAGCCGGAAACCGTATGATCGGGCCTGTCCGCATCGCGGACGCGGCCGGACGCCTGTTCTGAGAGCGCGTGCGCTCGCCGAGCCCGCGACGCACATCGCGGAGTCGTGACGCGGCACGATCGAAGCGCCGCACGGGGCAGGGCGCATCAATCCGTCAGGCGACCGTGGGCTTTCGGAAAAGACAATGCAAAATTGAATGTCTGGCGCATCACCCCCGATGCGATACTCGGACCGGTAGGACGGGCCGGAGACATCCTCCGCCCGCACTTGCGGCTGCGTGCATTGCATCAGTCCGGATCGAGGGGCGATCGCCCGCGAGCACCGACCGAGTCGGTCGGCCTGAGCCAAATTTTTCTCTCGACCGACATCTTGTGTATTGTTTTCGACATACAATCCAAGATAGAGACTTCGGCAGCGCAATTCATATACTTCCGGTAGAAGCGCTCACGATCGCCTTCCCCTCCCGTATCGCGGCAGCCTCATCGAACGAAAACCTACGGATTCCCGTAGTGCCGCCACTCGGCTGAATTTGGGACGAACACCTCAGGTTTCTGAAGAGGTGTTCCGATGATCCATGTCGTGACCGCTGAGAACATGCAGGACTATGCCGGTGCTCTGGATCAAGCCTTCCACTTGAGGCACCGGGTCTTCGTCGAGGAGCTGGGCTGGTCCAACCTCGCCCGGCCCGACCGGCGCGAGATCGACGAGTTCGACGACGAGCATGCCGTTCACCTGCTCGCCCTCGACGAGAGCGAGACCGTCATCGGCTATTCGCGCCTGCTGCCGACGACGCGGCCTTATCTGCTTCCGATGGTGCTGCCGCAGCTCTGCGAGGGAACGGCGCCGTCGGGCGCGCACATCGTCGAATGGGGCCGCATCTGCGTCGCCGAGAGTGCGCGGACTTCGGGCCGGCGGCTCAACCCGACGGCGCTGGCCCTGATGACGGCCATCGTCGAATGGGGCCTGCCGCGGGGAATCACCAGCTTCGTCTCCGAGATGCCGACGAGCTGGATCCTGCGCCTGCTTCAACTGCACCTGCGCGCCATCCCCCTCGGCCTGCCGCACCAAATCGAGGGCGAGGAGATCGTCGCGGTCGAGGCGGCCTTCGACCGCCGATCGCTGCGCCAGCTCCAGAACAAGCGCGGCGACATCCGCTCCGTCCTGGCTCCGCCGCGCACCAGCGTCGCCCGCCTCGCCTCCTGACGAACGCAACGGCGGAGGCCCCAGCCTCCGTCGCCCGACCTCGGCGCCGCCGCCCGACCGCAGCGCCGGACGCACACCTTCAGCCTGACGCATCGCGCGCGGGGAGCAGTATCGTGAAACGCAGACGCAGTGACGCCCGACGCGCAACGGCACCGGGGATCGTCGGATCGCTGGCGAAGCCCGAGATCGTCGGAGCCTGGGAATGGAACCCGGCGACCGGATGCTTCCTCCTCGATTCGGGAGCCGCCGAACGGATGGCGGGCGATGCCCGCCTCTCCGGACGCCCCCTGCGCAGCGAGCAGGCTACGGCCGGTCTCGAGGCGTCGGAGGCCGCCCGCTTCCTCGGCGATGTCGGCCGTGCCGCCGAGCAGGAAGACGACGTCGCCATCGACCTGTGGGTCGCGTCCTCGTCCGGGCACGCGCGCCAGGTTCTATGCCGCGGCCGGATCCATCGCGATGCACGGCAACAGCCGGTTCGCGGGGAGGGGACCTTGGTCGAGCTTGCCGACCCCGGCGCCGCGACACGGAGCTTGCGCGAACTGGAACGTGCGGCTGCGGCGGAGGCCATCGACGAGGCGGCCGAACTCCTCATCGCGGCGCGCCGGGCGATCGATGCGAGCGGCAGGCCCCGGCTGCGCCAGCTCGTGGACGTCCTCCTGCTGGAGGTCGCCCGCGAAATCGCGAGCCACAGCGGCACGACCGAGCCGCCGGCGAACTGAAGCACGGCGCCGAATCTCGGAGCCCCAGATGAAGGATCGGCGCTCGGCGCCGGTCGCCAGGGTGACGGGTTCCGGTCTATGCAGCGGCCCATGCAAGCCTGTCTCGCCATCGACCTGACCCGCCTCATCACCCGGCTCCGTCACGCCAGCCCGACCGGCATCGACCGGGTCGACCTCGCCTATGCGCGGCACATCCTGTCCGGAGGCACGGAGGCGACGCGCTTCGGGCTCGTCTCGACGGCACTGGGTCCGCGCGTGCTCGACCGGAACGCCGCCCGCGGCATCGTCGAGGCGGTCGCGGAGGGCTGGATCGAGGACGTGACGGCCGAGGTCGATCCGGTCTTCCAGAGCCTGGCGGCCTCGCTCGCCCTCGCCCCCAGCGCCGAGGACCGCCCGCCGCGGAGAGCGAGCCGGCGTCAGCGGGAAGGGGGGCTCGACCGGCGCCGCCTCCAGGCCGAGACCGCCCTTCGGGTGCTGCGCTCCGGCGGCACCGAGCGCCTGCCCGAGGGCACGATCTACCTGCACACCTCGCATCTGCGGCTCGACCGGCCGGAGCGCTTCGACTGGCTCTACACAAGGCGCGACGTGCGGCCGGTCTTCTTCGTCCACGACCTGATCCCGATCTCGCATCCGGAATACGGCCGGCCGGGGGAAGCGGAGCGCCACGCCGCGCGGATGGAGACCGTCGCGCGCCACGCCGCGCACGTGCTCGTCAATTCGGGCGACGTCGGCGCCCGGTTCACGGACTACGCCCGCCGTCGCGGCCTCGGCGCCAAGCCGGTGACCGTGGCGCCCCTCGGCGTCGAGCCTGTCTTCTCGAACGGCGCGGACGAGGCGAATTGGCCGGGGCTCGCCCGGCCGACCTTCCTCGTCTGCGGCACGATCGAGCCGCGCAAGAATCACCTCCTGCTGCTCAACCTCTGGCGCGACCTCGCCGGGCGTCTCGGTCCGGCGACGCCACGGCTGGTCCTGGTCGGGCGGCGCGGCTGGGAGATCGAGAACGTCGCCGACATGCTCGACCGCTGCGCGGTGATTCGCCCTCATGTCAGCGAGGTGGTCGGTCTCTCGACGCAGGGGCTGGCGGCCCTGATGCGCGGCGCCACCGCCCTGCTGATGCCCTCCTTCATCGAGGGATACGGTCTGCCGGTGGTCGAGGCGGCGGCGAGCGGCCTTCCGGTCGTGGCCTCCGACATCCCGGTCCACCGGGAGATCGGCGGACGCTTCGCCCACCTCCTCGATCCACTCGACGGTCCGGGCTGGACGCGAGCCGTCGAGGCCCTGAGCGAGCCGGGCTCCGGGTTCAGGACGGAGCTTGTCGGACGCCTCGCGGGCTACGAACCGCCGCGCTGGGCCGCGCATTTTGAGCGCGTCGATGCCGCGCTCGCCAGCCTGCCGACGGCGGCCGCGCCGATGTTGCGCGGTGCGGGCGAGAGGACTTAAGACATCCTCGGACACCCCAACGCGTTTCGATCCGCCCTCTTTCGGCGGCTCCTCTCTCGGAAAGATCGGTTGCGATGAAAGTGGTCGACCTCGACCGCGAGACGGTCAAGCAGGGCTTGGCGGACGGCTCGCTGCTGCTCATCGACGTGCGCGAGGATCACGAATTCGCCCGCGGGCGCATTCCCGGCTCGGTCTCGCACCCGCTCTCGACCTTCGATCCTGCGGCGCTGAAGGCGTTGATCGAGGCGGACGGGCGCCGGCCGGTCTTCTCCTGCGCCTCCGGGGTCCGCTCGGTCCACGCGATCGCCGCGGCGCAGCAATCCGGGATCAACGTCAGCGAGCATTACGTAGGCGCCTTCAAGGATTGGTACGCCGCGGGCGAGCCGGTCGAAGCGTAGGTCAGGCATGTCTGCGCTGCAGGGCGTCTAACCGTTCCTCTCGCCGAGGGCTGCCATGTGCGCGGGCGCACGCCCCATACTAGGTTGCCGGGACTAGGCCGCGCCATGCAGGGAACCGAATGATGCGCAGCCTCAGGCCTCTTCTTCTCGCCACACCGCTGATTGCCTCCGCGCTGCTGGCGGCCGGGCCGGCCGGCGCGCAGATGCCGGGCGCGCCGCCGCCCGGCGTAACCGTCGCCAAGCCGGTGGTGCGCGAGATCGTCGAGCAGGACCAATATACCGGCCGCTTCGACCCGATCGAATTCGTCGAGGTCCGCGCCCGCGTGACGGGTTATCTCGACAAGATCATGTTCCAGGACGGCGCGAACGTGAAGAAGGGTGAAGTGCTCTTCATCATCGACCGCCGGCCCTACAAGGCGGCCCTGGAGCAGGCTCAGGCCGCGCTCACGTCGGCCAAGGCGCGGCTCTCGTTCACCCAGACCGACCTGGAGCGCGCCCAGGTTCTCTCGCGCGGCGGCAACATCTCCGAGCAGGTCACCGACCAGCGCCGTCAGGCCTCGCAGACCGCCCAGGCCGACGTGGACAGCGCGGAAGCCGCGCTTCGCAACGCCCAGCTCAACTACGACTTCACGGAAGTGAAGTCGCCGATCAACGGGCGGATCAGCCAGCGCCTCGTCACCGAGGGCAACATCGTCAGCACCGACCAGACGATCCTGGCCCGGATCGTCTCGCTCGATCCGATCTATTTCGGCTTCAACGTCGATGAGCGCTCGTTCCTGAAGTACCAGGGCTCGCTCGGCATCGGCATGGGCCAGATGCAGCGCGGCAAGGGCGCTCCCGTCCAGATCGCCCTGTCCGGCGAGGAGAAGCCGACCCGCAAGGGCACGCTCGACTTCGTCGACAACCGGGTCGACTACCAGACCGGCACGATGCTGCTGCGCGCCACCGTCGAGAACCCGGACGGGTTCATCAAGCCGGGCCTGTTCGGCATCGTCGCGATGCCGGCCACCAAGCCGTTCCAGGGCATCCTGATTCCCGACGAGGCGGTCTCGGCCAACCAGGACAAGCGCATCGTCTACGTGCTCGGCGAGGGCGACAAGGTCGCGGCCCGTACCGTCAAGCTCGGGCCGATCGTCGACGGCTACCGCGTGGTCCGCGACGGCCTGAAGGGCGACGAACTCGTGGTCATCAACGGCGTCGCCAAGGTCCGCCCGGGCGCGCAGGTAAAGCCCGAGACGGTCGAGCTGCCCCCGACGAAGAAGTGATACCGCGCCGTCGCGGGGGCGAGGCGGGACGCGGACGAGCAAGATTCGAGCGCCGACGCTCCCGGACCGACCGGGCGGCGCCGGCCTGGACGCAGACGGCAAGCCGCACGGGTCGCGCCAGCGCGCGCACCGGCCGGCGAGAGGTTTGAACGATGCGTTTCGCCCATTTCTTCGTCGACCGGCCGATCTTCGCCTCGGTCACGTCGATCATCTTCCTGATCCTCGGCTTCGTCGCCTACGAGAAGCTGCCGGTCTCGCAATATCCCGAGATCGTGCCGCCGACCGTGACCGTGCGCGCGAGCTTCCCCGGCGCCAACGCCGAGACCGTGGCCGCCACAATCGCGACGCCGCTGGAGCAGGAGATCAACGGCGTCGACAACATGCTCTACATGACGTCGCTGTCGACCAACGACGGCGCGATGCTGCTGACCGTGACCTTCAAGGTCGGCACCAACCTCGATATCGCCAACGTCTTGGTGCAGAACCGGCTCTCGGTGGCGCAGCCGCGCCTGCCGCCGGACGTGCGCAACCTCGGCGTCATCGTGCGCAAGGCCTCGCCCGACCTGATGCTGGTCGTGCACCTGCTCTCGCCCAACAAGACCTACGACCAGAACTACCTGGCCAACTACATCTACCTCAACATCCGCGACGAGTTGCTGCGCCTCGACGGCGTCGGCGACATCTCGATCTTCGGCGGCAACGAGTATGCCGAGCGGATCTGGATCGATCCGCAGAAGATGGCCGCCTACGGCCTGACCACCACCGACGTGACGAGCGCGCTGCAGGAGCAGAACGTGCAGGTCGCCGCCGGCCAGCTCAACGGCCCGCCCGCCGCGCCCGGCGCCGCCTTCCAGCTCGTGGTGCAGTCGCAGGGGCGCTTCCAGACGCCGGAGGAGTTCGCCGACGTCATCGTCAAGGCGAGCGACGGGCGCCTCGTGCGCGTGCGCGACATCGCCCGCGTCGAGATGGGCCAGAAGGACTACACCACGAACTCCTTCCTCAACGACACGCCCGCGGTCGGCATCGGCGCCTTCCAGCGGCCGGGCACCAACGCGCTCGAGGCCGCGGACTCGGTCAAGAAGACGATGGAGGAGCTGAAGAAGCGCTTCCCGCCGGACGTCGAGTACCGCATCGCCTACAATCCGACAGAGTTCATCGAGGAATCGATCCACGAGGTCTACAAGACCCTGTTCGAGGCGGTCCTCCTCGTCGTGATCGTGGTTCTGGTCTTCCTCCAGAGCTGGCGCACGGCGCTGATCCCGGTGATCGCGATTCCCGTCTCGCTCGTCGGCACCTTCGCGGTGATGTCGGCGCTGGGCTTCTCGCTCAACAACCTGACCCTGTTCGGTCTCGTGCTCGCCATCGGCATCGTCGTCGACGACGCCATCGTCGTGGTGGAGAACGTCGAGCGCAACATGGCCGAGGGGCTCTCGGCCGGCGAGGCGGCCCACAAGACCATGGACGAGGTGGGCGGCGCCGTCATCGCCATCGCCCTCGTGCTCGCGGCGGTGTTCATCCCGACCGCCTTCATCCCCGGCATCTCGGGCCAGTTCTACAAGCAGTTCGCGCTCACCATCGCGGCCTCGACTATCATCTCGGCCTTCAACTCGCTGACGCTCTCGCCGGCTCTCTGCAAACTGCTCTTGAAGCCGCACCACGAGCACAAGCCGCCGAAGTTCTTCCTGGCGCGCTTCGTCAACTGGCTGGCGCACCTGTTCAACCGCAGCTTCGACTGGCTGTCGAACGTCTACGGCCATTCGGTCCGCTTCCTGACCGGGACGGTCATCGGCGTGATCGCCATGCTGATCCTCTATGCCGGCGTGATCGCGGGCACGCTGCATCTTGCCCACACGACGCCCACGGGCTTCATCCCGGATCAGGATCAGGGCTACCTGATCGGCGTCGTGCAGCTGCCCGCGGGCTCCTCGCTCGACCGCACCACCGAGGCGGTGAACCGGGCCGCCAAGATCGCCCGCGGCGTCGACGGCATCACCAACACCGTCATCATCGCGGGCTTCGACGGCGCGACCTTCACCAACACCACCAACGCGGCGGTGATGTTCCTCACCCTCAAGGGCGCCAAGGAACGGGCCGCGCAGGGCCGGAGCGCGGCCGTCATCACCGGCGACGTGCTCAAGGCGACCGCGGGCATCCAAGAGGCACGGATCATCGTCATCCCGCCGCCGCCGGTGCGCGGCCTCGGCCAGGGCGGCGGCTTCAAGATGCAGATCGAAAGCCGCCAATCCTCCGAGATCGGCCCGCTGCTCGCGGCGGCCGGCGAGGTGATCGGCCAAGCCAACCAGAGCAAGGACGTGACGCGGGTCTTCACGACCTTCGGCAACGACACGCCGCAGCTCTACCTCGACATCGACCGCACCATCGCGCGCATGCTCAACGTGCCGCTCGCCAACGTCTTCTCGACGGTGCAGACGGCGCTCGGCGGTGCCTACGTCAACGACTTCAACACGCTGGGCCGTATCTATCAGGTGCGCGTGCAGGGGGACGCGGTCTACCGCATGTCGCGGCGCGACATCGAGCAGCTCAAGGTCCGCTCCTCCACCGGCGCCCTGGTGCCGATGGGGACACTGGCCTCGATCCGCGACATCGCCGGCCCGCAGATCGTGCAGCGGTTCAACCTGTACTACTCGGTGCCGCTGCAGGGCGTGGCGCAGCCGGGCGTCTCGACCGGCCAGGCGCTCGACGCCATGGAGGAGATCGCCAAGCGGGCCCTGCCCGAGGGCTATTCCTACGATTGGACCGAGATCGCCTACCAGCAGAAGGCGGCGGGCGGCACGGCCATCTACGTCTTCGCGCTGGGCGTGCTCCTCGTCTTCCTCGTGCTCGCCGCGCAGTACGAATCCTGGGCCCTGCCGCTGGCAATCCTGCTGGTGGTGCCGACAGGCGTGCTCGCCGCCTTGTTCGGGGTGCAGTTGAGAGGGCAGGACAACAACATCCTGACCCAGATCGGCCTGATCGTGCTCATCGGTCTGGCCGCCAAGAACGCGATCCTGATCGTGGAATTCGCCCACGACATCGAGAAGAGCGAGCACAAGGGGCCGGTGGACGCCGCCGTCCAGGCCTGCCGCCTGCGCCTGCGCCCGATCCTGATGACGGCCTTCGCCTTCATCCTCGGCGTGCTGCCGCTCGTCATCGCCACGGGCCCCGGCGCCGAAATGCGCCAAGCGCTCGGCACGGCGGTGTTCTTCGGGATGATCGGCGCGACCTTCTTCGGTCTGTTCTTGACGCCGGTCTTCTACGTGGTGATCCGCAAGGCGGTGATCTGGATCGGCCGCAAGCGCGGCAAGGATCCGCACGGGAAGGATTCGCGCGGCGAACCGCACGGAGCCCCGGCCCACGGTTGAGGCAACTCGCTGAGGGTGGCGCGGCAGGACGCGTGACAGGGGATGAGAATGCGGCCGGGAGCACTAGCTTCCGGCCGTTCTCTTTTTCCAAAGCAGGTTTGCCCGTGCCCGGTTATCTGCCCTTCGCGGGCGCCCTGAAGCTGCCCGCCTACGCTTGCGACAATTGCGGTTTCTGGCAGCGCCATTTCGCGCCGCCGCCGCATTGCCCGATGTGCCTCGACGCCCGCCACGTCGTGCCGCAAGACGGCTGGCGCTTCCGCACCGCGCGCGAGGCGCAGGAAGCCTTTCCCTGCCACTGGGAGGAGCTGGAGCCCGGCGTCTGGCGCTTCTGGAACGAGCCGGTCTCCGGCATCGGCCCGAGCGCCTACCTGATCCGGACCGAGAACGGGAATATGGGCTTCGAGGGCTGCCCCGTCTTCAGCGAGGCGGCCCTCGACCAGATCGAGCGGCTCGGCGGCATGCAGGTGCTCTCGGCCTCCCACCCGCACTCTTACGGCGCGCTGGTGCAGCTCCAAGATCGCTTCGACCCGGAGCTCTGCCTGCCGGCGGCGGACTTTACCTGGAGCGCGGCGCTCCAAGTGTCCTGGCCCTACGACGACTTCCTCGAGCCGCTGCCCGGCCTCGAACTGCATCGCACCGCCGGCCATTTCGACGGCCATGCCGTGCTGTTCGACCGGGGCAGAAAAATCTGTTTCTGCGGCGATGCCCTCAAGTTCGAACTCGACCCGAATGACTTTCGCAGGGCGCTGACGATCTCGGCGCACAAGGCCTTCGTGCGCGGCGTGCCGCTGACCGTGAGCGAGCTGCGCCGCTACCGCGACGTGTTCGAGCGTCTCGACTTCACCCAGACCTGGACCCCGTTCGAGCCGGCGGCCAATGTCGGGCGGACGGAGGTCCTGGCGCTGATCGACGCGATGCTCGGCAGCCGGCCCCACGCCGCACCGGTGCCGTTGATGGATCTTGGCCGCGGTCTCTGAGCCGGCCCAACGGCGTCCACCGCCCACGCATGAAAGGGCGGTGGCTCGCCATCGGCTTCGAGCAATCTGCGACCAAGAAACGACAGCGCAGCGCCGGACCAAAAATAGCATATGTTATGGCAAAATCTGTATTCCTCACCGGAAATCGAACTGGCAACAGCGCAACGACGCAGAATTGTTTTCATACATAAGCTTCTTATTAACAATAAATTTACCTGCAAAATGAACATTTATTGCGGGCGCGAAATCAAATAATTGGCAATCCAGCCTGCGATTCGGCGCCATGCGGTGACAAATACTATTCTGCATATCCCAGATAATGCGGAGTAAGGGCGTCACGGGGGCTCTTCATGTTTAGCAAATCAAAATATAGTGAGGCGCAGGCGAGACTCGATGCACTGGATCGGTCGCTCGCCATCATTGAGTTCGCCATGGATGGCACCATTCTGGATGCCAACCAGAACTTCCTTGCCGCCGTCGGCTACGGGCTCGAGGAGATCAAGGGCAAGCATCACCGCCTTTTCGTCGAAGCCGCCTATGCCGAGGGCGCCGATTACCGCGCTTTCTGGGAGACGCTCCGCGCCGGGCGATACGCGTCGGGCGAGTTCCTCCGCCTCGGCAAATCTGGCCGCAAGATCTGGCTTGAGGCGACCTACAACCCCGTAATCGGGGCCAGCGGAACGCCGGAGCGCGTGGTGAAGTTCGCGACCGACATCACCGCCAAGAAGAACGAGACCAGCCGGCTTCTGACGATGATCGATGGCATGCCCGTCGCCGTCATGACCGCGGACCCGAAGGACGAGTTCAAGATCAACTATCTGAACCGGACCTCGGTGACGACGCTCTCCACGATCGAGGAGCACCTGCCGATCAAGGTTTCGGAGATGCTGGGGCGCTCCTTCGACGTATTCCATAAGAACCCGCACCATCAGCGGGCGATGCTGGCCGACAGCAGCCGTCTGCCCCACCGGGCCAAGATCAAGGTCGGCCCCGAAACCCTCGATCTGCGCGTCTCGGCGATCCACGGGCCGGAGGGCGAGTATGTCGGTCCGATGGTGACGTGGTCGGTGATCACGGCCCAGGTCCAGATGTCGGCCGATGTCTCACAGGTCGTCGAGGCGGTCCGGTCGGCGGTGGAGCGGATGGGGCACTCGGCCGAGGAATTGTCGCGCTCGGCCGAGGATGCCCGGCAGCGCGCCGCCTCCGTCGCCTCTGGTTCGGCCCAGATGACGGCCTCGATTCAGGAGATCTCGGGGCAGGTCGGCAGCGTCTCCGAGCGCGCCCAGCGGATCGCGGCGCAGGCTGAGACGACAGATGGCACGGTGCGCCAGCTCGCCGAAAACGCGCGCAAGGTCGATGCGGTGGTCGGAATGATCCGCTCGATCGCCGATCAGACCAACCTGCTCGCGCTCAACGCCACCATCGAGGCGGCCCGCGCCGGCGCCGCCGGCCGCGGCTTCGCCGTGGTGGCCGCCGAGGTGAAGGCGCTGGCCGAGCAGACAGCCCGGGCGACCGGCGAGATCTCCGGGCAGATCGCCGCGATCCAGAGCGCGACCAGCGAGGCGGTCGAGGCTATCGGCACGATCACCGCGGCGGTGACGGATCTCTCGGGGCTGACGCTCGCCATGGCGAGTGCGGTCGAGGAGCAGGCGGCCTCGACGCACGAGATGTCCGGCAACATCGTCGGCGTCTCCTCGGCGGCGGATGCCACCGGGAGCCATGTCGCCGCAGTTCGCTCCATCGCCGAAGACCTCTCCACGCATTCCGCCGGCCTGGGCGCGAGCGTCGAGAAGTTCCTCAAGGCGAACTGAAGACGTGGAGGACGGGATCGCTGGTCGCGAGGCTGGCGTGCCACACGTCACGTCGATCGACGCCTCCATGCAACCAGGGGGCGTCGAAAGGCTTGTCGCAACGTCCGCCGCCGGCGGTCCGAACCCAACCCGCGTCATGATCGACAGCACGCGCCTCATCCCGCCCGCATCCGGCTCCGCCAGAAACCCCATCCTGTTCGGGGTGTCGGAGGGTCTCGCGCAGCTTCTGCCGCTGCCGGAGGACGACTCTGCCGCCCTCAGGCCGATCCCGGCCACCGCCGCAGGCACCGGCCCCGCTCCGGCCTGGATCGAACCCGGCACGGAAACCTCTGCCGAGGCAGAGCAGACCCGCTAATGGGCAGGGCAGGGCCGCCCTGTTGCGGCCACGTTCATGGACAGACTGCGCCGCAACACGTTCCGCGGAGCCGTTTCATCCCATGTCCTTCCTCCAGGGACTGCCGATCGCCGATCTGATCGCCCATTACGGCTATCTCGCCGTCTTCGTCGTCGTCGCGCTGGAGAGCGCGGGCGTGCCGATGCCGGGCGAGACCATCCTGATCTCGTCGGCCGTCTATGCCGGCAGCACCGGGAGCCTGAACGTCGTCCTTATCGTCGCAGCCGCGGCCGCGGCGGCGATCCTCGGCGACAATGTCGGCTACTGGGTCGGGCGCCGCTGGGGCATGCCGCTGCTGTTGCGCTACGGCCATCTCATCGCCCTCGACCACGGACGGCTCAAACTCGGGCAGTACCTGTTCCGCGAGCATGGCGGGAAGATCGTGTTCTTCGGCCGTTTCACGGCGATGCTGCGCGCCTACGCGGCGGTGCTGGCCGGGGTGAACCGCCTCGATGCCCGCCGCTTCATGCTGTTCAACGGACTCGGCGGCCTCGCCTGGGCCGGCATCATGGGCTTCGGCGCCTATGCCTGCGGCCGCTCGATTGAGCACATCGTCGGCCCGGTCGGCCTCGCGCTGCTGGCCTTCGTCGTCTTCGGAGGGGTGGCCCTGTGGCTGTTCATGAAGCGGCACGAGGAGCGGCTGCTGGTCAAGGCGGAAGCGGCGATCCCCGGCCCGCTGGCGGATTGATTTTTTCCAAGCGCACCCACGACCTCAGCCGTGAGAGCCCCTCGCCCCGCTTGCGGGGAGAGGGGGAAATCGATTCGGCGACCGCCGTCCTACCCCACCGCCGCCTTGATCGCCGCCGCGACGCGCTTCACGCCGCCGGAGACATCACCGCCCTTGAGATGAACTCGCAGCGCTCGGCGCTTGCGCTCGGACAGGACAGCGAAATCACCCCGCGCCTGGGCCGCGATCACGGTCTTGAAACCGAGCTTGCGTCCGGGGATCGGCAGGTCGGCCGAGGGGTCGGCGGTGATCTGCAGGAACACGCCGGAGGCAGGACCGCCCTTGTAGGCCTGCCCGGTCGAGTGGAGGAAGCGCGGACCGAACTCCAGGCAGGTCGCGACCCGGCGCGCGTCGCGTAGGGCGAGGCGCGCCTCATGCAGGGTCGCGTGATGTGCCTCGTTGCGCTCCACATAGGCGAGCAGGGCGACGTAGTCGCACGGCTTCACCCGCGCCAAATGCGCGGCCACGATCGCCTCGAAGCCGTCCCCGGAGCGCAGGGCCTCGGCATTGGCCGGGTCGGCGTAGAGCGCGACCGTCCCGTCCTCGAAGATCGGCGTCTCGGCCGGCAGCGAACCGGTCTCCTCGGCTGCGGAAAAGAGCTTCTTCGTCGCGATCTTGCTCGCCTCGACGTCGGGCTGGTTGAACGGGTTGATGCCGAGCACCGCGCCCGCCACCGCCGTGGCGATCTCGAAGCGGAAGAATTCCTGCGGAAGTTGCTCCACCTTGTCGAGATCGATGCGCACCACCGGCTGCGCCTCGCTCTCCAGGATCTTCACCGCCTCGTCCTGGCGAGCATCGGCCTGGGCCGCCAAGCGCAGATACACGAACAGGCGGTCTTCGCCGTAGACCGCCGGCACGCCCACCGGCTCGCCCTCGATCGGGATGATGCCGACGCCCTCCTTGCCGGTCGATTCGGCGATGAGTTGCTCGGCCCAGGTGCCGAAGGTGTCGATGCCGGGGGAGGCGATGATCGTGATCTTGTCGCGACCGAACTCCTTGGCGGCCACACCCATGGCCGCCCCGAGGCGCACGCCGGGATTGGCCGCGGGCGGCACCGCCGGCCCGCAGGAGCGGACCATCATCCGGGCGCTGTCGAGGAAGTCCTGGATTTCGACGCCGGCCGCCGCCGCGGGGACGAGACCGAAGGCCGACAGCACCGAGTAGCGCCCGCCGATCTGCGGCACGCCGAGGAAGATTTTTCGGAAGCCGTCCTCCTTCGCGGCCTTCTCCATCGCGGAACCCGGATCGGTCACGGCGACGAAGTGGCGGCCGGCCTTCTCAGATCCGACGACCTCCTTCATCCGACCGAGGAAGTAATCGCGGAACACGTTGGGCTCGAGGGTCGAGCCGGACTTCGAGGCGACGATGAACAGCGTCTTTTCGAGGTTCACCGCCGCCTCGACGGCCCGCACCTCGTCCGGATCGGTCGAGTCGAGGATGCGCAGCCGCGGATAGCCCTCGCGATGGCCGTAAGTCGCGGCGATCACCTCCGGCCCGAGGCTGGAGCCGCCCATGCCGAGCACCACCGCATCGGTGAAACCCTCCGCCCGGACCTCCTCGGCGAAGCCCTCGTAGAGTTCGACCCGCTCCAGTTCGTCCTCGACGATGCGCAGCCAGCCGAGCCACTTGTCCTCGTCGCGGCCGGTCCAGACGCTTGCGTCGTGGGCCCAGAGGCGGCGGATCGCGCCGCTGGCGCGCCAAGCCTCGACCGCCTTGTCGGTCGCCGCCTGGAGCGCGTCGTCGAACTTGAAGGTCTGGGCATCGAGCCGGTGGTCGAGGAAGGCCGCGCGCTTGCCCGCGACAGCGCCGAGCAGCGCGTCGGCGGCATCGACGAAGAGCTGCACGCCCTCATCGACGAGTTGGCGGGCCACCGCCTCGATGTCGATGCCGGCCTCAGCGAGCCGCGCCATCACGGTCTCGGCCTCGCCGATATTCTCCTCCAGCGTCGCCCGCACCCGTCCATGGTCACGGAACGCGTCCATGGTGGCTGGCGGCATGGTGTTGACTGTGTTCTTGCCGATCAGCTCCTCGACGTAGAGCACGTCGGAATAGGCCTTGTTCTTGGTCCCCGTGGAGGCCCAGAGCAGGCGCTGCGCCTTGGCGCCCTTGGCCTCCAGCGCCGCCCATTTCGGCCCGGAGAAGATGCGCTTGTAGCGCTGGTAGGCGAGCTTGGCGTTGGCGATCGCCACCTTGCCCTTCAGATCCTCGTAGCCGCCGATTTCGTCGAGCCGCTTGTCGACGAGGGTGTCGATGCGGCTGATGAAGAAACTCGCCACGCTCGCGACCCGAGAGACGTCGCCGCCCCTCTCTCCGAACTCGGTCAGGCCGTCGATGAAGGCGTGGGCGACCTCCTCGTAGACATCTTGCGAGAACAGCAGGGTGATGTTGACCGAGATGCCCTCCCTCGTGAGCTGGCGGATCGCCGGCAGGCCGGCAGGGGTGGCCGGCACTTTCACCATCAGGTTGTCGCGCCCGACCGCCTGATGCAGGCGGCGCGCTTCCCTCAGGGTCTCCTCGGTGTCGAGGGCGAGGTAGGGTGAGACTTCGAGGCTGACATAGCCGTCGGCGCCGTCGCTCGACTCGTAGACGGACCGCAGCACGTCGGCCGCCGCCTGGATGTCGGCGATGGCCAGCCCCTCGTAGAGGTCGATGACGCGGGCGTCGCCGTGATCGAGGGCGGCCTTGAGGCTGTCGTCGTACTCGGCCGAATGGCCGATCGCCTTCTCGAAGATCGCCGGATTGGAGGTGACACCGCGCAGGTCGTCCTTCTCGACCAGCGCCTTGAGTTCGCCCTTGGCGATGAAGCCGCGGGCCACGAAGTCGAGCCAGACCGCCTGCTCGTGCTCGGAGAAGAGGGCGTTCAGCGCGTTCATCTCGGTCGTCCTCGCGTGAAATTTTCAGGCGTCACCTGCCCGTAGATAGGGCGGCGCGCTGCACGTTACCCTCCCCCCTCTGCGGGGGAGGGTGGCCCGCGAAGCGGGTCGGGAGAGGGGCAAGGTTTCCGCTGGATCGACGCCCGCTTGACCTGGCGCCGTCGCGCTGCCCCTCACCCGCCAGCTCCGCAGGCACCCTCTCCCGCAGAGGGGAGAGGGTTCATCGCCTGCGCCCTTATTTCTTGTGCTTGGTCACCTGCGCGCGGGCGGCTTCGATCACCTTCTCGGCGGTGAAGCCGAACTTGCCGAGCAGGTCCTTGATCGGGGCCGAGGCGCCGAAGGTGTGCATGCCGACGATCGCGCCCGAGGAGCCGGCGTAGCGGTCCCAGCCGATCACGCTGCCCTGCTCCACCGCCACGCGCGCCAGCACGTCCGGCGGCAGGACGCTGTTGCGGTAGGCCTCGTCCTGGCGCTCGAACAGCTCCCAGGACGGCATCGAGACGACGCGGGCCTTCACGCCCTCGCCCTTCAGGGTCTCGTAGGCGCCGATGCAGAGCTGCACCTCGGACCCGGTGCCGATCAGGATCACGTCCGGCGTGCCGTCGCTGTCGGCCAGCACGTAGGCACCCTTCGCCGTGCCCGAGGCGGGCGCGTATTTTGTGCGGTCGAAGGTCGGCAGCGGCTGGCGCGAGAGCGCCAGCACCGCCGGCTGGTCCTTCAGCGAGAAGATCACCCGGTAGGCCTCGGCCACCTCGTTGGCATCGGCCGGGCGCAGCGTCACGAGGCCGGGGATGCAGCGCAAGGAGAGCAGTTGCTCCACCGGCTGGTGGGTCGGCCCGTCCTCGCCCACGCCGATCGAGTCGTGGGTGAAGATGTGGAAGACCGGCAGCTCCATCAGCGCAGCGAGCCGGATCGGCGGGCGCATATAATCGGCAAAGACCAGGAAGGTCGCGCCGTAGGCCCGCAGGCCCACGAGGCCGAGGCCGTTCACGATCGAGCCCATGGCATGCTCGCGCACGCCGAAATGGATGTTGCGCCCGCCCGGCTCGAACGGGGTCAGCGAGCCCGCGCCCTCGAAGGTGAGGTTCGACTTGTTGGAGGGCGCGAGATCGGCCGAGCCGCCGAGCAGGAACGGCACGTGCTTGGCGATGGCGTTGAGCACCTTGCCGGAGGATTCGCGGGTCGCGAGGCCCTTCGCGTCGGCTTCAAAAACCGGGATGTCGCGGTCCCAGCCCTGGGGCAGCCGGCCTTCGAGGAAGGCGGAGAGTTCCTCGGCGTGCTCGGCATCGGCTGCCTTGGCCGCCTCGAAAAAGCCCTGCCACTGGCTGTAGAGCGCGGCGCCGCGCTTGCCGATGCCCTCGGCGAAGGTCTCGTAGACCCCGTCCGGCACGAGGAACTCGGAATCCTCCGGCCAGCCATAGGCGCGTTTGGCGCCCTTCACCTCGTCGGGGCCGAGCGCGTCCGAGTGAGCCTTCGACGTGTTCTGCTTGGTCGGCGCGCCGTAGCCGATGATCGAGTTGACGATGATCAGGGTCGGGCGGTCGCTCGATTGCAGGAAGGTCTCGAGCGCCGAGGCGATGGCGTGGGTGTCGTTGGCATCGGCCACCCGCAGCACCTGCCAGCCATAGGCGAGGAAGCGCGCGGCGACCTCCTCCGAGAAGGCGAGTTCGGTGTGGCCCTCGATGGTGATGGTGTTGTTGTCGTAGATCCAGCACAGGTTCGACAGGCGCAGGTGCCCGGCGATCGAGGCCGCCTCCTGGCTGACGCCCTCCATCAGGTCGCCGTCCGAGCAGATGGCGTAGACGTTGTAGTCGAACAGCGGCAGGTCGGGCCGGTTCAGGCGCTCGCCCTTGAAGCGGCCGCCGATCGCCATGCCGACGGAATTCGCCACACCCTGGCCGAGCGGGCCGGTGGTGGTCTCGACGCCGGTGGTGAAGTGGTATTCCGGGTGGCCCGGCGTCCGGCTGTCGAGCTGCCGAAACTTCTTAATGTCGTCGAGCGAGATAGCGGGCGTGTTGCCGCCGTCCTTCTCCGCGACCCGAGCCAGATGCAACAGCCCGTAGAGCAGCATCGAGGCGTGACCCGCCGAGAGCACGAAGCGGTCACGGTTGGGCCAGTGCGGATGGGCCGGATCGTATCGCAGATACCGGTTCCACAGTGTGTAGGCGACGGGAGCCAGCGCCATCGGCGCGCCGGCATGGCCGGAATTCGCCTTCTGCACCGCGTCGATCGCGAGCGTCCGGATCGTGTCGATCGCGAGCTTGTCGCCCTCGCTCAGGGCCGCCTTCGGGCTCGTGTCTGCACCGCTCATGGAGTACCCGTCTTTCTCGCTTCCATTGCCCGCCCGCCGGACGGGATGCGCCTACCGCGCTGCAACGGATTCGCCTACCCTCGACTCGGAATGGTCCGCGCCGCTGCCTCGTTCCGTCGCCGGACCGACCGCGCGGCTGTAATTGAGGATCGTGTTCACGAGTGCAACATGCGTGAACGCCTGAGGGTAGTTCCCCACCAGCCGTTTTTCGCGCACGTCGTACTCCTCCGAGACCAATCCGAGATCGTTGCAGACGCCGATCAGGCGCTCGATCAGCGCCCGCGCCTCCTGGCAGCGGCCGAGCCCGATCAGGTTGTCGGCGTACCAGAAGCTGCAGGGCAGGAAGGCGCCCTCGTTGCCGGGCAGGCCGTCGGTAGTCTGGCCTTCGGTTTCGTAGCGCAGGATGAAGCCGTCGCGCATCAGGTGCCGCTCGATCGCCGCCACCGTGCCGATCACGCGCGGATCGTCCTGCGGCAGGAAGCCCATGTGCGCGACCAGCAGCAGGCTCGCGTCGAGCGCCTTGCTTCCGTAGGACTGGACGAAGCTGTTCAGCTCGGGGTCGAAGCCCTTCTCGCAGACCTCGGCGTGAATCTCGTCGCGGATCGCCTTCCAATGATCGACCGGCGGTTCCACGGAGTGCAGATCGTCCACGCCCATCATCTCGACGCTGCGGATCGCCCGGTCGAAGGCAACCCAGGCCATCACCTTGGAGTGGACGAAGTGGCGCCGCCCGCCGCGCACCTCCCAGATGCCTTCGTCAGGCTCGCGCCAGGCGGTCTCGAGGTGCTTGATCAGCGCCTGGCCGACGCGCAGGCCCTCCTTGTTCTGCCCCATGCCGCCGGCGCGGGCCTGGAACAGCGCGTCGAAGACCTCGCCGTAGACGTCGAGCTGGAACTGCGCGATCGCCGCGTTGCCGACGCGCACCGGCCTTGAGCCCTCGTAGCCGGGCAGCCAGTCGAGTTCGATTTCCGGCAGAAGCCGCTCTCCGGCGATGCCGTAAAGGATGTGCGCCTGCTCCGGGTTGCCGGCCACCGCCCGGGTCAGCCAGTCGCGCCACGCGCGGGCCTCCTCCATGTAGCCCGAATCCATCAGGGCGAGCAGCGTGAAGGTCGAGTCGCGCAGCCAGCAGAAGCGATAGTCCCAGTTGCGCACCCCGCCGAGTTCCTCGGGCAGGGAGGTGGTGGGCGCGGCGACGATCCCGCCGGTCGGGCGGTAGATCAGCGCCTTCAGCGTCAGGAGCGAGCGGCGCAGGATGTCGTTCCAGGGCGTCTCCAGGGTGCAGCGGCTCGACCATTCGCGCCAGAAGCGGTTGGTGTCGTCGAGCCAGCGGCGCGGCTCGATCGGGGCAGGGTCCTCCTCGTGCGAGGCGCCGTAGCTGAGGACGAACCGAACCGCGTCGCCCTTGTAGACCGTAAATTCCGAGACCGTCGTCTGGCGGGTGGAGCCGCGCATCGGCGCGTTGGTGCGCAGCACGACCTTGTGCGGCCCGGAGATGGCGCGCAGGTCGCCGAGTTCGCTGCGCGACACCCACGGCACCGCCGAACCGTAATCGAAACGCACAGCCAGTTCCATGCGCATCGCCATCCGGCCACGCACGCCCTCGACGAGGCGGATGACGTGGCTGCCGTCGCCGACGGGCATGAAGTCGGTAACGCGGACCTCGCCTTCATGGGTCTTATGCGTCGTCTCCAGCACCAGCGAGCCGGTGCGGTAGCGCCAGGAATGCTGCGCGCCCTCGGCTGCGGGGGCCAGCTTCCAGAAGCCGTGCTCCTCCGTTCCGAGCAGGCTCGCGAACAACGCCGAGGCGTCGAAGCGCGGCATGCACAGCCAATCGATGCTGCCGTCGCGCCCGACCAGGGCAGCGGTGCGGCCGTCGCCGATCAGGGCGTAATCCTCGATCCGTCCCGCCATCCCGGTCTCCGTCGTCGCGTCCGAGCCGAACGGCGTGGGGGATACGCGGGCTTCGGCTTTCTAACAGGGCATCACGCGCGCAAAAGCCGCCTCGCTGCGGAGGCGGGCGCAATCGCGGCTGTGCCCCGCGCGAAGTGGCGCAGCGGCCGCGCTTCGCAAGGTTTCCGGACTAAACGATTCTGAGAACGCCGGGCCGGTGCGCGGGCTCAGCGCAGTTCCGACACGAGACTGACGACCGAGCTGCCGAGGCTCGTCACGCCGGTCGCAACACCCGTCGCCGCTCCGGTGCCGGCCCGGCGGGCCGCATCCCAGGCCGCATCGACGGCGGCGAAGGGGAGGGCACCGGTGGGAAGGAAGCGGTCGTCCTCTTCCTCCGCGCGGGCCATCGCGGCAGGCGCCGGGACGACCGGCTCCGCATTCTTCTGGGGGTTCGCCGGCTGGGTCGTCACCATCCGGCTGGCAGGCGCGCGACGGCGCTCGGGCCGGGCGGCGACACGCGGAGGACGGGCTGCGGCCGGCGCGGCCTCGCTCGCCGCGACGAGGGGCATGAGGCGGGCGAAGGTTTCGCTGGCCGGCCCCGCCTCGACGTCGGCGAGGAGCGCCTTGCCCGGATCGAACACCGCGAGGCCAGGCGCCGCGGCCATGGCCGGAACCGGCCGCGACGAGCCGGCCGGTTCCATGGTCGGTCCCTTGGCCGGCTCGCGGCAGGCGAGCGACAGCAGCGCGGCGACCACGGCGAGGCCGAGCGTCGGCAGGAAAGGGGGAAGCACGGGGCGAGGGGTCGCGGACACGTCCGGCTTCCGCAGCAGATCGACGACGCGCATGGACCGACCCCTCTCAATGGATTCGTGAACGGCTTGAGTGTGCGCCCCGGTTTGCGGCAGAAGCGGGGCCGACAGATGTCCGGTTCGTAACTGTTGTCGCAGATCGTCGCGGATCGGGCGGCGCACGGCTTGCGTGTCAGCCGACCTTTGGTGCCATCAGCACGTTCTCAAAACACCTGCTCCTCCAACTCCCACCCGCACGTCCTCCTCGAACGGATCGAACCATTCGGGCCTCGATGACCGAGACCAGCCTCACCGTCGCCGTGATCGACCCGAGCCCCGCCCGCGCGGCCATCCTGGAGGAGGGCCTGCGGGCCTCGGGCGTCGACAGGGTCGTCGTCCTGCCCGACGGGCCCGATCTCCAGGCGCGGGTGGCGGGCCTCAAGCCCGACGTGATCGTGGTGCATCTGGAGAGCCCGAGCCGCGACGTGCTGGAGCAGATGTCGGGCCTGTCCCGGCAGGCGGAGCGGCCGGTGGCGATGTTCGTGGACCGCTCGGACCAGACCATGATGCAGGCGGCGGTCGATGCGGGCATCTCGGCCTACGTGGTCGATGGCCTGCGGACCGAGCGGATCCGCTCGATCCTCGACATCGCCATCCTTCGCTTCAACGCCTTCGCGCGGCTCCAGCGCGAACTCGACGAGGCCCGCTCCGAACTCGCCGACCGCAAGCTGATCGAGCGGGCCAAGGGCATCCTGATGACGCGCAAGGGGATGAGCGAGGACGAGGCCTACAAGCTCCTGCGCCGGCAGGCGATGAACGAGAAGCGCAAGATCGTCGACATCGCCCGCGCCATCGTTACCGCGGCGGACCTGCTCGGATGAGACTCAGGCTCGGATACGTTCCGCTCACCGATGCTGCCCCCGTGATCGCGGCGGCCGAGATGGGCTTCGCGCGGGCCGAGGGGCTCGAGATCGCGCTGTCGCGCGAGCCGTCCTGGGCAACCCTGCGCGACCGGCTGGCGCTCGGCCATCTCGACGCCGCGCACATGCTCGGGCCGCTCGCCATCGCCAGCGCATTGGGGCTCTCGGGGCCGCAGGCAGACATCAGCGTGCCGATGGCGCTCGGTCTCAACGGCAATGCGGTGACCGTCTCGAACGCGCTCTGGGCGGCGATGGCGCCCGAGAGCGACGGTCTCACCGACGTGGCGGCGAGCTTCGCCCGGGTCGCCCGCACGCGGGCCGGGGAGGGACGTCCGCTCACCATCGGCACCGTGCATCCCTTCTCCAGCCATTCCTACCAGCTTCGCCTGTTCGCGGGCCTCGGCGGGCTCGATCTCGACGCCGCGGTGCGCCTCGTCGTGGTTCCGCCGCCCGATACGGTGGATGCGCTCGGGCGCGGACGCATCGACGGCTTCTGCGTCGGCGCGCCCTGGAACAGCGTCGCGGTCGCTGCCGGCCTCGGCCGGATCGCGGCGCTCGGCTGCGAGATCGCACCCGATTGCCCGGAAAAGGTGCTGGCCCTGCCTGCCGAGGGAGCGGACTTCATGCCTCCCCTGGTGCGGGCCGTCCATCGGGCCGGGCTGTGGTGCGCCGATCCGGCCAACCGCGTCGCCCTGAGCACCCTGCTCGCCGCGCGCGCCGAGCTCGATTCGGATGCCGCGCTCATCGCCCGCACGCTCGCCGGTGCGCTGATCGTGGATGCCGGCGGGCGCGAGCGTGCGAACCCGGCCTATCTGCGCCTCGACGCCGCGACCCATCGGCCGGACCCGGCCCATGCCCGCTGGCTGGTCACGCAGATGATCGCCTGCGGGCAGGTCGCGCCCGGCGGCGACGCGGCGGACCGAGCGGCCGCGCTCTACCGACCGGACCTCCTCGAGGCGGCCATCGGCGGGTGAGCTCCCTTCGAGCGCGTCGAACCCACTTGGGCTGCGCATCGCGGCATCAGCAGCCCATTTTTTGTGCAGCGCCATCGATCTCCGGCCTGTCGACCGCGTGCAATGCAGCAAGGGGTCCGTTACGGCGGCCCGGCGTGGCGACCTTGCCCGCCCTGAGCGCGTCCCTGCATCGGTCTCACACCCTTCCCGGCCGGTTGGTCCGGTTCGGCGCCGTCATCTCGGGGCGCTGCAACACGAAGCTGGGGTGACGGAAAGCGGCGTCGAAGCGATCGAGCCGAGACCGGACGACACGTCAAACCGCTCCTGACACCGCCTTTGGCACGGCTCCTGCAAAGCCGTTCGCACGGGCTCGCCAACGGTGACGGGCCTCAAACGTCAGCAAAGCCGCTGATCCGGAATGCCCGCACGCGACGAATGTCGATCGCGCAGGCGATCCCCGGACAGCGGCTTTTTTCATGTGCAGACAGCGCACCGGAGCGAAGAGCGGATGAGCATCGATCACGGCAACACGACCCGTCGCGGCGTCCTCAAGGGAGCGGCGGCCGCCCTCGCCCTGGCGGGTGCCGCCCGCGCCGCCCTGCCGGTCGGTGCCTTCGCGCAGGGCGCGGGGCCCGAGGTGAAGGGCGCCAAGCTCGGCTTCATCGCGCTCACCGACGCGGCGCCGCTCTTCGTGGCCAAGGAGAAGGGCATCTTCGCCAAATACGGACTGCCCGAGACAGAGGTGCTGAAGCAGGCGAGCTGGGGCACGACCCGCGACAACCTCGTGCTCGGCTCCGAGGGCAACGGTATCGACGGCGCCCACATCCTCAGCCCGATGCCCTACCTGATTTCGGCGGGCCGGGTGACGCAGAACAACGTGCCCGTGCCGATGTACATCATGGCCCGGCTCAACCTGAACGGTCAGTGCATCTCGATCGCCAAGGAGCATATCGACCACAAGATCGGGCTGGACACCAAGCCGTTCAAAGCGGTGCTGGAGGCCAAGAAGGCGTCGGGCAAGGCGGTGAAGGCGGCCATGACCTTCCCCGGCGGCACCCACGATCTCTGGATCCGCTACTGGCTCGCCGCCGGCGGCATCGACCCCGACAAGGACATCGAGACCATCGTCGTGCCCCCGCCTCAGATGGTGGCGAACATGAAGGTCGGCACGATGGACTGCTTCTGCGTCTGCGAGCCGTGGAACGAGCAGCTCATCCATCAGGGCATCGGCTATACCGCCATCACCACCGGCGAACTCTGGAAGGACCACCCGGAGAAGGCCTTCGCCATGCGTGCGGCCTGGGTCGACAAGTACCCCAACGCGGCGAAAGCCCTGCTGATGGCGGTGATGGAGGCCCAGCAATGGTGTGAGAAGCCCGAGAACCGCGACGAGATGGCGGCGATCGTGGCCAAGCGGCAGTGGATCAACGTGCCGGTGGCTGACGTCGTCGACCGGATGAAGGGCAAGTTCGATTACGGCACCGGCCGCGTCGTCGAGAACAGCCCCTTCACCATGAAATTCTGGGCCGACAACGCCTCCTACCCGTACCAGTCGCACGACCTCTGGTTCCTCACCGAGGACATCCGCTGGGGCAAGTTCGACGCGCAGACCGACACCAAGGCGCTGATCGGCAAGGTCAACCGCGAGGATCTCTGGCGCGAGGCTGCCAAGGCCCTCGGCGTCTCCGCGATCCCGACCTCCACCTCGCGCGGCGTCGAGACGCTGTTCGACGGCAAGGTCTTCGATCCCGATAACCCCGCCGCCTACCTCGCCAGCCTCGGCATCAAGAAGGTCGCGTGATGGCTACCGGAGCAACCCTCGCGGCCACCCGCGAACGCGCCGCCAAGGCCCGCGCGCCCTTCGTCACCCTGGCCGGCTTGCGTGGCGTCGCCGCCCGCGTCCTGCCGCCGCTCGTCGTCCTGGCGGGCTTCCTGCTCCTATGGGAGGTGCTGTGCTCCTCCCCCACCGCCGGCCTGCCGCCGCCCTCGCGGGTGGTGGCGGAGGCCTGGGACATCATCGTCGATCCATTCTACGACAACGGCGGCACCGACAAGGGCCTGTTCTGGCATATCGCCGCGAGCCTGAAGCGCGTGGCGCTGGGCTTCTCGCTGGCAGTCGTGGCCGGCGTCCTGCTCGGCACGCTCGTCGGCCAGTCCGAATGGGCGATGCGCGGGCTCGACCCGATCTTCCAGGTGCTGCGCACGATCCCGCCGCTGGCGTGGCTCCCGCTCTCGCTCGCCGCCTTCCGCGACGGCCAGCCCTCGGCGATCTTCGTGATCTTCATCACCTCGATCTGGCCGATCATCATCAACACGGCGGTCGGCATCCGCAACATTCCGCAGGACTACCGCAACGTCGCCGCCGTCATCCGGCTGAACCCGATCGAGTTCTTCTACAAGATCATGCTGCCCTCGGCGGCACCCTACATCTTCACCGGTCTTCGCATCGGTGTCGGCCTGTCCTGGCTCGCTATTGTCGCGGCCGAGATGCTGATCGGCGGCGTCGGCATCGGCTTCTTCATCTGGGATGCGTGGAACTCCTCCCACATCTCCGAGATCATCGTCGCCCTCGTCTATGTCGGCCTCATCGGCTTCGTCCTCGACCGGCTGGTCGCCGGCGTCGGCGTGCTGGTGACCCGCGGCACCTCCGCAAGCTGAGGGAGCAACAAACATGGCCCACCTCACTCTCTCACAGGTCGGCATCACCTTCCGCCGCGGGGCTAACACCTCTGAGGTCCTGCGCGACGTGAACCTCGACATCGCCAAGGGCGAGTTCGTCTCGATCATCGGGCATTCGGGCTGCGGCAAGTCGACGGTGCTCAACATCGTCGCCGGCCTGCTCAAGGCCTCCACCGGCGGCGTGCTGCTCGACGGCAAGGAAGTGAACGCCCCCGGCCCCGACCGCGCCGTGGTGTTCCAGAACCACTCGCTCCTGCCCTGGCTGACGGTGCGCGAGAACGTGGCGCTGGCCGTCGACAAGGTGCTCAAGGGCAAGAAGACCCGCACCGAACGCGCCCAGTGGATCGAGCACAACCTCGCGCTGGTGAACATGATGCACGCCGCCGACAAACGCCCGGCGGAGATCTCGGGCGGCATGAAGCAGCGCGTCGGCATCGCCCGCGCGCTGGCCATGGAGCCGACCGTCCTGCTGATGGACGAGCCGTTCGGGGCGCTCGACGCGCTGACCCGCGCCCACCTTCAGGACCAGCTCATGGAGATCCAGACGCGGCTCAGAAACACCGTCATCATGATCACCCACGACGTGGACGAGGCGGTGCTGCTCTCCGACCGCATCGTGATGATGACGAACGGGCCCTCGGCCACCATCGGCGAGATCCTGCCCGTGCCGCTGGCCCGGCCCCGCCGCCGGCTCGATCTCGTGGAGGACGCGACCTACGTCCACGCCCGCGCCGCGGTGCTGGAATTCCTCTACGCCCGCCACGCCAAGCCGGCGCTCGCGGCCTGAATTCGTGAAGGGGGATCACGGGTTCATGAGCGTTAAGGACAGACTCGTCGTCGCCGGCAACGGCATGGCCTCGCTCCGCTTCCTCGAGCGGCTGACGGAGCGGGCGCCGGATCGCTACGACGTGACCGTGGTCGGCGCCGAGCCGGTGGCGGCCTACAACCGGGTGCTGCTCTCCTCGCTGCTCGGCGGTGAGGTGGACGAGGCGGCCTGCGGCTTCCGCCCGCTCTCCTGGTACGAGGCACACGGCATCCGCCTCGTCACCGGCGCGCCGGTGACCGAGATCGACCGGGTCAACCGCATCGCGATGGTCGGGCAGACGCATGTCCTGCCCTACGACAAGCTGGTGCTGGCGGTGGGCTCGCTGCCGATCCGTCTGCCGCTGCCGGGCATCGACCTGCCGGGCGTCCTGACGTTTCGCGATTTCGCCGACGTGGCGGCGATCCGCAAGGCGGCGGTGGAGCACGCCAAAGCGGTCGTGATCGGCGGCGGGCTTCTGGGCCTGGAGGCCGCGGTCGGGCTCGCCCGGCTTGGCGTCGACACCACGCTGGTCCACGTCATGGACCGGGTGATGGAGCGTCAGCTCGACCACACCGCCGCCCGTCTCGTGCGCGCGGCGATGGAAGCCCGCGGGGTCCGGGTGATGCTGTGCGCCGACACGGCGGCGATCGAGGGCGACGGACGGGTCGAGCGGTTGGTGCTGAAGGACGGCACGGTGATTCCGGCCGATCTCGTGGTGATGTCGGTGGGCATCCGCGCCTCGACGGCGCTGGCGCAGGGCTGCGGGCTGACCTGCGGGCGCGGCATCACGGTGGACGACCGGATGACCACCTCCGACCCGGCGATCCACGCGCTCGGCGAATGCGCCGAGCACCGGGGTGTCGTCTACGGCCTGGTCGAGCCCGCCTACGAGCAGGCCGAGGTGCTGTCGCGCGTTCTTCTCGGCGAGGCGGCGGCCTATCCCGGCACGTCGCTGGCCACCAGCCTCAAAGTCTCGGGCCTGCCGGTCTTCTCCGCCGGGCTGGTCGATACGCCCGAGGGCGCCGAGGCCGTCGTGATGCACGACGCCGCCGCCGGGCTCTACCGCAAGCTGATCATCGTCGACGACCGCCTCGCAGGAGCGGTCTTCGTCGGCGATATCGCGGAGCAGGCGCGCTGCAAGGAGCTGATCCGCTCCGGCGCGCCGCTTTCCCCCGACGACCGGGACGACCTGATGTTCGGCCCGGCCCCGAAAACCCTCGCAGCGTGAGTGAGGCAGCGATGGCAGACGAATTCAACGCCGAGCAGACGCGGTATCTCGAAGGCTTCGCCTCGGGCATCGCCGCCGCCCGGATGACCGGCGGCCTCGCGATCGGGCAAGCGGCCGCTTCCGCCCCGCCCGCGGAGCCCACGGGCCCGGATGCGATCCACATCAAGGCGCAGGAGCGCACCGTGAAGGCGGGCGGCAAGCTGTGCGACCAGGAGAAGTGGAAGCGCGCCGAGAACCCCTTCGACGGCCATAATCGCCTGAAGGCGGAGGCCGCCACCGGCAAGGCTCCGAAGCCCGAGGACAATTTCCGCTGGCGCTACCACGGCATGTTCTGGGTCGCGCCGAACCAAGTCTCCTATATGTGCCGGATCCGGGTGCCCAACGGTATCCTGAACCACTGGCAGTTGGCCGGCATCGCCGACCTCGCGGACGCTCATGGCGGCGCCTATAGCCACGTCACCACCCGCGCGGGCCTGCAGGTGCGCGAGATCAACCCGGAGCACGCGCAGCCCTTCCTCGACGGGCTGACCGATCTCGGCCTGACCGCGCAGGGCGCGGGCGCCGACAACATCCGCAACGTCACCGGCTCGCCCGCCGCCGGCATCGACGCGCAGGAACTCTTGGACACGCGGCCCCTCACCAAGGCCTGGCACAACTGGATCCTGAACGACCGCTCGCTCTACGGCCTGCCGCGCAAGTTCAACGTCTCGTTCGACGGCGGCGGCGTGATGCCGGCCCTGGAGGAGACCAACGACATCGGCTTCCAAGCGATCCAAGTGCTGGAGGGCGCCGCCGTCGCGCCGGGCGTCTGGATGCGCCTCGTGCTCGGCGGCATCTCCGGCCACAAGGATCTGGCCCGCGACACCGGGATCATCCTCAAGCCCGAGGACTGCAACCGCGTGGCCGACGCGATCATCCGCGTCTTCATCGAGAACGGCGACCGGACTAACCGCAACAAGGCCCGGATGAAGTACGTCCTCGATGCCTGGGGCTTCGACAAGTACATCGCCGCCGTCGAAGAAAAACTCGGGCGCAAGCTCGACCGGGTCGATCCCGCCTATGTCGCGCCCCGCCGTCCGACCGACCGCTTCAGCCATGTGGGCGTGCACAAGCAGGTCCAGCCCGGCCTGAACTGGGTCGGCGTGGTGCTGCCCGTGGGCAAGATGACCACCGACCAGATGCGGGGGCTGGCCAAGGTCGCGGCCGAGTGCGGCGACGGCCAGATTCGCATGACGGTCTGGCAGAACTTCATCTTCTCGGGTGTGCCGGACGCCAAGGTCGCCGAGGTCGAGGCCCGCGTCGAAGCGCTCGGCCTGACGGTCAAGGCCGCCGGCATCCGCTCCGGGCTCATCGCCTGCACCGGTTCCCGCGGCTGCAAGTTCGCGGCCTCCGACACCAAGGGCCACGCGATGATCATCGCCGATCACGTCGAGAAGACCGTGCCGGCGCTCGACGTGCCGGTGAACGTCCACCTCACCGGCTGCCACCATAGCTGCGCCCAGCACTATATCGGCGATATCGGCCTGATCGGCGCCAAGGTCGTCGTCTCGGAGGAGGGCGACACCGTCGAGGGCTACGACATCGTCGTCGGCGGCGGCTTTGCCGAGAACCCGAAGATCGGCACCGAGATCTGGAAGGCCGTGAAGGCCGAGGACGCGCCCTCGCGCGTCGAGGCCCTGCTCACCACCTATCTCGCCCGCCGCCAGGGCCCGGAGGAGAGCTTCCAGGCCTTCACCGCGCGCACCGGCCCAGAAGCCCTGCGCGATGCTGCCGAAGAACAACCCGCCCTCAAGGCCGCCGCATGACCCAGCACGTCGCGCCCCCCCTCGTTCTCATCCCCGAGAGCGCCCCCTTCAACGCCGACCAGCGCTCCTGGCTGTCCGGCTACTTCGCCGCGCTGCTCGGCCCGGCGGTCGAGGGCGCCACCGCTCTGGCGCCGGGCGAGGCGTCCTCGACGGGCCCCAAGCTCGCCGACAACGACGACGCGCCCTGGCACGACCCGTCGATGCCGATCGACGATCGCATGGCGATCGCCAAGGATCGCTCGGAGCCGCAGAAACTGATGGCCGCCATGGCCCAGCAGGATTGCGGCCAGTGCGGCTACAACTGCGCCGACTACGCCAACGCGATCTTTTTGAAGAGCGAGGAGCGGCTGAACCTCTGCCAGCCCGGCGGCAAGGAAACGCTGCGGATGCTGAAGAAGCTGGAGGAGGAGTTCGGCGCCTCGGGCGGCCCGGCGGCCCCGAAGAAAGCGGAAGGCGACACACCGAAGAAGGAGCCGGAACTCGGGCCGCTGGGCTATTGCCGCGAAAACCCGGTCGAGGCGACCTTCCTCTCCCGCACGCGCCTCAACGCGCCGGGCGGCGAGAAGGAGACTTGGCACATCGAGATCGACCTGAGGGATACGCCGATCCAGTATGAAGCCGGCGACTCTCTCGGCCTGTTCCCGGCCAACGCTCCGGCCCTGGTCGATGCGGTGATCGCCGAACTCGGTACGCGGCCCGAGCGGAAGATCGGCGGCAAGACCCTGCGCGACCGGTTGCTCACCGACTACTCATTGGGTTCGGCGCCGGACAACCTCTACCAGCTCCTGTCGCTGCTGACCTCGGGCGAGGCGCGCAAGAAGGCGCAGGCGCTGGCGGCCGGCGAGGATCCGGACGGCGATGCCGCCTATCTCGACGTGCTCGGCGCGCTCCACAAGTTCCCCGGTGCGCGGCCCGATGCCGAGGTCTTCCTGGAGGCGCTCGACGAGTTGCAGCCGCGGCTCTACTCGATCTCGTCCTCGCCGAAGATGGATGCCGGCCGCGTCTCGCTGACCGTCGATGCGGTGCGCTACAACCATCGCTCGCGGCTGCGCCTGGGCGTCGCCTCGACGCATCTCGGCGAGCGTCTGCCCGAGCAGACCAAGGTCCGCATCTACCTGCAGAAGGCGCACGGCTTCGCCCTGCCGCAGGATGCCTCCAAAGACGTGATCATGTGCGGCCCCGGCACCGGTGTCGCGCCGTTCCGCTCCTTCCTGCGCGAGCGCGCGGCAACGAAGGCGCCCGGCCGCAACTGGCTGTTCTACGGCCACCAGCGGCAGGCGACCGACTTCTTCTACAAGGACGAGCTGAACGGCCTGAAGGACGAGAAGGTGCTGACCCGCCTCTCACTGGCCTGGTCGCGCGATGGCACCGAGAAGACCTACGTGCAGGACCGGATGCGCGAGAACGGCGCCGAGCTGTGGAAGTGGCTGGAGGGCGGCGCCCATTTCTACGTCTGCGGCGATGCCAAGCGCATGGCCAAGGACGTGGAGCGCGCGATCATCGACGTCGCCGCGCAGCACGGCGGCAAGAACCCCGACGAGGCGGTGGCCTATCTCGCCGCCCTGAAGAAGGCCGGGCGTTATCAGGCCGACGTGTACTGAGCGGAGTGGGCGGGGACTCCTTGCCCTCGCCATCATCGCGCGCGACGGCGAAGCGATCCAGCGGCGCGACGAATCCTGAAAGGGAAGAGCCCTTGGATGGCTTCGGCTCCGCGTCGCCATGACGGCGTCGGAGTCTGAGCGGCCTCACCCCGCCGGGTTCACCCTCGGATCGGCGCGCAATCGGGCCACGGCAAGATCGACGAAGGCGCGGGTCTTGGCCGGGGCCCGCCGCCCCTCGGGGCTGACCACGTGGATCGGGACCGGCGCCTCTTCATCGTCGCTGAGCAGGATGCGCAGGCGTCCCTCCGCCACCGCCGGCGCGACCTGATAGGACAGCAGCCGCACGATTCCTCCCCCGTCGAGGGCCGCGGCGAGCGCCGCATCCACGGTGTTGCAGGTGAGCCGGGGATGGACCGCGACCACGATGCGCCGCTCGGGTCCGAACCGCCATTCCGGTAGGGCACCGGGGCTCCACGCGCCGATCACCGCGTGTTCGCGCAGGTCGCGGGGCGTCTCGGGTATGCCGTGCCGTTCGAGATAACTCGGCGCGGCGCAGATGACCCGACGCACGCTGCCGACGCGGATCGCGCTCAGCCCGGAATCGGCGAGGTGCCCGATCCGCACGCCGACATCGATGCCCTCCTCGATCATGTTGCTGATTCGGTCGAGGAAGAGCGCGCGGATCGACACGGCCGGATGGCGCGCGAGATAGTCGGTCAACACCGGCAGCACGTAGAGGCGGCCGAACTGCACCGGCGCCGTCAGCGTCAGCATACCGGTCGGCGTCGCGGTCGAACCGGCGGCGGCCGCCTCGGCTTCCGCGATCTCGGACAGGATTCGGCGGCAATCCTCGAGATAGCGGCCGCCCGCGTCGGTCAGCTTCACCGAGCGCGTGGTGCGGATGAACAGCCGCGCGCCGATAGCGATCTCGAGCGCCGCGACCGCACGGGTAACGGCGGCCGGACTCATGCCGAGCGCCCGGGCCGCTCCGGCGAAGCCGCCGCTCTCGGCCACCCGCACGAACACACGCATTCCCTGCAACCGATCCATGACGGCGCCCTCCGGAAACCCCTTCCCGGCGAGCAGAGAGGCGATTGTTCCGCATAACGCAACAGTTGCTTGCCGATTATACCAGTTCACCTCGCGGCCCAGAGGGAGTGTGATCGATCCACAGCCGATCCAGCGGCTCGCGGAGACACCCCCATGAAGCTCTACAGCCTGACGCTCTCGGGCCACGCCCACCGAGCGCGCCTGTTCCTGTCGCTGCTCGGCCAGCCCTTCGAGACGGTCGAGGTCGATTTCGCCAGCGGTCAGAACCGTTCGCCGGACTTCCTGGCGATGAATTCGTTCGGGCAGGTTCCCGTCCTCGACGACAACGGCGTGATCGTGCCTGATTCGAATGCCATCCTCGTCTACCTCGCCAAGAAGCTCGGGCGCGGCGACTGGCTGCCCGAGGATGCGGAAGGGGCAGCGCGCGTCCAGCGCTGGCTCTCGGTTGCAGCCGGCCCCATCGCCTACGGCCCCTGCGCTGCCCGGCTCGTCACGCTGTTCGGTGCCGGCTTCGATGCAGCGGAGGTGATCGCCCGCGCCCACCAGATCCTGGCGCTGATCGATGCGGAATTGTCGGCACGCGATTGGCTCGCCGCCGAGCGCCCGACCATCGCCGACGTGGCGCTCTACAGCTACATCGCCGCCGCTCCCGAGGGGAACGTCGATCTCGCGGCCTACCGACATGTCCGCGCGTGGCTCGCCCGCATCGAGGCGCTGCCCGGCTTCGTGGCGCTTCCGGCCTCGCCGGTCGGCCTGAACGCGGCGGGAGGTTCGGCATGAGCGCGCAGGCCGCAGCCCCATCCTGGCCCTGGCACCGGGGCGAGGTGGCGATGCAGGAGCATGTCGGCATCGCCGGGCGGATGGCGGAACTCGGACCGCGGATGATCCGCGATCACCTGATCGAGCAGCACCGGGCGTTCTTCCCGCTCCTGCCGTTCGCGGTGCTCGGCAGCGTGGACGGGGAGGGGCGCCCCTGGGCGACCCTGCGCGAGGGGGCGCCGGGCTTCCTCCACGCGCCGGACCCGCTTCACCTCCGGGTGGAGGCGCCGCGCGATGCCGACGATCCCGCCGAGGCGGGATTGGAGGACGGGGCGGGTGTGGGTCTGCTCGGGATCGAGCTGGCTACGCGCCGCCGTAACCGCCTCAACGGACGGATCGAGCGGAGCGGTCCGGAGGGGTTCGCGGTCCGGGTCGAGGAGAGCTTCGGCAATTGTCCGCAATATATCCGCGTTCGACACGCGTCGGAACCGGACCGGCCGCGCGAATCACGGTCGCGCCCTCGCATGTCGGACCGGCTCGACGCAGCAGCGCGAGCAGTGATCGCGGCAGCGGAGACCTTCTTCGTCGCGAGCGCCGTCGAGGCACCGGACGGCCGGCGGCGGGTCGATGTCTCGCACCGGGGCGGGCCGGCCGGTTTCGTGCGGATCGGAGCCGACGGCCGCCTCACGATTCCCGACTATTCAGGCAACCGTGCCTTCAACACGCTGGGAAACATGATGGAAAACCCATGGGCGGGGCTCGTCTTTCCGGATTTCGCGACCGGCGATCTGCTGCAGATGAGCGGGCGCACCGAAATCGTGCTCGATCCGGCGGCGGAGGAACGGAGCGAAGGCGCCGAGCGCCTGTGGCGGTTCGTGCCGGAGCGGGTCGTGTTCCGGGCGGGCGCGCTGCGGCTGCGGTTTGCCGTCGATGCAGCGTAGAGCATCGTCCCGAAAGCCGGCGACCACCTTTCGGGACGATGCGCGAGCCGTTCGTCAATCGGATTTGCGGCTGCAGCGGATGTAGTTCGCTTGGCCCTTGCCGCTGCTCCAGGTGAGCCGGTCATGCTCGACGAGGAGGCGGACCTGGGAGGTCCAGCGGCGGCCACGCTCGCTGCAATCGGCGGCCATGGTCCAGGCGCTGCCCTCGCGGCGGTTGTTGCGGAAGCGGCAGACGGTGCGCCCAGCCTTGGCGCCGTCCTCCGTGATGGTGGCGGGCAGGAAGCCGCGGCGGCGCTGGCGCTGGCCGCAAGCGACCGAATTGGGTCCCCAGATGCCGACGAAGGCCGCCCGCTCCACCAGCGGCGCGGCGGGCCGCGGCTCGGCCCGGGCGACCACGGTGTCGAGCGGCGGGGCCGGTGCCGCGACCGTCAGCACCCGCGCCGGGGGGTTGGCGGCAGGTGTGACCGGCCGTTCCGGCTCGGGTAGGCGAACCTCCGGTACGTCGATCCCGTCGGCGGCGGCAAGCCGGGTGTGTCCGGCGTGCGCCGCGACCGGCCCGTCATCGGTGAGCACCACCAGCGTGTAGGCAAACAGGGCGCCCCAGCCCGCAGCGAGGACGACAGGGATCACGAGACGTCGCGACAGGGCGGTGGCGGGAGCCTCCCGCGTCGCGTCCTTCCCGTCCGCGTTGTGACCGTCGTCCGCCATCGCCGTCTCGCCGACCGTCCCTTGCGACTCTGCTCCCGACATCGTCATCGTAGCGTCCGAAAATACCTTTCAGGAAGCAGAACCTGCCGGCGCAGTCGATTTGTAAGCCTAGGAGTCGGGATAGACTCCCGGAATGCGGCAGAGGCACGGCAACCCCTTCCCGGCGCAAGCGGAACCTGCCATGGTCAAGCTTGGCGGCCGCCACCGGCCGTCGGCCGTACCCGCGTGATGAAACCTGTCACCCTCGCCGTTCTCGGCTCGGCATTGGCGCCCTTGCTGACGTCGCCCTTCGCCCTTGCTCCCGCCTTCGCCCAGTCGCGCACGCAGACGGTGCGGCCGACCTGCGCGGAGGCGATGGCCGTGGTGAAGGCGGAAGGCGCGGTGACGCTCGGCTTCGGCGGACGCCCGCCCGAGCGCTTCGTGCGCGACCGCAGCTTCTGCGAGATCACCGAGATTGCCGAGCTGCGCTTCGTCCCCACCCGCGACAACCCGCAATGCCCAATCGGCTACCGCTGCCGCGAGCCGGATTACGGCGACTGGAACTGGGACGCGAACTGATCGCGGTGACGACGCCTTTCGAGAAGTCCGGCCACGGTGTCGCACCCGGCGGACCGCGACGCTAATGAACGGCGGGCCGAACCGCGACATGACCGAAATTTCACGTGACAGGTGCGGCTCCGCGCCACGTTCTCGCCACGACGGATAGCCAGGGGCGCGGCATTCGGCAATTGAACCCGTCCGCCGGCACGATCCCTCCGTCAGGGAGGGGCAGGGCCGCCGCAGCGAGAAGGAGTGACCCGCGTGGCCGCATTCAAGAGCAGGCTCGGCATCCAGGCCGTGCTCACCGCGCTCTTCGCACTCCTGCTGCTAGCCCTGCCGGTGATCGTGCCGGGAATTCCGAGCCCGCCGCTCTACGTCTCGCTCGCGGGCTTTGCGATGGCGTGCATCCTCGTCGCCGCGAACAACCTCTCGGCCTATCTCAAGATTTTCGTCTCGGTCTACGGCATCGGCTACCTCGTTCTGGCCGGCGCCAAGACGCTCGCCGCCATGGGCGCGCTGCCCGCCACCGTCGCGGCGCTGCTGCCGCCGGATTTCGCGGCGACCGGCTCGGTGGTGTTCGGCGGCATAGTGCTCGCCATCTCCTATTGGAAGCCGATCCGCGACATCACCCTGATCGCCGACCCCTATTTCGCGAGTCACGACGCCCCGAGCCGCGAGATCGGGATGTTCCGCCGCTTCGGGCGCACGGAAGGGCAGATCGGCCGCAACCTCGTCGCGCTGTCGATCTTCGTGAACTTCGCCGATGTCGCGCTGACGCTGCGGTTCAACTTCTTCTATCGCGACATGTACAATGCGCTGCAGGAGTTCGATGCAGCGGCCTTCTGGTATCAGCTCGGCTACATCTTCGTGCCGCTGGCGATCCTCAACGTCGTGATCGGCATGATCGACATCTACGTCGATTCGGGGCTGCAACTGCGCTGGCGTACCTGGCTCACCCATAACCTGTACGAGCGCTGGCTGGGGCAGGGCACGCATTACCGCATCCCGTTCGTCGACGAGCACGCCGACAACCCGGATCAGCGCATCCAGTCGGACGTCAACAACTTCATCGCGCAGACCACGACGCTTTCGACCCGGCTCCTGTCGCAGGCCGCGCAGCTCGTGTCCTTCATCGTCATCCTGTGGACGCTCTCGCGCGACTTCGTGCTGCCCTTCACCGACACGGTGATTCCGGGCTTCCTGGTCTGGCTGGTGATCGCCTACGCCGTGGTCGGCACGTGGCTGACCCACCTGATCGGCAAGCCGCTCATCGGCCTCGACTACCGGCAGGAGCAGGTCGAGGCGGATTTCCGCTTCGCGCTGGCCCGCAACCGCATCTACTCCGAGCAGATCGCCCTGCTGCGCGGCGAGCAGGCCGAATCCTCGCGGCTCGCCACCCTGTTCCACGCCATCGTCGACAATTACGTCGGCATCATCTTCCGGCGCATCAAGCTGATCGCCTTCACCTTCAGCTACCGGCAGGCGAGCACGATCTTCCCGCTCGTCATCGCCGCGCCGTCGTTCTTCGCCAAGAAGATCACCCTGGGCGCCCTGCAGCAGACCTCGAACGCCTTCAGCAACGTTCAGAACTCGCTGAACTTCTTCATCAATTCCTACACCATCCTCGCCGCCTACAAGGCGAACACGATCCGTCTCGGCTCGTTCAAACGGGCGATGACCAAGGCCGAGGCGCTGGCGGGCGCCGGCTACGGCCTCGCCAACGGCAACGACACCGCCGGCGCCGTGACCGGCCGCGACCTGACGCTGGCTCTGCCCGACGGCCGCGAGATCGTGCAAGCATCCTCGTTCGAACTGCCCAAGGGCAGCGCGACGCTGGTCGCCGGCCCCTCGGGCTCGGGCAAGTCCACCCTGTTCCGGGCGATCGCCGGGATCTGGCCGTTCGGCAAGGGCCGGGTCGATGTGCCGGCCGGGCAGTCGGCGCTGGTCCTTCCGCAGCGGCCCTACCTCCCGCTCGGTTCGCTGCGCGGCGCGGTGGCCTATCCCAACACCATCGATCACTTCTCCGACGAGGCGATCCGCGAGGCGTTGCGGGCCGCGCGGCTGCCGCAGCTCGCCGACCAGCTCGACACCGTCGATAGCTGGGACCGGCGCCTGTCGGGCGGCGAGCAGCAGCGGCTGGCCATCGCCCGGGCGATCCTGGCCAAGCCCGACTGGCTGTTCCTCGACGAATCGACTGCGGCGCTGGACGAGGAGACCGAGGCCGAGATCTACCGGATGCTGCGCGAGACCCTGCCCGGCACCACCATCGTCTCGATCGGCCACCGCTCGACCCTGAACAAATTCCACGACCGGCGCGTCGAGATGAAGCCGACGGGCGAGGGTCGGTTCGAGCCGCGGATGTCGGCCATGCCGGCTCCGGCGGAGTAGGGACGACACACCGCGATCGGAGGCGGTGACCATACCGAATCGGGTTGATCCCTTCGGGATGGCGGATTTGGCCGTCGCTCCTGCGCGGCGCGGGCTTGCTGATCCGAACGCCGCTTTGATCAAGCGGAGATCGGGTCAGACGCCGGCCGCGTCGAGAAACCCCTCGACCATGCCATCGTAGCCGGCGCCGAACAGGCGCCGATGCACCAGGGCCGGCCAGAGCTTGTAGATCGGCGCCCGCTCCGCCGCGCCGGGCTCGAGCGCCCCGTAGGCCGCGTGGAAGGCGGGACCGGGGCGGCCGAACAGGCTGAGCATCGCCAGATCGACCTCGGCGTGGCCGTGATAGCAGGCGGGGTCGATCAGCCCCGCGACGCGCTCGCCCGCGTAAAGGATGTTGCCGCCCCAAAGGTCGCCGTGGAGCAGGGCGGCGCGGGGCCGCTCCGGCAGGCGGTTGCTCAAGTCATCCGCCAACCGCTCGACCCGCCGGAAGAGGGGAGCGGGAAGGTGGCCGGCATGGCAGAGCAGGCGGCGCTCTCTCCAGAAGGCGGGCCAGTCGTCGCTCCAACCGTTCTCGATGGCCACCGAGCCGAAGGCGTAGTCGGCGTGCCAGCCGTAGCGCGCGCCCTCCGCCGCGTGCAGACGGGCCACGACCCGGCCGAGATCGGCCTCGGCTTGCCGTCCGGCGCCCGTCGCGGGCAGGCATTCGAGGACGAGCACGGTCTCGTCGGCTGCGAGCACCGCGGGAGCCGGGGCACCGGTCGCGGCGATTGCGGCGAGCATCCGGGCTTCTTCCCGCGGCGCCGGCCCGCTTTTCGCCACCGCGTCCCGCCCATCCGTCAGCCTCAGGCGAACGCATCGGGAGAGGTCGCCGCCCGCCATCGGCCGAGCCTCGGCGACGGGGACGCCGAGCAGCCCCGCCGCGCGCCGCGCAAGCGCATTCATTCCGGCCCGGCGAGCCGGCGGGCAAGGGCGCGGGCAAGCGCGCGGGCGCCCGCGGTGACGTCGGCCCAAGTGGTGTCGAAGCCCTCATCCGCGCCGTAATAGGGGTCGGCCACGGGCTCGCCCTCCCGGCCCGGCACATGGTCGAGGAGCAGGCTCAACGCGGCCCGCGAGCCGGCCGGCCTCAGGGCGCGCAACTTGGCGAGGTTGGCGCGATCCAGGGCGACCACGTGGTCGAAGCGCTCGAAATCGCCCGGCGCGACCTGACGCGCGCGATAGCCGGAGATGTCGATGCCGTTCGCCAGCGCCACCGCGATCGCCCGAGGGTCCGGCGGCGAGCCGACATGCCAGTCGCCGGTGCCGGCGGAATCGACGGCGACATCGAGCCCGATCCGCTCCGCCTCGCGACGGAACGCGGCTTCGGCGAGCGGCGAACGACAGATGTTGCCCAGGCATACGAAGAGGACGGCGGGCTTGTGCGGCCCGCTCACGCGGCGGCCTCACCGAGCGGCCGGGTCGCCGCCTCAAGCCAGCCCCGCGTCGGCCGATCGAGGTCGGGCGACAGGACCGCCCGCACCCGCGCGTGATAGGCATCGAGCCAGGCGGTATCGGCCGGACCGAGCAGCACGGGATCGATCAGCCGCCGGTCGAGGGGGGCGAGCGTCAGGGTTTCGAAGCCGAGCATCGGCCGGTCGCCGCCGGGAATGGCGCGGGTCTCGACCAAGATCAGATTCTCGATGCGGATGCCGTAGGCGCGGCTGCGGTAGTAGCCGGGCTCGTTCGACAGGATCATGCCGGGCTTCAGCGGCACCGTGCCGGTCTTGGCGATGCGTTGGGGTCCCTCGTGGACCGAGAGGAAAGCGCCGACGCCGTGGCCGGTGCCGTGGTCGTAATCGAGCCCCGCCTCCCACAGGCTCATCCGGGCGAGGGCGTCGATCTGCGCCCCCGTCGTCCCCTCGGGGAAGACCGCGCGGGCGATGGCGATGTGGCCTTTGAGCACGCGGGTGAAGCGGTCGCGCATCTCCTCCGTTGGCGTGCCGACCGCGACGGTGCGGGTGATGTCGGTGGTACCGTCGGCGTACTGCGCGCCGGAATCGATCAGGAACAGTTCGCCCGGCTGCGCGGTGCGGTCGGTGGCGCGGGTGACGCGGTAATGGACGATGGCCCCGTTCGGACCCGAACCGGAGATGGTGGGGAAGGAGACGTCGCGCAGCCCCCCGCCCTCACGGCGAAAATCCTCCAGCGCCTCGACCGCGGCGATCTCGCTCACGCCCTCGGCAGCGGCACGGTCGAGCCAGGCGAGGAAGCGCGTCACGGCCAGGCCGTCGCGGTGATGGGCGGCGCGGGTACCGGCGATCTCGGCGGCGTTCTTGACCGCTTTCATCGCGGTGATCGGATCGGCGCCGACATCGGCGACGCCCCCGGCCGCCTCCACTCGATCCTTCAGCGCCGCGGCACCCGTCGCCGCATCGAGCCGCACCCGCGCGGCATTCTTGCAGAGACCCGCCAGATCCTCGGCGAAGGCGCTCCGCGGGCGCAGATCGGCCAGCGGTGCGAAAGCCGTGCGGAGGTCGGCATCGATCGCCTGCGAGGTCAGGTAGAGCGCGGCCCGCCCCTCGCGGGGGACGATCGCGTAACCCAGCGCGAGCGGCGTGTGCGGGATGTCGGCCCCGCGCAGGTTGAAGGCCCAGGCGAGGTTGTGCGGATCGGAGATGACGAGGGTGTCGATCCCGCCCTCGGCCAGCGCCGCGCGGATGCGCGCGAGTTTTTCCGGCACCGTCTCGCCGGCCAGATCGTCGGGATGAGCCGCCACACGGCCGGCCGGCGGACGGGGCCGCCCGGCCCAGACCGCGTCGACGAGGTTGTCCGGCACGGCCCGCAGCGACGCGCCCGCCTTCAAGGCGGCGCGTTCCAAGCGGGCCACGCCGTCGGGCGTGTGGAGCCAGGGATCGTAGGCGAGGGTCTGGCCGGGCTTCAGATGCGTGCCGAGCCACGCCTCCGGCGTCGTTTCGGCGAGCGGCACGACAGAGATCGCGCCCGTGTCGACTTGCTCCGGTGCCTGGAGGGTGTAGCGGCCATCCACGAACAGGGCGGCCTCCTCGGCGAGCACGATCGCCAGGCCGGCCGAGCCGGTGAAGCCGGTGAGCCAGGCGAGCCGCTCGGCGTTGCCGGGCACGTACTCGGATTGATGCTCATCGGCCCGCGGCACCACGAACCCGTCGGCGCCGATCTCCCGCAGGGCGGCGCGCAGGGCCTCGATCCGCTCGGGCCCCTTGGCGTGGCTCGGATCGTCGAAGGTCTGGAAGCGGGGAGGCGTCGTCGTCATGGCGGAAACCTACCGCGTCGCTCGTCCCCGCGACAGCCTTCTCAGCGCGGGCGCGCCGCCGCCCCGCCCCTGCGCAGCACCAGCGTCGCCCAGCCCTCGATCACGCCGAAGCGGGCGAGGTGGAAACCGCGATGGCGGTAGGTCGAGAGCACGCCCGGCACGTCGCGCTCGATCAGGCCGGAGAGGATCAGCACGCCGTCATGGGCCACCACGGCGGTGAGCGAGGGCGCGAGCCGCTTGAGCGGGCGGGCCAGGATGTTGGCGAACACCACGTCGAAGCCGCGGGGCCGGTCGGCAAGCGCATGGCGCACGCCCGGCGCGTGGTAGAGGCGCATATAGGGCCCGAGCCCGTTGAGGCGGGCATTGCCGCGGGCGGTGCTCACCGCCTCGGGGTCGAGGTCGCCGGCGATCACGGGCGTGCGCAGGGCCTTGGCGGCGGCGAATCCCAGGATGCCCGTGCCGGTGCCGACATCGAGCACGCGGGCCGGACGCCGCCGCTTCAACTCGTCGACCAGGGCCCGCAGGCAGCCGAGCGTGGTGCCGTGGTGGCCGGTGCCGAAGGCGAGCGCCGCCTCGATCTCGATGGCGAGATCGTTGGCCCGCACCTGATGCCGGTCATGGCCGCCATGGACGAGGAAGCGGCCGGCGCGGACCGGTTTCAGTCCCTCCAGCGAGGCGCGCACCCAATCCTGCTGGTCGATGGTCTCGAAGACGGCCTCATCCGCCTGCGCGCCGAGCATCGGGCGGATCAGTTCGCGGATCATCTCCGCGTCGGGCTCCTCCGAGAAATAGGCCTCCAGCCGCCACGCACCAGTCTCCTCCACCTCGAAGGCGGCCACCGCCGTCTCCATCGGGTCGAACATCTCGCCCAAGAGCTCGGTCATGGCGCGAGCGGAGGGCTCGTCCGTGATCAGGCGCAGGACGTGCGTGGGTCGGTGCGGCGGCAGACCTTCGAGCATGGAGCGCCCTCTACCACTCGCGCGCGTCGAGAGCCACGGTCTTCCCATCCGCCCGACCTCGATCCAGGATGCGGCGAACGGTGCGGCTCATTCAGCACAGGCAAGACAAAGTCTGATTAATCCACAGGCATGATGTTTAATTTCTAGACGAAATCCGCGGAACCGGAGCCAAAAGGCGGCGTTCACATCGTCCGGAGCGCCTTGAGCCTGCCCCTCGTCGATCCCCCGATCGGCGGGGCCATGCCCGGTTGACGGACCTTGCGAGGGGCGCTTCCCAGTACCGTTCATCATGCGCCCTTGAGTGCCTATCGCGTCATGACACCCAGATCCGTCCGCCGCCGTTCGCCTGTCGTCGTGAAGCGTGAGCCGCGGCCCGACCGCGGCCGCTCCACGCGGGCGGACATCCTCGCACCGGGGGCCCTCGAGGCCCCGTTGCCGGGCTCGCTGCTCGTGCTGCTGAGCCGCCTCCACCGCGCCGAGGTCAAGCCGACCCCGGAATCCGATTCCATCGCCTGAACCCGGCGAAGCATCCGCGGGAACCGCGTCCGCTCGGACACACTTCTGTTCCCGCGCCCTCCGGCCCGGCGGCGCGCCGGGCCCGCATCGAGAAAGGATCGGTCGATGGCCGTGGTGTCGAGCAAGATCTTCGAAGAGGGCAAGGCCGCGAAGGCGATGGGCCAGCCCGATTCCGCAAACCCCTACGAGGCCGGCTCGCAGGAGAGCCTGGACTGGCTCGAAGGCTACACCGCCGACGAACCCGAGCCGTCCGCCGCCGGCCCGGACGAGGACTGATCGGCGACCCCTCAACCCGCGGAAGGCATGGCCGCGTCGACCGGCCCCGGCTAGAAGCGGGATTGCGCCTTAACGACGCCACCCCTCATGGCAGAGGCGGCGTCACGGGATCGGCGCGATCGCGGCCGGATCGGACGCTGCGGATCATTCGAGGGTATCAGCATGTCAGCGCCGCGCTTTCATTGGACCCGCCGCGCCGGAATGGCCGGTCTGCTGCTTGCGCTCGCGGCCTGGTCGTCGCCGGGGTCGATGGCCGCCCGCGCCGCGGACGAGCCCGTCGTGGTCTTCGCCGCCGCCAGCCTCAAGAACGCCCTCGACGAAGCCAGCGCCGTCTGGGCCAAGGAGACGGGCGGGACGAGCCGGATCTCCTATGCGGGCTCCAACGCGCTGGCCAAGCAGATCGAGGCCGGCGCCCCGGCCGACCTCTTCATCTCCGCCGACCTCGCCTGGATGGACTACGCCGAGAAGAACGGCACGATCCGCGCCGACAGTCGCGTCAACCTCTTGCGCAACGCCATCGTCCTCGTCGCGGCCAAGGGGTCCGGTCAGCGCGTGACCCTTGAGCCCGGCATCGATCTCACCGCCAGCCTGGCCGGCGGTCGGCTGGCCATGGGCAACGTCGATGCGGTGCCGGCCGGCAAGTACGGCAAGGCCGCCCTCGAGAAGCTCGGTGCCTGGGACTGGGTGAAGGGTCAGGTCGCCCAATCCGAGAACGTGCGCGCGGCCCTGCTGCTCGTTTCCCGCGGCGAGGCGCCGCTCGGCATCGTCTACGCGACGGACGCGGCCAGCGACCCCGGCGTCGAGATCGTTGCGACCTTTCCCGCCGACAGCCACCCGCCGATCGTCTACCCCGCCGCGCTGACGCGGGAGGCGGCCGGCGCGACCCAGGCCGCCTCCTTCCTGAGCTTCCTGCGAAGCCCGGCGGCCCGCCCGATCTTCGAGCGTCAGGGCTTCGTCGTCGTCGGCGCCGAGAAGCGCTCCTGAGATAACAGAGGCGCCCCCGGCCTCGCGCGGATCAGGAGGCGAGGGCGCGCTCCAGTTCGCCCTTCGTCATCTTCGAGCGACCCGGAATGTCCTGCTTGCGGGCGCGCTGCATCAGCTCCGCCTTGGTCGAGCCGCCCTTCTCCGACGTCTTCCTGTCCGACGTCTTGCCAGTCCTGCCGCCTGTCTTGCGAGCGGAGGCGGCCTTCTTCGCCACATCGGCGGGCTGCTTCGAGTGCTGCTGGCCCTTGGCGGAATCGGCGCGCTTCTTGGCGGTCGAGCGCTCGTAGTCCGAGTCGGAGAGCTTTTCGCGCGCCTTCTTGGGCAGGTAGCGCTCGCCGGTCTTGCCGCTCTCCTTGCCCGATTTCGTGCCCCACTCCTCGTCGGTCCACTGCTTGAGACTGTTGTCGTCGGACTTCTTGCCGGCGTAGCCGCCGCCCTCCTTCTTGTACTCGCTGGTGGCCATCTGGGCCTTGCGGGCCGACCATTGTCCGGGCTTGCCGCCCTTGGACGACTGCGTGACCTCTTTCTTTACCTTGTCCCAGAGCTTCGGATCGGTCTTCTTTGCGGCGCCTGACATGGTTTTCACCTCCTGAGCGACATTCGGCTGTCAACAGAAGGCGTCATCGTCAGTTCCGGCCGCGCCGAACCTGTCCAAGGACAAAGATCCGCGAGGGCGGCCGCGGGAAGCGGATGCAGGGTTTGCCGGGGGCCGTTGACAGGGGAGGACGAAGCTTCCACCTCCGCGCCACCGACAAATCGTGCCGCTGGCGGCGTCCCCTAACGGGGAGGCTCCGCCCGCCCTGTGTTTCAGAGCGGCCCGGATCAGGGCCGAACGAGGATTGTTGCGATGTCCGACGGCGTCAGCGCCCCGAAGGTGTTCATCGATGGCGAGGCCGGCACCACCGGCCTCGGCATCCGCGAGCGCCTGGAGCGCGAGGGCAGGGTGCGTCTCGTCAGCATCCCGCACGAGAGCCGGAAGGATGCCGGCGCGAAGCGGGCGATCCTCGCAGAGGTCGATCTCGTCGTGCTCTGCCTGCCCGACGAGGCCTCCCGCGAGACCGCGGCGCTCGCCGACAGCCTGCCGGAGGGCGGCCCCAAGCTGCTCGATGCCAGCACCGCCCACCGCATCGCGCCGGGCTGGGTCTACGGCTTTGCCGAGATGGCGCCGGAGCAGGCCGAGGCCATCCGCGCCGCGCGCCGTGTCGCCAATCCCGGCTGCTACCCGACCGGGGCGATCGCGCTGCTGCGCCCACTGGTCGAGCGTGGCTTGATTCCGTCGGATCATCCCGTCAGCATCAACGCGGTGAGCGGCTACAGCGGCGGCGGCCGCAGCATGATCGAGAGCTACGAGCGCGGGGAGGGCGCGCCGTTCCAGCTCTACGGGCTCGGCTTCGGCCACAAGCACCTGCCGGAGATCGAAGCCTATAGCCGGCTCACCCGGCGGCCGATCTTCATCCCCTCCGTCGGCAACTTCCGGCAGGGCATGCTGGTCAGTATCCCGCTCCATCTCGGTGCCCTGCCCGGCCGCCCGAAGCCGGGCGATCTGGAGGAGGCGCTGGCCGATTGGTACGCGGACACCCCGCTGGTGAAGGTGGTGCGCGGCGCGGAGGAAGGCGCCCACCGCGAGCGCATCGAGCCGGAAGCCCTCAACGACACCGACCGGCTCGAACTGAGGGTCTTCGGTTCCGACAATCACGGCCAGGCCGTGCTGGTCGGCCGCCTCGACAACCTCGGCAAGGGCGCCTCGGGAGCGGCGGTGCAGAATCTCGGGCTGATGCTCGGCCTCGACTGAGCGTCTCTCACAAAGCTCCCATCGCGCTGGCGTCGCCAGCGCGAGAACGGCCGTGACCGGGCGTTATGTGAAGCCCTTTGAGCCTCGGCCCCTTGCTGACCGAACTGAGCCCGACACCGCCCGCCGCGCGCAGTGTCGGCAGCCGTCCCGCCAACATCATGGACCACCCTCGGCACGCGTCGCAGAAGCGAGGCGGCGCAAGCAGATGCGCGGAGCATCCTGCTTCACCAGCACTCCCTCGCAGTCTTTCAAACATCCGCAAAGCTTCGAACTGCGACAGATCTCGGATCGCCTGATCCGGATCGCCGTTGCGCAGGTTTCCGAAGATGCCTTTTCAGGAGCAGAACGCTCCGGTCGGCCACCGGACGGCACCCCTGGCACGCTCGTGACCTCTATAGGCAACCAGCCTTGTACATCCGCTCGGTTGGGGTGAATCTCGGGCTTTGCAAATCCGGACCAGAACGTTTTGCTCGCCGCAAACCTCTGGCACATCCGGTTCAGCCCTGAGGGAATCCACAGAAAATACGTAGGCGTGCGGCCGGGTGTCGCAATCGAACCGTGCCTCACGCGGTGATCTCGTTACAGTCGGGTTTCGAGCAGATCGATCGGCTGCGGCGACGGTAAAACCGCTTGGCCGAGCAAATTCTCAACTCGTTGAAACATCATCATTTTCCGCGAAACGGCGGACACATTCTTAACATATGAAATATTTCGGTCGACTCTTCCGGATCATCCGTAAGGTGGAGGCAATCGTTTTTTCTGGCAGTGACACATCGTGGATTTTTCCATTCGAGCTGCATAGAAACGCGTGCAACGCTTCATTCCGCTCGACATGAGTGCGCCCGAATTCAACCATGATGACTTGCTCATCAGCGGCTCTGAGCTTACCGTCTTTTAGGTAATCCTCCCGCACAGAAGATCGCGCCATGGAACCCAGTGAACAGGACGCGGAAACGGCCCGCCTCGTTACCCTTACGGCCGATGTCGTTTCTGCCTATGTTAGCAACAACCACGTCCAAAGCGCCGATCTTCCGAAACTTCTCGGAGAGGTGCACGAGGCGATCCGCTCGGTAACCCTGAGCGGGCGGCCTTCCACCGAGACCGGGCCGCCCAAGGCGACGCCGCAGGAAATCCGCAAGTCGATCAGCCACGACTTCCTGGTCAGCTTCGAGGACGGCAAGCCCTACAAGACGCTGCGCCGCCACCTCACCCTGCGCGGCCTCTCGCCGGAGCAGTATCGGGCGAAGTGGGGCCTGCCCAACGACTATCCGATGACCTCGGCGAGCTATTCGGAGCAGCGCTCCGAGCTGGCGCGTGCCCTCGGTCTGGGTCAGCAGCGTCGACGGATCGCGGAGCCTGAGGCAGCGCCCGAGCCGGTGGCCGCCGAGCCGGAGCCCGCTCCGGAGAAGAAGCGCCGCGCCCCGCGCCGCAAGAAAGAAGCACAGGCCTGAGGCCGGTTCGGGCCGGTTGATACGGTCTCCGCTCGATCAGAGCGGGGCGCGTATTGGCAATCCCGCGCGGCACCTGAGCGACGGCCAAATCCGCCATCCCGAAGGGATCGACCGGATTTGGCGTGACGCGGGCTCGGGGCCGTCGCGGCGGAGTCCGGATCTTCCGACGATTTCGGCGGCCGCTTCATCCGTGGGCGGCCGCGGCACCTGCCCTGCGCCGGGATCGATTGAGGAAGCGTCATCGAGCCGGCAAACGCTCCCTGGGAGGGCGTCTACCGATGGTCTGGGCACAAAAGCGGATTGCGGCCGAAGCGGTCGGGTCGGTCGCGCTTCTGTTTCGCGAGCAGGCGGCCTCGCTTGATCCGTCGCACCGGATGCTCCTCGTCAGCGTGGACGAGGAGTGGCCGATGGTCCGTCTCTGGGTCTGCGTTCCCGAAGCGGACCTGCTGACACCCTATTACGGCTTCACCCTCTGCACCCGCGCCGACCTGCCGCTGGCGCCGACCCTTGTGGCCGGTTGCCCCGAGCAATTCGGGCGCGTCCTCCAGGGCTGATCACCCCCCGGACGGTGGCCAACGGCTCTCCCAAGCCGAATTAAGCCCCGCGCAGGCCCCTAAACCGTCCGCCGCGACGGGGTGAGCCGCACGCCCGGCGCCGGGCGCTCCAGCAGAACCTCACGCCGAAATCGCACAAGCCGGGCCGGACGGCCGGCATTGCCGCTGGTGAGCGCCTCGGTCTCCTCGACGAGGCCCTGCTGCGCCACGAGGCGGCGGAAGTTCTGCTTGTGCAGCCGCGTGCCCGAGAGCGCCTCGACCGTGCGCTGTAGCTGGAGCAGGGTGAAGGCGGGCGGCATCAGCTCGAACACCACCGGGCGATACTTGATCTTGCCGCGCAGGCGACCGATCGCGGTCGCGAGCACCCGGCGATGGTCATGCGCCATCGGCTGGCCGGTGATCGCGAGGTCGTCGGGCACCGCGGCGCCGTTCTGGCCGCTGGCCTCGGGGATCAGGCCGGCCTCGAACAGCAATTCGTAGCGCTCCAGCACCCGCTCCTCGTTCCAGGCACCGCCGATGCCGAAGCTGAGACCGACCCGATCCTCGCGCAGGCGCCGCAGCTTCGGATCGGAGGCGGCGGCGACCCAGGCCATCAGGCGCGGCTCGATTTCGGCGAGCGCCGGGGGCCGTCCCTCTCGAAAATCCTCCCAGGGCAGGTAGCGGTACCAGTTGCGCCACGCGGCCTCCGCGAGGCCCGCCGGGCGCAGCTCGCGCACGAGCGCGAGGTAGGCCACGGAAAGCAGGTGCACGCCGTGCTGCCCGTCCTCCCGGTCGCGGTCGCCGAAGGTGTAGAGCTGCTCGACATAGCCGAGGCGCTGGTGGGTCTGCTGCTCGACCCAGGCGCGCAGGCCCCGCTCCAGCGTGGCATGCTCGGGCACCAGAGGTCCCGCGGGCAGGGCGGTCTCGCGGCCCTTGGCCTGGCCTCCGACCTGAACGGTGAGCGCGCGCGGCTCCCCGTCCGTCGCCGCGACGATCACGGCGACAAGCCCCACCGAGGAGGCGCTGGCATCGCGCATCCCCGCATCCGCCACGGCGGCGGTCACACCCGGTTCGGCCGTGCTCATGCGTTCGTCGGCCTTGAGCCCCTCTCCTCGGGCCTTCCTCGGCGGCGGAAGCGGTTCCGACCCACCGCCTCGCTCTTGCCGGATCGGCCCCTTCACCGTCAACGGAGGCGACGGCCTCATCCGCAGCCGAGTACGGTCACGGTCGCCGCGGCGGGCCGATCCTGCTAGATCGAAAGCAGGATCACCGAAGGGAGCGGCCCAACGAGCGGCGATGGCGAGCGGCGATGGCGCTCGGACGGCAGACGCTCGAACGGGATCGGGGGCAGCATGAGCATCGGGGCGGGGCAGGAGAGACGGCATGACGCGGGGAGCGGTGCAGGGCTCGGCTTGGCCCGGCCGTCGGCAGGCATCGCGGTGGACCTGCGCCTCTACGGCATCCTCGATATCGGCGTGCTCGGCGGCGATGCGGCAACGCTCGCCGCCCTGGCGGCGGAGGCCGTGGCCGGGGGCGCCACCCTGCTCCAGTACCGCGAAAAGGACCTGACGGACGCCCGCGCGGCGCTAGCGCGGATCCGGGCGATCCACGCCGCCGTGGCCGGCCGCGCGCCGCTGCTGGTCAACGATCGGGTCGATCTCGCTCTCGCCGCCAGCGTCGAGGGCGTGCATCTCGGCCAATCGGATCTCCACCCGGAAGAGGCGCGCCGCTTGCTCGGACCGCGCGCGATCATCGGGCTCACCGTGAAGACCGGCGCCCAGGCCGACGAGCTCTACCGACTACCCATCGACTACGCCTGCATCGGCGGCGTCTTCGCCACCGCCAGCAAGGACAACCCGGATCCGCCGGTCGGCCTCGACGGGCTGCAGCGGATCGTGTTCCGCGCCAGGCTTGCCCGCGGCCAGGCCCTCCCGCTCGGCGCGATCGCCGGGATCGACGCCAGCAACGCGGCCTCCGTGATCCGGGCGGGTGCAGACGGGGTGGCGCTGATCGGCGCGCTGTTCAAGGGCGGCGCCACCGAGGCCAAGGCACGGGATCTGCGTGCGCGGGTCGACGAGGCCCTCGGGCAGCGCGGCAACGCGGGGATGCGCTAGAGCATCGTCCCGAAAGGCGGTGGACGGCCTTCGAAAAAGACGATGCGCAAACAACAAGAGAGCATCGTCCCGAGAGGTGGCCGACACAAAAATCGACGACGGGAGACGCCCATGACCGCCATCGCCCTGACCATCGCCGGCTCTGATTCGAGCGGGGGCGCCGGCATCCAGGCCGATCTCAAGACCTTCGCGGCGCTTCGCGTCTACGGCGCCAGCGTCGTCACCGCGCTGACCGCGCAGAACACGACGGGCGTGCAGGCGATCCACGACGTGCCCGCAGATTTCGTCGCCGCGCAGATCGACTCGGTCTTCGCCGACCTCGCGGTGGGTGCGGTGAAGATCGGCATGCTCTCGCGGCCCGAGACGATCCGGGCGGTGGCCGAGGGCCTGCGGCGGCACGCCGCCGGCATTCCGTTGGTGCTCGACCCCGTCATGGTCGCCACCAGCGGCGACCGGCTGATCTCGCAGGAAGCCGTCGAAACCCTGCGCAGCGCGCTGATGCCGCTGGCCACCGTCGTCACGCCCAACCTGCCGGAGGCGGCGACCCTACTCGACGAGGCGGAGGCCGGACACGAGAACGAGGCGGTGGGCCAAGCCCGCCGGCTGCTGGGGCGCGGGGCGCGGGCGGTGCTGATCAAGGGCGGCCACGGCGAGGGCCGCGAAAGCGTCGATCATCTCATCGCAGCCGACGGGACCCTGCGCCGATTCGCGGCGCCGCGCATCGAGACGCGCAACAGCCACGGCACCGGCTGTACCCTTTCGGCGGCCGTGGCGGCCGGTCTGGCCCGTGGGCAGGGCCTCGCCGAGGCGGTGGGCGGGGCGAAGACCTACGTCACGGCGGCGATCCGCGCCGCCGATTCCGTGCCCGTCGGCCACGGCCACGGTCCGCTCCACCATTTCCACACGCTCTGGCAATAGTTTCGCGCTCCAGCCAGCACCGAGGGCAGGGACGAAACCGCCCTTCGCCGTCGATTTGCGTTTGACAGATCAAACGCTCGTTCGGATAACGGAACGCCTTTCGGTGCCCCGCCCACGATTTCGTGATCCGATCCGCCCGCGAGGGTGTCTTCGGCGCGCGGAGAGTTCGGCGGGCACTTTCAGCGGACCGACGTGATGCAGGACATAGCGGCAAGCCTCGAACGCGGACGGCCGAAGGATCTCGCCAGCGGCGCGCAGGTGCTCTCGGGCCAGCTCGGCAAGACGATCCAGCGGCTGCGCAAGGCCTACAACCTCTCCCTCTCTGAATTGGCCGAACAATCCGGCGTGGCGAAGTCGATCATCAGCCAGATCGAGCGCAACGAGACCAATCCGACACTGGCCACGATCTGGCGCTTGAGCCAGGCGCTCGACGTATCGATCGAGCGTGTGCTCGCCACTTCCGACGAAGAGCCCTTCATCGAGCGCTTCTCCCGCGCCGACACCCCGCGGCTCGTTTCCGACGACGGGAAAGTGCGGCTCGCCATCATCGGCTGGATCAAGACCGTCGAGTGGCTGCAATGGTACGACGTCACCGCCGATGCCGGCGGCGTGCTCGAATCCGACGCGCATCAGCGCGGCTCGGTCGAGTCGCTGTCGGTGCTGGAGGGCAGCTTCGAGGTCGAGGTGGCTGGCGAGGTCCAGCGGGCCAATGCCGGCGAGACCCTGCGCTACCGCTGCGACCGCCCGCACAGCATCCGCTGTCTCGGCGACGAGCCGGGCCGGGCGACGATGGTGGTGATCATGAAGGCCGCCGTGATGGAGTGATCCGGCCACGGCGCGATCGGTTCGATCGACCGGCGCCACCCTCGTCCCGCATGTGGGGTGAGAGGCATCCCGGCAGGGCCGAAGTGATCAGCCGGAATCAGGACGAAACGGCTCCCTCGGGACAGCGACACGAGACAGAAAAGGCCCCCGGCGCATGCAAGCGCCGGGGGCCTTTTTCGTTGGATGCTCCGGTCGATTACGTCCCGAGGCAGGCTCGGCGACACCGAACCCGCCTCATCCAGCCCTCACGCCTCAGGCCTCGTCGAACCGGCCGCTGGCATGGGCGAGCATGGTGTAGACCTTGCCCGTCTCAGAGGTGAGGTAGGCGTCCGCGCGCTTGGTGTCGCGGTCGTTCTTCGTCACCTCGCCGAGCAGCCGCTCGAACTCGCCGACATAGCGGTCGACCGTGCGGCGGAACTCCGCATCCGCCCGGTAGCGGCGCTGGATCTGCTCGAAGGTCTGGCGGCCCTGCGCCGTGTAGAGGCGGCCGTCGAACAGGTTCGTGTCGCCGCGGCGGTAGCGCTGCCAGAACTCGACCGAGGCCTGATGATCGACCATGCGGGCGATATCGGTCGAGATCGCGTCGAGGGAGATCCGCTCCACCGATCCCTTCGTCTCGGGCGCAGTAGCCGGGACGGGGATCGCCTCGGCGCCGTCGTCATCGAGCGAGGCGCGAGTCAGGAGATCGGACAGCCAGCCGCGGTTGTCGCGGGTGCCGGGCCGTCCCTGGACGGGAGTCTGGGCTCCGGCCGGAGCGGCGGCCGGGCTCGCCGGACGCGCGGGGGCGGGAGCCGCCGCCTGGGGCCGGGCCGCCGTCGGCGCCGCAGCGCGGGCCGGCGCAGGCGCCGGCTGCGGTGCGGCGGCGGGCGCGGAGGCGGCGCGGCCTCCCTCGGCGGTGCGGCGCTGCTCGGCGCCGCGGGCCTGCGCCGCGGGCTGGGCGACATCGACCGAGCGGTTGGAGCGGGCGACGAGCGCCGCCAGCTCGTTCAGCGCGTCGATCTGCTCGGCCACGACACGGCGCATCTCGCCCGTCGCATCCTGCGTCTCGCGCGGCAGGTCGAGGACGCCGCGCTGCAGGTCGGCGCGGGTCGCGTCGAGCTCGCGGCGGATCTCGGCGGCCATCGCGTTCATCCGCGCGACCGAGTCGCCGAACTGGCCGGAGGCGGCCGCGAAGCTCTCCATCATCTTGGCGGAGGCCGCCTCGATGGCGCTACGGACCGCCCCCGCCGTGCGGGCGCTCTCCTCGTCGGCGCCGCTGCGCAGGCGCTCGAAGTCGCCCGCCACCGCGGTGCCGGCTTCGCGGGCCGCGCGGGCCACGCTCTCGCTGAGTTCGCGGGCACGGGCCTCGGCCGCGCGCAGCGTCTCCTCGACCACGCTGCCGAAGCGGCCGGTCTGCGCCTCGATGGCTTGGCTGCGCTCCTCGAGACGGGCCAGCACCGCCTCGATCACCGCCTGCCGGTTCGTCAAGCTCTCGGCGAGACGGCCTTCCACCGCCTCCAGGGTGCCGGCGGCCTGCGAGAGTGCGCCGACATGCGTGCCGGTGTGCTCCACCAGGGCCCGGCCGCGGGCGTCGAGGGTCTCGGCGAGGTCGGACGCCTGGGCGAGCGCCCCCTGCGAGGCCTCGCGCAGGGCCACGACCTGCGTCGAGACCCGGTCGGAAGCCTGCGCCGTGTCGGCGGCAACCCGGTCGAGGGCCGACTGGATCTGCTCGACACGGGCCGCGAGCCCCTGCTCGACCGCCGCGAGGTTCTCGGAGGCGCCGCCGACGAGATGCTTCAGCCCGTCATTGGCGCTCTCGATCCGGCTGAGGAAGCCGGCGACGTCGCGGCGGACCCGCTCGTTCGCCTGGGCGAGGGTGTCGGCAGATGCCGCCGCGCCCTCGTCCAAGGCCGCGCGCAGAGCCTGGGCCGACTCCGCGGTGCGAACGACGATGGCATCGGTGCGCTCGCGCAGAGCCTCGACCAGCGGCGTGCCCTTGTCGGCGATGAGCCGGTCGAGGGCCTGCTCCCGCTCGGCCAGCGCGTCGGCCAGGGAAGCGGCCGGGCCGTCGATCAGGCGGGCAAGCGCCGCATTGCGCTGATCCATCGTCTCGGCCAGCGCGGCGACGCGGCTCTGAACCTCGGCGGCGTGACGCTGGGCGCGCTCCTCCAGCATCCGGCCCATGCGGATGATGCCGTCCTCCACCAGCGAGGCATAGGCGCCCTGGCGCTCATCCAGGGTCTCCGCCAGCGCCGCCTGCCGCTCGGCCCGCTCGTCGAGCGCCGCGACCATCCGGGCGGTGCCGCCGTCGATGAGGGCCGCGTAGGCCTCCTTCTGGCGATCGAACGCCTCGGCCAGCACCGCGTGACGGCGCGCGCGCTCTTCGAGAGCGGAGACCATCCGGGCAGTGCCCTGCTCGATCAGGCTCGCATAGGCGTCCCGCTGCCCGTCGAAGGCCTCGGTGAAGGCCGCCTGCCGCTCCGCGCGCTCGTCGAGCGCCGCGACCAGGCGGGCCGTGCCTTCCTCGATGAGCCCTGCGACGGCCCGCTGCCGCTCTTCCACCGTCTCGGCCTGCGCCGCGTGGTGGCGCGCCCGCTCTTCGAGGGCCGCGACCATGCGGGCGGTGCCCTGCTCGATCAGGCTGGCATAGGCGTCCCGCTGTCCGTCGAAGGCCTCGGTCAGCGCCGCCTGCTGCCGGGCGCGCTCGTCGAGCGCCGCCGCGATCCGGTCGGTGCCGGCCTCGACCAGGGCGGCGACGGCCTTCTGGCGCTCCTCGACCGTCTCGAACTGGGCCACGTGCTGGCGGGCGCGCTCGTCGAGCGCGGTGGCCATGCGGGCCATGCCTTCATCGATCAGGGCCGCGTAGGCGTCCTGGCGCTCGTCGAAGGCATCGGCCAGCGCGTTGGCGCGGCTCGCCACCACCGTGGCGAAGGCGCGCAGGCGTGCGTCGATGCGGGCGGTAAAGTCCTCGCTGCGGCTGTCGACGGTCTGGGCCAGAGCCGCGGCCTGGCGCTCCACGAGCTGCGCGAAGGCGCCGCCGCGGGTTTCCACCAGCCCATCGAGGCTCTGCATCCGCTCGTCGAACAGGGCCGCCATCGCCTGGGTCTGGCCGTCGAGACGGCCGGTCAGCGCGGTCGAGCGCTCGTCCACCAGCGCGCCGAGGCGGGCCTGGAACTCGTCGAACAGGCGGACCAGCTCCTGCGTCCGCCCCTCGACGGTCTGCGCGACCTGCTGGCCGCGTCCGTCGACGATGTCGCCGAGGACGCCGAGGCGCTCGTCGAACAGGGCGGCGAGGCCCCGCGTGCGGGCATCGACCTCACCGGCGGCACGGCCGATGCCGCCCTCCAGCGTCTCGACGAACAGGCGTGCGCCCTCGGTCAGCGCCTCCTGGAGCGGCAGGATCCGGCCCTGGAAGCCCTCGTCGAGGCGGCCGGCATGGCCGTCGAGCAGCCCGCGGATCTCGCCCGTGCGGTGGTCGAGGATGTCCTGAACCGTGCGGGCCCGCTCGTCGAGCGTCGTGCGAAGGTCGTCGCCGCGGGCGTCGAGCATGGCTCGGATCTCGCCGGCGCGGCTGTCGAGCAGGTCCTGCACCGTGCGGGCCGGCTCCTCCAGGGCAGCGCGCAGGGCGTCGAGCCCCGTCTCGAACTCGCCGCGGACACGGCCGGCGCTGCCGTCCACGAGGCCGCGCAGCTCTCCGGTGCGGCTGTCGAGGGTGTCGCGGATCTCGCCGCTGCGGGCATCGAGCAGGTCGCGCACCGTGCGCAGACGCTCCTCCAGCACCGTCTCCAGGGCGCCGAGGTTGGCATCGAAGGCGCCGCGCACCTGCCCGGCACCGCCCTCCATCAGGCCGCGCAGGTCGTCGGTGCGGTGATCGAAGGTGTCGCGGATCTCGTTGCTGCGGGCGTCGAGCAGGTCGCGCACCGTGCGCAGACGCTCCTCCAGCACCGTCTCGAAGGCACCGAAACCGGCTTCGAGTTCGCCGCGCACCCGGCCGGCGCTGCCTTCCATCAGGCCGCGCAGGTCGTCGGCGCGGCTGTCGAGCAGAGTCCGGATCTCCTCCGCACGACTGTCGAGAGCGGAGCCGAGGCGGCCCGCGCCCTCGCCGAGGAGGTCATCGACCTGCCCGACGAGATCGCGCAGGGCGGCGAGCAGGGTGGTGCCGCGGCGGTCGAGCAGGGCGCCGAGCGAGGCGCCGCCCTGTTCCAGGGCCCCGGTGATCTCGGAGAGGCGGCCCTCGAGACCCTCGACCGTCGCGCGGCTACGCTGGTCGAGATCGGCGGCCAGCGCGCCGCCGCGCTCGTCGAACAGGTGGTTGAGGCTCTCGGCCCGCTCGTCGAAGAGGCGGGCGAGTGCCTCGACATGGCCGCCGAGCGCTTCGACCGCGAGGCCGCCGCGGCGCTCCAGCAGGGCGACGAGGTCGCGGATGCGGCCGGTCAGCTCGCCGTCGATGGTGCGGGTGCGGCTCTCGATCAGGCGCACCGCTTCGAGCGCCTGGATGCCGAAGGACTCGTCGAGATGGCGGGTGCGCTCCTCCAGCGTGCCGCTGAGGGTGTCGAGGCGCGCGACCACGCCGGTATCGAGGCGCTCGGCGCCCTCGTCGAGGCGGCGGGCGAGATCCTGGGTCGTGCGTTCGAGGCGCTCGGCGATCTCGGCGGCGCGGGCCGCGAGAACGTCGCCCACGGCGCGGCCGCGGTCGGCGATGTCCTGCGCGGAGCCTTCGATGCGCCGGTCGAGGGATTCACCCAGAATGCGGTTGCCCTCGTCCAGGGTGCGGGCGATCTCGGAGGTGCGCAGCACCAGGGTCTCGTTGAGGGCGTTGGCGCGAGCGCCGAGCCGCGTGTCGACATGGCCGACGAGGGCCGCGAAGCTCTCACCGATCTCCGCGGCGCGCTTGGCCGAGAGGGATTCCATCTCACCGATGCGCGACTCGACGGTCTCGCTGGCGAGGCGGGCCCGCTCGGCAAGGGAATCGGCAAGCGCGTTGCCCTGCACGGCGATGATCCGGTCGATCTCGGCGAGACGCGAATCCAGGGTCTGGCCGAGCGACTGCGCGTTGCCGGCGATCCGGTCGGCGAGGATGTCGCCGCGGGCGATGGTCTCCTGAAGGGCGGCCAGGCGGCTGCCCAGCGCCTCTTCCACCGCGCGGGCGCGGCCGTCGGCAGTCTCGACGAAGGCGGAATGACTGCGGTGGAGCGCATCGCCGACCTGCGACGCGTGGCCGGCGATGGCCAGCGCCACCTCGCGGCCGGCCCCTTCGAGGCGGACCTGCGCCTCGTCGGACTGGCGGGCGATGAGCGCGGCGGCGCCGCGGCCGTGACGGTCGAAACCTTCCTCCAGGGCGGCGAGACGAGCCTCAAGCTCGGAGCCGACGCCGTCGGCCGTGCGCGACAGCGCCTGCGCCGTGGACGCGCCGCGGGCAGCGACCTCGTCGCCGAGCCGCCGCAGCGTCTCGCGCAGGGCCTCCAGCGCCGTCTCGGTGCGGCCACCGACCTCGCCGCCGGCCTGTTCGGCCACGCGGGCGAGCGCTGCGGTGGCCTCTTCGCTGCGGGCGGAGAGTTCGTCGCCGATCCGGGCCAGGGCGTCGCGCAGGCTCCGCAGCGACGCCTCGGTGCGGGTGCCGACCGTGCCGCCGGCCTGCTCGGCCACGCTGGCGAGCGCCGCGGTGGCCTCTTCGCTGCGGGCCGACAGCTCGTCGCCGACCCGGGCCAGAGTCTCGCGCAAGGTCCGCAGCGACGCCTCGGTACGGGTGTCGATCGCACCGCCGGCCTGCTCGGCCGCGCGCGCAAGAGCTGCGGTGGTCTCGCTGCTGCGGGCCGACAATTCGTCGCCGATCCGGTCCAGCGCGTCGCGTAAGGTCCGCAGCGATTCCTCGGTCCGCGTTCCGACCTCGCCGCCGACGCGCTCGGCGGTCCGCGCCAGGGCCTGCGTGACCTCGGCACTGCGGCCGTCAATCTCCTCGCGGACCTGACCCAGAAGGGCGCGCAGACCCTGCGCCGATTGATCGGCACGGCTGCCGATGTCGCCGCCGGCCTGGGCCGCGGCCAGCGACAGGGCGACGCTCGCCTCGGAGCCGCGGACGGCGATCTCGTCGGCCACCTGCCGAAGGAGATCCTGAAGCGACTGCATCGACTGGTCGGTGCGATTGCTGATCTCGCCGCCGGCATGGGCGGCGGCGAGCGCCAGCGCCCCGGTCGCCTCGGCGCTGCGGGCCGTGAGTTCGTCGGCCATCCGCTGGATCGCGGCGTGGAGGGTCTGGGACGCGCTCTCGCTGCGGCTGCCGAGTTCGCCACCGACACGCTCGGCGGCGGCCTGGAACCGGCCGACCACGTCGTCTGAGCGGGTCTCCACGGCGGCGGCGGCCTCGTCGGCGGCCCGGCGCAGGGTCTCGGCAGCCTCGGCGAAGCGCGCGGCGACCGCGGCGGCCTGCGCCTGCGCGGCGCCGGAGGTCTCCTCGGCGGTGTGCAGCATCCGCGCGGTGGATTCGGCGGTGCGCTCGGCGAGCAGGCCGCCCACGGTCTCGATGGCCTCGCGCAGGCGGCGCTCCAGCGTCTCGACGCTGGCGCCGACGCTCTCGGTCGCGGCCTCGGTGTTGCGGCGGATGCCGTCATGGGCGGCAGTGGCCCGCGCGTCGAGGGCGTCGCCCAACCGAGCTACGGTCTCGCGCAGGCGCTCGGCGGTGCCGGAGGCATTCGCGGCGAAGGACGAGCCGAGCCCGGCAAGCGCCCCCTCGACGGTGGCGGCGGCCTGCGCCGCGCGGTCGCTCATCAGTCCAACGACGCGCTCGCCCGCCGCGTCGAGATTGGAGGCCAGCGCGCCGCCCTGGACGGCGATGACGTCTTCGACGCGGGTGGCTGACGCTTCGATGCGGCCGGCCAATTCGAGGCCGCGGCCGTCCATGGTCTCGGCGGCGCGGGTGGCGGAGACCAGGAAGGCCGCGCGCACGCCGTCGATGCGGGCGGAGAAGTCGTCGGCGACGCTGCCGGCGGCGAGCGCCAGCGCGGCCTGCGCGTCGCGTCCGCGGCCCTCGATCAGCTCGGACACGCCGGTGCCGGCGGCCTCGATCTCGGTGCGAAGCAAGGCGCCGCGGGCGGCGATGTCCTCGGAGATCGCCGCGCCGGTGGCGGCGAAGTGGCGGCTCAGGCCCTCGCCGGTCTCGGCAAAGCGCGCGGTGATCGCGCCGCCGGTCTGGGCGAAGCGCTCGGTCAGCTCGGTCCCGCGCGACAGGAAGGCCTCTTCCAGGCCCTTGGTCGAGCGTTCGAAGGTCTCGCGGACGGCGCCGCCCTGGCGGTCGAGCGCCTCGATCAGGCCGGTGCCGGTCTCGGACAGGGATTGCGCGACGGCGCCGGCATTGTCGGCCAGCGTGCGGGTCAGCGCCCCGCCGGTGCGTTCGAAGGCCTGCGTCACCTCGTCGGCGCGCTGCTGCAGCGCGCTGGTCAGGTTGGTGCCGATCTCCTCCAGGCCGCCGCGCACGCCCTCGCTGGTGGCGGTGAGCTGGCGGATCAGGTCGTCGCCGCGCGTCGAGACGTTGCCGACCACCCGCTCGCCGACTTCGCCGAGCGCCGTGGTGATAGCCTCGCCGCGGGCATCGAGCGCGCCCGTGACGCGCTCGCCCGCGCCGTTGATCGCCGCGACGATACGCTCGGCCGCACCCTCCAGCTCGCTCGACAGGTTCTCGTGCGAGCCGGTGATCGCGCCGCGCACCCGGTCGGCGCTGCCGACGATGGATTCGCGCTGGGCGATCAGCTCGTCGACGAGGCTGCGGATGCGGATCTCGTTGTCGGAATAGGCCCGTTCCAGGGTCGAGATCTCGCCGCGCACCAGGGTTTCGAGTTCGCCCGCGCGGGCCAGCGCCCGCTCCACGCCGTCGCCGACGGCGGCGACCTCGCGGCGCACGGTCTGCGACATGGTCAGCACGGCATCCGTCGAGAAGCTCTCCGGCTCGGCCAGCCGGATCGCCACCTCGCCGACGGCGCGGGCGACGAGGCGCATCTCGTGGGCGCGCACCGCCAGCATCGCGGTGATGAGGAACAGCACGATCGGCCCGGCGATGGCGGTGGCCACCACCGCCGCCTGAAGCGCGGTGAGCCCGGTGATGAACGCCTTCAGGTCGCCGCCGGACTGGTTCCAGGCGAGCGCCACGAGGCCGTTGAGCCAGAAGAAGGAGGCGACCGCCGCGACGAGGTACGGCTTGCGCGAGGGCCGCACCCGGAGGGTCTGCTGCAGGATGCCGATGTTCTGGCGGTCATCGTTGGCCACGAGCGAGCGGTCGGGCGGCAGCAGGCCGCCCTCGCGGCGCGAGCGGCCGCGCTCCGGCAGGGGAAGCTCCGAGGCGGCGGGATCGATGTCGAGGTTCGGGGTGCGGCGTCCCCCGGCCTCGGAAAAGGGATCGGCCAGCAGGTCGCCGTCGCCGACATCGGGCAGGCGGGGCTCGACACGGGCGGCCTCGCCCGGCGCCGGGATGTCCAGATTCAAAGCCTGCTCGATCGCGGAGAGGGCCGCCTCCGCCGGATCCTTCAGCTTTTTCTCGGTGGCCATGCAACCCTCGTACGCATCGCCGTCCAGTGCGGAGCTCGCGCTCTCCGCAATGGAGACGGATTTACCCGACGTCCCACGGAACTTTAGTCCCTGGGAACCCGCACCCGATACCCGATCGGCCCGGCGCACCCAAGAAACCTTAACGGAATGGTTACCAAGCCAGGTCCCGTGATCCGGCACAGGGCCCAAGTTCTGACGCCTGCAGCGTGAAACCGGTACGCCTCGGGCCGCCCTGCGCTGTGGATAGCCCGCGCCGCCCACAGGCAGGTCGCCGCGCCCGACCCCGTTTTCCGTGGAGCCGGGCGGATTGGACGACCGTTGCAACCCCGACCATCGATCATCAAGCAGACGAAGAGAACGGACGTGGACGTTGAGAAACCCCCCACCCCTCTGCTCGATCGCGCCCATCTCGAGGCGCAGACCTTCGGCGACGCGGATCTCGCGCGCGAGGTGCTGAGCCTGTTCGAGGATCAGTGCCGCCGGCTGCTGCCGGCCCTCGCGGAGGAGGGCCGCCCGGCGGGAGACCGGGCCGACCTCGCCCACACCCTCAAGGGCGCGGCGCTCGGCGTCGGAGCGATGCGGGTGGCGCAGGCGAGCGCGGCCGTGGAGGCGGGGTTCCGCACCGTCGGCGAGGCCGATCTCCGGACCCTGCGGCGCGCCGTCGAGCAGACGCTGGAAGCGCTCGGCAGCGTCGGCCTGGAGGCGTGAGGACCCTTCAGTATCCCGGCTTGTAGAGAAGCCCTTCGAGCCAGGCGCGGATGTCGTCGGGACGGGGCACGCCGGCCTCGCCACGGTCGAAGATGAATTCGGCCACCCGCGCCGCCGTCGTCACCTCCGTCTGCAGGATGTCCCTCTGGGCCGGGAACAGCATGCCCTTGGCGCGCAGGTCCGGTCCGACCTGATCGGCGCAGGCGCGGGCGGCCTCGATGAACATCGCGTCGGTGATCCGCTGCGGCCGCGTCGCGTAGACGGCGAGCCCGATGGCCGGGAAGATGTAGAAGTTGTTGGCCTGCCCCGGATGGTAGGTCCTGCCGTCGACCGCGACGTCGGGAAACTGAACGCCGGCCGCGTAGAGCACCGTCCCCTTCGACCACGCATAGGCGTCCTGGGCCGAGACCTCCGCCTTCTCGGTCGGGTTGGACAGGGCGAAGATGATCGGTCGCTCGTTGAGCTGACACATCGCCTCGACCACCTTCCGGTCGAAGGCGCCTCCGCTCGTCGAGACGCCGATCAGCGCCGTCGGCTTCACCCGCTCGATCGTCGCGACGAAATCGGTCTCGGGCTCGGCCTTCTGGGCGAAGGCCTTCTGCTGCGGCGTGAGATCCGTCCGCGAGGGCTCGATCAGGCCGTTAACGTCGAACAGGGTGATGCGCGCCCGCGCCTCCGCCTCGTCGAGGCCCTCGCGGCAAAGCGCGGAAACGATCATCTCGGCGATGCCGATCCCCGCCGAACCGGCGCCAAGAAACAGGAAGCGCTGATCCCCCAAAACCTCGCCCTTGATCTGCAGGGCTGTCGTCAGCCCGGCGAGTGTGACCGAGGCCGTGCCCTGGATGTCGTCGTTGTAGCAGAGCACCTTTTCGCGATACCGGGCCAGCAAGCGCAGGGCGTCGTCGCCCTTCCAGTCCTCGAAATGGATGCAGGCGCCGGGAAAGACATCCTGAACCGCCTGGACGAACTCCTCCACGAAGGCGTCGAGTTCGTCGGTCTCCGGAGGCCGGCGGCGCAGGCCGAGATAGAGCGGATCGGCACGCAACGCCGCGTTCTCGGTGCCGATGTCGAGCAGGATCGGCAGCAAGGACTGCGGCGGCACCGCGGCGCAGGCCGTGTAGAGCTGCAGCTTGCCGATCGGGATACCCATGCCGTTGGCGCCGATATCGCCGAGCCCGAGGATGCGCCCGCCGGTCGAGACACAGACGAAGGCAACGTCCTTCACCGGCCAGTTGCGAAGCACCTCGGCGATGCGGCCCTTCTGATCGAGGCCGACATACAGGCCGTTGGCGCCGCGGTAGATGTGACCGAAGGCGAGGCAAGCCTCGGCAATCGTCGGATCGTAGACGATCGGCATGAACCGCGCCGGATCGGACATCACGGTCTTGTAGAACAGCGTCTCGTTCCGGTCCGACAATTCGATCAGATAGATGTAGCGCTCGAGGTCGCTCGGCTTGGCCGCGAGGTGACCGAGCACCCGCTCCAATTGCCGGTCGAGCGTCTCCACGGCCGGCGGCAGCAGCCCTTCGAGGCCGTGCTCCCGGCGCTCTTCCAGACTGAACGCGGTTCCCTTGTTGCGGCGGGGATCGTTGAGGAGCTCAGATCGCTTCCCTGCAGTGCCCGCTCGGCCTCGTGCCATCGCCTCGTCCTCGTCGGAACGGGCGGCCTCACGCCGCCGTGTTCGCGGACACGACGTTGTGCAGTGCAGCACGGTTCCGGTGAGGACTGACGATCCTCGGCATATGACATGCCGCTGCGGCAGGATGTCGAAGATGGCTCGAACAGGCCCGGCTTGCCGTCGCCTCAAGGCGGCGGTCCGGGCCATCGCTCCCGGCGCGACGGAAAAGCGCCCGCTTCCCGCTTGCATTCTGGCGCCGCCGCCCGCAAGCAGGCGCCACGCCGCCCCTCGAAGGATCGCAGGCGGACGCCGACACGTCCCGGAGCAAGGTATGCCCAAGATCACCTACGTCGATCACGCCGGCACGGCCCGCACGATCGATGGTGAGGTCGGCTCGACCGTCATGGAGACGGCGATCCGCAACAACGTTCCGGGCATCGATGCCGAGTGCGGCGGGGCCTGCGCCTGCGCCACCTGCCACGTCTACGTGGACGAGGCCTGGGCCGACAAGGTCGGGCCGGCCGAGCCGATGGAGCAGGACATGCTCGACTTCGCCTCGGACGTGCGCGCCACCTCGCGCCTGTGCTGCCAGATCCGCGTGACGCCCGAACTCGACGGCCTCGTGGTGACGACCCCGGCCCGCCAGGGCTGAAGATCTGCCTCGGGGTGCGCCGCCGGTGGCTCCCGTTCTCGCGATCCTGATGTTCCTGCCCGTCCCGCTTTTGCAAGGGCTGGGCTATACGGGAACCTGCACGCAGAACGACATCGATCCCTTCCTGACCGGCGCGCTCCTGAGCCCTCCCTTCGGGGCCACAACCCTCGGGCTGGTATGGCGTTCGCGGCACCGTGCGCGAAGCCATCCCGAGGCCGGGGTACCGTGGCTGATCTGTCTGACAAGCCTCGTCTTGGTCTGCGTCTGCGCACTCGTCCTGCTGATGAACGCGGATCTTGCGCGGGATACCCTGCTGTTCGGACGGTCGCCTTGCGGCGCCGAGCACACTCATACAGCATTCGAAACGGAATATGTCGTGATCGGTGCCGTCTACGGCGCCTTGCCGCTCGCAGTCCTCATCACGGCCCTGGCGGCCTTCCAGGCGGCTCGATCCGCCGCCACTCGGCGAGCCTGAACCCCAGGCGGCCGACTTTGGCGGCCAACGCTTACGGCGTCGCCTATCGCAGTAGCGCCCGCATCGCCCCATCCAACCCTTCGAGCGTCAGCGGGAACATTCGGTCGGAAAAGATGCGGCGGACCATGCCGATCGACGGCGTGTAGGCCCAGTGCTCGGCCGGAACGGGGTTGAGCCAGACTGCTTTCGGGAAGTGATCGAGAATGCGGCCGAGCCAGACCTCGCCCGCCTCCTCGTTCCAGTGCTCCACCGAGCCGCCGGGATGGGCGATCTCGTAGGGGCTCATGGAGGCGTCGCCCACGAACACCACACGGTAGTCGGACGGGTAGGTCCGGATCACGTCGAGGAGCGGGATGCGCTCGTCGTGACGGCGATGGTTCTCCGTCCACATCGCCTCGTAGGGGCAGTTGTGGAAGTAATAGTGCGCGAAGTGCTTGAACTCGGAGCGCGCCGCCGAAAAAAGCTCCTCGGCGCGCTCCACGTGCCAATCCATCGAGCCGCCGACATCGAGGAAGAGCAGCACCTTCACGGCATTGCGACGCTCGGGACGCAGCCTCACGTCGATGAAGCCCTTGCGGGCGCTCTCGCGGATGGTCCCATCGAGGTCGAGTTCCTCGGCCGCTCCCGTGCGGGCGAAGCGGCGCAGCCGCCGCAGGGCCACCCGCATGGAACGGGTGCCGAATTCGCGGGAATCATCGAGATCCTTGAACTCGCGCCGGTCCCACACCTTCACCGCGCGGAAGTTGCGGTTGCCGTCCTGGCCGATGCGGATACCCTCCGGATTGTAGCCGTAGGCGCCGAAGGGCGAGGTGCCCCCGGTGCCGATCCATTTCGAACCGCCCTGATGACGGCCCTTCTGCTCGGCGAGACGCTGTTTCAGGGTCTCGAACAGCTTGTCCCAGCCGAGCGCCTTCAACGCGGCCTTCTCGTCGTCGGTCAGGTATTTCTCGGCGAGCTTGCGCAGCCACTCTTCCGGGATGGCGGCGGGCTCCACCGCCTCGCCGAGCGTCTCCAACCCCTTGAAGACCGAGGCGAAGACCCGGTCGAACCGGTCGAGGTTGGACTCGTCCTTCACCAGCACGGTGCGGGCGAGGAAGTAGAACTCCTCGACCCGCTTGTCGGCGAGGTCGCGCTCCATCGCCTGGAGCAGGGTGAGGTATTCGCGCAGGGACACCGGAACGCGGGCCTCGCGCAGACCCGTGAAGAATTGCAGCAGCATGGGGCCTACACGCCCGAGCCCGGCGGGCGGGTCAAGCCGGACGCCCTCCCGACCGTTGCACCACGGCACCGCTGCGTCGTCCGGAAGCCGGCCGGGAAGACATGAATGAAATCGTCGGCGCCTGTGGACGACGCCGCTTTCCGGTGGATATCGCCCGACCGCGCCTTTGCGTGTGAGGAACAACCGTCATCTCACCGGACCTAAGGTGCGTCGCGCAATGCAGGATGAGTCCGTGACTTGACGATTGGATGGACGCCATGCCCGTGGTCTTGCGATCTCTGAGCGATTTCAAGAAATTTCTCCGCAAGCCCGGGGCGACGCTGCAGATCGTCCAGAACACCTTCGTCGATCGGCAGGATGAGGCCTCCCGTGTCGCCTATCGCCGCAAGGGCCTCTACGAGCCGCGAACCCTCAGGGCGATGTCGAAGAAGGCCGCCGTCTTCGACGTGAAAGGCCACGACACCACGGTGTGGCTCTACTGGGATCGCGGCACCCGCAACTGGCGCTTTTCCGGCGACACCGTCACGGTCCCGCTCAACGCCACCCTCGGACCACCCGATGCCGTGGTCTATCGCTGCACGCTGCCGACGCAGCCGGAGCGTGGAAGGCAACGCCGCGCGGCCTTCCGGAACGAAGATGATGAGATGACGCTGCCGGGCATGTAAACACGGCGACCGGCCGCTCGAATTTTGCCGCGCCGACGGAGAGAGATGATCCTGAACCTGCCGCAATCCTTGGAAGCGGCGCGCTTCACGGAGCGAGATCAACGCCAAGCCCGGACTTGCCTCTCACGATTTGTTGAATGGCCGAATCACATCACGCTGATCATGACAATGGTCTAACCTCAGCTTGAACGCACCACCTTGAGACCCCCCAATCTGTCGTCTCATCCGGTCTGATCGTAGACAATATCGAACGGATCGCCACTTTTTCTCGGTTTTGCAGTCGTTTTCCGGGAAAACTCCTTGATCCGGCCTTGAAACTTTCTCAAATCCTTTTAGCTCACGAGAACGAGGGGTTAACAGGATCATGGACAATGTCTGAAACAAGTCAGGTCTCACAACAAGATCGTATCGAACTCGCCGCCGATCTCGTCTCGGCTTACGTCTCGAATAACTCGCTGCCTTCGCCCGAACTTCCGGCCCTGATTGTTCAGGTCCATGCCGCACTCGTCGCCCTCTCGGCGCCGCAGGCTCAGAAAGAGGAAGAAGTCGAGCGGGCGACGCCGGCCCAGATCAAGAAGTCGATCACGCCGGACGCCCTGATCTCCTTCATCGATGGCAAGCCCTATAAGACGCTCAAGCGCCACCTGACGACGCACGGGCTCGATATCGAGGGCTATCGCCGCCGCTACGGCCTCCCCGCCGACTATCCGACCGTCTCTTCCAACTATTCCGCCGCCCGTTCGGCGCTCGCGAAAGATCTCGGCCTCGGCCAGCAGCGTCGCAAGTCGTCCGCGAAAGCCACCGAGCCTGCGGACGAAGTGGTCTCGGAAGCGCCGGCCGAGCCGCGCCGCAAGAGCGCCGCTTCGGGCGAGGGCCGCAAGACCGGCGGACGGCGCAAGGCAGCGTGACACCAAGGCTCGAACCGGCAGGGTGATCGTCCCTGCCGGTCGGCTCGATTTCATCACCGCGCAGATGGTCCGGTGAAGAGGACGTTTCGGTCGTCCAGCTCTTGGACGACCTGACGATTCCATGCAGCTTCGTGTCTCTCACGAAACTCCCGCCGCGCTGTCCTCGTCAGAGCGAGAACGGTGGGTGACCAGGAGTTTGTGAGGCACCCTCAACGCCGCTGATCCGCACTTCAGATCAAGGCGCGCCAGCGCAGATCGCCGACCGGACATTCCAAGTCACGGATTTCAAGCGACGTCCAAGAGATTGCTTCGGCGTTTGTCGGACGCCGTCATCACGAGGCGGAGCCGAAGCGATCCAGAGCGCGACCTCCCGGGACATGCCACGCTCTGGATTGCCACGGCTTCGACTCGCAATCCGAGCCGATCACTTGGACGCGGCATCATAGGCTACACGGGCGTTCCGGCCCACCGCCGCCCGCGCCGGCCCCTCAGGCGTCCGGCATCGCCGACTGGATGAAGCGGTCGGAGGAGAGATCCTCCTCATCGTAGCCGAGAAGCTCGGCGAGACGCCCGCGGGCGCGGCTGACGCGGCTCTTCACCGTGCCGACCTTGCAGCCCATGATGGTCGCGGCCTCCTCGTAGGAGACGCCCTCGGCACCGACCAGCACCAGAGCCTCGCGCTGGTCCGGCGGCAGCTTGGCGAGCGCCGTCTGCAGATCCTCGACGTCGAGCCGGTCGCCCTGATGCGGCGCGGTGGCGAGGCGGGCGGCATAGGAGCCGTCCTGGTCCTCGACCTCGCGGACGCGCTTGCGGTGGTCCGAGTAGAAGATGTTGCGCAGGATGGTGAACAGCCACGCATTGAGGTTGGTGCCCGGCTGGAAGCGGGCACGGTGCTGCCAGCCCTTGAGCAGGGTGTCCTGCACGAGGTCGTCGGAGCGGGCCGGGTTCGAGGTCAGCGACAGGGCGAAGGCGCGCAAGGACGGCACGGCGGCGAGCAGGCCGTTGCGGAAATCGGGATCGATCCGCTCTCCCTGGGCCTTGAGCGCCTCTTCGAGCTTGCCGATCAGCTCGGAGAAGCGGACCGGCGTGTCCTCGCCCGCGCCCAGCGTGTCGTAGACGCTGCGAAGGTGATCGCCGAGATGGCTGCGGATCGAGTCGGAGAGTTTGGGACGGCCGTCTGTCATCGCGGGACGATCCAGGGTGGCTTCGGTCTCGTTGCGCATCGGGTACTTCGCGGTCGGGGCATTTCGGCAAACGTCGGGACGGCCCGGCACGCGGCGATGGCCCCGGCGAGGCGCTTAACATAGTTGTAGCGCATCGGCCCCGCACCGCACACCCGCGCCACGCGAAATACTGCCACGCTTGCACACAACACGATCCGCTGTGGCGCGAAGGGCAAAACCCAAACTCGCTATTCCGAACGGCTTCGATCGGGTTCGGTTTGAGTTGATCGGCCGATCCTGCGGCGTGAATGCGGCAGATCGACAGCATCGCTTGCGGCTTTCAGTCCGCTCCGCGTCAGGCGGCGCCGCGCATCTCCGGCTGCGCGCGCCGCTTACCCTTCAGCACACGGACCGCCCCATCGGTGAGGACCAGCGTGTCGCCGCGCTCCAATTCGGTCCAGGTCTCGTCGCGGGTCAGCGCCCGCGTGGCGATCACAGTGACGATATCGGTCTCGGTCGTCTCCTGCGCGAAATCGACCCGCCAGTCCTCGTCGATCAGCGTCGCCGTGCCGAACGGCGCCCGGCGGGTCAGGTAGCAGAGCCTCTTGCCGCAATGGGCGTAGAGCACCCGGCTGTCAGTGAGCAGCATGTTGAACACGCCGAGTTCCGACAGGGTCAGCGCGTAGCCGGCGATCGCCGCCTCAAGGGCGGCCGTGCGCGGCGGCTTCGGGAAGCGCGCCTGGAGCTGCGACAGGATCCAGCAGAAGGCGTGTTCGCTGTCGGTGGTGCCGACCGGCTCGAACCGCCCGAGCGGCAACCGCTTCACGCCCTTGAGCTGGCCGTTATGGGCGAAGGTCCAGGGCCGGCCCCACAGTTCGCGGGAGAAGGGATGGGTGTTCTCCAGGCTGACCCGTCCGCGATTGGCCTTGCGGACATGGGCGACGACGATGCGGCTCTTGATGGGATAGCGGCGCAGCAGCTTGGCGAGTTCGGAGCGGGCGCTCGGCTCGGGGTCGTGGAAGGAGCGGCAGCCGCGTCCCTCGTAGAAGGTGATGCCCCATCCGTCGGCGTGCGGCCCGGTCTCGCCGCCGCGCCGGGCCAGCGCCGCGAAGGAGAACCGGATGTCGGTGGGCACATTCGCGCTCATTCCGAGCAATTCGCACATGGTCGCCGGGGTCTTCTCAAGTCGCGCGAGGTCGAGGTGGGGTGAGGGAAACTAGGAAGCTTCGGGGGGCCGAACAACCGATTTGCGGCGCGTGTCCCCTGTCGCCGCTCCCACGCGGCCCTTCAGGCGCTCCCGGCCCGGCCAGGCCGGCGTAACGGCGAGCCCCGGGATCAGGCGGCGGATTGCGGGTGCCAATCCCATCGCCAGCCCAGTGACGCCGGCGAGCGCCAGGAGGTCCGTGAGGCCGAGGCGGAAGGTGCCGCGGAAGGCCGGCGTAACGAACCAGAACAGTTCGGCGAGATGGACACCGACGGCGAGCGCCGCCACGAGCCGCGTGCGGTTCTCGCCGGGGCGCAGGGTCAGGGCGGCGGCGAGCGCCACGACGCCGGCGGCGGACAGCGCCAGGACACGGCCGTAGAAGCTCGACCGCAGCCGGTACCAGGCGGCGGCCTCCGGATCGGCGGCAGCGCCGAGCATCAGGAACTGCACCGCGTGCAGGCCGGCCCAGACGAGGAGCAGCACGGCGAGCGGGGTCAGGCGGTCGTGCCGGCGCCGCGCCGGCCCGACATCGGGCGGCGCGACGAGGATCGCCGCAGCCAGCGCGAGGCTCGACCAGGCCGAGAGCACCAGAAGGCCGAAGGCGCTGGCGTGGAAGCGCAGGCCGGGATCGGTGCCGACGGCCATGACGAGATCGAAGGCCGCCAGCGTGCCGACCACGGTGTGGAGGCCGAGGCCGAGCGCGGCACGGCCGTCATCGATCCGCCCGGCCTTGGCCCAGGGCTCGCCGCCGCGGCGGGCGAAGAGCAGGGCAAGCCCGGTCCACAGAGCGAAATAGAGGCTGAGGCGGGCGGCGAGGAACAGCGGCGCGTTGCCGAGCAGGATGAGCGGCCCGTCCGGCCCGGCCCTCTCCGGGGCCGGGTAGAGCAGGGCGGCGACCAGCGGGATCGGCAGGGCCAGGATCGCGGCCACCGGCATCAGCACCAGCAACCCGCGCAGGGTTTCCAGCAGGGCGGTCTCGGGCTGCGGGCGCCACGCATCCGCCCGCTCGATCATGATCGCGACCGGCAGCGCCCCTGCGGGAAGCGCGAGGAGGCAGGTCCAGGCGGCGAGATAGGAGGGCGCGAGCCGCGGCAGCCCGGCATGGTGGAACGCCAGCAGCAGGCAGCCCAACCCGATGGCGAAAGCCGCCGCCGGGCGGCGGGCGGGATCGCGGAAGTAGCCGCTGGCGGATTTCGCCCCCGCCGCCTTGCGGGCGGCGGCACCCTTCTCCTCGGCGCTCACCGCCGTGCCCCCAAAGCGGCGGGACCGTAGAGGGCGAGGGGACGTCCAGCCGCCTCCGGCAGGGCGTTGAGGCGCCGCACGAGGGCGGCAGGGTTGAACGCCCCGCGGGAGGGCTCGACCGGGGGGTCGATCGTCAGGACGAAGCGGCCGTTGAGAGCGGAGGGCGGCCTGCGGCCTGTCCGTCCGGCTCTGACAGCCGCGACGAGCGCCCCCCCGAGACCGAAGACACCGCCCATCGCGCCGGCCGACAAGGCCGGTACTGCCGCCATGGCCCAGGAAAGCGGCCATGAGACCGGCCACAGGAGCGACGACGAGAGCGGCGATGCGAGCCCCAAGGCGCCGGGCCACGTGGCGGGTGAGGCGAGCGCCGCCACGTCCGCGAATCCCTGCGGCATCGCATCGGCGAGGCCGATGAGGCGAGCGGCGAGGAAAGCCACGACACCGAGAAAGGCACCGAACAGCGCGAAGCGATTCAGCGGCCGCCCACGCGCGTGGAGGGCGGCCGCGGCCTCCGGCATCGGCACGGGACCGTAAGCGTCGAGCTGCGACGGCGTGTCGGGTCCCGAGAGGCCGCGCACCCCCTCCGCCAGTTCGGCCTCGGCGGCGAAGACCGCCAGAAGGCCCGGCCGGGGCTTCGGATCCGCCGAAACGTCACGACCGGATTCGAGTCCCGCCTCCGGTGCCCGGAGCGCCGCCTGCGGGTTGTGGGCGAGGGCGAGTTGCCGCGTCTCGACGATCGAGACCGGAGGCACGAGGCGGAACAGCACGAGCAGACCGAGAACGAACAACCCGGCGGAGCCGAACGCGGCGGCGGCGGCGGTCGCGAGACCCGCAAGATCCGTCCCTGCCGCGCCCGCCCGCGCGGCGAGCACGTGATCGGCGCCGAGGCCGGCGGCAACGAGACCTCCGATCAGGCCGAGCGCGGCAGCGCTGCGGCGGACGGGGGTGATCCAGAACAGTTGCGTGGGAAGAAGGCCGGCGAGCATGAGCGTCCAGAAGGCGGGAGCCTCGTCGCCGAGGATCCTGCGGGTCACGCGGGCCCGCTCGGCGGCGTCGCCGTAGAGGAGCGCGGTGACGTTCTCGGTGACGTGGCAATAGAGGGCCGCGAGTCCGAAGGCGAGGATCAGTCGGCCCAGGATGTCGAGGTGGCGGCCGGTGATGAGGCCGTCGAGCCCGAGGCTCCGGCGCAGGGCCACCGCCAGCGCCGCGATCAGGCCTGCGCCCGAGAGCACCGCCTCGACCAGCAGGGCGACCGGAAGCAGGGTGTCGTGGCGGTCAGTGCGAAGGGCTGCGGCCAGCGCAAGGTCGATCAGCACCGCCACCGCCGCGAGGATGGCGAGCAGGGCGAGCCCGCGGCAGGCTCGCTCCCAGGCGTGCCATTGCTGCACCGAGCCGCACCAGCCGGCCGCGAACGCGCGGTAGAGGCGGGCACGGCGGCGATCCGGCTCCGCGGCGAGGCGGTCGCGCAGAACCGCCAGATCCGGCAGGAGGGCGGCCGCCCAGAGACCGCCCGTCGCCGCGAGCAGGGCCGCGAGACTGACCGCGTGGAGCGGTGCCGGGTGGAGGGCGGCGAGACCGGCGCAGAGCAGGGCGGCCGTCTGCGCCAGCCGGCTGATCCCGCAGCGCCATGCAACGTCCGCGAGCAGCAGCAGCCCCGAGATCAGCAGACACCCAGCGGCGAGCCCGATCCACCACCCGGCTCCGGCCGCGGCCAGCGCGGCGGGCACGGCCGGGCGCAGGCCGGCCCAGAGAAGGATCAGGGCGAGCATGCCGGCGACGGCAAGCCACCAGCGGCGGCCGCCGGGCGCGAGCACGGCCCCGGTCAATGCGGCACCGATCGAGGAGACCGTCTCGCCGGCCCCGATCACCGGCATTCCGTAGAGGGAAGCCGGCTCGGAGACAGGCTGATGCGCGGATTCGTTCATCGGCTCAACGACCGGCCGTCGGGCGCGGACGGCTCCGGAACCGCAAGGAGAAAGCAGGCGCTGGGATGTCTCGCACGGGCATCCGGCATCGTCCGGTGAGAGGGGAGGGCGTGGCCCCGCCGAACGGAATGGCTGGGAACCGGGCGAAAGGCAGGCTCACCGCGCGGAAGACGCAGGAATGCTCTGCCTGCCATGTGCTCTCCCGCACCAAAGAGCAACGCGCACGCGGGATTGCAAAGCGGCATGCGGGCTGGCCGGGCTTGCACCCTGGTGTTTCCGTGCGAAGAGGACGGTCCGCGACGGCCTCCTCGCGCGTCGGACCGCCGAACCAGTCCTCCACCACGCCAAAGCCCAGTTCACTCGAAGCCCAAGTCACCGGATAGCCTCCGCCCGATGCCGCTTTCCTCTCCCGCCAACCTGCCCGGCCCGCCTCGGTCCGGTGCCCGGAATGCCGATGGAGCGTAACCCCGTCCGGTTCGCCCTCGCCTCGTCGCCGCGCCGGCACGCGGCGGCGCTCGGGCTGGCTGTGGGCCTGGGCGGACCGCTGGCGCTGTTCGTGCTGCTGTGCCTGCGCGACCTGATCGCGGTGCTCACCCGCAGCAGCCCGAACGTCCTGCCCTTCCTGCGGATCGCCCTGCCGCTGCCGGGCCAGCACGGCAGCGAGGCGCCGATCCTGTTCGAGGGCTGGAGCCTGCCGCCGGCCGAACTGCCGCTGATCGCGCTGAGTTCGCTTGCCGCCGCGGCCCTGCTTTTCGCCGTCCTCGGCGCGGCGGTCGCCTATCTCTGCTTCTCCGTTCAGGCGCGGGCCACGGCGCGGTTGCGGGCGCGGGCCACCGAGGCGATCCTCGCCTCGCCGCCGGGCGCCCGCGAGGACCTGCGGGCGCTGCCCGGCCTCGTCGGCCAGGCGCTCGCGCGGATGGGATCGCTCGCGGCGGTCGGCATCGTCGTGCCCGGCCTGACGCTGGCTGCGATCCTGCTCGCCCTGGTGATGGCGGAACTCGCCGCCCCGCGCCTCGTGCCGGTGATCGCCCTGCTGCTCGCCGCCGTCGGATTGGCTCGGGCGCTCCTCGCCAGCCGCACCGCCGCCCGCCGCAGCCTGCGCCGGGCCGACACCGCCGCCACGGAAGCGGGCCTGCGTGACCTGATCCGGCGGATGCCGGCGGTGCGCGCCCACGGCGCCGCGGCGTTCGAGCGGCGCCGCCTGGGCCTGCGAGCGCGAGCGGCGCGCTCGGCCCTAGTGCGGGCGGAGGCCCAGCTCGCCTACGCGCGGGCCCCGGCGCTCGCCCTCGTCGTGATCCTGCCCGCGCTGCTCATCGCCACCGCCCTGTGGCAGGGCGAGGCGGCGACCGAGGCCGACAACGTCCTGCCCGGCGCGCTGGTCGCGGCGGCCGGCGCCTTCGCCCTGGCCGCAAGCCTCGTGGCGATCAGCCTGCGGCTCTGGAACCAGTACCGCACGGTCGCCCCCCTGTTTCGCACCATCGCCGAGACCCTGGACGCGCTCAATCCGCGCCGGCCGGGTGACCGCGCCCGCGCGGCCGCCCCGTTTCCCGAGACCGGTGCCCTCGTCGCGAAAGGTGTGGGCGCCTACGACCCCGGCAGCGGCGAGCGGCTGACCGGGGTCGACCTCGCCCTGCCGATGCCGGCGCATGTGGCGATCGTCGGTCATCGTGGCAGTGGATCGCGCGCGCTCGCGGCGCTCCTCGCCGGACAGATCGAGCCCACGGCCGGCGCCGTCACCTATGGCGGCATCGACCTGCGCGCCTTCGATTCCGCCGAGCGCGCCCGGCGGATGGCGCTGGCCGGCTCCGAGGCGATCCTGATCGAGGGGACGCTGCGCCAGAACCTGCTCTACGGCGCCCGCAGCGGCGACCGGGAAGCCTCGGGTCTCGCCGAGCGCATCGCCATCCTCAAGCTCACGGGCCTCGACGCCTTCGTCTACGAGCGGGGCCTGGAGGCCTCCGTCGATCCCGAGGACGATCCTGCCACGGCGGAAGCGGTCGTCGCCGCTCGGTGGGCCGTGCGCGAGGCGCTCGCCCGCGAGGGCATGGCCCGCCTCGTCGAGCCGTTCGACCCGGCCCGCTACAACCATCAGGCGGATATCGGCGAGAACATCCTGTTCGGCGAGGCGGTGAGCCCGGCCTTCTCGCAAGCGCGGCTCGCGGCGCACCCCTACCTGCGCGCGGTGCTGGAGGCGGAGGACCTGACCCGCACGCTGGTCGATGTCGGCCTGCAAGTGGCCCGCTCCACCGTCGAGATCTTTTCCGATCTCCCCGACGATCACCCGCTGTTCGAGACCTTCTCGCTGTTTCCGGCCGCCGAGCGGGGCTATTTCGAGGATCTGGTCGCCCGCCAGCCCGAAGCCCGCGGTTTTCGCCGCGGCCCCGCCGGGCATCGCGACCGCGAGCGGCTGATCGGGCTGGCGCTCCGCTACAGCGAGACGCGCCACCGCTTCGGCCTGATCGATGCGGCACTCGAACAGCGTCTCGTGGCCGCCCGCCACTCCTTCGCGGCGATGCTGCCGCCGCGCTATCGCGAGAAGGTGGAGTTCTACGATCCCTCCCGGCTCACCGCCGCCGCGAGCCTGGAGGAGAACCTGCTGTTCGGGCGCATCACCCAAGGCGAGGCGGGCGCCGAGGGGCGGGTGCGCGCCCTGGTGCGCCGGGTGCTCGCCGAACAGGGGCTGGAGCCCACCGTCTACCGGCTCGGCCTCGCGGCGCGGATCGAGGCCGGCGTCGCGGTGGCGGGCCAAGGCCAGCGTGCGGTGCTGGGGGAGGGCGCTCTCGGCCCGCGCGAGCGGGTGGCGATCGAGTTCGTCCGCTGCCTCGTGCGCCGCCCGGACATCCTCGTGGTCGGCCTCTCGCTCGACGACCGCAAGCCCGACGAGATCACCGCCCGAATCGAGCGCCTGCGGGCGCTGCGCGCGGGCGCGGCGCTCATCGTCTGTCTCCCCGACGAGGACACCCTGAACCGGCAGGCGCCGTTCGACGCCGTGCTGCGGGTGGAGCGCAACACCGTGGTGACGGGCGATCCGCAGGAAACCGAGGCGGTCCCCGCCTGAGTGCTTCCGTTTCCCGCAAAACCGCCCCAAAGCTTGGGCACAATCCGATTTCGTCGCCCGTGGGCGCCGCCGGTCGAACCCGGCCTCGATCGAGACGGTGTATGCCTTCCCCGAACGAATCTCGACGCCTTGAGAGGTTTCGCCTGCGCACCCTCGTATCGGCCGTGATCGGGCTGTTGTTCGTCTCCGCCTCGAACACGCTCGCCCTGGCCGACAAGGCGAACGCGCCGATTCCGGCCGCGACCCTGGCGCTGATGGCGGCGCGCGGCACCGATGCCGCCTCGCCGATCGTGCTGCGGGCCTACAAGAAGGAATCCGAGATCGAGGTCTGGAAGCGCAACGCCGCCGGCCGCTACGTGCCGATCAAGACCTATCCGATCTGCCGCTGGTCCGGTCAGCTCGGGCCGAAGACCAAGACCGGCGACCGGCAGACGCCGGAGGGGTTCTACACCGTGGCGAAAAGCCAGATGAACCCGAACTCGCGCTACTACCTCTCCTTCGACGTCGGCTACCCGAACGCCTACGACCGGGCGCACGGCTCCACCGGCTCGGCGGTGATGGTTCACGGCGTCTGCTCGTCCATGGGCTGCTTCGCCATGACGGATGCCGTGGCAGGAGAACTGTTTTCCATCGCCCGGGAGGCATTCTCCGGCGGGCAGCGGGCGTTTCAGTTCCAGTCCTTCCCGTTCCGCATGACCGCCGCGAACATGGCCCGGCACCGAACCGACCCGAACATCGCCTTCTGGCGCCAGTTGAAAGAGGGCTCCGACCGCTTCGAGGCGACCGGCGAGGAACCGGTCGTGAGCGTCTCGGGCGGGCGTTACACCTTCGCGCCCTCGCCCGATCCGGCCAAGGAGGCGGCCTTCACCGCCCTGCACAAGGACGAGACCGACCGGATTGCCGCACTGGTGGAGGAGGGCGCGGCGGCCGTGCGCACGACCTATTCCGACGGCGGGCAGCACGCCTTCTGGGCCGCCCGGATCCGCCAGGGCTTTCCGGTAGGCGACATCAGCCGGCCCGAGGCCTTGGCCTATGCCGGCCAGGAGGTGGTGCTGATCCCCGCCCGCCGCCGGTCGGCTCCGCCCCCGCCGGTGCCGGAGGCCGTCTGGGCCGCGTGGATCGGCCCCGGGAGTCCGTCTCTCGCGCTGCGGACGGCGGATTTCGTGCCGCCCTACGAGGCCGCGCCGGGCCGCTTCACGGCCAGCGTTGCGCGCTACGCGCAGTCATGGCCGAGCCTGGCTCGTGCCGCCATCGAGACGACAATGCCACTGCCCGAGCTTGCACTTTCGCAACCCTCGGTTGAGAAGGTGGCACAGCGCTGATCTGGATCTCCTCGAAACGGCGTGTGCGAGCACGCACACAGACCCGAATGGCGGGCCCCCATCTCAGCACTGTACACTCCGTGCCCGATGAGGGGCCGAAGGACAGCCGCGAAAACGTGCGCGGATGCGCACGGCGGCGCCACTGCGACCCGAGAAAGCCCGGCATGAAACCGGGCATTGGTGCCGATCGATGACCCTGCCATATCCAGCCAAGGACGAGGCCCTCGTCCTGCGTTTCTGGGGCGTACGCGGCTCCACGCCGGTCAGCGGCCCCGAGACCGCCGAGTTCGGCGGCAATACGCCGTGCCTGGAGATCCGCTGCGGGGATCGCCTGTTCGTCATCGATGCCGGTTCCGGGCTCAATGCCTTCGGGCGGAGCTGCCGCGAGTCGCTGCCGCGGGACATCGATCTGCTGTTCAGCCATCTCCATCTCGACCACACGGCCGGCCTGCCCTTCTTCAAGCCGGCGGTGATGGATTGCGACCACACGATCCACACCTATTGCGGGAATCTCGACGGCGCCAGCGCGCAGGACGCGCTCGACCGGCTATTCTCGCCGCCGTTGTTTCCGGTGACGCTCGACGTGCTGCCCTGCACCTTCAAGCATCACGGCTTCAAGGCAGGCGAGTCGCTGACCTTCGCCGACGGCATCCGCGTCGATACGATCCTGCTCGACCACCCGCAGGGGTCGACGGGCTACCGCTTCGATTACGGCGGCAAGCGCCTCTGCGTCATCAGCGACATCGAGCACGGCACGAACTGGCCCGATCCGGAGCTGTGCCGCTTCGTCGAGGGGGCCGACCTCCTCGTCTATGACGGCATGTTCACCGAGGGCGAGTATCCCTGCTGCAAGGGCTGGGGCCACTCGACCTGGCAGAAGGGGGTCGAGCTGGCCAAGGGAGCCGGGGTCAAGGCGCTCGGCATCATCCACCTGCACCCGGCCCATTCCGACGTGCAGTTGCGCAAGGTCGAGGCCGAGATGCAGGCCGAGATGCCGACCGCCTTCATCGCCCGCGAGCGCCAGTCGATCGAGGTGGGCCGCCCCCTCATCGGCCTCGCCGAGCCGCCGGTGCTGGCCGTGGCCCGCCGGGCCTGAAAATCGGCTTGAGCGCCGTTTCTGGGGCAGGCCCATCGCGCCTCATGCTGCCAGATCGGCTGGTTGGCTCGTAATCCCAAGAGATTGGATCAAGACCAAGTCTGGGACGCTGCACGTCCCAATGCTGAATAGAACAAGGCCCACCCGGTGCGCCGGGTGGGCCTCTCGTCATGTTATGGTCCCGGGCGTGCGAGACGGGCGGCCGACCTCACATGGCCGTCTTCGCGCCTGCCCCTTCCTCGCGGCCGATGCGGCTGTGCTTGCGGCTCCATGCGAAGTAGATCACGAGGCCGATCGCCAGCCAGATGATCAGGCGCAGCCAGGTATCGCCGTCGAGCGAGAGCATCATCGCAAGGCAGAACAGCGCGCCGAGGATCGGCACGAACGGCACCAGCGGCGTGCGGTAGGCGCGCGGGGCGTCGGGCTGGGTGCGGCGCAGGATGATCACGCCGGCGCAGACGAGGATGAAGGCGAGCAGGGTGCCGATGCTGGTCATGTGGCCGAGCTGCGAGATCGGCAGGAAGCCGCCGAGCGCGCTGGTGAACACCATGAAGAACAGGTTCGAGCGGTAGGGCGTCTTCCACTTGGGATGGATCGCCGAGAAGAAGCCCGGCAGCAGTCGGTCCTTCGACATCGAGTAGAACACCCGGCTCTGGCCGAGCAGCAGCACCAGGATCACGGTCGAGAAGCCGCAGATCACGCCGAAGGTGACGAGGCTCTTCAGCCACGGATAGGGGGTCGCGGCGATCGCGGTGTTCACCGGGGCGGCGTCGCCCCGCATGGCGTCGTAGTGGACGAGGCCGGTCAGCACGCCTGCAAACGCGATGTAGAGCGCCGTGCAGATCGCGAGCGAGCCGAGAATGCCGATCATCATGTTGCGCTGGGGGTTCTTGGCCTCCTGCGCCGCCGTCGAGACCGCGTCGAAGCCGACATAGGCGAAGAACACCACGCCGGCCGCGCGCATCACGCCGCTCCAGCCGTACTCGCCAAAGGTGCCGGTATTGGCCGGCAGGAAGGGGTCGTAGTTCTGGGCCTTGATGTAGAACAGGCCGACCCCGATCACGGTGATCACCACCGCGAGCTTGATCAGCACCACCACGCCGTTGACGCGCGCCGAGGAGCGGATGCCGACGATGAGCAGGGCCGAGGTCAGGACCACGATCAGGATCGCCGGCAGGTTGACGAGGCCGTGCGCCATCGTGCCGTCGGCGAGCTGGTAGGTCTCGAAGGGCGAGTGCACGAGGGAGCCCGGCAGGTTGATGCCGAGGGTGTCACGCATGAAGCGGGTGACGTAGCGCGACCAGCTCACCGAGACGGTGGCGGCGCCGACCGCGTATTCGAGCACCAGATCCCAGCCGATGATCCAGGCGATGAACTCGCCCATCGTGGCATAGGTGTAGGTGTAGGCCGAGCCGGCGACCGGGATCATGCCGGCCAGCTCGCTGTAGCACATGCCGGCGAGCGCGCAGCCGATGGCGGCGATGGCAAACGAGAGCGTGACGGCCGGGCCCGCATGCTCGGCGGCGGCGATGCCCGTGAGCGAGAACAGGCCCGCGCCGATCACCGCGCCGATGCCGAGGCCGACCAGACTCCAGGGACCGAGGTGGCGTTCCAGCTTGTTCTCGCCGGATTCGGCGTCGGCATTGAGCCGTTCCAGCGTCTTGATCCGAAAGAGATCACTCGCCAAGCCTGACGCCATATCCGTTTCACCCCCCGCTTGATGCCGCCGCCCCCGATGAGAGGGAAGGCACGGCGTCACATCTCATAGATCAACCGCGAAACCGGCGTGCGCGCAACGGCCGGCCGTGACAAGACCGTGCAAGGAAACGGCCAAGATGTCGCGATCCGCTGTCGGATTCGTGTCACAGCGGCCAGGAAACGTCGCGGTAAGCCCCGTCCCAGAACCCGTATTCGAGGCGGGTGGCGTGGGTGTAGGCCGCGTGCATGCGCGCCCGCAGGAGGGGTGAGGCGTCCGCCGCGGCCTCATCGGTCGCGGCGATCATCGCGGCCACGGCCTCGCCGAATTCCTCGCCGGCATAGGTGTCGATCCAGGCACGGTAGGGATTGTCGGCGCCCGCGCGGGAGAAGATGTCGCGGCCGACCTCGGCATAGATCCAGAAACAGGGCAGGAGCGCCCCGAGCACGACTTCGTAGGGCTCGGCATAGGCCGTCGCCGTCAGCCACGCGACGTAGTGGTCGCAGGCGGGCGAGAGCGGCGTCGCCGCAAAGGCCCCGGCATCGATGCCGTAGGCCTGGAAGAAGCCCCCGTGCAGCGCGCGCTCGACCACGATCGCGGTCTCGGCGCCGCGGGCAAACTGCACGATCCGGTCGGGATGCGGCGCCTTGGCGGCGGCGAGCGCCAGCGCCCGGCCGAAGCCGATCAGGTAATGCGCATCCTGGACGATGTAGCGGCGGAAGCGCTCAGGGCTCAGCGAGCCCTCCGCCAGTTCCGCGTTGAACGGCATCGTGCGGATGGTCTCGTAGGCCGCGAGGTTGCGGGCCCAGGCCTCCTGCGTGAAGCGCCTGGCAGAGGTGGTGTCGGCCAAGAACGGCGCTCCGTCTTCGAGGAAAATCAGCCCTGCCTTTGCGCCTGCGTCACCGCCACGTGAATCAATTCGGCCAGCGTGCGGACCTTGAGCTTCTGGCGCATCTGCGAGCAGGCGTTGGTGACGGTCTTGTAGCTGACCGAGAGGTCGGCGGCGATGGCGCCGTAGGATTTGCCCTGGGCGAGGCGGGCCAAAATCTGCTGCTCGCGCGGCGTCAGCTGGGTCTCCGGCGTGCGGCGCGGATCGGCGCGCAGCATGGCGACCTCGGTCGCCAGCCGCCGGTCGAGATAGACCTCGCCCGCGCGTACCCGCTCGAAGGCCTGGTACAGCTCGTTCGAGGCGTGATCCTTCAGGACGTATCCGAGCGCCCCGGCCTCCAGCGCCCGCGAGACGATGACCGGATCGTTGTGCATCGAGAAGACGAGGACGCGGGTCTCGGGCTCGATGGCGCGCATGCGCCGGATCAGGGCGAGGCCGGCCAGCCCGCTGCCCTGGAAGGTCAGGTCGCAGATCACCACCGGCGGGCGCAGGCGGTGGAAGGCGCGGTAGCCGGAGACGACGCCGGTCGCCTCCACCACGGTCTCGATCCCGGCATCCTCCAGCACGCGGCGGCAGCCCTGCAGGACGATCGGGTGATCGTCGATGACCAGAACCGGGACGGGTCCGCCCTTGCTCGACGCCGCTTTCATCACGGGGCTGCTGACCGGGGCGTTCATCTGACACGCATCACTTGGGTTGCGGCGCGGGCGGAGGCGGAACCTCGCTGCCGTCGCGCTCGGGATCGATCGGAAGGGTGATCCGGACAACGGTTCCGGAGCCGCCGTTGTCAAGAGAAGCCGTGTCGAGGCGGAAATGACCGCCGAGCGCCTCGACCCGCTCGCGCATTCCGGACAGTCCGAGGCCGACGCGGTGGCCGGGCGCGATGCCGGTGCCGTCATCCTCGACGCTGATTTGAAGGGTCGTCAGGCCGGCGGGGTCGGCCTCCTGCGCCACGCGGGCCCGGACATGACGGGCATCGCCATGGCGCACGGCGTTGGTGCTGCTCTCTTGGATGCAGCGGAACACGGTGAGGTCGACGATGTCGCCGTAGCCCTGGGCCAGCCCCTCGAACGAGCCCTCGAAACGCGTCTCGGGATGGCGCCGCTGGAAGTCGCGCAGGAGGAGGCTGAGGCAATCGGCGAGCGGCACTTCGCCGAGGCCGTGCGGGCGCAGCCGGTTGAGGAGGTCCCGGTTCAGGACCTGAACCTGGCCGACGATGCTGCCGATGTCTCCGGCGCGCGAAGCGAGCCGACCGCGGTCGATCTCGCCGGGGCTGGCGGCGAGCCGCGCTACGGAGGCCGCGTTCGCCTCCAGGGCGAACAGGCAGGGACCGAACTCGTCGTGGAGTTCCAGCGCGATCCGGGCACGCTCGTCATCCTGGGCCGTCAGGAGCTGGCGGTTGAGACGGCTGTTGGCGGCTCGCGCCTCCGACAGCGCCCCGGCCACGCGGTTGAAGCGCTCGGCGATCACGGCCAGTTCGCGGGAAGCGGGCGGGTCGAGATGGGCGGTGTAGTCGTGCCGCTCCAGCCGGGTCAGTCCGTTCGCGAGGCGGCCGAGCGGCCGCAGGATGCGCCCGAGCGCCAGAGTGAGGGCGGCGAGCACCGCGAGGTTCAGGATCAGGCTGGCGAGCGCCAGCGAGCGGGCATAGCCCCACACCTCTTCGATCTCGTCGAGGGGCTGGGTCGTGATCGCGGCGGTGCCGATCCGCTCACCGCGCACGATGATCGGCAGATCGTGCTGGTGCGGCTCGGGGGCGATCAGCCGGACGAACCAGCGCGGCGCCGTGCGCTGCTCGCGCCCCTGCTCGGACGGACCGAAGCCGACCCGCCGCCCTTCCGCATCGAGGATCGTTACGCGCACGTGGCGCAGGGCCTGGAAGCGCAGGTCGAGGGTGTGGAGCACGCTCTCGGGGCTCGGGCTGCGCAGGGAGCGGATGGTGTCGGCCACCAGGGGTTCGACGGTGGCGAGACTGGCCGCCATCTCGACCTGCACGGCGCTGCGCGCCGTCAGAACGATCACGCCGCAGGAGACCAGGGCGGCGACGACGTCGATGGCGAGCACGATCAGGATCAGGCGCGTGCGCGTCGGCCAGCCGGCCCAGAACGGCACGGCGGCTCGATCCTGCGCCTCGTCGGCGTTGGGATCGGATGTCGGTTGCGCCATCATCGGCGACAGATCGGGTTGCAGCGCGGCGGGATTCGGCACGGGCCCTCGCGGTCGGTCAGGCCACCGCCCGCCGAGGGCGCCGCGGACCGGCTCGGCCCGGGACAATTCGGCAAGCCGACATCGGATAAAAGTCTCAGATCTCTACTCTTTCGGCACGAACGGCACCGTGGCCGATCGCCGGGCGAAAGTCCATGCCGGGGCCGCGCCGCAGGGTCGCACGGCCCACTGATGTTTCTCTTATGGTCGCCGGCCTCGACGCGGCGCGAGAGCTCTTCCGGGCTACACGCTCCGTTAAACCGCCTCCGATAAGAACGATGGCGAGAACAGATCGGGGCGAGACTTGTCCGCGGCACGCGCCGTCCGGTCAGGTTTGAATGCCTCGGAGATTCCGCCAGATTCGTGTGGATGGCTGGCGCCTGAATTCTGTTCAGGCCGCGCGGACATCTTGCCGCCGCATTGCCGAGGCCGTGTTGTTGCAGGGGTACAACGTGCAAGAGGCCGGCCGCATGTCGGTGGCGATTCATCCGTCCGAAGCCCGTCCGTCCGAAGCGAGAGCCCAGGCCCGGTTCCGGCTGCCCGTAATCGCGGGCGCCGCCGGCGGGGGCGTGGCCCTCGTCGTCTTCGCCGTCGGGGCGTTCTCGTTCTTCTCCGATCTCGCCGATCCGCGGAGCCGTCCGACCCGGATTGCACCGGTCGCCTCGCAATGGCCCGACCTGAAGGACGGTGTTCCGGCCCTGGCGCCGACGACGGACGGACCCGCGATCGAACCGCGCCGGGCGAGCCTTCCCATCGCCGAACCCACGCCGTCGACATCGTCTCCGGTGCCGGTCAAGGCCACAGCCCCCATCCCGGTCGCGGTACCGACGCAAGCCACGGCGCTCGTCCAAGCCGCAGCACCTGCACAAGCGACGCTGCCCGCTCAAGCCACGCCACCGACCCAAGCTGCGCTGCCGGCCCGAGGCGCGGCAACGGTTCAAGCCGCCGCGTCGTCGCCGACGCGGGGCAACCCTCCGATCGAACCCGCCCCCACGGTCCCGGCCACGGGCCGCACGGCGGCCGCGCTGCCCCCCGCCAAGGTCACGGTTCCGCTGCCTCCGAGCCGCAGCGAGACCGTCCGGGCCAAGACGGAACAGCCTGCCAAGTTCGTCTCGCTGCCCGCACCGAAGGCGAAGCCCGAGATCGCCAAGGCTGAAACCAAGCCCGAGGCGAAGGCCGAGACCGCGAAAGCCGATGCCGCCCGCAAGGCGGTGCCGGCTCCCCGCAATCGGACGGCGGAGACGCGGCCGACCCAGACCGCTTCGGCGCAGCCGCCCGCAGCCAACCCGGCGCAGGATTCGGCGGACGAGCCCGAACTGCTCGGCGTCAAGATTCCGGGCGGTCGACAGATCCGCGAAGGCTGGGACGCCGCCGTGAACGGCCTGCTCGGCAAAAAGTCCGGCGGCGAGTAGCCGTTGTCGGCCGATCCGGTGCGGACGCGCCGGATGCGAGCCTTCCCGACGATTTTCCGTTTAGCCGCCTCCGTCATCGCGAAGCGAAGCCGTGGCGATCCGAGGCGCGACCTTTGCAGAGGGGTTGCGCCCTCGATCGTTTCGGTTCGGCCCCCACGGCCTTGATTCCGAGGCGCCGGAGGCGTGCAGGCCACGACGAGCCTCCACCGCATGTCCCAGCGTTGCAATCCCGGGTTCCGCCATGCGGCTCCGGGATGACGGGGAGGGGCTGATCCCTCACGATCCGCCGGCAACGCGATCGCCCGGCGGCGTCGCTCAGCCGCCCCGGCCGGTTTTGGTCGCCTCGCGGCGGTGGCGCTGGGCGCGGGGGCTCTTCGGCGCCTTGGCGGGTGCGGGACCGTCTCCCGGCATCCGCTCGATGCGGACATCCGCCGGCCCGCGCCGGGCGAAGGCGGCGGCGAAATCCTCCGCGGCGCTGGCCCGCACCTCGAAGGCGGTCTCGTTGTCGAAGATCCGGATCGCACCGATATCGCCACGGCCGATCTGTCCGCGGCGGGTCAGCATCGGCAGCAGGCGGCGGGGCTCGACCCGGTCGCGGCGGCCGAGATTGAGCCGGAACCACGCCGCCGGCTCATCCTCGCCGATCCGCGGGGCGCCGACCGGGATGCCGCGGGAATCCGGGCGACGGCTGGTCTCGTAGGCCGGATCACTGACTTCTTCCGGCACGGGGATGCGCGAGCGGTAGAGACGGGCGAAGGCGGCGGCGAGGCGCTCGGGCGGGCAGCGCTCCATCAGCGCTTCGGCCCATTCCCGCTCCCACTCGCGATCCTCCTCCGTCTCCGGCTCGGCGAGCAGCGGATCGGACATCATCCGCTCGCGGTCGAGGGCGCGGATCTCGTCCGCATTCGGCGGGCCGCTCCAATCGGGGCTGACCTTGGCGATGGCGAACATCTGCTCGGCGCGCCGCCGCCGGGCGGGCGGCACCAGCACGACGCTCGTGCCTTTGCGGCCGGCGCGGCCGGTGCGGCCGGAACGGTGCTGCATCACCTCGGCATCGTGCGGCAGGTCGGCATGGATGACGAGGTCGAGCCCCGGCAGGTCGATGCCGCGGGCGGCGACGTCGGTGGCGACGCAGACGCGGGCGCGACCGTCGCGCAGGGCCTGGAGCGCCGCGTTGCGCTCGCCCTGGCCGAGTTCACCCGAGAGCGCCACGGCGGAGAAGCCGCGCTCGGTCAGCGAGGCTTGGAGATGGCGCACCCCGTCGCGGGTGTTGCAGAACACGATCGCCACCGGCGCATCGACGTAGCGCAGCACGTTGACGACGGCGTGCTCGACCTCGCGCGGCATCACCCGCACGGCGCGGTAGACGATGTCGGCATGGCCGCGGGTCTCGCCGGCGACGGCAAGCCGCAGGGCGTCGCGCTGGTAGCTCTCGGCCAGCGCGACGATGGCCTTCGGCAGGGTTGCCGAGAACAGCAGGGTGCGCCGATCCGCCGGGGTCTCGGCGAGGATGAATTCGAGATCCTCGCGGAAGCCCATATCGAGCATCTCGTCGGCCTCGTCGAGGACGACGGCGCGCAGCTCGTCGGTGACGAGCCGGCCCCGCTCCATGTGGTCGCGCAGACGCCCCGGCGTACCGACCACAATGTGGACACCGGCCTCCAGCGCGCGGGCCTCGCGGCGCGGGTCCATGCCGCCGACGCAGGGAACGACCCGCGCCCCGGTCTGCGCGTAGAGCCAGGTCAGCTCGCGCTGCACCTGAAGCGCCAGTTCGCGGGTCGGCGCGATGACGAGGGCCAGCGGCGCGGCCGGCGGCGGCAGGGCCTCCTCGGGCCCGAGCAGCGTGCCGGCGATGGCGAGACCGAAGGCGACGGTCTTGCCCGAGCCGGTCTGGGCCGAGACGAGCAGGTCGCGATCCGGCGCGGCGTCGAGCACCGCCTGCTGGACGGGGGTCGGCTCGGCATAGTTGCGCTCGGTGAGCGCCCGGGCGAGGGGGGAGGGCAGAGACGGAAATGGCAAGGGAGGTGCGCCTTCGGACCGGCGATCATCGGCCGGATCGGAATCAAGCGCCGCTTCTAGCCGCAAGCGGACGCGCCGACCACTACCTGCACCGCGTGGGGGCGTTGCATGCGGGCCAGAGCCGCTCGCCGGCGAGATGAACGGCGGAGCGATGAGCGCGCCTACGCCGCCCGCTCCTCCACCAGGGCGACGATGTCGTCCCAGCGCGAGAGGAAGGCAGCAACGCAGGCCGGGTCGAAATGCCGCCCGGACTCGGCCTCCAGATGGGCGCGCGCCCGGTCCAGGGACCATGCGGGCTTGTAGCTTCGCGCGGAGATCAGCGCGTCGAATACGTCGGCGACGGCGACGATCCGTCCGGAACAGGGGATCTCCTCGCCCCTGAGGCCGCGGGGATAGCCGGTGCCGTCCCAGCGCTCATGGTGGGTCAGCGCGATCTCGGCGGCGATCTGGAGCAGGCGCGAGGAGCTATCGTGCAGCATGTGGTAGCCGCGCAAGGCGTGCTGGCGCATCTCCTCCCACTCATCGGGCGTGAGGGGGCCGGCCTTCATCAGGATGTGATCAGGAACCCCGATCTTGCCGATATCGTGCATGGTCGAGGCGAGCGCGACGTCGTCGGCTTCCGCGGGTGACAGGCCGAGCCCCTCGGCCACGGCGATGACGCAGCCGGCCACGCGGGTCAGGTGGTCGCCGGCCCGGTCGTCGCGGAACTCCGCGGCGAGCATCAGACGGCGGATCAGCTCACGCTCCCGAGCCGTCGCTTCGGCCGCCGCGCGCGCCGCGTCACGCCGCATCGCCTGCGCGCGGTCGTCGTTCTCCCGGCGCGCCAGGGCGAGGTCGATCAGCACACCGACCCGGTCCTGCAATTCGACGGCATCGAAGGGCTTGGACAGCACGTCGGTGGCGCCGGCCTCCCGGCCGATCCGGCGCAGCGTTCGCGCCTCACCGCCGGCCACCAGCAGAACGGGCGTGCGCGCGAGGCTGTCCTGCTCCCGCAGGGCGCGGATCAGGGCCGGGGCATCAAAGCGCTCGGGCTCGGCTTCCACCACGATCACGGCGGGCGCCTCGGCGACGAGATCCTCGACGACGCGACCCGAGACGGCGACGATGCTGGCGCTGCAGGGCTGGCCGCGCAGGGCGAGGACGAGGGGGGCGGGGGTTCGCGCCGCCACGACGGCGACGACCGCGTTCCCGCTTCCTTCCGCGCCGCCCGTCATCGCGTCACCCATGGCGATCCCGGCGCGGCCCGCCGCCCGCCGACTCCCGATCGCCGCATCATGCGTGCCTGAACATGATTAACCGAAATTGAAACGATTCGTCCGATCTTTGAGCGGTCCGGGCCGCCGTGCAAGCCGCAGACCGGCCGCTCCATTACGGGACGGCGCCGGTCTCCCGCCTCGCGCCGGCCGGTCCGGAAACCGGCCACCCCATTTCGGGCCGGCGCCGGTCTTCCGCCTCGCGCCGGCTGATCCAAAAACCGGCCACCACTTTTCGGGCTGGCGCGCTAGATCCCCGGCATGACCGACGCCTTCTCCCTCGATCCGCGGCTCGCCGCCGACACCCATCCCGTGGGCGATCTCGCTCTCTGCTCCGTCCTGCTGATGGACGATGCGCGCTTCCCCTGGCTGATCCTCGTGCCGCGGCGGCCGGACTTGAGCGAACTCACCGACCTCGCGCCGGAGGATGCACGCCTCGCCTTCGAGGAAATCCGAATCGCGGTCGGGGTCGTGCAGGCGCTCGCACGGCCGGACAAGGTGAACGTCGCGGCGCTCGGCAACGTGGTGTCGCAGCTCCACATCCACGTCGTGGCCCGCTTCCGCTCGGACCCGGCCTGGCCCGGACCGGTCTGGGGCGTCGGCGAGCGAAAGCCCTATCCGCCGCATGCCCGCGCCGCCCTGCTCGAACGGGCCGCCGCCCTGTTCGTGGCCGCGTGAGGGGCTCGGCGATGACCGGCTCGCCCGTTGACACCAGCCGGGATGCGCTCGCCTACGCCGCGAGCCGCCTCGTGCGCCACTCCGCCGAGTTCGGCCCGGCGCCCGTCCTGGCGGAGGCCGGGCCCGAGGCGCGCCTCGTGCTGATGGCGGGCGAGACGGTGATCCTGCGCACCGACCCGGAGCAAACCGGGACGGCCCTGCTGGCGCCCGACGAAGCGGAGCGGGCGGGCGCGCGCGCCGTCGAGATCTTCCTCGGCCGGGCCGAGGGGCGGCCGGTCTTTGCCGGCGCGGTGGCGGAGGAGACCGCCTCCCTGTTCCCGGCGCCGGGCTACCGCGCCCTCGACCTGCGAGCGCTCGCCGCCGAGGGCGCCGTCGCCCGCGAGGAGCAGGGGCTGATCGCCACCGCCAAGTCTCTGCTGGCCTGGCACGCGCGCCACCGCTTCTGCGGCAATTGCGGCAGCCCGACCGCCATCGCCGCCGGGGGCTTCCGGCGCGAATGCGGCACGTGCGGGCTGCACCACTTCCCCCGCACCGATCCGGTGGCGATCATGCTGGTGCGGCGGGGCGACGCCTGTCTGCTCGGGCGCGGCCGGCACTTCAAGCCGGGGATGTATTCCTGCCTCGCCGGCTTCATCGAGCCCGGCGAGACGGTCGAGGACGCGGTGCGCCGCGAGACCCGCGAGGAGACCGGCATCGCGGTCGGCGCAGTCGCCTATCACGCCTCGCAGCCCTGGCCCTTCCCGGCCTCGCTGATGCTCGGATGCGTCGCGGAGGGCCTCACCGACGATGTCCGGACCGATCCCGACGAGTTGGAGGATGCGCGCTGGTTCCCACGTGCGGAGGTGGTGCGGATGATCGCGGGTACGCACCCGGAGGGCCTGACCGTACCGCCGCCGACCGCCATCGCCCATCTGCTGCTGCGCGACTGGGTCGACGGCGTCATCGCGGCTCCGCCGGCCCCGCAGGGGTGAGCCTGGCCCGCACGCGCTTCACGGACGCGTGCGGATAGTGTAGGCGCCCCCACTTGACCGAGAAATCATCCAAGAAGTCGGCCAAGACAATCGGCCGGGGAAGCCGAGCCCTGTCGGGTAGCCTGGGACACCGCGTCCCGGGCCTCACAGGCCGGATGGGCCGCCGGGAGCGAGAAGCATGACCGCCCGCATCGATGCCGCTTTCGCCCGCTGCCGCGCGGAAGGACGGGCCGCCCTCGTCACCTACGTCATGGCGGGCGATCCCGATCCGGAAACCTCGCTCAGGGTGCTCGAAGCCCTGCCCAAGGCCGGGGCCGACATCGTCGAGTTCGGCCTGCCGTTCACCGATCCCATGGCGGACGGGCCGGCGATCCAGGCGGCGGGCCTGCGCGCCCTGAAGGCGGGCCAGGACCTGAGCGGCACGCTGGCGCTGGTGCGCCGCTTCCGCGAGGGCGACGACCGGACGCCCGTGGTGCTGATGGGCTACTACAACCCGATCCATACCTACGGCGTGCCTCGCTTCCTGGAGGACGCGAGGGAGGCCGGGATCGACGGACTGATCGTCGTCGACCTGCCGCCGGAGGAGGACGAGGAACTCTGCCTGCCGGCCCGCGAGAAGGGTCTCGCCTTCATCCGGCTTGCGACCCCGACGACCGACGACCGGCGCCTGCCGGCCGTGCTCGCGAACACGGCGGGCTTCGTCTACTACGTTTCGATCACCGGCGTGACCGGCACCGCGACGCCCGATTTCGGCCGGGTCTCGCAGGCGGTCGGCCGGATCTCGGCGCAGACCGATCTGCCCGTCGTCGTCGGCTTCGGGGTGAAGACCGGCGCGCATGCCGCCGAGATCGCCCGCGGCGCCGACGGCGTCGTCGTCGGTTCGGCCCTCGTCGATGCGCTGGCGCGCAGCCTCGATCCGGGCGACCGGGCCGGCAGCGGCACGGTAGAGGCGGTCTCCACCCTGGTGCGCGAGTTGGCGGAAGGCGTGCGCAGCACCAGAAAGGCGCCGGCCCAGGCCTGAGCGCCATCATCCCGCCGCCCGCCTCGCCGGACGACGCCCTCGAAGAGCCCCTTCGAAGCGTTCTTTGGCATCGAGGCGGCGGCGATCCGATATCAGCGTGGCAAGTGACCGCCGTCCGGCAGGATGCGGTCAGACGGAACGCGGTCAGACAGGGAGCCCGACGCCATGGTCGAGCCGATGAACTGGATCTCGGAGGTCGTACGGCCCCGGATCAAGACGCTGTTCAAGCGCGAGACGCCGGAGAACCTCTGGATCAAGTGCCCCGACACCGGCCAGATGGTCTTCCATAAGGAAGTCGAGCAGAACCACTGGGTCATCCCCGGCTCCGAGCACCATCTCAAGATGGGCGCGACGGCGCGCCTCAAGATGATGTTCGACGAGGGCACCTGGATCGACGTGCCGCTGCCCGAGGTGCCGGCCGACCCGCTCAAGTTCCGCGACGAGAAGCGCTACGTCGACCGCCTCAAGGAAGCGCGGGCCAAGACCGGCATGGCGGACGCCTTCAAGATCGGCTTCGGCCGGGTCGGCGGCCTGCCGATGACGATCGCGGCCCAGGAATTCGGCTTCATGGCGGGCTCGCTCGGGATGGCCGGCGGCGAGGCCTTCGTCCGCGGCGCCGAGACGGCGCTGGAGAAGCGCACGCCCTACGTGCTGTTCGCCGCCTCCGGCGGAGCGCGGATGCAGGAGGGCATTCTCTCGCTGATGCAGATGCCGCGCACCACGGTGGCCGTGCGCCGGCTCAACGCCGCGCGGTTGCCCTACATCGTGGTCCTGACCAACCCGACCACGGGCGGCGTCACCGCCTCCTACGCCATGCTCGGCGACGTGCACTTGGCCGAACCCGGCGCGCTGATCTGCTTTGCCGGCCCCCGCGTCATCGAGCAGACGATCCGCGAGAAGCTGCCCGACGGCTTCCAGCGGGCCGAATACCTGCGCGAGCACGGCATGGTCGATCAGGTCGTGCATCGCCACCAGCTCAAGGAGACGATCAGCCGGCTCTGCGGCCTGCTGATGGACGTCCGGCAGGCCCCTGCCGGAGAGCCGCCGGCACCCACGGCCCCCGAGCCGCTGCCGGACGCCGCCTGAGCGTCTCTCACGAAACTCCCGCTGCGCTGTCTTCGCCAGAGCGAGAACCGTCGGCAATCGGGAGTTTTGTGAGGCACTCTGAAACCGATTCGCGACAGAAGGTCTTCGCGCGAGATGGACTCCTCCGACGCGCTGATGGCGCGCTTCCTCGCCCTGCATCCGCGCACGATCGACCTGTCGCTCGGGCGCATCGAGCGCCTGCTGGCGGCCCTCAACCATCCCGAGCGGCGCCTGCCGCCGGTGATCCATGTCGCCGGCACCAACGGCAAGGGCTCGACCATCGCCTTCATGCGGGCGATCCTCGAGGCGGGGGGGCTGGCCGCCCACGTCTACACTTCCCCCCACCTCGTGCGCTTCCACGAGCGCATTCGCTTAGGCGGCATCGGCGGCGGCCACTACGTCGCCGAGGACCGGCTCGCCGACGCCTTCGCCCGGTGCGAGGCGGCCAACAAGGGCGATCCGATCACCGTGTTCGAGATCACCACGGCGGCGGCCCTGCTGCTGTTTTCGGAATGCCCCGCCGACGTGCTGCTGCTCGAAGTTGGCCTCGGCGGCCGGGTCGATGCCACCAACGTCATCGACCACCCGGCCTGCGCCGTCGTCACCCCGATCGGACGCGACCATGCCGAATATCTCGGCGACACCGTCGAGGCGGTGGCGATGGAGAAGGCCGGCATCTTCAAGCGCGGCTGCCCGGCGGTGATCGCCGCCCAGGACTATTCCGGGGCCGATGCCGTGCTCTGCCGCCAGGCCGAGCGGGTCGGCGCGGTGCCGGTGCGCGTCGGCAACCAGGATTTCTCGGTCCACGAGGAGAGCGGACGGCTCGTCTTTCAGGACGAGACCGACCTGTTCGACCTGCCGCGCCCCCGGCTGGCGGGGCGCCACCAGCTCACCAATGCCGGCACCGCCATCGCGGCGCTTCGCGCGGCGGGCTTCGGCGATATCGGCACGGCGGCCCTCGAGGCGGGCTTGCGCAACGTCGACTGGCCGGGCCGGCTCCAGCGCCTCGTGCGCGGCGCACTCGCCGAGCGGATGCCGAGGGACGCCGAGCTGTGGCTCGACGGCGGCCACAACGCCGATGGCGGGCGCATCCTCGCCGCGGCGATGGCCGATCTCGGCGAGCGCAGCGACGCGCCGCTGGTCCTCATCGTCGGGCTGCTCGGCACCAAGGACGCGGAGGGCTTCCTGAAGAACTTCGTCGGCCTCGCCCGCTCGCTCATCGCGGTGCCGATCACCGGCCAAGTGGCCGCACGCCCCGCTGAGGAAGTGGCGGAAATCGCCCGCACCGTCGGTCTCGCGGCGGAGGTCGCGCCGAGTGTCGAGGCGGCGGTGGCCACTCTGTCGGACACGATCTTCCAGCGTCCGCCGCGCGTCCTGATCTGCGGTTCGCTCTATCTGGCAGGCGCCGTGCTCGAGGCCAACGGTACGATCCCGGTCTGATCTGCCTCCCGTTCGGTCGAGCGGACATCCCATCGGCGAGACCGCGCGGCGACTGAGCGAAGGCTCCGACCCGCCGCACGGTGCGAGGGAGCGGAATGTGCCGAACAGGCTATTCGGCCGACGCGAGCGGGTGTTGAGCAGACGAACAGACCCGGCTCGAGCCGCCAGAACAGAACATCCGCGCCGGAAGGCTGTCGCGCGCGGAAGCCGCAAGCCAAGACCGGCTTGCCCGCATCTTTCGCCGACCAGCCCCTGAAGCATTGCGGCCCGGCGAGGGATCGTCGGCGAGCGGGCTCATGCAACCGGAACCTTCTCCGATACCTTGGCTCGACAAGTCCCTGACGGCCATCCGTTTCGGCCCAGAGGCATCCGATTCGTCCGCCGCGGCGCGAAGTCTGGTTTCGGCATCGCCTCCAGAAGGTTGCGACCGCCCGTCAGCCAGGTTGTCGCGCAGCCAGTGTGTCCTGCTCGCTACATCTCGGGCGGGAGAAATGGTCTAGCTTGCGGTTGATAGGGTTTCTGCTGGGGATCAAAAAATGAAAAAGCTTCTGACCTCTCTCGCCGCCTTCACGGCGCTGACCGCCGCGGCCTCCGCCGCCGACCTGCCGCGCCGCGCCGCGCCGCCGCCCGTCTTCACGCCCGTCCCGGTCTTCACCTGGACCGGCTTCTACGCCGGTCTCAACGCCGGTTACGGCTTCGGTGTCGAGGACTCCCTGGCCCCGACGCAGGTCGTCACGATCGACCGCCGCGTGATCGGTGGACCGGTCGGCGCGATCGGCGGCTTCGCCTTCGACAACGGCGGCCGCAGCGACGGCTTCGTCGGCGGTGGCCAGATCGGCTACAACTACCAGTTCACCCCGGGTTCGGGTGTGGTGATCGGTATCGAGGCCGACGCTCAGTACGCCGACCTCGGCGGCCGCTTCGGCCGTAACGGCCTCTGCGGCACCGGCGGCATCGCCTGCGCCGTGACCCCGGGCGCCTTCGTGCAGCCGGGCGTGACCCTGATCAACCCGACCGGCGTCCAGGGCCTCGACTTCTTCGGCACCGTCCGCGGCCGTATCGGTTACGCCTTCGACCGCGTCCTGTTCTACGGCACCGGCGGCTTCGCCTACGGCAGCTTCGGTGGCGGCCGCGCCGTCGACACCGACGACTTCAAGACCGGCTACGCGGCTGGTGGTGGCGTCGAGTACGCGCTCCCGACCGACTCGTTCCTGAACTTCTTCCGCTCCTCGGCGGTGACGCTCAAGGTCGAAGGTCTGTACGTGAACTTCGACGGCAACAACAGCCGCTACGGCTTCGCCAACGCCAACGGCGTGATCGTCACCGCCACCCCGCTGACCGCGGCCGGCCCGATCTCGCCCTCGACCATCCTGAACAACACCGCCCGCCGCGACGTCGACTTCGCCGTCATCCGCGCCGGCCTGAACTACAAGTTCGGCAGCTACTAAGCCGAACCTCCCATAAAGGGTCTCGAAACCAGGAAGCCCGGCCGCAAGGCCGGGCTTCTTGCATTTCATGCGGCGTCCGCCGGGGTCTTCGATCCGTCGTCGCGAGGCAAAGCCGAAGCAGTCGAATCGAAACGGTGTTACGTCTCGTTGCGGGCGCCCGGTCGATAGGCGGCCGGCGCACATGAAAAAGCCCGGCCTCGCGGCCGGGCTGTCTCGGATCGGTCGGGCCGGAATGCGGCGTGCGGGTCAGGCGCTCGCCTGGATCCAGCGGGAGAGGTCGCCCTTGGGGGCGGCGCCGACCTTCTGGCTGGCGAGCTTGCCGTCCTTGAAGATCATCAGCGTCGGGATCGAGCGGATGCCGTAGGTCGAGGCGATGCCGGGATTCTCATCGACGTTGACCTTGGCGATCTTCACCTTGCCCTGGAGATCGACGGAGATCTCCTCCAGCGCCGGGCCGATCTGCCGACAAGGGCCGCACCACTCCGCCCAGAAATCCACCACGACCGGCTCGGCGGACTGCAAAACGTCCTGCTCGAAGCTCGCATCGGTCACTTTCACGGTCGCCATCGTAGGTCCTTTCGACACGCGGTCCCATGCGGGTCCATGGAAGGCTCCCGCATGGAGGGCACCGGGGAGTGGGTTCGGCGCCTCACGGTGAGCCGAGAATTGGCGACGCCCCGCTCCCCGGTCAAGGCGTCGCGCCCCGGTCGCGGGTCTGAGGCGCCAAACCCACATGGATCCGGCACAGCTCATCCCCGTAATTCTTGCCCGCAATCCTCGCCCCGGATGGGTGCGCAAAACCGCCGCCTGCGGTCACCTGCGCCGCCGCAGGCCTCGCCATGAGCCGCCCGCGCCCCATTTGGCGAGCAGGATCGGCGACCCGCACAAGGATCAAACGACGTGACGCGCACTCTTTCCCTTCTGCTCGCCACTGTCGCGGCCCTCGGCCTCGATGCCTCCGCCTTCGCGCAAGCGCCCTCCGGCCAGGGCGGAGCCGAGGACACGCGCGCCCCGCGCATTCAGGGCGAGTCGTTCCAGGCTCCGGCCGCGCCGAGCGCCGGCTCCACCGTTGCGGAGAAGGAGCCGCCGAACACCGAGTACAAGCCGCTCCTGCCGAACCAGACCCGCGCGCCCGAGCCGGCGCAGAAGACCGAGGTCGAGACCGCGGTCGTGGCAAAGGGCCTGGAGAGTCCCTGGGCGATGGAGTTCCTGCCCGACGGGCGTATGATCGTCACGGAGAAGGCCGGCAAGATCCGCATCGTGGCCAAGGATGGCACGGTGGGCCAGCCGGTGGCTGGCGTGCCGAAGGTCGATCCGAAAGGGCAGGGCGGCCTGCTCGACATCGCGCTGAGCCCGAGCTTCGCCGCCGACCGCACGGTCTACTTCAGCTACAGCGAGCCGCGGGACAAGGGCAACGGCACCACGGTGGCCAAGGCCAAGCTGGTGGAGAGCGACGGCAAGGCCCGGCTCGACGATCTCAAGGTCATCTTCCGCCAGATGCCGACCTATGACGGCGACAAGCATTTCGGCTCGCGCCTCGTCTTCGCGCCGGACGGCAAGCTGTTCGTCACGGTGGGCGAGCGCTCCGACAAGCAGACTCGCGGGCAGGCGCAGGACCTGACCAGCGGCCTGGGCAAGGTGTTCCGCATCGACACCGACGGCAACGCGCCGAAGGACAACCCCTTCACCGGCGGCGAGAAGGCCAAGCCCGAGATCTGGTCCTACGGCCACCGCAACGTCCAGGCCGCCGCCCTGGACAATCAGGGTCGGCTCTGGACGGTGGAGCACGGGCCGCGCGGCGGCGATGAGCTGAACCGCCCGCGCCCCGGCCTCAATTACGGCTGGCCGGTGGTGACCTACGGCATCGAGTATTCCGGCGAGAAGATCGGCGACGGTCAGACCCAGGCCGGCGGCACGGTGCAGCCGGTCTATTACTGGGATCCGGTGATCGGTCCCTCGGGCATGGCACTCTACGACAAGGACGCGTTCCCGGCCTGGAAGAACCAGTTCCTGATCGGCGGCCTCGTCAGCACGGGCCTCGTCGTGCTCAAGCTCGACGGCGACAAGGTCGTCACCGAGGAGCGCATCCCGCTGGAGCACCGCGTCCGCGACGTGCGCGTCGGCCCCGACGGTGCCGTCTACGCGGTCACCGAGGATGACGGCCAGATCGTCAAGCTGACGCCCAAGAAAAGCAGCTGAGGCTGCTGACCCGTCATTGCGAGGCGAGGCCGAAGCAATCCAGAGCGCGCCTTTCCCGGAAGGGCCGCGCCGCTGGATCGCTTTGCATCCGCTTGCGATGACGGGGAGGGCGTCAAACGGCCCTCTCCACCCGCCGCACCACCGGCCCCGAGGTCCAGACCAAGAGGGCGGTGATCGCGTGGTCCGGCCAGATCGCGGCGGCCAGCCGCGCGTAGAGGGCGACCTGCGCCGCCTCGCGCTCGGGCAGTGGGGCATCCTCCGCCGGCGGACGGCCGGTCTTGAAGTCGCACAGGATCACGCGGCCGTCCTCGACGACGAGGCGGTCGATGCGGCCGGTGACGTCGCGCTCGACGCCGTCCACCACGATCCTGCCTGAGAGGGCCACCTCGGCCCGCGCCTGGCCTGAGAACAGCGGCGCGAGGTCCGGCGCCTCGATCAGCCGCAGCACGGAGCGCACGAGGTCCCGGCGCTTGCTCTCGTCGAGAGCCGGCGCACGGGCGCGGGCGAAACGTTCGGCGGCTTCCGCCCGGCGGGCCGGCTCGATCCGCGGCAGGTGTTCGAGCAGCGCGTGGACCAGGGCGCCGCGGCGGCGGGCCTCGGCGTCGCCGAGGCGGCGCTGGGGCTGGCGCTGGCCATCCGCCGCGCCGAGAGCGCCGGACGGGCTCAGGGGCGGCGCGGCCTCGGCCTCCGGCGCGGCCTTCGCGAACAGCCAGTCCGGCACCGCCTCGGGCTCCGGCGCGACCGTGGCCTCCGCTGCGGCGGCGAACGCGGCGGCGGAGCCGTCGCGCCAGATCGTGATCGGTCCGTGCTCGGTCTCGATCGCCTCGCCGGGCCCCAAGCCCCGCTCCAGGCCGATGCGGACCATCTCGCACCACGAGGCCGGGGTCTCCCGCGTCGCCCCGCGATAGGGGGCGATGACGAGGTGGTCGGCGGCCCGCGTCATGGCGACGTAGAGCAGGCGGTTATGCTCCTCTCGCGCCCGCGCCTGCAGTGCCGAGCGGGCGGCCAGCGTCGCCGCGCAATCCTGCGTGCGCCCGCCGGTCCAGACCGGCGGCAGCGGGCCGTCGGCGGCGTGGTCGAGACCGAGGAGCGGCGGGTCGTTGCGCCCGAGCGGCTCGCAGCCGTCGATGACGACGACGACGGGCGCTTCCAACCCCTTGGCGCCGTGGACCGTCATCACGCGCACCTCGTCGCGGCCGGCCTCCAGGTCGCGCTTGACCGAGAGGCCGCTCTTTCCGCGGCCGGGACGCACCACGTAGTCGGACAAGAAGGCTTCGAGGCAGGGGGCGTCGCCGCCGTTCTCGGCGTCGGCGGCCTGGGCGAGGAAGACGTCGATGGCGTCGCCCGCCTCGCCGCCGAGCCGCGCCACCAGCCGGCTGCGCCCGCCATGGGGGCCGAGCAGGGCGGCGTAGAAGCCGAACGGGCCGTTCTCCGCCGCGAGGCGGATCCAGAGCTGCAGGGCAGTGCGGCCGCGGATCGCCGCCCCGTCGCCGGCTTCCGCGTGGCGGGTCAGCGCGTCTTCCAGCGTCTCGGAGAACGGGCGGCGGGCAGCGATGCGGGTCAGGTCGTCGTCGGTCAGCCCGACGAGCGGGGTCTTGAGGGCGGTGGCGAGCGTCAGGTCGTCGGCGGGCAGAAGCCCGGCGCGGCCGACCGCGACCAGATCGAGCACGGCGATGTGGCCCGCCACCTCGAGCCGGTCTTGGCCCGCCACCGGCACGCCGAGCCCTTTCAGCGCCCGGATCACTTCCTCGAAGGCGGCCGAGCGCTTGCGCACGAGGATCAGCACGTCGCCCGGCCGCCAGACGCGGCCACAGGCATCGCCCTTGCTCGTCCAGGCTTTCACCGCGCGGGCGATACGGCGGGCGGTGACGATGGCAGGCGCATTGGGCTCCGGCGCATCGACGGGGGCGGCCCAGGCATCGGGCTCTTCGGCTTCCGCCGGCTCCTCGATGCCCCAGAGTTCGACCGCGCCGGGCACGCCGGCACGGGCGGAGGCGTGGACCGTGCCCGGCGCGCCCGCGTCGAAGGAGAGGCCGGCAAAGTGCTCCGGCACGCCGAATACGGCATCGACCGCGGCGAGCACGTGGTTCGCGGTGCGGAACGAGAGCCGCAGGCTGACATCGGCGAAGTCGTGGCCCGCGCCCTCCGCCGCCCGGCCCCAGGCGCGGCGGGTCAGCTCGAATTCCCGCGGGTCGGCGCCCTGGAAACTGTAGATCGACTGCTTGGGGTCGCCCACGGCGAAGCGGGTGCGGGTGAGGCCGCGGGCGCCTTCGCCCGCCGCGAACTCGGCGGTGAGCGTGCGCAGGATTTCCCATTGCTGCGGGTTGGTGTCCTGCGCCTCATCGACGAGGACGTGGTCGACGCCGCGGTCGAGCTTGTACAGGACCCAAGAGGCGCCGACCCGCGAGAGCAGGTCGAGGGTCTTGTGGATCAGGTCGTCGAAATCGAGAGCGCCGAGCCGGGTTTTTTGAGCCTCGACCCGGCGGTGGATCTCGGCGGCCAGCCGAAACAGCCCGCGCGTCCGGGCGAGCGCGCGGGCGGCGCGCAGATCGTCGAAGAGCGGGATGAGGCGGGCCTGCTCGTCGAGCAGCGCCTGCTTCACGTCTTCCGGCACCGCCTTGGTGCCGAAGGACTTCGCCGCACGCGGCTCGTCCTTGTCGGTGAAGAAGACCGAGCGATAGGGGGCGAGCGCCTTGCCCAGGTTCAGGGCAGCCTGCGCCTCCACGAGCCCGTCGGCCAGCCGCTCGTCCGTCGCCTTGCCGGTGCGCAGCCTCGCCGCGATCTCGCGCCAGTCGCCGAGTGTGCTGCCCGCCAGGATTTCGGTCTCGATGCTCTCGACGCTGGCGCCGTCCCGCAGCGCCAGCGCGCGGGGCAGGCGGGCCAGCGCCGGCTCCAGGGCGCGGTGATCGGAGAACAGGGCGCGGGTGCGCATCGCGGCGCGGATCGCCTCGCGCAGCGTATCGCCGGAGGCTTCCGCGCCGACCACGGCCAGCGCGTCGGAAAGCTCCTGATTGCCGCCGAGGATCGCGTCGGCGAGGACGTTGTCGGTCTCGATCTCGAACGCCTCGCGCGACTGGTTGTCGTCGAGCACGACGAAGCGGGCCGGCACGTTGGCCTCGAACGGGAACATGTGCAGCAGCCGCTCGCACAGCGCGTGCAGGGTCTCGATCTTGAGGCCGCCCGGCGTCTCGACGGCGCGGGCGAACAGGCGGCGTGCGAGCCGCAGGGTGTCGCGGGCGGGCCGCTCGCCGGTGAGTTCGATCAGTTCCGCGCTCAGGGCCGCGTCGTCCAGCGTCACCCAGCGGCCGAGGCGCTGGAACACGCGGATCGACATGTTGGCGGCCGCCGCCTTGGTGAAGGTGAGGCAGAGGATGCGGCCGGGCGGCGCCCCGTCGAGGAGCAGGCGCAGCACCCGGTCGGTGAGCACCTTGGTCTTGCCCGCGCCCGCATTGGCCGAAACCCAGGCCGAGAGGCGCGGATCGGCGGCCCGGCGCTGGGCCGCCTTGGTCAGGTCGTCGACGGTGAAGCCGGTCAGCGGGGCGTTCACGCGGCCTCTCCTTCGCCGGCCAGCGACCATTCGAGCACGCGGGCGAGGTGATCGTACTCGTTATAGGCGCGCACATATTGCGGGTAGGGCCGCGACAGATAGGCCGCCTCTCCGGTCATGTAGCGGGCGATCAGCCCGCGCAGGCGCTCGAGATGCTCGGTGACGATGGCCTCGACCGGGCGGCCATCGCCGGGCGGAGGCTTGATCGGGATCGGCCGGAACGGGTCGCGCCCGCCCGAGGCGTGGACGTAGAGCAGATCCGGGGGGGCGGCGGCCTTCAGCCCCTCGAACGCGCCGTGCATCAGCATCGCCGCCTCCAGGGTGAGTTGGGGCGAGAACCCGGCGAAGACCGTGCGGTTGCTCGGCGGCGTGCCGGTCTTGAAGTCCACGATGCAGTAGCCGCCGTCGGCGCGGGCCTCGATCCGGTCGGCACGGGCCGAGAGGGTGAACGTCCGCTCGCCGAGCGGGATCGTCAGCTTTCCGGATCGCTCGGCGTGGATTGCCCGCAGGCCCTGGCGCTGGCTCGCCTCCCATTCGAGGAAGGCCACCGCCATCCGCTCGTAGCGGGGGAACCACTCGGCGTAGAGTTCCGGATACTGGTCCTGAAGCGGGCCGAAGGCGTCGAGGGCGATGGCGTAGAGCAACGTCTCCGCACCGGCTGGCAGCGGGCCGGGATGGGCTGCGGAAAAGTCGCCAAGAATCTTGTGGATCAGGCTGCCGCGCTCGGCCGCGCCCGGCACCACGGCCATCGGCTCCAGCGCTTCCAGCCCGAGGATGTGGCGGGCGAAGATCGAGTAGGGGTCGCGCACCAGGGTCTCGATCTCGGTGACGCTGAGCCGCTCCGGGAACAGGGCCGGATCGGGCCGCGGCGCGGGCCGCGTCAGCCGTGGGGGTGGCGCCTCCTGGCCGCGGTCGAGGATGGCCGCGAGGCCGCGCAGGCGCTGCCCACGGGCGAGGGCGCCGGCCCAGACCGCATCGCCGCCGAAGGCACGCAGGCGCTGGAGGAAGCGCGAGGGCACGGTCGGCGAGCCCTCGCGCTTCGCCGCGCGGGTCACCACGGCGTCGTGCGTCCCGAGGCCCTGGACGAAGTCGTGGGCTGCCTGCCCGATCCGGCGCTCCGGCGGGCTCAGGCCGACATCCCCGCGCATCGGCCGGTTGAGGAAGGCATCGGTGGTCTGGCGCACCGGCCAGACCGCCTCGTCGAGCCCGCCGAGCACGATCCGATCGACGGAGAGCAGGCGCGCTTCGAGCGGCCCGAGGATGCGCAGGCGCGGATGCGCGTTCCGCTGGGCGCAGGCCACGGTGCGGTCGCGGGCCAGCGCGGTGAAGAAGGCGGCGTAATCGGAGAAGCGGCCCGGCAGCTCTTCCTGCTCGGCCGCTTCGAGATCGTCGAACAGGCCGTCGAGGGTGTCGAGAGAGGGATCGTCGATCTCGTCGTCCTCTTCCGCTCCGCCCATCATCCCCTCGCAGGCCTCGCGATGGAGAGCGGCCAGCGCCACGAGGTTGCCGGTGGCGGGGTGGAGGTCGGTGCGGAACGCGTCGAGCGCGATCTCCAGACGGTCGAGGATGTTCTCGGAAAGATCCCAATCGATCGGCTTCAGGCGCTTCTTGGCGCGCGGCACCCGCTCCGTGGCGTTGCGCTGGAGCGCCACCGCCGCCCGCATGCCCTCGAAACTGTTCTTCGGGATCGGGGCGGGGCCGCGCAAGCCGCCGATCTCCAGGGCGGCGGCGGCGCGCACCACCTCGCTGCGGGAGAGACCCAGCCGGACGAAGGGATGGGCCAGGAGCGCGATGACGCGGGCAGGGGACACCTCGGCGGCGAGTTCGGCCACAAGCCGGGCGAAGCGGCCGGCCTGCGAGCGGGCGAGGCTCAAGCCCGCCGAATCCTCCGCCGCGATGCCCCAACGGGCGAGTTCGGCGGACACGCGCAGCGCCAGCCCGCGGTCGGGCGTGACGAGGGCGGCGGTGGCGCCGGGCGTCTCCAGCGTCTCGCGGAGCGCCAGGGCGGCGACCAGCGCCTCCTCGCGCTCGTCCGCCGCCTCGACCACAGCGAGGCCCGCCATCCCTTCCCGCGCGAGGGTCACCCGTTCGGCCGGGTCGAGCCGGGCCCAGGCATCCGTCGTCTCGGCCGGGCGTAGCGCCTGCGACAGCAGCCTCTCCCGCGCCACCGCCTCGGGCGGGAGCGCGCCGAGTGTCTCGACCTCCGCCCGGCCGGTGGCCAAGCCCCTCGGCCCGGTCAGAGCATGCAGGATCGCCTGCGGATGGCCGTGGGCGATCTCCTCGCGCTTGCCGCCCGCGCCGTCGATCGCCTCCCAGCCCTCTTCGTCGAGATGCAGGTCGAGGCCTGGCAGCACCACCGCGCCGCGGGGGAGGCGGGCCACCGCCGCGATCAGCCGTGCGGTCGCGGGCACCGAACCGGTGGAGCCCGCAACGATCACCGGATCGTCCGGCCGGTCGCGGTCGAGCCGGGCGGCCTCGGCGAGGACGAGGCGGCGGGCACGGGCGGCCGGGTCGGCGAGCGAGCGGGCGGCGAGGATGTCGGGCCAGTGCTCGGCGGCGATCCGCAGGAAGTCGAGGGTGAGGCGGAAGTAGCGCGAATGCTCGGCCTCCACCGCGGAGGCGATCTCGCTCCAGGGCAGGCCCTCGACGGTGAGCGCATCCATCAGCCCTTCGAGGTCGGCGGCGAGCGCCACCGCGTCGGCGGGAGAGGAGGGCACGAGGAAGGGCACCTCGTCGTCGATGGGCAGCAATTCGCGGTCCACCGTCTCCGCCCATTTCTGGACGAGCCGCGCCAGGATCAGCCGGCGCTCGAGCGCGGGGATCGACGGGTAGAGCAGGTCTTCCGGCGTTTCCAGAAGCGTGTTGGAGGAGAGATCGAGTTCGGCCTCGTCTGCCTCGCCGAGCGGGATCATCCGCGGCAGCAGGGCCGCCCCGCCCAGGCGCTGTGCGAGCACGGTCGAGAGCGCCCGCACCGCGCGCTGCGTCGGCAGGTAGAGCGTGACCGCGGCGAGCGCCAAGGGATCGTGGCCGACCGCGCCGACGAGGCGGCCGGAGACCAGGGCCTCCGCCAGTGTCGGCAGGAACGGGGCGCCGGGAGGAATCGTGAAGACGCGAGGAGCGGCGCGTGCGGACATGCTCGACGGTATGAGACCTGACCCTCGGGAGGCGTGTGCGACCACCTGAGGACAAGAGGGTGAAGGCTTTCGAAAGGCGGCGGCCGTGCCGGCTCTCGTTCGAGGTTTGTTCTAGCACGGGGCGGCAATCTGTGGCGAGGCGCCTGTTCGCCGCCCCAGGCTTGGCTTATCTCCTCGGCCATTCCCCGACAGGGCAGGGCGGCAGGCGGACCGGTGGAAGAAGTTCTCACCCGATGGCTCGGCACGACGGCCTCGCTTCGCACCGAGATCGTCGCGGCCATCGGCCTCGTGATCTCGGCGGGCGTCAGCGTCCACGTGCTGCTGCGCAAGCGAGTGGTGGGCGCGGCGATCGGCTGGATCGGGCTGGCCTGGCTCGCGCCGGTCTTCGGCAGCCTCCTCTACATCACCTTCGGCATCAACCGGGTCGAACGGCGCGCCCGGCGGCTGAAGCGGCGCCCCTCGCAGACGGTCGACGACACGCCGCAGCCCTCCGCCCACGTGCCCGAGCCGTACCGCGCCCTCGACCGGGCGGCGCAGTCGATCACAGGCCTGCCGACCGTGGCCGGTAACCGCTTCGCGATGTTCCGCAACGGCGACGAGGCCTATCCGGCGATGCTGGCGGCGATCGGCGAGGCAAGCCGCAGCGTCGCGCTGTCGAGCTACATCTTTCGCGACGACGCGACCGGACGGGCCTTTTGCGACGCGCTGAAGGCGGCCCAGGACCGGGGCGCCGAGGTGCGGGTCATCCTCGACGGCATCGGCAGCGGCTACTTCTTCCCGGCGGCGTGGCGGCGCCTGCGTCGGCTTGGGGTGCCGGCGGGCCTGTTCATGCATTCCGCGCTGCCCTGGCGGATGCCCTTCCTGAACCTGCGCACGCACAAGAAGCTGCTGATCCTCGACGGACGCGTCGCCTTCACCGGCGGCGTCAACATCTCCGACGGCAACCGCGTCGCCCAGAAGCCGGACTTTCCGATCCGCGACACCCATTTCCGGATCGAGGGGCCGGTGGTCGAGCACCTGACGCAGGCCTTCATCGCCGACTGGCTGTTCGTGGCCGACGAGGAGCTGGACGGCGAGGCGTGGCTGCCGCCGCTCGCGCTGGCCGGCGCGGTCACCGCCCGCGTCGTCACCTCGGGCCCCGACGCCGACATCGAGAAGATCGCCACCGTGATCCTTCAGGCGATCACCTGCGCGAAGGACTCGATCCGGCTGACGACGCCGTATTTCCTGCCCAACGACCTCATCGTGAACGCGCTGTGCCTTGCGGCGACCCGCGGCATCGAGGTCGACGTGGTCATCCCCAAGAAGAGCGACCATCGCTTCGTCGATTGGGCGACTCGCGGCCATATCGACCCGCTGCTCAAGAGCGGCGTGCGGATCTGGATCGATGGCCCGCCCTTCGACCATTCGAAGGCGATGACCGTCGACGGGCAATGGTGCTTCATCGGCAGCGCGAACTGGGATTCGCGCAGCTTCCGCCTGAACTTCGAATTGAACGTCGAGGTCTACGACACGGAGCTCGCTCGAAGGCTCGAAGCCTTCATCATGGGGAAGCGCCAGACCCGCCTGACGCTGAACGACCTCGACGCCCGCCTGCTCCCCGTGCGCCTGCGCGACGCAGCCGTCCGACTGCTTCTGCCATACCTCTGAGCCGGCCGATCGCGGCGGCGCCCTCCGGTGCGGGCGAGAGACGCACCACGATCGGATGATGGTCGGAGAGGCCGCGTGGCAGGACCATGCGCTCGTGGCAGACGAGGCCGCGCACGAGGCAGCGGTCGAGCCGCAGCGGCAGCACGTCGACCATGGCATGGGTGGGACGCCGCGGGCCGACATCGCGGAACCCCGGCAACAGGGCCGGGCCGACGATGTTGTAGTCGCCGAGCACCGCCGCGCGGACCGGCAAATGGCTCTCGATCCGCCGAAGCTGGCGTCGGTTCAGAACCTGCCCGTGCGAGAGATGCACGTTGGCGACGCCGAAATCGCCCCAGTCGAGCACCTGGCAGACCCGATCGATCAGCACGCCCGGGGGGAGGGTGACGATCTCGGGCGGCTTGCCCCATTCGACCGGGCTCCACATCGCCAGCCCGTGGATGCGCCCCGGCAATTGCGCCCAGGCATAGACGCCGCCGACCCGGTTCTTCAGGGCGGCGATCTCCTTGGTCGCCTCCTGCATCAGCAGCAGGTCGGGCCGCTCCTGCTCGATCAGCGTGACGAGGCAATCCACCGCCGCGCCGGTGCGGCGCAGCAGGTTCCAGCTCACGATCTTTTTGGAGTCGGGACCGGGTGCGGGCAGGGTGATGGCATTGCGGCGCAGGAGCATGAGGCTGTTTCGCGCGATCTCGTGTCGGCTTCGGGGCGGCGGGGAGGCAATGCGCCGGGGCAGGATCGGTTCGACCCCTCGCGCGTTCAACGTCCCCTGCGATCGAGGAAGGCGGCGATCCCCTCTTCCGCCGTGCGTGCCAGCATGTTCTCCAGCATCACCCGGCCGGCGTGGGCATAGGCCTCGGCCCGAGGCATCTCCAGTTGCTCGTAGAAGGCCCGCTTGCCGATCCGCACCGTATAGGGGCTGCGCGCCGCGATTCCTGCGGCCAGCGCCTGCGCCGCGGGAAGCGCGCCGCCCACCTCCACCACGTCGTTGACGAGGCCGAGGCGCTGCGCCTCTTCCGCATCCGCCATGTCGGCGGTGAGCAGCATCCGCATCGCCGCCTTGCGCGAGAGATTGCGCGAGAGCGCCACCATCGGCGTCGAGCAGAACAGGCCGATCTGCACGCCCGGCGTGGCGAAGCGCGCCTGCGCCCCCGCCACCGCGAGATCGCAGGAGGCCACGAGTTGGCAGCCGGCGGCGGTGGCGACGCCCTCCACCGCCGCGATCACCGGCTGCGGCAGGGCGGGGATCGCCATCATCACGTCTGAGCAGAGCGCGAACAGCGCCTCGAACCGCTTCGCGCCGCGGTCGGCCTCCCCGCGATAGCCGGTCATCTCCTTGAGGTCGTGGCCGGCGCAGAAGGCGGGGCCCGCTGCCGCCAGCACCACGGCGCGCACGCTCCCGTCCTCCGCAAGACCGGCGAAGGCGTCGCGCAGGGCTTCGAGCAGGCCAAGCGAGAGGGCGTTGCGGGCCGCCGGCCGGTTGAGCGTCAGGGTGGCGACGCCGTCGTGGTCCGCGCGCAGCAGAAGGGGGGTCGAGCCGGTTTCGCTCACGGGCATCCTCGTCGGGCCAATGTCTTCCACCTCGTTCTCGCCCGCCTTGGGAGGCGCGGCAACACCACCCCCTAGCCCGCGCTTGTGCACTGCCATACCGTGCGCCGCACCATCATCCTGCCAGCCCGGAGACCGCCACCGGTGACCGAAGCGACGACTCGCCCTACCACCCGCACGCCCGACCACGCCATCGAACCGATCTTCGCCGAGCGCTGGTCGCCCCGTGCCTTCACCGGTGAGGCGGTGCCCGAGGCCGAGCTGTTCAGGATGTTCGAGGCGGCGCGCTGGTCGCCGTCGGCCTACAACTCGCAGCCCTGGCGCTTCCTCTACGCACTGCGCGGCACGCCGGACTGGGACGCCTTCTTCGACCTCCTGGTGCCGGGCAACCAGAAATGGGCCAAGGATACGGGCGCCCTCGTCATCCTCGTCTCGAGCAGCCGGATGAAGGTCGGCGACGAATTCAAGCCGTCCGCCAGCCACTCGCTCGATGCGGGGGCCGCCTCGCTCGCCTTCGCGCTCCAGGCCAACCGCCAGGGCTGGCACGTCCACGGCATGGGCGGCTTCGACAAGGAGCGGGCGGTGACGGTGCTGAACGTACCCGAGCATCATCGGGTCGAGGCGGCCTACGCGGTCGGGCGCGCGACGCCCTGGGCGGAGCTGAGCGAGGAGCAACAGGCCAAGGAACGCCCAAACGCCCGCCGCCCGATCACCGATTTCGCCTTCCGCGGCGGCTTTCCGCCTCGCGAAGACTAGGCCCGCAAGACTGCGTGCAGCCTGCGGATTGCGGCTGCCCCGGCGAGGGTGGATGAGGGGCGGCCGGTCCCGCTGCGGCGCGACCGGCAAGACGAAACAGGACCGGCGCCGGGGGGCCGCCGCAGGTTCGAGGACAAGGCCGTGCCGGAGCCAGCCGACACTTACGAACAATGCGTCGCGAATTTCCGCTGGGAGATCCCGGAGCGCTACAACATCGCGGCCGATGTCTGCGACCGCTGGGCGCTGAGCGAGCCCGACCGCACCGCACTCCTCGTCCTGGGAGCCGACGACCGTCCCGAGGCGATGAGCTACGGCCGTCTGCGCTCCTGTTCGCTGCGGCTCGCGGCAGCACTGGCCGCGCGCGGCGTCGGGCCGGGCGACCGGGTAGCGGTGTTGCTGCCGCAATCGGCGGCGGTGGTGGTGACACATTTCGCCGCCTACCGGCTCGGGGCGATCGCACTCCCGCTCGCCGGCCTGTTCGGTGAGGCGGCTCTGCGCCATCGCCTCGCCGATTCCGGCGCCTGCGCCGTCGTCACCGACGCGCCGGGGCTGGCCAAGCTGGAGCCGCTGCGCGCCGACTTGCCGGATCTCGCCACGATCCTCTCGGTCGATGGGGCAGGGGACGCCGCGGAGGATTTCTTCGCGGCTCTGGAGAACGCCCCGGACGGGTTCGCGACACGGGCGACCGGGCCGGACGATCCGGCCCTGATGATCTACACCTCCGGCACGACCGGGCTGGCCAAGGGCGCGCTGCACGGCCACCGGGTCCTGCTCGGTCACCTGCCGGGCTGGACCCTGATGCACGGTTTTCCCGCTGAAGGCACCGGGCTGATGTGGACGCCCTCCGACTGGGCCTGGGCCGGCGGCCTGCTCAATGTGCTGATGCCGTCGCTCCGCCTCGGCATGCCGGTGGTCGCGAAGGCCTCGGGCCGGTTCGAGCCGGAAGCGGCGTTCCGGCTGATGGCCGATCTCGGCGTCACCCACGCCTTCCTGCCGCCGACCGCGCTGCGGATGCTGCGCGGCGTCACGAACCCGCGCGAAATCTTCGATCTCTCCGCCTTGCGCAACATCGCCTCGGCCGGCGAGGCGCTCGGGGCCGAGACCTTCGAATGGGCGCGAGCCGCGCTCGGCCTCACCATCGGCGAGGCCTACGGCCAGACCGAGTGCAACCTCGTTCTCGCCTCCAGCGCGCGGATCGGCGTGGCGCGGGCCGGTGCCACGGGCAAGCCGGTGCCCGGCCACCGCGTCGCGGTCTTGCGCGAGGACGGGACCGAGGCGGATATCGACGAGACCGGCGAGATCGCCGTACGCGCGCCCGACCCGGTGCTGTTCCTCGACTACTGGAACCAGCCCGAGGCGACCGCGAATAAATTCCGCGACGGCTGGTGGATGACCGGCGACCAGGCGCGGCGCGACGCCGACGGCTACATCCGTTTCGTCGGCCGCGAGGACGATCTCATCACCTCCGCCGCCTACCGGATCGGCCCGGCCGAGATCGAAGCCTGCCTCTGCGCCCATCCGGCGGTGGCCCTCGCCGCCGCCGTCGGCGTGCCCGACCCGCTTCGCACCGAGACCGTGAAGGCCTTCGTCACCCTGCGCACCGGCTTTTCACCCTCCGACGCGCTCGCCGCCGAGATCCTCGCCTTCGCTAAGGCGCGCCTCTCCGCCCACGAGGTGCCGCGCGCGCTCGCGTTTCGCGACACCCTGCCAATGACGACGAGCGGCAAGATCATCCGGCGGCAGTTGCGGGACGAGCCGGCCTGAGCGCCCAGCCGTTCACCCTGGAATTAAACGCATAAAGACATCTTTATGTCTTGATTGCTCCCTAAGCCCCGCCCTGCTACAGGGATGGCCGACCCGGCCGGGTGAACCGGCCGATGCGCCGGAACGATTGGCCGTTTCGCGCCGGCCACGACTGAAAAGGGATACCGAGATGGCAGTTGCCAACGATTACATCGTCAAGGACATCGGGCTGGCCGATTACGGCCGCAAGGAAATCTCGATCGCCGAGACCGAGATGCCCGGCCTGATGGCGACCCGCGCCGAGTACGGCGCGTCGCAGCCGCTCAAGGGCGCCAAGATCGCCGGCTCGCTGCACATGACGATCCAGACGGCGGTGCTGATCGAGACCCTGAAGGCGCTCGGTGCCGACATCCGCTGGGTCTCCTGCAACATCTACTCGACCCAGGACCACGCCGCCGCCGCCATCGCGGCTGCCGGCATCCCGGTCTTCGCCGTGAAGGGCGAGACCCTGACCGAGTACTGGGACTACACCTCGAAGCTGTTCGACTGGCATGACGGCGGCATGCCGAACATGATCCTCGACGACGGCGGCGACGCCACCATGTTCGTCCATCTGGGTCTGCGGGCCGAGAACGGCGACACCGCCTTCCTCGACAAGCCGGAATCCGAGGAGGAGGAGATCTTCTTCGCTCTCCTGAAGAAGAAGCTCGCCGAGAAGCCGAAGGGCTGGTTCGCCGGTCTCGCCGACTCGATCAAGGGCGTCTCCGAGGAGACCACCACGGGCGTGCACCGCCTCTACAACCTCGCCAAGGAGGGCAAGCTGCTCTTCCCGGCGATCAACGTGAACGACTCGGTCACCAAGTCGAAGTTCGACAACCTCTACGGCTGCAAGGAGTCGCTGGTCGACGGCATCCGCCGCGGCACCGACGTCATGATGGCCGGCAAGGTCGCCATGGTCGCGGGCTTCGGCGACGTGGGCAAGGGCTCGGCCGCCTCGCTCCGCAACGCCGGCTGCCGCGTCATGGTCTCCGAGATCGATCCGATCTGCGCCCTGCAGGCGGCGATGGAGGGCTACGAGGTCGTCACCATGGAAGATGCCGCGCCGCGCGCCGACATCTTCGTGACCGCGACGGGCAACAAGGACATCATCACGATCGAGCACATGCGGGCGATGAAGGACCGCGCCATCGTGTGCAACATCGGCCACTTCGACAACGAGATCCAGGTCGCCGGCCTGAAGAACCTCAAGTGGCAGAACATCAAGCCGCAGGTCGACGAGATCGAGTTCGCCGACGGCCACCGCATCATCCTCCTCTCGGAGGGCCGCCTGGTGAACCTCGGCAACGCGACGGGCCACCCGTCCTTCGTGATGTCGGCCTCCTTCACCAACCAGACGCTCGCCCAGATCGAGCTGTGGACCAACCCCGGCAAGTATGAGCGGCAGGTCTACACGCTGCCCAAGGCCCTCGACGAGAAGGTCGCGGCCCTGCACCTCGAGAAGATCGGCGTGAAGCTCTCCAAGCTCCGCCCCGATCAGGCCGCCTATATCGGCGTGTCGCAGACCGGCCCGTTCAAGCCCGAGCATTACCGCTACTGATCGACGTTCGAGCACCCGGCTTCGTTCAGGAAACCGGGTCGCCGGCGCGATTGGACCTGCCGTCAGAGTCACGCAAGAAGCCCGGCCATGGCCGGGCTTCTCTCGTTTTGCGGGTCGCCTCGCGCCGGCACAGACCGGCCATCGCACCGGTGGCGAAACTGTTTTCACGGCTGCATGGGAGACTTGACTTAGGATTACGGCCCATACGGCGCGGCAATCATTCCTAAGACGGCGTCAAGAGACCATTTCGGTGGTGTGGCTTTTGGGTGCTGTGTGCCGCCGGAATGCAGGGCCGACCCGCTCGGGGCGATAAAGGCGCTTCCAGCCGGAATCGACCCCGCGTTACAGTGGCGCGAATCTTCGGAAGCAGGTGCCTGCGCGGCGGCGGCAAGCCGGTTGCGGCGGTGGGCATTTGCCCGGCGTGTTCGGTGAGCTTTCCGAGCCGTGGGCGCGAGCGCCGCGGAGCGCCGGGTATGGGGTGGGGGCGGACATGGGTCTGGAACGGGCGGCGCGCGTCCTGTCGCGCGTCGGCGTCCTCGTCGTCGCGGCGCCGGTCGCGGCACTCGCCGAGGGGGCTCCGTCCATCGAAGCGAGGCCGATGCTGGGAGCGATGCAAACGCACAACGTTGCCGGCCTTGCCGTCGTCCTCGGCCTCATCCTGTTCGCGACCATCCTGTCGCTGGTCTATCTGCGCGAGCGCGTCGGCTGGACGCGCAAGGAGCGGGCGCTTCAGGACGAACTCGCTCAGCTCCGGGGCGCGCACGACCGGGCCGAGATGCTGCTCCATTCCGAGCATCAGGTCCTCATCGCCTGGGCCGGGCGCGGCGAGCCGAGCATCGTCGGCGATGCCGGTTTCGCCCAGGATTTTCGGAACCAGGATGCCCGCGGGATTCAGGGCGCCTCCCGGCACCTGCTGACCTTCGGCACCTGGCTCACGCCCCAGGACGCGCAGCTCCTCGAGGCGGCGGTCGCCACGTTGCGCGAACGCGGCACCGGCTTCCGGACGAATCTGCGCAGCCTCGCCGGGCGCTTCATCGAGGCGCAGGGGCAGGCGGTGGGCGGCCGGGCGCTGCTGCGCCTGCGCGAGACCACCGAGGAGCGCCGCGAGCTGATCGAGCTGCGCCACACCCTGGACGAGGCCAAAAGCCGTCTCGCCGCGCTCGCGGGTCTGCTCGACGCGATCCCGCAGCCGGTCTGGCACCGATCCCCGGACGGGGCGCTCGCCTTCGTCAACGCCGCCTACGCCGCTGCCGTCGAGGCCCCGAGCCGTGAAACGGCGCTGCATCACGGCCTGGAACTCCTCGACCGCGGCGCCCGCGAGCAGATCGCCCGCCAAGTGCGACGCGCCGGCCTCGCCCCCCAACCCTTACGCCTCTCGGCGGTGGTGGCGGGCGCCCGCCGCACCCTCGACGTCAGCGAGAGCACCCTGGAGGCCGGCCGCGTCGGCATCGCCGTCGACGTCTCGGAGCTGGAGAGCGTGCGCGCCGACCTGCAGCGGCAGATGGACGCCAACGTGCGCACCCTCGACCAGTTGCCGACCGCGGTGGCGATCTTCGATGCGCGCCAGCGCCTGATCTTCCACAACGCCGCCTACCAGCGCCTGTGGGATCTCGACCCCGCCTTCCTCGAAGGCCGCCCGCTCGACGGCGAGATCCTCGACCGCCTGCGCGCCGCCCGCAAGCTGCCCGAGCAAGCCGATTTCCGCTCGTGGAAGGCCGACGTGCTCGCCGCCTACCGCGCGGTCGAGCCGACCGACACGCCCTGGTACCTGCCCGACGGGCGGACGCTCCGCGTCGTCGCCGACCCCAACCCGCAGGGCGGCCTGACCTATCTCTACCACGACGTCTCGGAGAGCATGAAGCTCGCCTCGCGCTACGACGCGCTGATGAAGGAGCAGGCCGAGACCCTGGAGGCACTCAAGGAGCCGGTGGCGGTGTTCGGCGCCGACGGGCGCCTGACGGTGGCAAACCGCGCCTTCGCCGCGACCTGGCGCCTCGACCCGGCGACGCTCGCGGGCAAGCCGCATGTCGATGCGGTGATCGCCGCCTGCCGGGCGCTGACCCCCGACCAGAGCGCCTGGGCCGGCATCCGCCAGTCGATCACCGGCCTGTCCGAGACCCGCAGCGGCCATGGCTGCCGCCTCGATATCAGCGACGGCACGGTGCTCGACTGTTCCTCGCAGCCGCTGCCGCTCGGCGCCACGCTGCTGACCTTCATCGACGTCACCGCGAGCGCCAATGTCGAGCGGGCGCTGACCGAGAAGAACGACGCCCTGGAGCGCGCCTCGCAGCTGCGCGACACCTTCGTCCACCACGTCTCCTACGAGCTGCGCTCGCCGCTCACCAACATCATCGGCTTCACCCAGTTGCTGGGCGACGAGACCGTCGGCGCGCTGAACGAGCGCCAGCGCGAATATTCCGAGCACATCATGCGCTCGTCCGCCGCGCTGCTCGTCATCATCAACGACATCCTCGACCTCGCCTCGATCGATGCCGGCTCGCTCGAATTGCAGCGCGAGACCATCGACGTGCGCTCCACCGTGGAGGCCGCCGCCCGCGGCATCGAGGATCGGCTCGCAGAATCCGATATCGGCCTCGACCTCGACGTGCCGGAGGACATCGGCAACGTCTTCGCCGACGGCAAGCGGGTGCGCCAGATCCTGTTCAACCTGCTCTCCAACGCGGTCGGCTTCTCCGCGCCCGGCCAGCAGGTCCGCGTCGAGGCCCGGCGCGAGGGAACGGCGCTGCGGCTGACCGTGATCGACCGCGGCCGCGGCATCGCGCCCGAGGTGATCGACCGGGTGTTCGACCGGTTCGAGAGCAACACGCTCGGCACCAAGCACCGCGGCGTCGGCCTCGGCCTCTCGATCGTGCGCTCCTTCGTCGAGCTGCATGGCGGTCGCGTCGAGATCCACTCGGCGCCGGGCGCGGGCACCCGCGTCACCTGCCTGTTCCCGGTCGAGACGCCGCCGGGCAATGGGAGCCTCGCCGAGGCCGCCGAGTAGGACATCGACGTTCTTCGAGAGCCGGCCGCCGCTCACGGAATCGGGGTGAAATCGGCTCGCGCCGGCAGGCGGGGCTCACCGCGGGCGCGGAAAAAGGGTTAAACATCCCCCGATAGAAGGGTTGAGGCTTAACCCTGAGCGGGGTGGCCGTTCGCGGCTTTGCGGAGGATTGGGGCGTTGAGCGAGGTTCCGGACAGCACGGCGGGAAGCCCGCGGCCCGGCCCGTCGCAGGGCGAGGCCCAGACGCCGCCGGCGTCATCGTCGCCCCGGCGCGCCGCCTGGGAGGTGCTGCTGCCCGAGGAGGGCGCGACCGAGGACATGGCCGCTTTCCTGGCCGGCATTCTGCGGCCCGGCGACCTCGTGGCGCTCTCCGGCGGGCTCGGCGCGGGCAAGACCACGCTCGCCCGCGCGATGATCCGCGAACTCGCGGGCGATCCGCGGCTCGAAGTGCCGAGCCCGACCTTCACCCTGATGCAGCCCTACGAGACCCGCTCCGGCCGCACGGTGATCCACGCCGATCTCTACCGCCTGCGCGGTCCGGACGAGCTGGTGGAACTCGGCTTCGACGAACTTTCGGAGACCGCGATCACCCTGGTCGAGTGGCCCGAAAGGCTGGGCCACCGCGAGAATCCCACGCTCACCGTCGAGCTGTCCCTGCGGGCGGAGTATGGCGAGGAGGCCCGCCTCATCCGGATTGACGGCACCGGCGACATGCGCGAGCGCATCGATCGCGCCCGCGCCGTCCGGGCTTTGCTCGCCCGCAGCGGCTGGGACGAGGCCGAGCGGGTGCTGATGCAGGGCGACGCCTCCTCGCGCGCCTACGAGCGGCTGGTGAGGCCGGGCGGCGAGACCGCCGTGCTGATGATCTCGCCGCCCCGTCCCGACGGCCCGCCGGTCAAGGACGGGAAGCCCTACAGCGCCGTGGTCAAGCTCGCCGAGAGCATCCACGCCTTCGTCGGTATGGACCGGGCGCTGCGGGCGATCGGCTTCTCGGCCCCGAAGATCCTGGGTGAGAACCTCGATGCCGGCCTGCTGATCCTGGAGGATCTCGGCTCCGAGCCGGTGATCGAGAACGGCGCGCCGCGTCCCGAGCGCTACGCCGAGGCCGTCCGGCTGCTGGCCAAGCTCCATGCCACCGACCTGCCGACGACCGTGCCGGTGAGCGAGGGGATCGATCACGCCATCCCGGCCTACGACCTCGAAGCCCTGCTGTTCGAGGCGGAGCTGATGCCCGAGTGGTACGCGCCCGCGATCCGCGGCACGACCCTGTCGCCCGAGGCGCGGAGCACCTTCCGCGATCTCTGGGCGGAGGCGCTGAAGGACCTGATCGCCGAGCCCGCCACCTGGACCCTGCGCGACTACCACTCGCCCAACCTGATCTGGCTCCCCGAGCGGACCGGGCTGGAGCGGGTCGGCGTGATCGACTTCCAGGACGCGGTGATGGGCCACCCGGCCTACGACGTCGCCTCGCTGCTGCAGGACGCCCGCGTCGATGCCAGCGCCGATTTCGAATTGCGGCTGCTCGGCCTCTATATCCGCGAGCGCCGCGGCCGGGATATCGGCTTCGACATGCAGGCTTTCGCCCGCGCCTACGCGGTGCTGGCGGCCCAGCGCGCCACCAAGATCCTCGGCATCTTCGCCCGACTGGACAAGCGCGACGGCAAGCCGGGCTACCTGGCCCACCTGCCGCGGATCGAGGGCTATGTCGCCCGCAACCTCGCCCATCCGGCGCTGGCGGCGGTCAGGGCGTGGCACGAGACCCACCTGCCGAGCCTCGTCGCACCGCGGCCGGATGCCGAACCTGCCGCATCCTGAACGCTTCATTTCAACCGGACCGGTCGAGGCGGCATGAGCGCTGAACCCACCCCGAAAAAAATCACCCGCGCCTTCGTGCTCGCGGCGGGCCTGGGCAAGCGCATGCGCCCGATTACCGCGACGGTGCCCAAACCCTTGGTCGAAGTCGCCGGCAAGGCCCTGATCGACCACGCCCTCGACCGGGCGGCGCAGGGCGGCATCGAGACGGCGGTGGTCAACGTCCACTGGCTCGCCGACCTGATGGAGGGGCATCTCTCCCACCGCACCGGCGCCCCGGCCATCGTCGTCTCCGACGAACGGGACGCCCTGCTCGAGACCGGCGGCGGCGTGAAGAAGGCGCTCGACCGGCTCAACGGCGAGCCCTTCGTGGTGTTCAACTCGGACTCGTTCTGGTTGGAGGGGCCGCGGCCCAATCTCGGGCGGCTGATCGAGTCCTGGAACCCCGAGACGATGGATATCCTGCTTCTCGTCGCCCCGACCGCGACGAGCCTCGGCTACGAGGGCGCGGGCGATTTCGACATGGACTCGGACGGTCGGCTCTCGTGGCGCGGCGAGCGCGAGGTTGCGCCCTTCATCTATGCCGGCGTGGCGATCCTGAAGCCGGAGCTATTCGCCGACACGCCGGAGGGCTCCTTCTCCCTGACCCTGCTGTTCGACCGGGCGGTCAAGCGCAACCGCCTCCACGGCCTGCGCCTCGACGGGCAGTGGCTGCACGTCGGCACGCCGGAGGCGATCCAGGCGGCCGAGGCGCGGGTGCAGGAGAGTGCGCGGATCGTTTGACCGGCATCCCCGTTGTCGGGGCTCTGCCACGGGGTTTTGTACGAGACATGGGCCTTCTTCACGCTGCGGTCGAGCAGTTCCGCACCACCCTCAAGGCCTATGCCGGCGACGAGACGCTGATGCAGGCGGCGGTGTCGGCCTGCGCCAACGTCGCGGTGGCCGACGGCGAACTGATGACCGAGGAGTTCGAGACCGCGCTCGCCGGCATCCGCGCGAACCCGATCATCGAGAAGGGCTACGACAGCCTGATGCTGGAACACGCCCTCTACGAAGGGCTCGGCCGCGCCCGCACCCGCGCCGGCCGCGCGGAAAACCTCGTTCGAATCGGCGCGATCGCCGATCGGCCGGAGGAGCAGCGCCGCAACGTTTTCCTCGTCGCGGCCGACGTCGCCGACCACGAGGGTATCGGCCGCGAGGAGCACGCGGCGCTCGCCGAGGTCGGCGCCGCGCTCGGGCTCAATGGCGACGCGCTGCTGAGGCGGTTTCCGGAGGTTTGAGCCGGTCCCAAGCATCTCCTCGCCCCGCTTGCGGGGAGAGGGCTTTACCGACCTCGTCGTCGGGTAAGCGAGGCGGTCGCCGAAGGTGAGGGGCTTCGCCGGAAGAGCCTCTTTCGGAAGCGCCCCCTCACCTCCGCTTCGGCTTCGCCTCCGCCTCCCGCAAGCACGACGAGGGGCCTGCGGGCCTTTCCCCGCGGGCGGGGAGAGGGGATACCCGGCGGCACCGAACCGGCAAAATCCCGCCTATTCCGCACACTCCCCCTTAAGCCTCTTTCTCAAGCGGCGCTTCACGCCCGACTGGCATGATCGTCCCTCTGACGATCCCGGCTTTCGACCTCGGCCGGCCCTGGGGGATGTTCGTGGAACCGATGACCCTTGCGGTGAGCGTGATGGGCCTGAGCATCGCCGCGGCGATGCTGGCGCTGATCCTGGTGTCGCTGCGCCGTCGCGGATCCGTCGTGCCGGATTCCGACATGACGGAGGCGCTTCAGGACCGGCTCTGGCAGATCGCCGAGAGCGAGGAACGCTACCGGGTGCTGGTCGAGGCTACGACGGAGGTCGTGGTGCAGCGGGACGGGCAGGGGCGGATCACCTTCGCCAGCGAGGGCTTCGCCGCCCTGCTCGGCGTAAGGCCGCTGGAGCTGATCGGCTCGACGCTGAGCCCGCAGGTGATCGAGCGCGGTGCGAGCGCGCAGCGGCCCGACGGCGTGCGGGTGGTCGAGGAGCGCCTGATGCCGGTGGACGGCGTGCCGCGCTGGTTCTCCTTCATCGAGATGCCGGCGGCCGGCCGTGCGGACGGGCCGAGCTGGCTGCGGGCCGGCCAGGACGTCACTGAGCGTGTGGAGGCCGCGCGCTCCCTCGACGAGGCGAAGAGCCGGGCGGAGGCCGCCAACGTCGCCAAATCCCGGTTCCTCGCCACCGTCAGCCACGAGCTGCGCACGCCGTTGAACGGCATCCTCGGCATGGCCGACCTGCTGCTCGAGACGCGGCTCGACCCCGAGCAGCGCACCTATGTCGAGGCGTTCCGCACGAGCGGCAAGGCGCTGCTCGGCCTGGTCGACGGCATCCTCGACTTCTCGCGCATCGAGGCCGGTCGCCTCGACCTCGCCGCCGAGCCCTTCGACGTCGCCGCCCTGGTCGAGGGCGTGGTCGAGCTGCTTGCGCCGCGGGCGCAGGACAAGGGCCTGGAGATCGCCCTCGACATCGCCGACGACCTCGCCGCCTCACGCATCGGCGATGCCGACCGGGTGCGGCAGATCCTCGTGAACCTCGCCGGCAACGCCATCAAGTTCACCCAAGCCGGCGGCGTCGGCGTCAGCCTCGCGCGGGCGGGGCAGGGTCCGGGAGAAGGGCTCGTCCTCACGGTCGAGGATACCGGCCCGGGCATCCCCGAGGAGCGCATCCCGATCCTGTTCGAGGAGTTCGAGCAGGGCGAGGACAGCGCGAGCCACGAGGGCACGGGGCTGGGGCTGGCCATCACCCGCCGCCTCGTGGAGCGGATGAACGGTACGATCGAGGCCCGCTCGACGGTGGGGCGCGGCTCGACCTTCCGGGTGGTGCTGCCGCTCCCGGCGGCGGACTGTGCGGAGGCCGCCCGGGTCCCGCGCCTCGCTCCGCGAAAGGTGCTGATCGTTGCCGACTCACCCTTCCAGGCGCCCTACCTGGCGCGCCGGCTCAGCCGCTCGGGTGCCGCGGCGGTGGTGGTCGACAGCGCGGATGCCGGGCTCGACGCGCTGGCGGGCATCGCCTTCGACGCGCTCATCGCCGACCGCAGCCTGGGCGACGCCGCCGTGCGGCGTCTTGCGGCGGAGGCCACCCGCAGCGGCGTGCGCTGCAGCCTGATCCTGCTCTCGCCCTTCGACCGGCGGGAATTCGGCGCCCCGAACGCGGCGGGGTTCGACAGCTACCTGATCAAGCCGGTGCGCGCCCGCTCGCTGTTCGACCGCCTGCTGGAACCGGGATCCGCCCAGGCCCGCCTCCCAACCGACGCGACAGCAGAACCCGCTCCCGCCGAGCCGGCGCCGGCCGCCGCACCGGTCCGCCGGGTCCTGCTGGCGGAGGACAACCCGATCAACGCGCTCCTCGCCACCAAGGCGCTGGAGCGGCTCGGTGCGCAGGTGATCCTGGCTCGCGACGGGCTCGAAGCCTTGGCGGCGGCGGAAGGGCAGGGGCCCTTCGACCTCGCGCTGATCGACATTCGCATGCCCGGCCTCGACGGCCTGGAGGCGGCCCGCCGCATCCGTGCCCGCGAGGCCGAGACTGGCGCGGCGCCGCTCCATCTCGTGGCGCTCACGGCCAATACCGGCCGCGAGGACGTGGCCGCGGCCTTCGCCGCCGGCTTCGACGGCTTCCTGCCCAAGCCGCTCAACCTGCGCGCCCTGCCGAGGCTGCTCGACCGCCGCCAAGAAGCCGCTTGAGGGGCCACCTGAACGCAAAAAGAGGATTTCATCCCCTCGCCCTGGTGTGAATTCTGCCTCATGGTCCGGCGCCGAACCGACGGGGAGCGTATGACCGGACCGAAGGCACGATTCCGCAAGCCATCGCCGGGGAGGGGCCGTCGATGAAACTGATTCAGTGGCTCGCCGCGCTGCCCGCCCTCGGGATGCTGGTGGGACCGTTCTTCCTCAACCGGGTCGAGCCGATGGTGCTCGGCATGCCGCTGCTCTTGGCGTGGCTCGTCGGCTGCACGGTCGCGACCTCGGCCATCATGGCGCTGATCTACCTCACCGATCCCGCCAACCGGGAACCGGAGGAAGGGCCATGAACGCGGCGCTTCTCATCATCGCGCTCGCCGTCGTGGTGGCGTTGGGCCTGGGCCTCAAGGCGCGCTCGGGCCACGACATGGACATGGAACAGTGGAGCGTGGGCAAGCGCGGCTTCGGCACGCTGCTCGTCTTCCTGCTGATGGCGGGGGAGATCTACACCACCTTCACCTTCCTCGGCGGCTCGGGTTGGGCCTACGGCAAGGGCGGGCCGACCTACTACATCCTCTGCTACCTGACGCTGATCTACGTCATCTCCTACTGGATCCTGCCGCCGGCCTGGCGCTTCGCCAAGGAGCGCAACCTGTTCTCGCAGCCCGATTATTTCGCGGCGCGCTACGACAGTAAGAGCCTCGGCATCCTGGTGGCGCTGGTCGGGATCGTGGCGCTCGTCCCCTACATGGTGCTGCAGCTCAAGGGGCTGGGCATCATCGTCGCCACCGCCTCCTACGGCGCAATCTCGCCGACGGTCGCGATCTGGATCGGCGCGGCGGTGCTCACCGTCTACGTCATGGTCTCGGGCGTGCGCGGCTCGGCCTGGACCGCGGTCCTGAAGGACTTCATGATCCTGTTCGTGGTGATTTTTCTCGGCGTCTACCTGCCGTATCACTACTACGGCGGCATCGGGGAGATGTTCACGGCGATCGATACCGCCAAGCCCGGCTTCCTGGCCCTGCCGGACCGCGGCCAGAGCGCGACGTGGTTCGCCTCGACCACGGTGCTGACCGCGCTCGGCGGCTGGATGTTCCCGCACATCTTCGCCTCGATCTACACCGCGAGCGACGCGCGCACCTTCCGGCGCAACGCGGTCTTCCTGCCGCTCTACCAGCTCATGCTGCTGTTCGTGTTCTTCGCCGGTTTTGCCGCCGTGCTGCAGGTGCCGGGGCTGACGGGCCCGGACGTCGATCTCTCCCTGTTCAGAATCGCGCTCCAGACCTTCCCGCCGTGGTTCGTCGGCATCATCGGTGCCACCGGCGTGCTGACCGCTCTGGTGCCGGGCTCGATGATCCTGATCGCCGGCTCGACGCTGATCGCGCAGAACCTCTACCGGCCACTGGCGCGCAATGCGACCGACGCCACCACGGGCCGGCTCGCCAAGGGGATCGCGCCGCTGCTCGCGCTCGCCTGCGTCGGCTTCACCCTCTACGGCGGCGAGACGATCGTGCAATTGCTGCTGATCGGCTACGCCGTCGTCACGCAGCTCTTCCCGGCCTTCTTCTTCAGCCTCCTGCCCCGCAACCCGCTCACCCGCGCCGGGGCGATGGCGGGCATCCTGGCCGGCGTGGCCGCCGTGGCGGTGACGGTGGTCGGCGGCTATACGCTCGCCAAGCTGTTCCCCGGCCTGCCGGGGCCGGTGCAGGACCTGAACATCGGCGTCGTGGCGCTGGCGCTCAACCTCGCGGTGGCCTTCGCCGTCAGTCTCGTGGGCGGCGGCGCTCGGCGGACAGCGCTGCCCTGACTTTCAGAGGAGGGCCGGACGGTCAGCGCCCGGCCGGCTCCGGCGCGCCGCTCCGCTCCTTGGCCGCGGCATCATCCTCACGCACGTCCTCGAACTCCGCGCCGGTCCAGACCCGGACGGTCACGGTGGCCCGCCCGTCCTCGATGACGATGCGGTTATAGGCGTTGGGCTCGTTGCCGCGCAGCCGTGTCGAGGTGGCCGAGCCCGCCTGCACCGCGAGCAGCCGCTGGCCGCCCGCCTGCGCCCGGCCGCGATCGACCGCAACCATGTCGGGTTCGGTGCCGGTCTCCGGCGCCTCGGCGAAGCGGGCATAGTGGCGGTGGAGGTGGCCGGCCAGCGTCAGCCCGACGCTGTGGCGGCGGAAGGCGTCCAGCGCTTCGTCGGCGCGGCCCACGAGGCGGGCCTCCGCGTCCCAGGGCGGCGGCATGAAGGGGTGGTGGCCGACCACGATCCGGAACACGTGGCTCGGCAAGGCCGCCAGCCGCTCCTCGGTGCGGGCGATCTGCGCCCGCGTGATCTTGCCCTGCGACCAATCCGTTTCCGGCGCCCAGGTCCGCACGGTGTTGAGGCAGACCACCGCGATCTCGTCGTCGAGGAAGGTCGGTTCGGTGTCCCGCGCGATGAAGCGGCGGTAGCGGCCGAACGGATGGAAGAAGCGGGTGAAGAGCTTGAAATAGGCGATGTCGTGATTGCCCGGCACCGCGATCCAGGGCGCGGTGAGCCGGTCGAGGAAGGCGCGCGCCTCCGCGTACTCCTTGCGCCGGGCGCGCATGGTGAAGTCGCCGGAGGCCACGATCAGGTCCGGTGGGTCGCGGTTCAGCTCGGCCGCGAGCCCCTCGACCACCGCCGTGTCGGTGCGTCCGAAATGCAGGTCGGAGATGTGGGCGATCCGTCTCACCGCTTCGGCTCCGGAACGATCACGGTCAGCGCGCGGGGCATCAGACGGTAGCGTAGGGGCGGGGCGATCAAGCGGACCTCTCCATCGTTCATCACCCGCAGCGCGCGCCTCCGGGCGGAGACGGCGAAGCGGGTCGCACTGCGGCGTTCCAGCCCCGGCCCGTCGCGCCAGCGGCCGAGCCCGAACCCGAGGGCCAGCCGGACAAGACGCCACGGCGAGAGCCGGCGGGCGATGTAGAGCGTCAACTCGCCGCCATCGACCTGGCTCCGCTCCAGAATCTTTCCCGGCCCCTCGGCGTAGTCGTTGTTGACCACAGCGAGCATGCGGAGGCGCAGCCGCGTCCGCCGCCCGCCCTCCGAGATCACCGCCGCGAGACGCGGATAGGGTCCGAGATGGCGCAGGGTCGCCACCGCCAGCCGCAGCAGCGCCGGAAGGCCGAGCCGCCGCCCGCGAAATATCTCGCGGTGGCGGACCATGCGCGCGGGCATGCCGAGCACCGAGTTGATCAGGAAGAGGTGCCCGTTGACGCAGCCGAGATCGATGGCGCGGGTCTGCCCGGCCGCGAGAACGGCAATGGCGCGGTCGAGATCGAGCGGGATGCCGAGATCCTTGGCCAGCAGGTTCATGGTGCCGAAGGGCAGGATACCGAGCGCCACGCCGCTGCCCGCGAGCACACCGGCCGCGCCGTTGAGCGTGCCGTCCCCGCCCGCCACCGCCACGGCCGTGACGCCCTCCGTGTGCAGCGCGGCCCGCAAGCGGTCGGGCAGGGGCAGGGTCTCGTCCGGCTCAGGGGCGAGATCGAGACCCGCCCCCCGCAGCCGCGCACGGATCGCGTCCGGCGTCACGCCGGCAGCAAACGCGCCCGACGCGGGGTTGGCGACGAGGACGATCCGCATGTCGTGTCGAGCCCCGCCCGCGTCCGGCCGATGACGGCGCGGACATGGCAGGCTCCGGCGTCGAGCGTGTGACGGGCAGTGCGACTAGAGCATCGTCCTGGATATCGGATCCAGGACGATGCTCTAGGCCTTTTGTGTTGCATCATCTTTTTCCGAAAGCCGGCGGCCACCTTTCGGGATGATGCTCTAGCCCGGCGGCGGGCGCCGCTGCACGAAACGCGCCTGGAACCAGTCGCGCAACACCTCACGCTCGTAGAAGAAGGTCTGTCCGGAGGAGAGGCGGTTGGCGCGCAGCAGGAAGTTGATGTCGCTGACGGCCTCCTCCGCCGCCAGCACCGTGCGGCCACGCTCCTTCAGGGCGTAGCGCAGGCGAAAGCGGGGCGGGGTGATGTCGGTGACCACCCGCACACCCTGGGCCGGGCCGAAGCTCGGCTGGTCGAGCCCGGCGAGGTCGATGTCGAGCACCGCGATGTCGAGCGTCTGACCCGGCGCCAGCACCGGATTGCCAAGCGTCTCGAACAGGCGGCGCATCTCGGCGAGTACGACCCGCAACGATGGGCCCGAACCGAAGCGGTTCTGGGCGTCGGTGTAGCGCTCGGGCGCGACGAAGGTCACCCGCACCTGTGCCGCCGCGGGCGAGGCGGCCAGAGAGAGCGGCGCGGCCAGCGCCGCGAGCAGCGCGAGCGCCGCCGCCCTCATTGCTGCGAGCGCTTGAGGATCGCCTGCAGGGCGCGAGCGACCGGCTCAGTGATGGTGCGCCGGTACTTGCGGTGGACGAGTTGGCCGTTGTGGTAGATGTCCTGCTCGACGTAGAGCCGCTCGCCGTCCCAGCGGACGATGTTGTCGGATTCCGTCGTCTCCTCGACACCCAGATCCCGGCGGAGGATCGGTGCGCCGGATGTCGTTTGCATGGAGCGGCCTCGGCCTTCATTTCGGGAAACGTCCGCCCCTGTTTAGGGCCTCGGCGCGCGCTGTACCAGGGTCGGATGCGCGGTGCGGCCATCGGAGGACGCTCTACCGGTTTCTCTCAGGCCCGCTTGTCTCCAAGACCGTCGCTGTCTCGCCGATCGATCCGCGCTTTCGGCGGCGGGGGCGAGCCGCCGCCGACGTCACCGCGCCGTCACCTGATCCTTGATGCGCTGGTAGGTGGCGCGGTTGAGGACGCGTTTGGAGAGGAGCTGGTCAACGGAGGCGTAGGGCCGGTGCTGGATGATCGTCCGGCCGATGGCGCCGCCGCCCTTCAGCCCGTTCAGTTCGGCGAGCGAGGCGGTGTTGAGGTCGATCAGGGCGACCGCCGCGGGCGGCGCGTTCTCCTCGGCCTCGGCCACCGGATCGGGAGGCGGCGGGGCCGGCGCCGTTCGCGCCGCCGGAGACGTCACCGGCTCGGGTGAGGGATCGGCGCGCGGTGCGGCAGGAGCAGGCGACGCCTCGGCGGCCGGAGGTACCGGCTCCTTTGCCGCCTCCCTGACCGGCTCGGCCGGCCTCACCACCCGCACCGGCTCGGGCGGGGCAGGCAGGCCCGTCGGCCGAGCCGGGCTCACCGTCGCCGCCGCGGGCAGGCCGGCCGGCCTATCGGAGCCGTGCAGCCAGAACGCCTGAACGATCCAGGCCAACCCCGCCGCCGCCGCGATCAACAGGAGGACCCGCAGGATCACCGATCCGCTCAGCACGGGCACCTCCCGCCGCGGACGCGGGACGACATCAAGGTCTCGTGCTCGGCTCCGGACATTGCCGTGATCCTAACCTACGGGCGCGGCACGAACATATGACAAATCCGAGAGGTCGGACACGGTGTTCCCCGGCCCGCCGCGCCAGTCCCGCGCAAGCAAGCGCGTGCAGGAGACCCGCAATTGTCCCATCGGGACCGCTCCTGCCCAGGTTGTGGCAGCGCGGCATCAGCCTCCGAGCAAGCAAGGCCGTGTCGTGCGGGAACGCAATACGGCCAAGCTCGTTTGGTGTAGGCTGGCCCCCTTCCACGGGCTTGTTCAGGTCATGTCGATGCCAAAGGGTTTCCACTGGTCGCGCCTGCTCCTCGCCGCGCTGGTCGCCGGGCAGGCCGCTTCCTGTTCCTCGTTGCCGCGGACGAGCTACACCAAGGATGAGGCGGAAGCCGCGACCGTGCCCGGCATGGTCGGCGTGCGGGCCTATGCCGATGCCAGCGCCGCCGACTTCGTGGCGATGGCCGCCGGCCCGCAGAAGAAGCGTCAGGCCTTCAGCTATCTGGCGCTCTCGGGCGGCGGCGGCGATGGGGCCTACGGGGCCGGCGTACTCAACGGCTGGACCGCCTCGGGCAAGCGGCCGGACTTCACCATCGTCTCCGGCGTCTCGACCGGTGCCCTGATCGCGCCCTTCGCCTTCCTCGGGCCGGCCTACGATCCCTATCTCACCGACATCTACACCAGCGGCGCCGCCGAATCGCTGGTGCAGAGCCCGAGCCTCGCCAACGTGCTGTTCGGCTCAGGCCTGTTCGGCGACGGGCGGCTGCGCACCCTGATCGCCCGCTACGTCACGCCCGACCTGCTCCAGGCCGTCGCCGAGGAGCATGCCAAGGGCCGCCGCCTGCTTGTGGTGACGACGAATCTCGACACGCAGCGCGCGGTGATCTGGAACATGGGCGCCATCGCTTCGAGCGGTGCGCCCAACGCGGTCTCGCTGTTCACCGACGTGCTGACCGCCTCGGCCAGCATCCCGGCGGTGTTCCCGCCCCAGCTCCTCGACGTGCAGGCGGAGGGCCGCGCCTTCCAGGAGATGCATGTGGACGGCTCGGTGGTGACGCCGGTCTTCACCTTGCCCCAATCCTTCCTCGTGCGCGACGGGCGCTTCCGCAACGCCGGGAAGGCCGACATCTACGTGGTCATCAACGGGCGGCTGGAACCCGAATTCGAGGTGACCAAGAACAACACCCTGTCGATCGTCGAAAAGTCCTTCACCACCGCCAGCCGTGCCCGCTCGCGGGCGACGCTGGTGGCCACCGACGCCTTCGCCCGGCGCAACGGAATCGGCTTCAACCTGGCCTATATCGACGAGACCGCGCCGCAGACCGCCACGGCCCGCGGCTTCGATACCGCCTATATGCGCAGCCTCTACCAGTACGGCTATGAGGCCGGCCGCACCGGCCAGTTCTGGCATCCGAGCGTGCCGGCCGCGCCACTCGTCAAGAGCGTGGTGCGGGAAGCGGTGGCGGGGCGCTGAGCCCGCGCCACGCCTCTCATACCGATCCGGTTGATCCCTTCGGGAGGCGGAGTTAGCCGTCGCTCGAGCGCCGCGCGGGCAGGCTGATACCGTTTCCGATTGATCGCTTCGGCTTTGACCCGACGCCGTCATCGCGAGGCGAAGCCGAAGCGATCCAGCGGAGACCGTATCACAGGGCGATGCGCAACGGCTCGGCGCTGAGGCGGACCGCGCCGACGCGGCGTCCGGTCCGACCGACCGCATATTGGAACGCCGCCTCGCGGCTGCGGAAGTAGCCGCCGCCGAGGCCTTGGCTCTCCAGGGCCACCCAGCGGCCCTGTCCGTCCTGGCCGACGATGTAGCTCGGCAAGCCTGGTCTGGCGTCGGTTTCCGCCCGCGGCGATTCGGCGGCCGGAGCAAGGTGGGGCAATGGGGACATGATTACAGATCGGCTCGCGCGGTCCGGTGCGGTGAACCGCGGCAGAAACCTGGGCCTCAAGCTGTGGGGATTCGAGCGCGGAAGAGGGGCAGGGGCATAAAGGCCTCATCAGAAAAAGACCACCCCGCAAAAGGTCACTCCTCCTCGTGGCGCCTGAGATCAAAAAGGGCCGCGCCGTCCTTTCGGACGGCCGGCCCTCGGCTCGGTGTCATGTGGCGCGATGACGTGTCGCGCGGTTACTTGCGCAGGATCTTCGTCACGAGCCGGCCGATCGGGGAACTCGAGTCGGCGTTGCGATCGTCGCGGACGACGGCGCGGTCGTCGGTGCCGAGGATCTTGGTGACGATGCGTCCGATGAGGCTCATGGTTCGGGCTCCTTCGTCGTCGGAATGAAAAACGGTGCAGCTTCGACGGGATAACGGGCACCGCCGGGGCGCCGTTCCGTGCCGCCGCAACCGATCTCAGCCCGCCGGTCCCCGCACGAGGCTGCGAACCACCGGCACCGCGTAGAGCGCGAACAGCAGGCTCATGGCGACGGCGAACCCCTGGGGCGGAGCGAGGTCCATGCCGCCGCCGATCAGCGGCGGCCCGAGCATCAGGCCGGCATTGTAGAGCATCACGAAGGCGGCGTTGGCGCCCGCCAGATCCGGTCCGCGCAAGGTGGCGCCGAGATGGGCGAGGCCCACCGTGTAGAGCGTGCCGACGATCCCGCCCCAGACGAAGAGCAGGGCTGTGAGCCCCGGCAGGGAGGCGGACGCCCACGGGATCAGCGCCGCCCCGAGCGCGCCCGCGAGGCTGCCGCCGAGCAGGACGAGGCGCCGGTCCACCCGGTCGGCCAGCAGCCCGACGGGGATCTGGAACACGACGTTGCCGAGCGCCACCGCGCTCACCAGGGCGGCAGCGACCTGCGCGTCGAGGCCGATGCGCAGGCCGTAGAGCGGCAGGATCGCGAAGGCGCCCGCCTCCACCGCGCCGTAGAGGGCGGCGGCCAGCACCGCGAGCGGCGCGAGGCGCAGATAGGTCACGATCCCGCCGCCCTCGCCGTGCCCGAGGGCGGGCGACAGGTTGCGGGCCAGCACCAGCGGGGTGAGGCCGAGGAAGAACAGGGCCGAACCAGCGAGATACGGCGCGAATCCTTCCGTGCCGAGCAGGGTCAGAAGGGTCGGGCCGATGGCGAAGCCGATCGCCAGCACCGTCGCGTAGATGCCCATCACCAGCCCACGCCGCTCAGGGGGCGCCGCGTCGTTGATCCAGAACTCGGAGAGAACGAACAGCACCCCCATCGTCGTCGAGAAGACGAAGCGCAGGGGGAACCACAGGACGAGGTGGGGAAAGATCTTGAAGGCGGTGAGGCACAGCCCGCCGAGCACGATCGCCAGGATCAGCAGACGTACCACGCCGACCCGTGCGGCCAGCCGCGGCACGAACGGCACCGTGAGGATCGCCGCGAACCCCGCCACCGCCGTGTTGAGGCCGATGACGACGCTCGACGCGCCCATCCGCTCCATTTCCAGCGACAGCAGCGGGATCGACAGGCCGAGACCCGTGCCCACCACCGCCACGCAGGCGATCGCGGCGGTCATGGCGCCGAGGCGGTCGCGATCGGAGACGGGGGCGGAGAGGCCGGGCATGACCTTGGAACGGCGCGTCAGGGTTGCAGGGCGCCCGCCTCAGCAGGCCCCGGCCTCCACCGCAACCCCGCAGCCGTCAGGCGGCGTGCCGATCCGCACCCGCGCCGAAATGTCCGATATAGCGGGCGGAGATGGCCGAGACCGGCAGCACCACCAGCACGTCGGTGGTGCCGAACTGCCGGTCCACCACCGCGCCGTCGCCGAAGGTCGCCCCAACCCGGAGATAGCCCTTCACCAGCGGCGGCAGCGCCATCAGCGCGGCCTTGGGATCGACCGCCTCCTGGGCCAGCCGGTCCATTGCGACATAGCGCTCCGGCAGGGCGCAGGCGCGCCACGCCTCGGGGGCGCGGGCGTGGTGGTGCAGGAAGCTCAAGGGAAGGGCGAGGCGGTCCGGATCGGTGCCTTCCAGGCTGGCGCAGCCAAGCATCGCATCGATGCGGTGGTGCAGCACGTAGGTCCAGATGCCGTGCCACAAGAGTTCGACGGTGCGCTTGGTGCGGTAGGGCTTCAGCACGCAGGAGCGGCCGAGTTCGAGGAAGCGTTTTCCCGGATGGCGCTCCAGCAGCGGCGCGAGGTCGTACTCGCCCGAGGAGTAGAAGCCGAAATGTGCCTCCGCCCGGTCCTGGCGCAGCAGCCGGTAGGTGCCGACCACCTTCGGCCGGGCCTTACGGAAGGGCTTGGCCTCGGTGGCGGTGTGGTCGATCACCAGGAGATGGTCGCAGATCGCGTCGTAGGCATCGACGTCCCGACGCTTGAGCGCGGCCAGGCCGGTCGGCACCGCCGACATCTCCTCGTAGAACACGCGGAAGCGCAGGCGCTGCGCCCGGCGGATCTCGGACTTGGTGGTGGCGAGCCGCACTTCGAGCGGGCCGATGCGGCCGAGCCCCGGCTCCAGCAAAGAGCGCTTGGCCCGTGACTTCAGCAGGATCGGCGCAGCCCCGGGGAGCCCGAGATCGCCGCCCTCGAAGGTCTGCCGGAAACGGGCGAAGGGCGCCTGGACCTTGGTCTCCCAGCCGGCCTTCCACGCCGCCGTGGCCTCGCGCGGAGAAAAATTCGGCAACATGGGCGACACGATCCTGTCGTGGCGGAGGCCGCGCGATGCGTCCTCTTGCGCGGCGACAACACCATGAAGGCCGCACGCTTTTATGACGGAGATTTTTGCGTTTTTACAGAGACTTGCGCGAAGCCGCTGCGAGGCTACGCGCAAAGTTCCCATGCTAGCCGGCGAATGAAAACCGGCTAACGATCGCAAGGGCTTATCGAACGACCCTGCCGCCTCAGACGAACTGATTCAGCCCCGGGATCGAGCCGACGATCGGCCCCATCACGTCCTCGCCGGCCTTCTCGCGGCCATAGGCGAACAGCTCCTGGCCGAGCGGCTGCATCTGGTTCATCGGCACGCCGGCCGAGATCAACTTCTGGCCGAGCGCCATCACGCCGCCGCCCATCATCCCGCCGAGCATGCCCATCAGCCCGCCGCCGCCTTCCGACGCGTTCGCCTCGGCGAGCGCCGTCTCGGAGCCCGGAAGCGCGGCCATGAGCTGGCTCACCTCCGTCGCCGGACCCTCCTTCTGCAGGAAGGCGAGGATGTGCCCGATCGCAGTCTTGGCGGTCGCGGCGTCGAGGCCCGTGCGGTTGGTGACGCGGGCGATCAGCTCTTCCATGAAACGTGTCCTCTCTGGCAGATTTTCGTCTGTCCGATGCGGCGGCGGCGAAATCAAGGGTCGCCCGTAGCCGGGGGCCCTGGATCAGGGACGCAGGGCGCCATACCCTGTCCTGGGCAACGGCCACGGTTTGGGCGAGGGCGGTGAGATGGCGGGCGAGGGGACGATTCTGGTCGGCCGGAGCACGGGCTCGCACCCGAAGCCCGAGGTGCTGACCCTGCGGCTGGCCAACCGCCACGGCCTCGTGGCGGGCGCCACCGGCACCGGCAAGACCGTGACGCTGCAGGTGCTGGCCGAAGGCTTCTCCAACGCGGGCGTCCCGGTCTTCGCCGCCGACATCAAGGGCGACCTCTCGGGGCTCGCTGCAGCCGGCGAGGCCAAGCCGCATTTCGTCAAGCGGGCGGAAGAACTCGGCATTCCTTACGAGCCCGACCGCTTCCCGACCGTGTTCTGGGACGTGTTCGGCGAGCAGGGCCACCCGATCCGCTGCACCGTCACCGAGATGGGTCCGCTCCTGCTCGCGCGCCTGCTCGAACTCAACGACATCCAGGAGGGCGTGCTCAACATCGCCTTCCGCGTCGCCGACGAGAACCAGTGGCCGCTGATCGACCTCAAGGACCTGCGCGCGCTCCTCACCTTCCTGTCGGAGAACGCCAAGGAGCTGTCGGCCACCTACGGCAACGTCTCCGGCGCCTCGATCGGGGCGATCCAGCGATCGCTCCTCGTGCTGGAGAACCAGGGCGCGGACCAATTCCTCGGCGAGCCGGCGCTCAACCTCGAAGACTTCATGCGCACCGACCGGGAGGGAAGGGGCTTCGTCAACATCCTGGCCGCGGACAGGCTGATGCAGCGGCCGCGCCTCTACGCCTCGTTCCTGCTGTGGATGCTCTCCGAGCTGTTCGAGCAGCTCCCGGAAGTGGGCGACCTGGACAAGCCGAAGCTGGTGTTCTTCTTCGACGAGGCGCACCTGCTTTTCAACGACGCGCCGAAGGCGCTGCTCGACGCGGTGGAGCAGGTCGTGCGCCTGATCCGCTCGAAGGGCGTCGGCGTCTACTTCGTGACGCAGAACCCGCTCGACGTGCCGGAGACCGTGCTCGGTCAGCTCGGCAACCGGGTGCAGCACGCGCTGCGCGCCTTCACGCCCCGCGACCAGCGCGCGGTGCGCGCGGCGGCCGAGACCTTCCGCCAGAACCCCGGCTTCGATGTCGGCAAGGCGATCACCGAACTCGCCGTCGGCGAGGCGCTGGTGAGTTTTCTGGAGGCCAAGGGCACGCCCTCGATCGTCGAGCGGGCCTTGATCGCCCCGCCGCAGGGCCGGGTGGGACCGCTGACCCCGGCCGAGCGCGCCGCGATCATCGGGCAGAGCCCGCTGCGCGGAAAATACGACGAGGCGGTCGACAACGAGAGCGCCTACGAGATGCTGGCCCAGCGCAAGCACTTGGATTCCGCTCCGGCTGAGGCCGCGAGCCAGAGCGAGGGCGGGCTGTCGGGGATGCTCGGCGGGCTGTTCGGCAGCATTTTCGGCGGCAGCGAGGAAGCGCCGAAGGGCAAAGGAGCCGGCAAGGGAACCGGTCGTGGCCGGCGCCCGCCGCCGAGCCTCGCCGAGCAGGTCCTCGGCAATGCCGCCCGCTCGATGGCGCGCAAGGTCGGCACGGAGGTGGGGGACGCGATCCTGCGCAACGTGCTGGGTGGGCTGACGAAGCGGTAGACCGCGTCCTCCGCGAGGCCCGGCTTCATGGACGGCCTCCGTCCCCGCCACGGCGGAGACGGGTGCGGTCCGTCAGGTCACTGGGCCCGCTTGAAGCGGATGACGCTGTGCGAGAGGTGGCCGACATCCCAGTTCGGCATCTTGCGCCAGGGCGTGACGACATCGGCATAGTCACCATCCAGCTTGATGGTGCGCCGCTGTTCCGTTCCGACCCATTCCGGGGCCCAGGCCGTCTGGACACTCGTCACCCACTGATCGCCCTCGATGCGATAACGCCCGATATAGGCGACCAGGGTCTTCATCAGCTCGGCCCGCTCGGCTTCGGTCTTGGCAGGCTGCCGGCCGCTGCCTTCGAGGTTGAATGCGACCCAGCCGTCCTTGGTGAAGATCACCCGGCCACGCGGCGTCGGCCCCATCGCCTCAATCAGCTTTCCGGTGTCCTTGTCCTCGACCTTGTAGGACACGAGCTCCCAGGTGCCGACGATCTTTTCAGCGAGCTCCGTTCCGGTCGGGGACGCAGCGACCTTCTCCTCGGCAGAGGCCAATCCGGGCAAGAAAGCCAGGCCTATGCTGAAAGCGAAGGGCAGAATTGTCAGTATTTTTCTCATTTTACACGCCTTACACTATTATAGTGCGAACATTTATCTATAATAAATACCTGCTGAGGCCAGCGCGATTGGAAGACGATTGGCCCGAAATGTATCGCGATGCGCGAAAGGAGCCTCGTGCAGACCTCTCATCTCCCTGCGCGCTCGCCGGCCAGGGTCCGAATGTCTCGAGGGAGTCCGGCTGCGAAATACGACCGGCAAGATGCCCGATCCGTGCGGGTACGATCGGGCCGCGGTCAGGGCGCGGATTGACACGCTGCCCACCACCGACTATCCGACCGGCTCCGCGCGGCTTCCTCGACGAAGTCCGCGCGTTTCGCGTTCGTGCGCTCACGGCTTGGCCTATGCCGCGCGGATGACCTGAACAAGAAGACGGTCCAGGCCCCTCGCGGCGCCGGAGGCCGGCAGAGAACACGAGAGAGAACGATGTTCGCAGTCATCAAGACCGGCGGCAAGCAGTACCGCGTTGCCGCCAACGACGTCATTACCGTGGCCACCCTCGAGGGTGAGGCCGGCGCCGCCGTCACCTTCGGCGACGTGCTGCTGTTCACCGACGGCGATGCCACTCAGATCGGCACCCCGCTCCTGTCGGGCATCGGCGTCACCGGCGAGATCGTGCAGCACGGCCGCACGCGGAAGGTCATCGCCTTCAAGAAGCGCCGCCGCCAGAACTCGCGTCGCCGCCGCGGCCACCGCCAGGACTTCACGGTCGTGCGCATCACCGAGATCAGCGCCGGCGGCAAGACCTCGAAGGCCGAGCCGCGCAAGACCCGGAAGGCCGAGCCGGCCGCCGAGTCCGCCCCGGCCGCCGCCGAGTAATCGGCCGCCCGTCCGAACGCAGATCTAAGCAGAATTCTGGAGCAATCCCATGGCACATAAAAAAGCAGGCGGCTCGTCCCGCAACGGCCGCGACTCCGCCGGCCGCCGCCTCGGCGTCAAGAAGTTCGGCTCGGAGGCCGTCATTCCGGGCAACATCATCGTGCGCCAGCGCGGCACGAAGTGGCATCCCGGTACCAATGTCGGCATGGGCAAGGACCACACCCTGTTCGCCCTCGTCCCGGGCAACGTGCAGTTCGAGACCCGCCGGGGACGCGCGTTCGTCACCGTCGTACCGCTGGCCCAGGCCGCGGAGTAACGGCGGACGCTTGTCGCTGACGACGAAGCGAGCGTCCCGCCGGTGTCCCACACCGAACCGGCGGACGAGTCGCTAAGGCTTCAGGCGAAGCTTCGAGCGGATCGGAACACGGGGGAGGATGGGGCACCATCCTCCCCCTTCGTCGTCCCGGACGGCGCCGCGCGCGCCCTCACATGACCGGCTCACGATGTTCCCCGATCTCACCCGCGACGACGTCTTCCGCATCGAGACGCGACGGCTCTGGCTGCGCTGGCCCACCGCCCGCGACGCCGAGGCGGTCTCGCGGCTCGCCGGCGATCCGGCAGTCGCCGAGATGACGGCGCGGCTCACGACGCCGCTTCCGCTGCACGAGGCCGAGGGCTTCGTGATCCGGGCGCGGGCCGCGAACACCGCGGGCGACGGGCTGATCATGGCGGTCTGCCGACGGGCAGCACCCGCGAACCTGATCGGTGTCGTCTCGGTCGAGGATCGGCCGAATGAGACGGAGCCGCATCTCGGCTACTGGCTCGGACGCCCGTTCTGGGGCGAGGGGCTGATGACCGAGGCGGCCGAGGCGCTAGTGGATGCCCATTTCGCCTATGCCGGCGGACGGGCGCTCGTCTCGGCCGCGATGACCGGGAACCGCGGCTCGCAGCGTGTGCTGGAGAAGTGCGGGTTCCGCCGCACCGGCGAATCGGCGCCGGTCTTCGAGGCGCGGGGCGGCGCCGTGCCGAGCTACACCTACCGGCTCGACCGGGCGGCGTGGCTCAACCGGCGCGGGACGATCGCAGGAGGGCCCTCGCTATGAGGACACGGACGATCGCCGGCCTCGGAGCCGGCCTCACCGCGATCGCCCTCGGCAGCCTGATCTTCGCGATCACCCGCGAGGTGCCGCCGCCGCCGATCGAGCCCGTGGCGGCACCTGCTCCGAAAGCTCGGGGAGAAACCCGGCTCTACTGCGAGTTCTACAACTTCGCGGGCCGCACGCCGAAGGTCGGCTTCTACTTCGCCTCCCCCGCGGGCGGCAGCACCGCCTACGGGCAGTTGTTCCAGCGGGAGGCGGACGGATCGCAGACCCTGTTCGACGAGCGCCCGACCTGGACCTACGATCGATCGGGCGAGGCGCCGACCTTGCAATCGCCGGACGGCGCGATCCAGATCAACCTCTACGGCGATGGCGGCGCCAACGGCCGCCAGCCGGATGCCGGCGGCTGGTTCGAGGCGGGCCTGCGCAGCATCCAATACCTCAACCTCGACGGCCAATGCCGTCGCACGGAGAGTTGAAACAACCGTGCAGGCCGCCCGACCATCGGTCGAACGGCCTGCGTCCGGCGGATGGCCGCCGCCGCGCATTCGCGTGGGCGAGAGGCGATGATCGGGATCGTCACCCCTCGATGACCGGCACCATCCGCGTCCCGCACCTGAGAGAAGCACCGTGAAATTCCTCGACGAAGCCAAGGTCTACGTCCGCTCCGGCGACGGCGGTCCCGGCTGCGTCTCGTTCCGGCGGGAAAAGTTCATCGAGTTCGGCGGCCCCAACGGCGGCGACGGCGGACGGGGCGGCGATGTCTGGATCGAGTGCGTGCAGGGCCTCAACACCCTGATCGACTATCGCTACCGCCAGCACTTCAAGGCGAAGAAGGGCGAGCACGGCATGGGCTCGAACTGCCACGGCGCCAAGGGCGACGACGCGGTTCTGCAAGTGCCCGCCGGCACGCAGGTCTTCGCCGAGGACGGCGAGACCCTGATCGCCGACATGACCGAGGTCGGCCAGCGGGTGCGGCTCGCCAAGGGCGGCAACGGCGGCTTCGGCAACGCCTACTTCACCACCTCCACTAACCGCGCCCCGCGCCACGCCAATCCCGGCCTCGAAGGCCAGGAGATGTGGCTGATCCTGCGCCTCAAGCTCATCGCCGATGCCGGGCTCGTCGGCCTGCCGAACGCGGGCAAGTCGACCTTCCTCGCGACCGTCACCGCCGCCAAACCGAAGATCGCCGACTACCCCTTCACCACGCTCCATCCGGGCCTCGGCGTGGTGCGCTCGGACGAGCGCGAGTTCGTGCTCGCCGACATCCCCGGCCTGATCGAGGGTGCGCACGAGGGCGTCGGCCTCGGCGACCGCTTCCTCGCCCATGTCGAGCGCTGCCGGGTGCTGCTCCACCTCGTCGAGGGCACGAGCGAGCATGCCGGCAAGGCCTACAAGCTGGTGCGGCGCGAACTCGAAGCCTATGGCGGCGGCCTCGCCGACAAGCCGGAGATCGTGGCGTTGTCCAAGGCGGACGCGCTCGACGCCGAGACGCTCAAGCAGCAGATGGCCCGGCTCAAGCGGGCGGCGGGCGGCAAGCCGCTGGTGCTCTCGGCGGCCTCGGGGCAGGGGGTGCAGGAGGCTCTGCGCGCGATTCAGGCGCAGCTCGACGGCCAGCACGCGACGGAAGAGGCGGAGGTGCCGGCCGAACCCTGGCACCCGTGACCCTGCCACCCTTCCTCGGAGCGGCGCTACGCCTCAGCCCGCTCCCGGAGACGGGCCTTGGCGCTTCGGCCTAACATCGGGCCATGCGCAGCCGCCTCGCCCTTCTCCTCGTCCTCGCCGCCTCCCCCGCCTGGGCGGAGGCCTCTTGCGATGAGCTGATCGAGCGGGTGCAGGCGGCCACCGGCGCAAAGGTCGCCGAGCGCAATGCCGACTTCGCCCGGTTCGATGCCGGCCCGCAGACGGCGCTGACGCTCTCCTGCGCGGGCGACCAGTCCTCCGTCGGTGCCCAGATCAAGGGCGAGACCGTGCCGGAGACCTACGACACGCTGTTCGCGCAGGCGGCCCGTGCCGTGACGGGGATCGCGCCGGACCGCCTGAGGGAGGCTGCCCGGCAGGCCCGTGACGGCGCACAGGCCAAGCGCCACAGCACCGTCGATGTCGAGGGCGCTCGCGTCACCTGCGCCTTCATGCGCCGGGAGCAGGGTGCGCTCACGCAATGCGCCGTGCTTCAGCGGCCGAGCACATGATCCCCGTGAGGAGAAAGGCGGGGCAATGCCCCGCAACCACGCCAAAGGGGTGATCCCTTCGGGATCCCGGATTCATGGGCTCGGCAGCATCGCCGGGACGGGATCGTCGGCGTCGAGGGTGCGGGCCACGGTGCGGGCGACGTTGACCAGCGCGGTCACCATCGGCGTCGCCGGATCGCGGCGCGGGGCAACGAGGCCGATGGCGTGGCGCAGGTCGGGCTCGACGATCGGGATCGCTCGCAAGCCCTCGGTCGGCCCCAGTGCGTCGGCGAGAATCGCCGGCATCACGCTCGCCCATTGCAGCGTGCGCACATGGGTCATCAGCACGACCATGGAGTTCGATTCCAGCGTCGGCGCCGGCTCGCCGCCAGCCGCGCGGAGCTGCTGGTCGATGATGCGCCGGTTCTGCATGTTCGGCGTCAGCAGGCAGAGCGGGATCCGGGCGAGCTCCGCCCAGGTGACGCTGGCGCGGTCGTCGTAGGGACCGCCGGCCGCGGTGAGCAGCTGATAGTGCTCGGTGTAGAGCGGCACGGCAATGACGCGCCTCAGCGGCTCGTTGTCGAGATAGGTCAGTCCCGCATCGGCCTCGAGGTTGTCGATCAGCGAGAAGATCTCTTCCGAGGTCGTCGAGATCACGCTGAAGCGCACGTTCGGGTAGCGTGCCCGGTAGGGCGTGGTCAGGGCCGCCACCATCGGCAGTGCAGTCGGCACGGCGGCGATGCGCAGATGGCCCGAGAGGCCCTTGCGGAGCGCCGCCACGTCGTCCTGCATCGCCCGGGCGTCGCCGACGATGCGCCGGCCCCAGGCCAGCACCCGGTCGCCCTCGGGGGTGAAGCCCTGGAAGCGCGAGCCGCGCTGAACGAGGCGGACGCCGAAGCGGTCCTCCAGGCTCTTCACCCCCGCCGAGAGCGTCTGCTGAGTGACGCCGCAGGTCTCGGCCGCGCGCCCGAAATGCTGCTCGCGGGCGAGCGCCAGGAGGAATTCGAGCTTGTCGATCACGTCTGCGCCGCCCGGACACCCGCAGAGAGGGCGGGCCTCCGCCGTGGTAGGCCGATTGCGAAAGCCTGCTCAAGACATTGGGATGAGATGCGTATCAGCCCGCGTCGCTGGCACCCTCGCCCGCGAGTTGCGGGTTGCGGGTGGCCGGGCGCACCGGGCTCTCGGTCGTCGGCTGCTCGTGCAGAGCCTTGTGGACCAGGGCGTCGAGCCGGTCGCCGGCCTCGTCGCTGTAACCTTCGAGGTCGCGGCGCATCTTCGGCGTCCAGAACGCTACGATGTGGTTGTGGATGCCCGCCACCGCCTCGTCCTCCGGATAGGACCGGAAGAACAGGGCGATCTGGTTGGCCATCCGAACCAGCTTGTCGTTGGGATTCGTCGCGCTCATCGCCTGCTCGGGCTCTGTATGGGTGAGGCTGTGTTCCGACCCGCGCCCTCATCCTGAGGTGCCGGTTGGGAGAAGAGACCGGGGCGGGCCTTCGGTCCGCCCCTCAATCCCAAGGGACTACTCCGCGGCTTCCGCGATCCGGGTGAGCGAGAAGTCTTCCTCGTAGAACTTCGCCTGCCAGTCGGAGGGCCGGTTCGTGCGCCGCACCTGCACCGCCGTCACCTTGTATTCGGGGCAGTTGGTGGCCCAGTCCGAATAGTCGGTGGTGATGACGTTGGCGCCGGTCTTGGCGTGGTGGAAGGTCGTGTAGACGATCCCCGGCTGCATCCGCTCGGTCACCTTGGCCTTCAGCGCGATATCACCGGACCTGCTCTCCAACGCGACGAGGTCGCCGTCGACGATGCCGCGCATCTCCGCGTCGAAGGGGTGGATCTCCAGCACGTCCTCCTCGTGCCAGCGCGAGTTCTCGGTGCGACGGGTCTGCGCGCCGACATTGTACTGGGAGAGGATGCGGCCGGTGGTGAGGATCAGCGGGAACTTGCCCGTGGTCCGCTCGTCGGTCGGCACGTATTCTGTGATCATGAAGCGGCCCTTGCCGCGCACGAACCGGTCGACGTGCATCATCGGGGTGCCGAGCGGCGCCTTCTCGTTGCACGGCCACTGGATCGAGCCGAGTTCCTCCAGCTTGTCGTAGGAGACGCCGGCGAAGCTCGGGGTGAGGCGGGCGATCTCGTCCATGATCTCGGACGGGTGGCTGTAGTTCATCTCGTAGCCGAGCGCGCGGGCGAGCAGGATCGTGCCCTCCCAGTCGCCGTAGCCGCCGAGCGGCGCCATCACCTTGCGCACGCGGCTGATGCGGCGCTCGGCGTTGGTGAAGGTGCCGTCCTTTTCCAGGAACGAGGCGCCCGGAAGAAAAACGTGGGCGTACTTGGCCGTCTCGTTCAGGAAGATGTCCTGGATCACGATGCACTCCATCGCCCGGAGGCCGGAGGTCACGTGATGCGTGTCGGGGTCGGACTGAGCGATGTCCTCGCCCTGGATGTACATGCCCTTGAAGGTGCCGGAGACGGCCTCATCGAGCATGTTGGTGATGCGCAGGCCCGGCGCGTTGTCGAGCTTGGCCCCCCAGATCGCCTCGAAGCTCTCGCGGGTGGCGTCGTCCGAGACGTGGCGGTAGCCCGGCAGCTCGTGCGGGAACGAGCCCATGTCGCACGAGCCCTGCACGTTGTTCTGGCCGCGCAGCGGGTTCACGCCGGCGCCCACCATGCCGATATTGCCGGTGGCCATGGCGATGTTGGCCATGCCCATCACCATGGTCGAGCCCTGGCTGTGCTCGGTCACGCCGAGGCCGTAGTAGATCGCCGCCTTGCCCCCCGTGGCGTAGAGGCGGGCCGCCGCACGGATCTCGGCCGGATCGACGCCGGTGATCGCCTGGGCCGCTTCCGGCGAGTTGCGCTCCTCGGCGATGAAGCGGGCCCAGGACTCGAACTCGGCCAGATCGCAGCGCTCGCGGACGTAGTCCTCGTCAACCAGCCCTTCGGTGACGATGACGTGGGCAAACGCGTTGATGAAGGCGACGTTGGAGCCGGGCTTCAAGGGCAGGTGATGGTCGGCCCGGATGTGGGGCGACTTCACGAGGTCGATCTTGCGCGGGTCGGCGACGATGAGGCGGGCGCCTTCACGCAGCCGCTTCTTCATCCGCGAACCGAAGACGGGGTGGCCGTCGGTCGGGTTGGCGCCGATGACGAGGATCACGTCGGATTCCTCGACGGACTTGAAGTCCTGCGTGCCGGCGGAGGTGCCGAGCGTCGACATCAGGCCATAGCCGGTCGGCGAGTGGCAGACGCGGGCGCAGGTATCGACGTTGTTGTTGCCGAAGGCGGCGCGCACCAGCTTCTGGACGAGGTAGGCCTCCTCGTTGGTGCAGCGCGACGAGGTGATGCCGCCGACCGAGTCGCGCCCGTACTTCGCCTGGATGCGCTTGAACTCGGAGGCCGCGTGGTTGATCGCCTCCTCCCACGACACCTCGCGCCACGGATCCGTGATCTTGGCGCGGATCATCGGCTTGGTGATACGGTCCTTGTGGGTGGCATAGCCGTAGGCGAAGCGGCCCTTGACGCAGCTATGACCCTCGTTGGCCTTGCCGCCCTTGTAGGGCACCATGCGCACGACCTTGTCGCCCTGCATCTCGGCCTTGAAGGCGCAGCCGACACCGCAATAGGCGCAGGTCGTCACCGCCGCATGGTCGGGCTGGCCGAATTCGTGGATCGTCTTCTCCTGCAGCGTCGCGGTCGGGCAGGCCTGGACGCAGGCGCCGCAGGACACGCATTCCGACTGCATGAAGTTGGTCGGGCCCGCCGCCACGCGGCTGTCGAAGCCGCGGCCCTCAATCGTCAGAGCGAAGGTGCCCTGCGTCTCCTCGCAGGCGCGGACGCAGCGGTTGCAGACGATGCACTTCGAGGGATCGTAGGTGAAGTAGGGGTTCGACTCGTCCTTGGGCAGGTAGCGGTCGGAAGACGGCTTGACGTGATTGTCGCCGTCATAGCCGTAGCGCACCTCGCGCAGACCGACCTGACCGGCCGTATCCTGCAGCTCGCAATCTCCGTTGGCCGCGCAGGTCAGGCAGTCGAGCGGGTGGTCGGAGATGTAGAGCTCCATCACGCCCTTGCGCAGGCGGTGCAGCTTGTCGGTCTGCGTGTGCACGACCATGCCGTTCTCGGCCGGCGTGGTGCAGGAGGCGGGCGTGCCGCGGCGGCCGTCGATCTCCACGAGGCACATGCGGCAGGAGCCGAACGGCTCCAGCGAGTCGGTGGCGCAGAGCTTGGGGATCTTGGTCCCCATATGCATCGCCGCGGCCATCACGGAGGTGCCGGCGGGCACCGTCACGCTCTCGCCGTCGATGGTCAGCGTCACCGTCTGCTCGTTGAGCCGGATCGGCGTGCCGTAGTCGATTTCCTTGATGAGGGTCATGGCTCAAGCCTCCTCACTCGGCCGCGACGGGCAGATCGCCCGCGCGCCGAAAATCTTCCGGAAAGTTGGTGATCGCGCTCATCACGGGCATCGGCGTCAGGCCGCCCATGGCGCAGAGCGAGCCGTCGGTCATGATCTCGCAGAGATCCTCGACGAGCTTGAGATTGGCCTCCGGGCGGATGCCGGAGATCACCTTGTCCATGGTCTCGACGCCGCGGGTCGCGCCGACGCGACAGGGGGTGCACTTGCCGCAGGATTCGGTGGCGCAGAACTCGAAGGCGAAGCGAGCCTGACGCGCCATGTCCACGGTGTCGTCGAACACGACGATGCCGCCGTGGCCGACGAGGCCCTTCTTGGCCGCCATCGCCTCGTAATCGAGCGGCGTGTCGAGCAGCTCGTCTGGGAAGTAGGCCCCGAGCGGGCCGCCGACCTGCACCGCGCGGACCGGCCGGCCCGAGGCTGTGCCGCCGCCGAAATCCTCGATCACCTGACGGATGGTGATGCCGAAGGCGTACTCGATCAGACCGCCGTGCTTGATATTGCCGGCAAGCTGGATCGGCAGCGTGCCGAGCGAGCGGCCCATGCCATACTCAGCGTAAGCCTTGGCGCCGTGCTCCAGGATGTAGGGCACGGCCGTAAAGGTCATGACGTTGTTGACCAGCGTCGGCTTGCCGAGGAAGCCCTTGAGCGCCGGGATCGGGGGCTTGGCCCGGACGATACCGCGCTTGCCCTCGAGGCTCTCCAGCAGCGAGGTCTCCTCGCCGCAGATATAGGCGCCGGCGCCGAGTCGGACTTCGAGGTGGAAATTCTTGCCGCTGCCCAGGATGTTGTCGCCCAACACACCGGCCTTGACGCCGTTGGCGATCGCGTCGCGCAGGGTCTTGAACGCCTGCGGATACTCGGAGCGGCAGTAGATGTAGCCCCGCGTGGCCCCCGTTGCGACGGCGGCGATCGTCATGCCCTCGATCAGGTTGAAGGGGTCGCCCTCCATCATGATCCGGTCGGCGAAGGTGCCGGAATCGCCCTCGTCGGCGTTGCAGACCACGTATTTCTGGTCCGCCTTCGCCAGCATCACCGTGTTCCACTTGATGCCCGCCGGGAAGCCGGCGCCGCCGCGCCCGCGCAGACCCGAATCGCGCACCTCCCCGACGGTGCCCTCGGCGCCGAGCTTCAGCGCGGCCTCCAAACCGCGATAGCCGCCATGGGCCCTGTAATCCTCGACCGAGAGCGGATCGACCACGCCGCAGCGGTGGAAGGTGAGGCGGTGCTGCCGGGCGAGGAAGGGGATCTTCTCGGGGTCTCCGAGGCAGAGCCTATGCTCGCCGCCCGCTGCGAAATTCGCGTCGAGCAGGCTCTCGACATCGGCCGGTGTCACCGGGCCGTAGGCGATGCGGCCCTCAGGGGTCGCCACCTCGACCATCGGCTCCAGCCAGAGCAGGCCGCGGGTGCCGGTGCGGACGATGCGCAGATCGAGGCCGCGGGCTTCCGCACCGGAAAAGATCGCGCGGGCGACGCGGTTGGCGCCGAGCCCCAGGGCGACGGCGTCCTGCGGAACGTAGACGGTGATGCTCACGCGCGGGCCTCCTTGAGGGCGGCGTCGAGGGATTCGGCCGAGAGGCGGGCCAGCGGCTCGTCATCGACCAGGGCGGCCGGACCGTTGGCGCAGAGACCGAGGCAGTAGACCGGCTCGACGGTGACGCCGTCAGGACTGGTGCCGTGCCAGTCGCAACCCATGCGGGAGAGGATCTCGCCGTGCAGACGATCGGAGCCCATGGCCTGACAGGCCTCGGCCCGACACAGCTTCACGTGGTGGCGCCCAGCCGGCGGCTCGCGGCGGAAGTCATGGTAGAATGTCAAGCAGCCGTGGACCTCGGCGCGCGACAGGTTCAGCGCGTCGGCGATCATCGGCACCGCCTCCGCGTCGACGTAGCCGAAGGTCTCTTGCAGCGCATGCAATATAGGGAGAGTCGCGCCCTCGAGAGATTGCAGCTCCGCAACGATCCCAGCGGCGCGTGCGGCGTTCCAAGGCTCGGAACCAGCCATGTTTTCCTGCCCAACTTGGTTTTGTTCTAAGGCTGGATCCAAACAGGGCCGGCACTAAAGTTCAATCAAGCTGTCTCGTGGTTTGACAAAAATCATTGGTCAAAAGAGCTAGTTTGCACTGCGTCAATCGATCAAGCAGGGCCTAAAAATATTTTTGATGCTCTTCTGATTTTTCTTTTACTGCAACGAGATACCACTGTTGCGCGAAGGCCGGGTCGCGGGGCGCCGGATGCTCGGTGGCTTGAGAACCACCGCGCGCCTTGCCCGTCGCTACGACGCGCCCCGAACCGCCCGGAACTGCGCGTAGCGCTTCAGCAGGTCGTTGATCAGCCGCTCACGGCCGTATCCCGTGACGTCGTGCGGGCGGTCGCCCTCGGAGGTCTGGACCAGGGCCCGATAGTGTCGCTCGCCGGATGCCTTCGACGGATTCTCCGCCCAGGCGAAGCTCGGCGTCCGCAGGCCGCGCACGCGGATGCCGTACCGGAAGGCGCCGCGGTCGCTGTAGGGAACGATCAGGTCGACCCGCTCGGCCGACCGCACGACCTCTGGCGACAACCCGCTTCCCCGCATCTGCTCCGCCACCGCTTCCAGGGCGGGGGCGGCGGTGCCGTCAAGAAAGGCCGTCACGTCCTCCTTCCGGTAGGAATGGGTGATCGCCGCCAGCCTCTCCTGCCAGGACAATCCGCCCGACGCCCCGGCAGCCGCCGAGGACAGGTCGAGGCCGCCGCTGCGCCCCTCCATCTGAAGCGCCCGCAGCAGGCCGTAGCAGATGAAGATCATCACCACCGAGAAGGGCAGGGCGCTGGCGATCGCCGCGGTCTGGAGCGCGTCCAGCCCGCCCGCCACCAGCAGCACCGCGGCGATGGTGCCGCCGCTGATCGCCCAGAACACCCGCTGCCAGAGCGGCGGATCGTCGGCCGCGCCCGAGGTGATCATGTCGATCACCAGCGCACCGGAATCGGCCGAGGTGACGAAGAAGAAGATCACGAGCAGCGTCGCCAGGCCCGAGGCGATCGTGCCCAGCGGCAGGTGCCCCAGCATCTCGAACAGGGCGACCGGCATGTTGTCTTTGACGATCTGCGTCAGCGCCACCGCGCCGCTGCGATCCATCTCGATGGCGGTGTTGCCGAACACCGTCATCCAGAAGAAGGTGAACAGCACCGGCACCAGCAGCACGCCGGAGACGAATTCGCGAATGGTGCGGCCGCGGGAGATGCGGGCGATGAACATGCCGACGAAGGGCGACCACGCGATCCACCAGCCCCAGTAGAACAGCGTCCAGCTCCCGAGCCAGTCGTTGGGCCGATAGGCGTAGGTCTGGAGCGTGCGTTCGACCACGGCACCGAGATAGGCGCCGATATTCTGGACGAAGGCCTGGAGCAGGAACACGGTCGAACCGGTGACCAGCACGAAGACCAGCAGGAGGACGGCCAGGACGATGTTGAGTTCGGACAGGACCTTCACGCCCTTGTCGAGCCCCGAGGCGACGGAGAGCGTGGCGCAGCCGGTGATGGCGGCGATGAGAATGATCTGAACGACGATGTTGTTGGGGATTCCGAACAGGTGGGTGAAGCCGGCATTGACCTGAAGCACCCCGAGCCCCAGCGAGGTGGCGACGCCGAAGATCGTGCCGAGCACCGCGAAGATATCGATGGCGTGGCCGATCGGACCGTTGATCCGGTCACCGATGAGCGGGTGCAGGGCCGAGCGCACCGTCAGCGGCAGCCCGCGCCGGAACGCGAAATAGGCGAGCGCCAGCCCGACGACGATGTAGATCGCCCAGGCATGCACGCCCCAGTGGAAGAAGGTCAGCACCATCGCCCGCTGCGCGGCCTCGATGGTCTTGCCCTCGCCCACGGGGGGCGAGGCGTAGTGCTGGATCGGCTCGGCCACGCCGAAGAAGATCAGGCCGATGCCCATGCCGGCGCTGAACAGCATGGCGAACCACGACAGGTAGCTGTAGTCGGGCTCGCTGTCGTCCGGCCCCAGTTTCACATCGCCGTAGCGGCTCAGCATCAGGAAGATCGCGAAGCCGAGAAAGCCGGCCACGCTGGCGATGTAGAACCAGCCGAACTCGCGCACGATCCCGGCCTGAAGGGCATCGAAGATCGACTTGGCTTCGGCAGGAAACAGCGCGCTGAGGCCGGCGAAGGCGAGCGTCAATCCGGCCGAGGTGAAGAAGACCGGCGGATTGACCTGCATCCTCGGGCCCCTTCGGCCGAGCGGGTTCTGCACGGTGAGATCGTCCATGTCCGGGGCCGATTCCCTTGTTGCGTTCGAACGATCCGGTTGCGGCGGATGCGGGCAGCCGCGCAGCCTCCGAGCGGAGACGCGCTCCGCCCGACACCGAGAAAACGCCTACGGACATATGTTAATTGCCGCGCTTCCGTTCCCGAGACGTGCCCGGGGGGCCTTCAACTCTCGATGGCGGCGTAGGTCAGCACCCGCAATTCGCGGCGCAGGGGCAGGGCGGAGGAGGGGATGAGCTGGGTCATCAGCACCACCGCCATGTCCTCGTCGGGATCGACCCAGAAGGAGGTGCTCGCCACGCCGCCCCAGGACACCTCGCCCGGCGTGCCGAGAATCTGGGCGCGCGCGGGATCGAGCATCACCGAGACGCCGAGCCCGAAGCCGATTCCGGCGTAGGAGGACTCGGCGAAGCGCGGCTGGCCCATGGCGGCCAAGTCGCCCGGCAGGTGGTTCATCAGCATCAGTTCGACGGTCTTCCGCCCGAGGAGCCGCACGCCGTCGAGCTCGCCGAGATTGAGGAGCATCCGGCAGAAGCGCAGGTAGTCGGTCGCCGTCGAGACGAGCCCGCCCCCGCCCGAGGCGAGCGGCGGCGGTGTGAGGAACCGGCTCTCGACGCTGTCGTCGTAGATCCGGAGCTTCCCGGCCCGGTCGAAGACATAGTTCGCCGCAAATCGCGCCTGCTTGTCCTCCGGCACGAAGAAGTCGGTGTCGTCCATGCTGAGCGGGCGCAGGATGCGCGTGCGCATGAACTCGGCGAAGTCCTGGCCCGACACCACCGCCACGAAGTGGCCGAGCACGTCGGTGGCCACCGAGTAGTTCCACTCCGCCCCCGGCTGGGCCAGGAGCGGCTGCTGCGCGAGCCGTGCGACCAGTTCGCCGAGCGACAGGGTCGAGGTCTGGAAGTCGATTTCGTTCTGGCGGTAGAGCGCGTCGACGAGGGTCGCCTCCATGAAGCCGTAGGTCAGGCCGCTGGTGTGGGTGAGGAGGTCGCGGATCGTGATCGGGCGCAACGCCGGCTCGGTCTCAATCTTGGCCCGGTTGCCGCCGGTCATCACCCGCATCTGCGCGAATTCCGGCAGGAAGCGCGCGACCGGATCGTCGAGCTGGAACCGTCCCTCCTCGTAGAGCATCAGCACCGCGAGCGAGGTCAGCGGCTTCGTCATCGAGTAGATGCGGGTGATGGTGTCGGCGGCGAACGGTTTGCCCCGCGCGAGGTCGGCATGGCCGTGGGCGCGGAAGAAGGCGGTCTGGCCGCCGCGCAGCACGCTCACCGAGAGGCCGGCCAGCCGCCCGCTCTCGACGTAGCCCCGCATCCAGGCGTCGATCCGCTCCAGGCGATCGGGGCAGAGGCCGAGGTTTCGGGGATCGGTCTCGACCTGCATGCACGGCTCCTCGGGTTCGTGTCGTCAGGCCGATGTAGCGACCTCACCGAGGGGCGCCAGCCTGAAAAGCGTCACCAGCCCATCGTGCCGGGTCCGCCCTTGAACGGACCGACGAGGCCCGGCGTGATCCAGCCGCCGTAGAAGCCACCGGGCTGCGGCTCGGCCCGCACGTCCCCGACGAGGCAAGCCTCCATCGGACCGGCATAGAAGGCGACGTAACCGGCAATCGGCCGGAAGTCCGGCGTCGGGTCGGGATAGGCCCAGGCCGCCCCCGGCGCCCGTTCGCCGCCGCCGGTCCCGTCGAACAGCACGGCCCGGCCTTTCCACTCGCAGATCCCGGCCCGGCGCGGGGGGCCGAGGACGCCGTCCGCGATATCGGCGGGTGGAAAGTAGTAGGTCGGCGGGTGGCTCGTCTCCAGCACCCGGAAGCCGGAAGTGGTCGCGGCAAGGGTCTGCCCGCCGAGGATGACCGTCAGCCGCTCCGGCACCGGCTCCAGCCGCGGCGGGCGGGGGTAGTCCCAGACGCTTTCCTGCCCTGGGCCGGGGCGGATGGGGATGGGCCGCACGGGTGCCTCCGTTGATGTCGTATCACCGGTTTGTCGCAACCGGCCCTCATGCTAGCGCAGGAACAGCCCGAGAGAAGGACGATGCCGTGAGCGAAACCGCAGATTACGCCCTGTTCCTCGATTTCGACGGCACGCTGGTCGAGATCGCGCCGCGGCCCGACGCGGTGCGGGTCGATCCCGATCTCGTGCCCGCCCTGGAGCGGCTGCGGGCGCGGCTCGGCGGCGCGCTCGCGATCGTCACCGGGCGCCCGGTCACGGTGATCGACGACTTCCTGAACCCCGCCCGGTTCGACGTCGCCGGACTGCACGGGGTCGAGCGCCGGGTGGACGGGACCTTGAGCGGCGGACGGCCGGAGGATCACCCGGACCTGCGCGCGGGCGTCGAGCGGTTGCACGCGGAGACGGCGCGCTACGAAGCCGTGCTGATCGAGGACAAGGGCGCCTCGGTCGCGGTCCACTGGCGGCTGGCCGCACCCGGCGATGCGGAAGCGGCCGAGGCGATCGTCAAGGCAGTGGCGCGCGATCTCGGCGCCGCCTACCGGCTCCAGCTCGGCAAGGCCGTCGGCGAGATCGTGCCGGCGGACGCCACCAAGGGCCACGCGATCCGCGCCTTCGGGGAGGCCGCCCCCTATGCCGGCCGCCGGGCGATTTTCCTGGGCGACGACCGCACCGACGAGATCGCCTTCGCTTCTGTGAACGAGGATGGCGGGGTCAGCGTGCGCGTCGGCGAGGGTGAGACGGTGGCGAGCCGCCGCCTCGCCGACCCGGAAGCGGTGCGCGCGCTGATCGCGGCCTGGGCCGAGGGCGCGCCGATCGACCCGGACGCGCTGCCCGCCGCCTGACATCGTTCACCGCTGGGTTCACCGCTTGCCGAACGGCCCGCGCACCCTCTGTTAAGGTCGCGGCAAAGCACGGCGAGACGCGAGAGGCGGATGTTCGAATTCCCGGTGCTGATCGGCGATATCGGCGGGACCAATGCCCGCTTCGGCCTGATCGAGACGAAGGGCGCGGCCCCGCGTCTCCTCTCCCGCGAGGCAACCCACGGCCATCCCGATCCGAGCGCGGCGATCCGGGTCTCCCTGGCCGGAAGCGGCGCCCCGGCGCCTCGCTCGGCGATCCTGGCGATCGCGGGACGGGTCGATGCCCCGGCCGTCCACCTCACCAACGCCGACTGGCTGGTGGACGCCGCCGCGATCGGCCGGGATTTCGGGCTGAGCCGCGTCGCCCTCGTCAACGATTACGTGCCGGTGGCCGCCGGTGCGGCCGGGATCGCGCCTGACGACCTCACCCCGATCGGTCCGATCTTGGGCGACGCGCGCGGGCCCCGCCTTGTGCTGGGTCCGGGCACCGGCTTCGGCGCCGCGGCTCTGATCCCCTACGAGGATCGCCTCGCCATCGTCTCGACGGAGGCCGGCCACACCGATCTCGGGCCGACCGATGCGGACGAGGCCGAGATCTGGCCGGCGGTCGAGCGCGTCGAGGAACGGGTGACGGTGGAGACCCTGCTCTCCGGTCCGGGTCTTGCCCGGCTCTGCGCCGCGATCCGCGCGGTGCGGGCGGGCGGCGACGGCTCGCTGTGCGACCCGGCCGAGATCACCAGCACCGGTCTCTCGGGTGAGGATCCGCACGCACGCGCCGCGCTCGCGCTGTTCAGCAAGATCCTCGGCCGCGTCTGCGGGGATCTGGCGCTGACCTTCCTCGCCACCGGCGGCGTCTATATCGGCGGAGGCATCGCCCCGCGGATCGTGCCCATCCTGCGCGAAGGCGGCTTCCGCGAGGCCTTCGAGCGCAAGGCCCCCTTCGCCGAGCAGATGCGCGCCATTCCCACCAGCGTCATCACCGTGAAGGATCCCGCCTTCGGCGGTCTCGCGGCCCTGGCGAGCGAGGGCGGGCGCTTCGTCTATCACGGGCAGGGCTGGAAGCTGGCGGGCTGAGCCAACCCTGCTCCCTTCTTGCCGCTGGCGTTGGCCGAACGGTCTGTTAACCATGGGTGGCGATAAGCTCGACCGTCCGGCCCGCCTCGTCCCGAGACGGCCGGAGCGTGGAGCCGCCCAGAGTCCCGACCATGCGCGCCAAGCCTTCCCTTTGCGCCCGCTTCCTCGTTCTCGCAGGGGCGCTCGCTCTTCCAGTGGCGGCTGAGGCCGCGCCGCGGGCCCACAAGGCCAAGGCCGCGCCCGCGGGCGTCGCCGTCGATTACAGCGTCAACCTCGCCGGTATCACGATCGGCAACGCCCAGCTCACCGGCGCCTTCGACGGCCCGCGCTACCGCATGGACGTGTCGGCGGTGCTGACCGGCCTCGTCGGCGCGGTCACCGGCGGCCAGGGCTCGGCCCGCTCCTCCGGCAGCATCGCCGCGGCGCCGCTGCCGAGCGCCTTCTCGATCGCCACCCGCACCAGCAGCTCCGGCATCGCCGTGCGCATGGCGCTGGCCAACGGCAACGTCACCCAGGCCGAGATCACCCCGCCTCTGCTCGACACCGGCGACCGGGTGCCGGTCACCGCCGCGGCCAAGCGCGGCGTGATCGATCCGGCCAGCGCCCTGATGATGCCGGCCCGCGCCCGCGCCGACCTCACCGATCCGGAGAACTGCAACCGCACGCTCCCCGTCTTCGACGGCGCCACCCGCTTCAACGTGGTCCTGAGCTACGGCGAAACCCGCCAGGTGGAGAAGCCCGGCTACAGCGGCCCGGTGCTGGTCTGCAACGCCCGCTACGTCGCCATCGCCGGCCACCGGCCCGACCGGCCGGGGGTGAAGTTCATGGAAGAGAACCGCGACATGTCGGTCTGGCTCGCGCCGGTCGAGGGCACGCGTGTGCTGGTGCCGCTGCGGATTTCCGTGCGCACGACGCTCGGCACCAACATCATCGAGGCGACCCGCTGGACGCGGACGGGCACCGCGACCGCCACGGGCGGCGAGGCCCTGCCGGCCACGGTGGCCGATGCGAGCCTGTCGCAGCAGTAGTTTTTCGAACCGAGGGTCGGTTCGTTCCGGCGATCCCACTCTCGCCCTCATCCTGAGGTGCCGGCGCGCAGCGTCGGCCTCGAAGGGTGTTCCAGGGATCACGCGGTCTCTGGAGGATCCTTCGAGGCCCGCTGACGCGGGCACCCCAGGATGAGGGATTCGGGTTGGAGGCGCGAAATCGGACCGGTTCGTTGGCGGTCAGGAGGTTTGCCATGCGCCCATTCACGATCGCTGCAGCCTGCAAGAACCCCCTCCGCATCGCCGGCCTCGCCATCGCACTCCTCGCGTCCGGCACGTCACAGGCCGGCGGCCCGCTCACGACGGGTCCCGATTGCGGCCCGGACGCCTTCTCCTCGGCACAGGTCATCGAAGGCCACCCGCCCCGCCGCGGCCCGCTGACAGCGATGCCCGACACCCTCTGCACCGACCTGACGCCGCAGCAGCCCCAGCCCCGGATCGACATCTACGCCTATCCCGCGATCAATGCGCCGGCTGGCGCGCCGGGGCCGGGCGTCCCATATGAGGGAAGGCCGCCGCGGTTCGTCCCGTCCCGCTAGCGGCCGTTCTCCGCCGCAGGGTTTTTCCAGCCCGGCGGCCCTCCGCTCCGCCGCCGGCCCCCAGCGCCGCAGGGATCACTCCCTCCGCATGACGCTCCGCACCCTTCACCGCGAGGCCCGCGCGCGCGGCGTCACGGCGGTGCTCGGCCCGACGAATACGGGCAAGACCCACATGGCGATCGAGCGGATGCTGCTGCATCCGACCGGCATGATCGGACTGCCCCTGCGGCTCTTGGCCCGCGAGGTCTATCTGCGCGTCGTCGCCAAGGTCGGGTCCGAGAACGTCGCCCTCGTCACCGGCGAGGAGAAGATCAAGCCGGACCGGCCGCGCTACTGGATTTGCACCATCGAGGCGATGCCGCGCGACCTCGAAGTGGCCTTCGTGGCGATCGACGAGATCCAGCTCGCCGCCGACATGGACCGCGGCCACGTCTTCACCGACCGCCTGCTCTACCGTCGCGGGCGCGAGGAGACGCTGCTGATCGGCTCCTCGACCATGCTGCCGCTGGTGCAGGCGCTGATCCCCGGCGTCCAGACGACGACGCGGCCGCGCCTCTCAAGCCTCACCTTCGCGGGCGAAAAGAAGATCTCGCGGCTGCCCCATCGCACGGCGATCGTCGCTTTCTCGGCGGAAGAGGTCTACGCCATCGCCGAGCTGATCCGGCGCCAGCGCGGCGGCGCGGCAGTGGTGCTCGGCGCGCTCTCGCCCCGCACCCGCAATGCCCAGGTCGAGCTCTACCAGTCCGGCGAGGTCGATTACCTCGTGGCCACCGACGCGGTCGGGATGGGGCTCAACCTCGACGTCGATCACGTCGCCTTCGCGGCCAACTGGAAATACGACGGCACCCGCTTCCGCAAGCTGACGCCGGCCGAGATGGGCCAGATCGCCGGCCGTGCCGGCCGCCACATCGCCGACGGCACCTTCGGCTCCACCGGGCGCTGCCCGCCCTTCGAGCCGGAGATGGTCGAGGCGCTGGAGACGCACGACTTCGATCCGGTGCGGATGCTGCAATGGCGCAACCCGGACCTCGACTTCACGTCCCTCGAAAAGCTGCAGGCGAGCCTCGACGAGCACCCGCACGAGCAGGGCCTGACCCGCGCGCCGATGGGCGAGGACCAGCAGGCGCTCGAGATCCTGATGCGCGAGGACGACATCCGCGACATGGCCAAGGGGCCGGCGGCGGTGCGCCGCCTGTGGGACACCTGCGGCGTGCCGGACTACCGCAAGGTCCATCCGCAGACCCATGCCGACCTCGTGGCGCAGCTCTACCGCTTCCTCATGCGCGGTATGGCGGGGCGCATCCCCAACGATTGGTTCGCCCGCCACGTGGCGATGATCGACCGCACCGACGGCGACATCGACGCCCTATCCCAGCGCATCGCGCAGGGGCGCACCTGGACCTTCGTGGCGAATCGACCCGACTGGTTGCTCGATCCTCTGCATTGGCAGGGCGAGACGCGTCGGGTAGAGGACAGATTGTCCGACGCCCTGCACGAGCGCCTCGCGAGCCGCTTCGTCGACAGGCGCACCAGCGTCCTGATGCGGCGCTTGAGAGAGAAGACGATGCTGGAAGCCGAAATCACCTCCGGCGGTGACGTCACCGTCGAGGGTCAACATGTGGGCCGTCTTCACGGCTTCCAATTCGTGCCCGACCCCCAAGCCGAGGGCCACGAAGCCAAGACGCTGCGCTCCGCCGCCGACAAGGCGCTGGCCGGCGAGATCGAGGCGCGGGCGGACCGCTTCGCCTCGGCCGCCGACGCCGCGCTGGTGCTGTCGCATGACGGGGTCATCCGCTGGACTGGCGATCCGGTCGCCAAGCTGACGCCGGGCGACAAGCTGTTCGAGCCCGGCCTCCGCCTCATCGCCGACGACAGCCTCGCCGGCGCGTCGCGCGAGAAGGTCGAAACGCGGCTGTCCGCGTGGCTGCGCGCCCACGTCGTGCGCCTGCTCGGACCGCTGATGGAGATCGAGTCGGCTGCCGACCTCACGGGGCTCGCCCGCGGCATCGGCTACCAAGTGGTTGAGGCGCTCGGCGTGCTGGAGCGGGCCAAGGTGGCGCACGAGATGCGCAGCCTCGATCAGGACGGGCGCGCCAATCTCCGCCGCCACGGCGTCCGTTTCGGCGCCTACCACATCTTCCTGCCAGCGCTGCTGAAGCCGGCCCCGCGCACGCTCGCCGCCCAGCTCTGGGCGCTCAAGAGCGGCGGCCTCGACCAGCCGGGCCTCGACGAGATCGCGCATCTGGCGAGCTCCGGCCGCACCTCGATCAAGGTCGATCCCAGTATCGCCAAGGGCCTTTACCGCGCCGCCGGCTTCCGGGTCTGCGGTGAGCGGGCGGTGCGCGTCGACATCCTCGAGCGGCTCGCCGACCTGATCCGCCCGGCCATCGCCTACCGCCCCGGCACCACGCCCGGCGAACCGCCGGCCGGCACCGCCGACGGCGACGGATTCGTGGCCACCGTCAACATGACCTCGCTGGTCGGCTGCTCGGGCGAGGATTTCGCCTCGATCCTGAAGTCGCTCGGCTACGTGGCGCAGAACCGTCCCGGCCCGGCCATCACCGTACCGCTAGTCGCCGCTGCCCCGACCGTCCCCGCCGCGCGCGCCGCCGAGGCCGCGCCGGAGGAGACGGCCACGGACGCCTCGACCGGGGAAGCGGCTCAGGAAGCTGCGCCGGAGACGTCCGAGGGTGAGACCGCCGCCGAGCCGGCGAACGCATCCGCTGTCGAGCCGACTGCCGACGCAAGCGGCGAGGCCTCGACCGAGGCGGAGGCTCCCGAGGCCGAAGCGACTCCAGCTGAGCCGACGGATGCATCCGCCGAGGCGGAGGCTCCGGCGGACGAACCGGCACCGCCCGAAACCGCGACCGAGGACGCAGCTCCCGAGGCCGCGGCACCGGAAGCCTCCGCCCCGATGCCGGCCGAGACCGCAGCCGCCGCACAGGACGCAGCCGCGACCGGTGAGGTCGAGGCTGTCGACGCCGCCGATTCGGCACTCCCCACCGAGGAGGCCGCTGAAGCGCCCGCCGCCGAAACGACGGCCTCCGAGGCCGGCACCGAGCCGGCCGCGCCCGAGACCGTCGAGGTCTGGCACCTGCACCGTCCGCAGCGCCATTCCGGCCCGCGGCACGGCCGCGGCCAGGGACGCCAGGATGGGCGCCAGGACGGACGGCAAGAAGGGCGGCAAGAGGGACGGCCGGACGGTCGTCAGGATGGCCGCCAGGGCGAGCGCCGGGGCGATGGTCCGCGCCGTCCCCGCGAGGACCGTCCGGAGGGTGGACGTCCCGCCCGGGCCGAAGGCAGGGGTGACGGGCGCCGGGACGGCCAGGGGGAGGGCGGCCCGCGCCGCGATCATTCCGGCAACCGCACCCGGCCCGACCGCCGCGACGACAACCGCCGCCCGAACGCCGAGCCGCGCCCGCCGCGCCGCGAGCGCCAGCCCGATCCCGACTCGCCCTTCGCTGCACTCGCTGCCCTGAAGGCGAAGCTCGAAACCGACGGGGGCAAGCGCTGAGACCGCGTCTATCAGGGCCTCAATCGCCGGCGCCCGCCTCCGCGGGCTCGGGCTTACGCTCCGCTCGATGCTGATCAGGATCGGTGTCCTGATCAGCCCGCTCCGCGGGGCGCTCTCAGCGCCGCAAAGCCGCTCAAGCGGCTTTGAGCGACGGCTTCGGTCCCTTCTTCCGAGCGCGGAATGAGCGAGGGGCGCCAGCGCCTCGACAAGTGGCTGTGGTTCGCGCGCTTCGCGCGGACCCGCTCGATGGCGGCCCGGCTCGTCACCGACGGCCATGTCCGCGTGAACGGCACCCGCGCCGACGCGCCGGCCAAAGCGGTCCATTGCGGCGACGTGCTTACCGTCGCGGCCCCCCACGGCACGATGCTGGTCCGAGTGCTCGATCTCGGCGAGCGCCGCGGCGGCGCTCCCGAGGCGCAGCGGCTCTATGAACCCGTCGGCGAAGACGCCTCCTGAGCCCTCGAGCGCGGCAATTCTCTCTCTCGGCACACCTGCCGCTTGATCATCGTCGCGCAAGCCTCTAAGCGGACCGCGCCTTTAGTGTCTCTCACAAAACTCCCGCTGCGCCGTCGCGGCCAGAAGGAGGACTCCCGAGACCCGGGAGTTTTGCGAGGCACTCTTACGCCCGGCTCATGCCCGGTCCCGCGGTAGGATTGCACGATGGCCAAGGAAAAGTTCACCCGTTCGAAGCCGCACTGCAACATCGGCACGATCGGACACGTCGATCACGGCAAGACGTCGCTGACGGCGGCGATCACGAAGGTTCTGGCGGAGTCGGGCGGGGCGACCTTCACGGCCTACGACCAGATCGACAAGGCCCCCGAGGAGAAGGCGCGCGGTATCACGATCTCGACCGCCCACGTCGAGTACGAGACCACCAACCGCCACTACGCCCACGTCGACTGCCCCGGCCACGCCGACTACGTGAAGAACATGATCACCGGTGCCGCCCAGATGGACGGCGCGATCCTGGTCGTGTCCGCCGCCGACGGCCCGATGCCGCAGACCCGCGAGCACATCCTGCTCGCCCGTCAGGTCGGCGTGCCGGCGCTCGTCGTGTTCCTCAACAAGGTCGACATGGTCGATGACGAGGAGCTCCTTGAGCTCGTCGAGCTCGAGGTGCGCGAGCTTCTCTCGAAGTACGACTTCCCCGGCGACGACATCCCGATCACCAAGGGCTCGGCCCTGATGGCGCTCGAGGACAAGGAGCCGAAGATCGGCCGCGACGCCGTGCTGAAGCTGATGGAGACGGTCGACGCCTACATCCCGCAGCCGGAGCGTCCGATCGACATGCCGTTCCTGATGCCGATCGAGGACGTGTTCTCGATCTCGGGCCGCGGCACGGTGGTGACGGGTCGCGTCGAGCGCGGCATCGTCAAGGTCGGCGAGACGGTCGAGATCGTCGGCATCCGTCCGACCACGACGACGACGGTGACCGGCGTCGAGATGTTCCGCAAGCTGCTCGACCAGGGCCAGGCGGGCGACAACGTCGGCGTGCTGCTGCGCGGCACGAAGCGCGAGGATGTCGAGCGCGGCCAGGTCGTGTGCAAGCCGGGTTCGGTGAAGCCGCACCAGAAGTTCAAGGCCGAGGCCTACATCCTGACGAAGGAAGAGGGCGGCCGCCACACGCCGTTCTTCACCAACTACCGCCCGCAGTTCTACTTCCGCACCACGGACGTGACCGGGGTGTGCACGCTGCCCGAGGGCACCGAGATGGTGATGCCGGGCGACAACGTGACCATGGACGTCGAGCTGATCGTGCCGGTGGCCATGGAAGAGAAGCTGCGCTTCGCCATCCGCGAAGGCGGCCGTACCGTCGGTGCCGGCGTCGTCGCCGCCATCAACGACTGATCTTTTTTGGATTGAGGCGCACGAGCATCGCTCGTGCGCCTTCCCGTCGAGATCTTCGATGAAAAGGGTCGGCACCATGCCGGCCCTTTTTTCGTCCCGCCCGCCGCCACACGAGGATCACGCCTGCCTCGCAGACGAAGCAGGCGATCCGCGCCTGCGCCGCCGGTCCCTCCGGCAGCGGCATCGCTCATGTTCGGGGCGGAGACGGCCCCTGCGAACCAGTCTGCGATCACGGCCGGTTACAATCCGCCGCTCACCCGCGCTCAACGAGGGCGGCCGGACAGCGGCCGCACCCGCCGCTGCATTTCCGCGGAAGCGGCGAGAGCCGCGCCGAGGCTGGCGGCGGCCGCATCCTCGGCGAGCCCGCGCGCGAGGCCGTACGGCGCGCCCGCGCCGGAGCCCCGCGCGGCTCGGCCGAGCAGCGTGCCGGCGAGGGCACCCGCGACGCCGGCGAGTGCGCCGGCCTCGGGCGACACCCGCCGACCGGCCAGCATCCAGCCGCCGACCGCACCGATCGCGAGCCGGACTGCGAAGGAGGGCGGAACGCGCCGGTCAGGGGCGAACGGCATCTTGTCTCCGGCCATCTCGGCCAAAGCCGCCGTCGTGGCGACGACGCGCGCGACGGGCCCCGAGGGAATCGAAGCGCTCCGCGTTCGCCCGCGCGAGGCGGCCCAGCTCAGTGCGGCGCAGGCCGACATCGTGCGAAGCCCCGCCACGAATCCGATCCCGAACGCGCTGCCATACTCTCGCATCGTGCCTGCCCCTGGCCGAAGGGAATTTCGGTTCCGGCAGGGCAAGACGGCAGAGCTGGCCGGTGTTCCGGCCAGCCATGCCGGAACTGCGGGACCCGAAATCGCCGTCGCGAACGGCGCCGGACCGCACAGGGAGCCGCCGGCCGGTTCGAGCGTTGACGGCAACCATCATGAAATCGCGGCGGTCGAGCCTCCCTGGCTCCCGACCGCGAGCGCGTCGGCCACCGCGTTCGCCCCGTTCGCGTGAGGCCGGCGCGTCCCGCTTCGCCCCGGCCCCGCGACCGGTCGGCTCGGGGTTTGGGTGAAGGGCGCCCAGTTCTCGCAGGAGATCGAGTGGCGGCCCAATCTGCTCGCCAATCTCTGGCACAACCTCCGCGAGGTCGGCAGAGTCCGCTTCGAGAACATCCCGATCGCCACACGGCTCGGCGGCACCTCGATCGAGGTCGGGCTGCGCGTGACGTGGTGACCGCTGTGGAACGACCGCCCGACTGATCGGATCAGGCGAGGGCATCGTCCCGAAAGCTAGCCTCCCGCTTTTGGGACGATGCACAATCCGGCCGTCCTCCACCTGATCTCCGACGAAGACACTGCCGCATTCGGCAATCATCGGATCCGATCCTGCCGCTGCGTCGGATACCCGACCCTTGCGCCGCCGCGGCACCGTCCGCGCGGACTGCCCGGAACATGAGCACAGAGCACGCGTTCACTGCGCAATTCTTCAACATCCACTCGCCAACAGGGCTACCCCATGCGCGACCTCAACACGTCGAACGGCCGTGCTATGCTCAATCGACGCAAGCGTAACGGTGAAACGATGCCCGCAATGCATGTCGCCGGACGGGCGAATTCATGTCCAGTCGAAACTGCGGGCCACACGGCTCATGGGAAGCCGTGCTCGCCGGTCAAACGAGTCTCACCGACAAGCGACTTCGAGGGGTTCGGCTCGTTCTCGAGCTGAGCGCCACCCTTTCCCACGCGCACGGCGCGGAGATCACCCGACAACGAGTCGGATGAACGCTGTTTCGTCAGCAAAGAAAAATCCCGCACCTTCGACAAGGTACGGGATCAAAACTTTAGAAAACCACAGATCTCAATCGCTCAGAGATCAGATGGTGCCCAGGAAAGGACTCGAACCTTCACCTCTTGCAAGACTGGTACCTGAAACCAGCGCGTCTACCAATTCCGCCACCTGGGCGCCGGACCGTTTCCGGTCGGCGATGGGGTTCGTTTAGGCGGCGGCGGCGAAGGCGTCAATCGCTGTTTCGCTGCCGCCAGCCAAAAATCCCGATCGAAGCGTTCGCGCGGCGCGGGGGTCACACACCCGCGCCGCGTGCTGCGATCAGGCTCAGTTGCGCCACTCGCGGATATCGACGAAGCGGCCGGCCACCGCCGCCGCCGCCGCCATCGCCGGGGAGACGAGATGGGTGCGGCCGCGCGGGCCCTGGCGGCCCTCGAAGTTGCGGTTCGAGGTCGAGGCGCAGCGCTCACCGGGCCTGAGCTTGTCCGGGTTCATGCCCAGGCACATCGAGCAGCCGGGCTCGCGCCAGTCGAAGCCCGCATCCTTCAGGATGCGGTCGATCCCCTCGGCCTCGGCCTGCGCCTTCACCAGGCCGGAGCCGGGCACCACCATCGCCGAGACGCCGTCATGGACCTTGCGGCCCTCGACCATCTTGGCGACGATCCGCAGATCCTCGATCCGGCCGTTGGTGCAGGAGCCGATGAACACCCGGTCGAGCGTGACGTCGGTCATCCGCGTGCCCGGCGTCAGGCCCATATAGGCGAGCGCCTTCTCCTTGGACTGCCGCTTGTTCTCGTCGGCGATCTGCGCCGGGTCAGGCACCGTGCCGAGAATTGAGACGATATCCTCCGGCGACGTGCCCCAGGAGACCAGCGGGGGGAGGTTCGCCGCGTCGAGACGGATCTCGCGGTCGAAATGCGCGCCCTCGTCGCTGACGAGGCTCTCCCAGTAGCGGCGGGCGGCGTCGAACGCCGCGCCCTTGGGCGCCTTCGGGCGGTCCTTGACGTAGGCGTAGGTGGTCTCGTCGGGGGCGACCATGCCAGCGCGCGCGCCGCCCTCGATCGACATGTTGCAGATCGTCATCCGGCCCTCCATCGAGAGGGCGCGGATCGCCTCGCCGGCATACTCGATGACGTGGCCGGTGCCGCCGGCGGTGCCGATCTCGCCGATGATGGCGAGCACGATGTCCTTCGCGCTCACGCCTGGCGGCAGAGTGCCGTCGACGGTGACGCGCATGTTCTTGGCCTTGCGCTGGATCAGCGTCTGCGTGGCGAGCACGTGCTCGACTTCCGAGGTGCCGATGCCGTGGGCCAGTGCGCCGAAGGCGCCGTGGGTGGAGGTGTGGGAATCGCCGCAGACGATCGTCTGGCCCGGCAGGGTGAAGCCCTGCTCCGGCCCGATGATGTGGACGATGCCCTGGCGCCGGTCGAGGGCGTCGTAGAACTCGATGCCGAAGTCGCGCACGTTCTCGGCGAGCGCCTCGAGCTGGGTGCGGCTCTCGGGATCCTCGATGCCCTTGGAGCGGTCCGAGGTCTGGACGTTGTGATCGACCACCGCCAGCGTCTTGTGCGGCGCGCGTACCTTTCGGCCGGCCACGCGAAGCCCCTCGAACGCCTGGGGGCTCGTCACCTCGTGCACGAGGTGGCGGTCGATGTAGAGGAGGGCGGAGCCATCCGGCTCGACATCGACGACGTGGTCGTCCCAGATCTTGTCGTAGAGGGTGCGCGGCGCGGTCATGGTGCAGCTATTCTGACGGGTTGAAGGCTCCATCGCGGACAATGCCCCGGTCGGGCCGCGAACCGTGCGGCCGGATCGTGGGGAACATCCGGAAGACCTCTTGTGTAATGCGCCGAGGGCGATTTCGAAAGGGCGGCGGCGCACATGACACTTTTGCTGCCGGATCGCCCCGTCGGCCGGCCGCGACTGGACCGGCGCGCGGCGCGGCGGTACTCCCGCTCTATCCTTTGTTGACCTTTCGCTCCCTCGACCTTCGGGAGGCCGTGAGCCGGTGCCGCCAGCCGAGACCCCCGACATCCTGCTGATCCGGCAGACCCGCCCCGACGTCGCCGAGCGGCTCGCCGAGCGCTTCCGCCTGCATCGAATCGAGGAGACCCCCGACCGCGCGGCGTTCCTCGACACCGTGGGCCCCCGCATCCGGGCGCTCGCGGTCGGCGCCATGTGCCCGATCGATGCCGCGCTGTTCGACCGGCTGCCGCGGCTCGAGATCGTGGCGAGCTTCGGCGTCGGCTACGACACCATCGACGTGGGCGAGGCGCATCGCCGCGGCATCGTCGTCACCCACACGCCGGACGTGCTCTCGGACGAGGTGGCCGACCTCGCGCTCGGCCTGCTGCTCGCCACCCTCCGCCGGATCCCGCAGGCGGACCGCTACCTGCGCGCCGGTCGCTGGCGGGAGGGCAGCTTCCCGCTTACCACCAGCCTCAGGGAGCGCCGGGTCGGAATCCTCGGGCTCGGGCGGATCGGCCGGGCGATCGCCCGCCGCCTCGAAGGGTTCGGGGTCACCATCGCCTATCACGGCCGGACGCCTCAGGACGGCGTGCCTTATGCCTATCACGACAGCCTGCTTGGTCTGGCGCGGGCGGTCGACACCCTGATCGTGGCCGCCCCCGGTGGCCCGGGCACCAACGGGATCGTCGATGCCGGGGTGCTTGCGGCGCTCGGGGCGGACGGCATCGTCGTCAACATCGCCCGCGGCAGCGTCATCGACGAGGCGGCGCTGATCGCGGCGCTCCAATCCGGGACGATCCTCGGCGCGGGGCTCGACGTGTTCGAGAACGAGCCGCACGCGCCGCAGGCCCTGATCGATCTCGATCAGACGGTGCTGCTGCCGCATGTCGGCTCGGGCTCGCACCACACCCGCGCGGCGATGGGCCGGCTGCTCACCGACAACCTGTTCTCCTGGTTCGACGGCAAGGGGCCGGTGACGCCGGTGCCGGAAACGCCCTGGAAGGGCCAGCGATGAAGGGCCCGACGATGACGCGCATGGCTGTCGCGGGGGCGCTGGCCGCGGCCCTGACCGTGCTGGCGGCGGGCGCAGCCCCGGCACAGGAGAGCCCGCCGGCCCCGGAACCGCCTCCTGCGGCGACGCCGGCGGAGAATGGCGGAACGCCGCCCGGCCTCGCGACGCTGCCGACCACCCTGGCGGGTGCGGCGGGCAGCTGGGACCTCTCCCTCGACGGCGGGCGGCGGCGCTGCGTGCTGACGCTCGCCCTCGAGGCGGGCCCGAGCGGACGCGTGGCGCGGTTTCCTGCCGGCTGCCGCCGAGCCCTGCCGCTGATGGCCGGTATCGGCGGCTGGCTGTTCACCGACGAAGGCTTGCGCCTCGTGGATCGGAACTTGCGGCCGGTGCTGGCCTTCGCCCGAAGCCCCGACGGGATGAGCCTCGGCGCCACCGCCGAGAACGGCGAGCGCTACAACCTCGTGCCACTTCAAATCGCGGCGATGCAGCCGCCCGCCGCCCCCGGCACGGCCACCGTCGCGCCCGCGGCGCAGGGCGAGGCGACGGAGAAGCCGGCCGAGCTGCCAGGGCCAGGACCGGCGCTTGGCCTCTACGCCCTCGATCGCGCCGAGCAGAAGGATGTCTGCCGTCTGGAATTTTCGGCACCCGTCGAGGCCGGGAAGGACACGGCCCCCGTGCGGGTTCTGCCGGATTGCCGCGACAGCGGGATCACCGTGTTCGATCCGGTGAGCTGGCGCTTTGCCAACGGCCACCTGACGCTGAAGGCGCGGCGCGGCCACGCGGTGAACCTCGTGGCGATCGGGGAGGGACGCTGGCGCCGCGACCCCGAGATCGGCGCGTCGCTCGTGCTCAGGAAGGTCGAGCCGTAGGGCATCGTCCCAGAAGGGGGCACCGACTTTCTGAACGGTACTTTGGGGCGTCAGGCTCAGAACAGCGGCCGCAGGACGAGGTGCAGCCCGAGGCCCAGGAGGCCGACGAAGAAGCAGCGGCGAAAGACCCGCTCGCTCACCCGGCCCCGCACCCAACCGCCCAGCGCCATGCCGATGAGGGCCGGCACGAGGGCGATGAGGGAGGTGCCGGCGACGCCGAGCGAGAGGGCACCGCCGCCGGCCAACGCCACGGCCAGCGCCACGGTGGAGACGGTGAAGGACAGCCCCAGCGCCTGGATCAGGTCGTCCTTGGTCAGGCCGAGCGCTCCGAGATAGGGCGCGGAGGGGAACGAGGAGACCGCGGTCGCCGCCGTCACCAGTCCCGTCGCGGCGCCGACGAGCGGTCCGAGCCAGCGCTCCGCGGCGGGCGGAACGTGAAGCCGGAGCGCGGCGAGCCCGACCACGGCGTAGGCGATCAGGGCAAGGCCGAGGAAGACCGTGGCCTCGGCACCGTAATTCCCGTGCAGGATCCCCGCCGCGACCAGGGTGCCGACCACGCTCGCCGCCAGCATCGGCCAGAGCCGGCGCACCAGCGTGCCGAAGCGCGGACCCGCCGCGAGCTGCCAGACATTGGTGACGAAGGCCGGCACGACGAGAAGCGCCGCCGCCTGCACCGGTGCCATGACGAGGCTGAGCAGGCCCATCGCGACGGGCGGCAGGCCGAGCCCGACCATGCCCTTGACGAAGCCCGCGAGCAGGAAGGCCGAGGCCGCCACCGCGAGGGGGAGGGGGTCCATGGAGAAGGACATGCGCGTGTTCTGATTTCCGAGGCGTGGTTCAATCGTGGAGCAGCATGTCGCGCAAGCTGGCCTGCCGGGCAGCGTCCGCCTCGGCCTCCGTCGGCGGCGCGGGAGCGGGCGCGGCGATGGCGGCCGGCCGGAGCGTCGCTGCCGGCGGGTCGAAGCTGCGCGAGACCGCATCCGAGCGGGCGATGGCGACCAGCGCCGTCACGGCCGCGAGGAGAAGGGCAGCCGTTTCGAGCCGGGCATCGCCCGAGCGGGTCGTGGTTCGTATGTCCCGTGCCATGGCCTCAGTTTCGCAGCGTGACGGCACGCGACAATGCGGAAGTTGCTGCAGACAGCCTTCGGCCGAGCCGAAGCCTCTGCGATGCGGGGGCCTTGCCGTGCGAAGTGGCCTCGCCGACGATGGCGCCATGCGCTTCGACCTCACCGATCTGCGGCTGTTCCTCCACGTCGTCGAGGCGGAGAGCATCACTCGCGGCGCCGAGCGGGCCGGTCTCGCGCTCGCCTCGGCAAGCGAGCGCATCCGCGGCATGGAGGCGGATGGCGGCGTGCCCCTGCTGGAGCGCCATGCCCGCGGGGTGCGGCCGACGCCGGCCGGGCTTGCCGTGGCGCATCACGCCCGGCTCGTGCTCGGCCAGCTCGAACAGATGCGCGGCGAACTCGGCCAGTACGCCCACGGCCTGCGCGGCCATGTCCGGCTATTGTCGATCACCGCGGCGGTCGCCGCCTTCCTGCCCGACGCGCTGTCGGGCTTCCTCGCCGCGTATCCGAGCGTCGATATCGATCTGGAGGAGCGCACCAGCCGCGAGACCGTCGATGCCCTGGCCGGGGGGCTTGCCGATATCGGCATCGTCGCCGACACGACCGATCTCGGGGCGCTCGAAACCGTGCCGCTCCACCTCGACCGGATCGTCCTCGTCGTGCCGGTGGATCATGCCCTGGCGCAGCGCAGCGGCGTCGCGTTCCGGGAGGTGCTGGACGAGCCCCTGGTCGGCCTCAGCCATGGGCGCGCGCTGCAGGCGCATCTGGCGACCCACGCCGCCCGCGCCGGCCGGCCGTTCAAGCTTCGGGTGCGGCTGAACGGGCTCGACGCGGTGTGCCGCATGGTCGAGCGGGGCGTCGGCGTGGCGATCGTGCCCGAGGCGGCGGCGCGGCGCGCCGCCGAGACGCTGGCGATCCGCGCGATCCCGATCGACGAGCCCTGGGCTTTGCGCCGCCTCAGCCTCTGCGCCCGCAGCTTCGCGGCGCTGCCGCCACATGCCCGCCAGCTCGCCGAGCACCTGGTCGCCCATCTCGGCGCGATCGAGAGTCCGGGGTTCGAAAGGACAAGTCCTTTCGCGGGTCCGGAGCAGAGCCCTGGATGATGCCGGGGCTCTGCCCCAGCACCCCGCCAAAGGAATGATCCCTTTGGAAATCCGTCCTTGCGGGTCAGGCGAGGCGTTCGACCGAGACCGGATGGCGCGGGACGCCCTGCCGCTCGTAGGCGGACAGGTTCTCGATGGTGGTCGCCGCGATCGCCGCCAGCGCCTCGGCGGTGAAGAAGGCCTGATGGCCCGTCACGAGCACGTTCGGGAAGGTGAGCAGGCGCGCGAAGACGTCGTCCCGGATGATCTGGTTCGACAGATCCTCGAAGAACAGGCCGCCTTCCTCCTCGTAGACGTCGAGGCCGAGATGGCCGATGGCGCCCGACTTCAAACCCTCGATCAGCGCGGCGGTATCGACCAGCGCGCCGCGCCCGGTGTTGATCAGCATCACGCCGCGCTTCATCCGGGCCAGCGCGGCCCGGTCGATCATGTGGTGCGTGTCGGGCGTCAGCGGGCAGTGCAGGGAGACGATGTCCGCATCGGCCAGGAGCCGGTCGAGGCTCACCGCCTGCGCACCGAAGGCGGCGATTTCGGCCGAGGGCCGAGGATCGTAGGCCAGCACGCGGCAGCCGAAGCCGGCAAGGATACGTGCGACGGCAACGCCGATGTTGCCGGTGCCGACGATGCCGGCCGTGCGCCCCTTCAGATTGAAGCCCAAAAGTCCTTCGAGCGCGAAGTTCCCCTCACGGACACGGGCATAGGCCCGCTGGATATTGCGGTTGAGCGCGAGGATCAGGGCGACCGTGTGCTCGGCGATCGAATCCGGCGAGTAGGCCGGCACGCGGCCGACCACGATGCCGAGCTGCGCGGCGGCCGCGAGATCGACGTTGTTGAAGCCGGCACTGCGCAACGCCACCATCCGAGTGCCGGAGGCGGCCAGCACCTCCAGCACGGGCCGGTCGAGCACGTCGTTGACGAAGACGCAAACGGCCGCGGCTCCCTGTCCCAGAGGAGCGCTCTCGCGGGCCAGCCGCGCTTCGAGGTAGCGCAGGCGGTGCGGCCCGCCAGCCGCCGCGTTGGCCTCATCGAGGAAGCGCCGGTCATAGGCCTTGGTGCTGAAGATCGTAACGTCCATTCCGCCTCATCTCGCATGCGCCGATCCGCCCGATGATCGCCCATCCGCGTGGCGGACGCCCCGTCAAACAGCAAGCCGGCTCAGGGCGGCGGCACCGGCGCGGCCGCGGGAGCCCGCTGGGGTCCTCGGCCTCGGCTACACGAAGCCTTCCTCGACTAGGCGGCTTCCCGCCGAGGTGATCTCGTGCCGCTGCCCTGAGCCGCCGACGACGCGGCACCAGCTCTCCGCGACGAGCACGGCCTCGACGCCGTTCGACCGGAGGCGGTAGGCGAAGCCGCCATACATGCCGGGCACGGCAAACCAGACCGGCTCGTCGCCCGGCACTTCCAGCAGCGGCCCCAGTTCGGGGAGCCGGAGGCTGGCCTTGCGAACGAGGTCGTCGGCCCGGCCGCGGATGACGGCGTGGAAATGGGCCTGCATCGACGCGAGGATACCGGCCGGCACGCGGCGGCACAGCACCGGGCGCAGGATCTCGGCGGCGCGCCCGTAGCCGCACCGCTCCGCCACGTCGACGGGCCGCTCGCCGCGCGCGTTCAAGAGCATCCGCCAGGCACCCAGGCCGATCAGCGCCTCCAGAACGGCGGGCGGCGCATTTCCGTGCGCGGCCTGATGCAGGGGCGCGAACAGCGAGGCGCCGCCGAGCCGCGTCGTATTCACGAGGTCGGGGTGTGCGCGCAGCAGGGCCAGCACCGTCGACCAGTCATAGGCTTTGGCGGCATCGGCCAGCCGATGCCGCTCGGCCGCGATTTCCGCGTTCACCACACCGTCGATGGTGATGCCGTCCCAGACCAGCGACATGGTTCGCCCTCGCGCATCCGAGCCGCCATCATGCCGGCCGGAGGGCGGACGGTCGAACCTTGCCCGAGAGAAAACAGGGCGCGACCGATCCTGAAACGTCGCGCCCTGGATTGCCACGGCTCCGCCTCGCACTGACGGAGGCGAGACCGGAGGGATCGACGGGCCGGCGCATCAGAGGCCGAGGGCGAGGCCGTCGCTGCGCGGATCGTGGGCGCCGACGAAGCCGCCATCGTCCTCGATGCGGATCGCACCCGGATGGCCGGCGAGCGGGCTCTGCGCCGGGATGGGACTGATGGCGTGGCCGCGGGCTTTCAGCTCCGCGAACACGCTGTCCCCGGCATCGAGTTCGAGCTTCAGGCTGTCGCGGCTGTCGGAGAACGTCTTGCCCAGCAGGAACCGCGGCCGGGCGAGGGCGGTGAGCGGGTCCATGTGATAATCGATCAGGCGCGTCAGCACCGCCGCCAGCGTCTGCGGCTGCCCGTCCGCCCCTTGCGTGCCGTAGAGCAGCCGCGGGCGGCCGTTCTGGAAGTACATGCCGGGATTGAGCGTGTGGAACGGCCGCTTTCCGGGCTGCAGCGCGTTGATATGGCCGGCCTCCGTGCTGAAGGCCGCACCGCGATTGTGCCAGAGGATGCCGGTATCGCCCGCGACGACGCCGCTTCCCCAGTCGAAATAGACCGTCTGCAGCAGGCTGACGCAATTGCCGTCCCGGTCGGCCGCGCCAATGAAGACGGTGTCGCCGGTCTTGAAGACATGCGGCCAGGGCACGGCCTGGCGCGGATCGATGCTGCGGGCCAGCCCATCGAGGTGGGAGGGCGACAGCAGCCGCTCGACGGGAACCTCCGTGAAATCGGGATCGGCGATGAAGCGGTTGCGGTCGATGAAGGCCAGCTTCACCGCCTCGACGAGGAGGTGGTAGTAGTCGGCGCTGCCCTCGAGGACGGAGGCCATGTCGAAGCGGTCGAGGACGCCCATGATCTCGAGGGTGGTCAGCCCCTGCGTCGGCGGACGCAGGCTGACGAGTTCCCCGCCCCGGTAGGGCACGCGCAGCGCGCTCTCGTTCCGGGCCCGGCAGCGGGCGAGGTCGTCAACTGTGAGGGGCGAGCCCGCTTGTTGCAGCCCCCGCGCGATCCGGCGGGCCAGCTCGCCCTCGTAGAAGTCGCGCCCGCCGTTCTCGGCCAGCATCGTGAGCGTGCGGGCGAGGTCGGGCTGGCGAAAGGTCTCCCCGGCCTCCGGGATGCGGCCCTCGGCGGTGAACACGCGCACGATATCGGGCCAGTTGCCGATCTCCTTGGCGCGGAAATTCGCCCAGAACCGTTGCGACGGTGTCAGGGGGAAGCCGTCCCCCGCATACGCGATGGCGCGCTGAAACAGACCGCGCCAGGATTGCCGCCCGCCCAGGGCTCGCTGACTGTAGATGAAGGCCTGTTCCCAGGTATCGACGGCGGCCGCCGCCGTGATCGCCGAGCCGGGGCCGCGCACCGGGATCGGCCGTCCATCCTGCGGCACCGTTGCTGCCGCCTGCCCGATGCCGGACAGGGTGAAGCTGGCGCCGTTGCGATCGCTGACGATCATGAAGGCGTCGCCACCCAGGCCGCAGAAATGCGGGTAGGTCACGCAGAGGGTGGCGTTGATGGCGATCGCCGCCTCGATGGCGTTGCCGCCCGCCCGCAGCACCTCCCGGCCCGCCTCGCTGGCGAGTTCGTGCGGGCTCGTCACCATGCCCTGGCGGGACCGGGCGAGGGCGCCGCGGGGAGCACCCGCCTCGGCGAAGAGTCGGCTCGGCATCATCGTCGCCCCCAGGGCAGAAGCGGAGGTCAGGAGAAGCGCGCGCCGCGAAGCGTCCGGCGTGGGATGGGGCAGGCCTTCGTTACGATCCATGCTGGCATCTCCGGGATGATCGCTCGGGCCGGGCGCGAGGCTCTCCACCGAGGATTGGCCAGGCCGACCGCATCGGGGGTCTACGCTGCCCGCTCGGCGGCGTGCGCCGCGATCGCGCCGGCCGTGGTGAGCCAGACCGTGTCCCGATGCCCGGCGATCCGTTCAAGCGCCTGCCGCAGGGGGCGCAGCCGGTGCGGCTGGCCGACGATGTAGGGGTGGAGCGCGATGCCCATGACCAGCGGCGCGCGGCGCGACTGCTCCAGCATCTCCTCGAAGCCGTCCGCGACGGCCTCGGCGAATTGCCGTCCCGTCTCCTTGCGGGCGACGATGGCCGGAATGTCGTTCAGCTCCTGCGGATAGGGCACCGAGAGGATGCGCCCGCCGTTGCGGGTGGCGAACCATGTCGGCTGATCGTCGTGGCACCAGTCGAGCAGGTAGCGGTAGCCCGCCTCCGCCAGCAGGTCCGGCGTGACCCGCGACTGCGAGATCCAGGGGCCGAGCCAGCCGGCCGGCGCCTTGCCTTCCTCCCGCGTCAGCACAGCGGTCGCCTCGGCGATCAGCGCCCGTTCCTCGGCCTCGGTGAGGGTGCCCTGCCGCTCGGCATTGGTGCGGCCGTGCCCGACGATCTCGTCGCCCCGCGCCCGGAAGGCCTCGATCAGGCCCGGACAATCCCGGTAGATCCGGCTGTTGACGAGGACGCTCGCCGGCATCCGCAGGTCGTCGAGCATGTCGCGGATGCGCCACGCGCCGACCCGATTGCCCCAGTCGCGCCACGCATAGTTCAGCACATCCGGCTGCGGCCCGCCCGGCGCCAGTTCGGCGCCGAGGCCGTCTCCGAAATCGAAGGTTTCGAGGTTGAGAGCGAGGTAGACTGCCAAGCGCTTTCCATCCGGCCAATCGTAGACCGGCCGGTCCGGCAGGGCGGAATAGGGGTAGCGGCCATGGCTCGACACGGTCGGCTCCGAACTCGTCACGGGGATTGTCTCGATCCTGAGGTTGAGGGAAACGCGCGGCCTCACGCCGCCCCGAGATAGGCCGCCTCGAGCGCCGCGTCCGCCTTGAGCTCCGCCGCGGTGCCGGAAGCGGCGACGCGCCCCTGCTCCAGGACGTAGCCCCGGTCCGCTACGGTGAGCGCGAGGGCGGCCATCTGATCGACGATCAGGATCGTCGTGCCTGCATCGCGCAGCTCGGCAACGGTGGCGTAGAGGCTGTTGATGATCGCGGGAGCCAGGCCGAGGGAGGGTTCGTCGAGTAGGAGGATGCGCGGATGCGCCATCATCCCGCGGGCGATGGCGAGCATCTGCTGCTCCCCGCCCGAGAGCAGGCCGGCACGGCTGCCCGCCCGCTCGCGCAGGCGCGGGAACCGGTCGAGCAGCGCCTCGACCTCGGCCGGATCGACCCGGCCGCCGCGACTCCAGGCGCCGAGGCGGATGTTCTCGACGACGGTGAGTTCGGGAAAGACCTGCCGCCCCTCCGGCACGAGGGCGAGGCCCAGCCGCGCGATCCTGTGCGCCGGCAGCGCCGCGATCGGGGCGTCGGCCAGCACCACCGATCCCTCGACCGGGCGCAGCAGGCCGGCGAGCGCCCGCATCGCCGTCGACTTGCCGGCGCCGTTCGAGCCGAGCAAAGCCACGGTCTCGCCCGGCCGCACGGCGAGGTCGATGCCATCGAGAACCGGCGCGGCGCCGTAGCCCGCGCGCAGGTCAAGCGCCGCGAGGACCGTGTCGCCCGGACCGCTCCAGGGCGCGGATCGCGGCCGGGCCGGGGTCTCGGCGGCCCCGAGATAGGCGCGCAGCACGGCGGGGTCCCGGCGCACCTCGGCCGGTGCGCCGCGGGCGATGGGGCGGCCGGCATCCATGACGAGGATATGGTCGGACACCCCCATCACCAGGGGCATGTCGTGCTCGACGAGGATCACCGCGATGCCGCAGGCCGCGATCCGGCGCAGCAGCGCGCCGAGGCGGTCGGTCTCGGCACGGGCAAGGCCGGCAGCCGGCTCGTCGAGGAGCAGCACCCGAGGAGCCCCGGCGAGCGCGCGGGCGATTTCCACCAGCCGCCGGTCGACATGGGGCAGCTCGGAGGCCGGCCGATCGAGGGCGCCGGCATAGCCGACGAAAGCCAGCAGGGCCGCCGCGTCTCGACGGTCCCGCGCCTGCGCCCGGCGCAGCAGACGCCCGGGGGCGCGGGCGAGGATGACGTTCTCGACCACGCTGAGCGAGCCGAACAGCCGCGTCGTCTGGTAGGTGCGGGCGATGCCGGCGCGGGCGATGGCGTGGGCCGGCCGGCCAGCGAGGTCGCGCGCGCCCAGACGGATCGTGCCGGCGCTCGGCCGGTAGAAGCCCGAGATCATGTTGAGGACGGTGGTCTTGCCAGCCCCGTTCGGACCGATCACGCTGGTGATCGCGCCGGGCCGCGCTTCGAAGGCGACGCCGTCCGCCGCCCGGATGCCGCCGAAGGCGATGCCGAGGCCCTCGACTGTGAGCGGCTCGCCCCCGGTCCGGTGCAGGAAGTCCAGCGCTTCCGATCCGGCTTGCGGGCGCGCCTCGCCGCCCCGCGGCAACAGGCGAGCGAGGCTGCCGACGATGCCGGCCGGCACGAGCCAGAGCACCACCAGGGTGGTCAGGCCGAAGAACAGCAGGCGGTACTCGGCGAGCCCCGCCAGCGCCTCGGGCAGCAGCACCGTCACCAGGGCGCCGAACAGCGGCCCGAGTACGGTGCCGGCTCCGCCGACCACCACCGCCAGCACGAACAGGATCGACTGCGTGAACGGGAAGGAGCTCGGCGCGATGAACAGCATCAAGGGCGGCAGCACCGCACCCGCGAGCCCGGTCAGCGCCGCCGAGATCGCGAAGGCAGCGGTCTTCACCCGCACCGGATCGAAGCCGAGCGAGGCGGCGGCGACATCCGCGTCGCGCACCGCGCGGAGCGCCTGGCCGAGGCGGGCATGGCGCAGCCGGTGGAAGCCGTAGAGGCTCAAGGACGCCGCGATCACCGCGAGGATCGCAAGGTCGCGCTCGCCGAGAGGGTGGCCGAACAGGCTCGGGCCGGTCGCGACCACGAGGCCGTTCTGGCCGCCGGTGAGTTCCCCGCCCTCGATCAGCGCGTGCTCGACCAGGAAGCCGAAGGCGATCGTCACCATGGCGAGGTAGGGCCCGCGCACCCGCATCGCCGGCACCGCGAGAGCCGCGCCGACGAGGGCCGAGAGGCCCGCCGCGGCCGGAAGCGCCAGCCAGAAGCTGAACCCCTTCAGCGTCAGGATCGCGCTGGCATAGGCGCCGAGCGCGTAGAAGCCGGCATGGCCGAAGGAGATCAGGCCGGCGAGCCCCAGCAGGACGTTGAGGCCGGTGCCGGCGAGAACCGTCAGCGCCACGAGGGCGATGACGAAGTGGCTGTAGCCGCTCGTGCCCGCGACGAGGCCGAGGCCCGCGAGCGTCAGAGCCAGGATGGCGAGCGGCATCGCGGCCGGTGCCCGGAGAAGCGCGCGCATGGTCTCTAGACCTTGTTGACGGCAGCGCGGCCCAGCAGGCCGTTCGGACGGATCGCCAGCGCGAGGATGATGACCGAGAACACGACGATCTGGGTCGCGCCGGAGCCCAGCGTCGCGGTGACGCCGGCCTCCACGAGGCCGTAGAGCAGGCCCGCCAGCACCACGCCGGTGGCCGAGCCGATGCCGCCGAGAATCGCCACAGCGAACGCCTTGATCCCGAACAGCGCCCCCATCTCGGCCGAGACGGAGAAGAGCGGCGCGATGAGCAGGCCCGCCGCGCCCGCGAGCACCGCCGAGAGCGCGAAGGCGCAGGCCACGGTGCGGGCGACGTCGATGCCCATCAGCCGCGCGGCTTCCGCGTTCTGCGCCACCGCCAGCAACACCCGGCCGAGCTCGGTCCGGCGGAAGACGGTGCGGATTGCGACCGCCGCCGCGACGCCGACCACCGGGATCAGGAGCTGGAGCGGGTAGATGCCCGCGCCGAGGATCTGGACCGGAGCCGAGACCAGCGGGGAGGGCAGGCTGCGCGGCTCCTTGCCGAAGGTGAACAGCAGCACGTTGTCGAGGATGATGCCGCCGGCCACCGTCGCGAGCAGCCACGCGTCGGAGCCGCGGGTCACGAAGGGGCGCACCAGCAGGCGCTCGACGGCGAGCCCGAGCCCTGCGCAGCCGGCGAGCGCCGCAGCCGCCGCCAGCGGCATCGGCCAGCCGAGCTGGACCGCGAAGGCGTAGCCCAGCACCGCGCCCAGGGTGACGGCGCTGCCCTGCGCGAAATTCACGGTGCCGGAAACCGCGAAGGTGATGTGGAAGCCGAGCGCCACGAGCCCGTACATGCTGCCGAGGCCGAGGCCGCTGACGAGGGTCCCGGTCAGCATGGGCGCCTCCCCGTGCAACGGCTCCGAGAGATGCTCCTGAGGCCGCTCACTTGGACACCGCGACGATCTCGCCGTTGCGGAAGCTGGCGAAGATGTAGTCCTCCGGCTTCAACGCGTCGTGCCGGTCCGGGGCGAAGGGCGCCTCGTAGGTCTTGATCAGGCCAGCATAGGCCGGGACCTTGTAGAAGCCGTCGCGGACCTTCGGCCCCTCGGTGGTGCCGGCCGCCTGGATCGCGAGCGCGATCAGGTGCGTGGCGTCGTAGGCGTTGGCGATGCCGACGGCGGGCGTGACGTCGGCCATGGACTTGATCGCCGGGTACTTCGCCTTCAGCGCGTCGAGCACCGCCTTCGCCTTCGGGCTGTCGTTGCCGGCGAAGGTGAAGGTCTGGACGAAGTGGACCCGCGCCGCACCCGGCCCGGCGAGTTCGTCGAAGCGCCCGCCGGCCGGGCCCCAATGGGAGATCACCGGCACGGTCCAGCCCATCCGGTCGAGGGATTTCACCACCTGAGCCGAGGGGCCGACATTGCCGACGAGAAACAGCGCGTCGGCGCCGGCCTCGCGCAGCCGCGACAGTTGCGGCACCATGTCGATGTCGTTGGCTTCGTACTTCTCGATGCCGGCGCTGGGCAGCCCCGCCGCCTTCAGCGCCGCGACGATTCCCTGCTGGTTCGACTCGCCCCAGGCGTTGTTGACGAGGATCGCGCCGGGCTTCTTGGCGCTGTAGGTCTTGATCGCGTAGGCGACGAGGGCCTCGTCCACGAGCGCATCGACCGCGGAGACCCGGAACACGTAGTTGTCGGCCGCGCCGTTGCGGGTGATCCCGGTGCCGGCCGCCCAGGGCCCGACGAAGGGCACCTTCATCTGGTTAGCGATCGGCACGATCGCCATCGAGACCGGCGTGTCGAGCCCGCCGATCAGCGCCACCACCCTGGCGCGCTGAACCAGCTCGCGAGCAGCGAGCACGCCCTTCGACGGGTTGGCCTCGTCGTCGCGGGCGACGAGTTCCAGGGGCCGGCCCAGGACGCCGCCATTGCGGTTGATCTCCTCGATCGCCAGTCCGATCCCGCGGGAGATCGCCTCGCCGGACTTGGCGGATTGGCCGCTGAGCGCGGTGACGAGACCGATTCGCACCGGCTCGGCCGCCTCGACCGGTGCCAAGCTCGTGAAGCCCGCCAGGACGGCGCCGAGAGCGAGGCGCCGTGTCAGGGCGCGGGCGGCAGAGAGGCGGTGAGGCATGGCGGTCCGATCCCCGTATGTGGTCGACCGACGACCGCAACAGCCGTGCCAGTCGCTGCGACGCAAATTTCTCTCAGGTTTCCCGAATCGCGTGCGGATTGCCCAAGAAGTGTGCACAAAGTCGCGGCAAAGTGCATACACTTTCTGCATGCAGGCATCGGCCGACTCCGCCATGTTCGGCCGGTATCGCCGAGCACGATGGAGGATTCCGGCATGGACGCGAAGGAAGCGGAGACCGCGCGCGACGCGGCGGCAGTGACGGCCTATCTGGAAGCCTCGATGGTGCCCGATCCCGAGACCGCTGCGGGCTACATGAAGCCCGGCATCGCGATCGTCTTCACCGGCGGCCGGGTGTTCCGGCATCCGCGCGAGGTCACGGCCTTCAATGCCGGCCGCTACGCCTGGGTGAAGAAGCGGATGGAGCGGCTCGACGTGGTGCCGGGCGAGGGCGTCACCACCGTCTACAGCCTCGGTACGCTCTACGGCGCGTGGCCGGACGGCACCGCGTTCGAGGGCAACCGCTACGTCGACCGCTTCACCGTGCGGGACGGCCTGATCGTTTCCATGGAGGTGTGGAACGACAGCGCCGAGCGGATTCTCGAACGGCAGGGTGGGCCGGCCTGACCGGTCATACAAAATCCGGCGATCGCTTCGCGATGCGGATTGTGTGCCTTGCTCAAGTGCCGTGCGGGCTTGGTGATGCGGTGTCCGCTTCCATCAAGCGGCACCGCGTCACCCCTCGACGTAGGGCGCGAGCAGGCGGAGGAGGTCGCGCTCGCGCCGGGGCTCCGTGAGGATGCGCGCCCGCTCCGCCACCGCATCGAGATGGTGGTCCATCAGGGCAACCGCTCGCCCGGCATCGCCGGCGACCAAAGCCGCCACGATGTCCCGGTGCTCGCTCACGGCGCAGTCGGACGAGTGCGGCCGGCTATAGAGCGATAGAATCAGGGCGCAGCGATAGCCCAGTTCGGCGACGTAGCGGCCGAGCACCGGACTTCCGGTCATCTCGGCAAGCAGCAGGTGGAACTCCGTGGCGAGCCGGATCGAGGCCGCCTCCGGCCCGCCGCTCGCCCGTTCCTCTCCGGCGATATGCGCGTCGAGCGCGGCTCGCTGCTCGGCGCTCAGGCGGCCGGCGAGCCGCTGGACCACGAGGCGCTCCAGGCTGATGCGCACGTCGAAGGTATCGCGCGCCTCCTCCCAGCTCGGGCTCGCGACCACGGCGATGCGATTGCGGCGCAGTTCGACCAATCCTTCACCCGCGAGCTGAACCAGCGCCTGGCGCGCGATGGTGCGGCTGACGCTGAACCGCTCGCCGAGCGCGTCCTCGGGCAGCCGGTCGCCCGGCGTCAGGGCCCGCTCCACGATGGCCCGTCGCAGGGACCGGCAGATCGTTCCGACGCGGTCGGCCGGGGGGCTCGTCTCGCCCTGTCTCATCGTTGACGCACATCCTGTTGCGGAGCGCGGGCGCTCCCGGCCCAAACAGCCCACCGGTCCCGGGGGCCGCTGCCGGCTTTTGGCACCGGCTTTCGACAGATGCACGATTGACGCCGATGCACCTCGCCCCCGCCGATCCGATCACGCGAAATGCGTGCCCGCGATGCTTCGGTGAATTGCGGGATGCCAGCCGCGCTGCGGAGGCGGTCAGGTCGCAAACAAAGCCGAGGCTGCGCGCGAGGGGCTTCTCAGGCCTTCCTCCGGTGGGAAGGCGCTCGGCCTCTGCTCCGAACAGGGTGGTATCGACGCGCAGGAGCCGCCTCCCGTGGGGGCCTTCGCAGCACGCAAACGCAAAGCACTCACGCCACAGCATAAGGGAGCGGAGCGTCGGTCTATTCGATATGTTTGGAGATTCGAGTGGCTGGGGGACCTGGATTCGAACCAGGACTAGCGGAGTCAGAGTCCATCCCTAAGCTTTGAAAATACTGCGCTTTTTCTCCGAATACGGAGGAAAGCGATCATGACGGACCAATGGGTTAGAACGGGAACGTCCACCGGAAACGGGCCGCCGGACCCCGGAAATGAAACCGCCGCCCTGGGGGTTGGAGCCCAGAACGGCGGATGTCGAGAAAGCATCTGGGAAGGAGCCTTCGGACACGGAACCTACCGCGAGACGGCGGTCGCGTCCATTGAGATCGGAGGCACGGTATGACCGACCTCCGCGCCATGGCTCGCGACCTCGGCGGCGAGGTGGCTGGTATCGGGCAGATCCTGTGCCCCGGTCCCGGCCATAGCTCCCGCGACCGCTCGCTCTCCGTCCGCCTCGACCCGCGCTCGCCCGGCGGCCTCGTCGTCCATTCCTTCGCGGGAGACGATCCCCTTGCCGCAAAGGACTACGTGCGGCAGCGGTTACGGCTACCCGACGATTTCCAGGCAGAACGCAATTTTGCGTCGCCCCCAGTTGAGGTCCCCGGATCGGGCGACCGCACCGCGCGCGCCCTGGCGATCTGGACAGAGGCTCGGCACCCGGCCGGCACCCCCGTGGAGACGTATCTGTCGGGCCGAGGTCTGAGCCTGCCTGCCGATTCCGCCGAGGTCCTGCGCTACCACTCGGCTTGCCCCTTCGCGGGCACCCGCACCCCGGCCATGGTCGCGCTGGTGCGAGACATCGTGACCAACGCCCCCGTCGCAATCCACCGCACTGCCCTGAGTTTCCAGGGCATCAAGGTCGAGGTGAACGGCGCCGACCGCCTGGCGCTCGGGCCGATCGGCGGCGGGGCCGTGAAGCTCACCGCCGATGAGAACGTGACCACCTGCCTCGGGATCGGGGAGGGGATCGAATCCACCCTCTCGCTCCGAAGGTCCCCCGAGTTCGGGGAATCGTCCGTGTGGTCCCTGTTGGCGGCCGGCGGCATCAGCACCTTCCCCGTGCTCTCCGGCATCGAGACGCTGTGGCTCGCGGTCGATCACGACCCGGCCGGGCTCCGGGCTACCCGCGCCTGCGCCGACCGCTGGCAGGCCTCCGGCGCCGAAACCTACCTCATCACGCCGGCCGTCCCCGGCGCGGATCTCAACGACCTGTACCAGGGGGCGCACCATGCTTGAGCAGCACGGCTACACCATCGAGCGCGGCGCGCCCTACGCCCGCGGGGCATCCTCAGACGCGAGAGCGCCCCGCAGTGGGGCTAAAACCCCCGTGAAGCCCGTTATCTTCTCGGCCGCCGAGCTGCGCCGCCGGGAGTTCGATCCGATCCGCTACGTGGTTCCCGGATACATCGCCGAGGGCTGCACGCTCCTGGCGGGCCGGCCCAAGCTCGGCAAGTCGTGGCTGGTGCTGGAGGCGGGACTCGCCGTAGCGCGCGGCGGCGACTGCCTCGGCGGCATCGGCTGCGAGCAGGGCGACGTGCTGTACCTCGCGCTCGAGGACAACGCCCGTCGTCTCCAGCGCCGTATGGACAAGGTGCTCGGCGCCTTCACGGAGGAGTGGCCGGCGGCGTTCGAGTTCGCCACCGAGTGGCCCCGTGCCAACGAGGGTGGCATCGACGCCATCCGCGAATGGATCATGTCGAAGGAGAACCCGCGCCTCGTCGTCGTGGACGTGCTCGCGATGTTCAAGCCGGTGCGCGGCGACAAGGAGAGCCTGTACGAGGCCGATTACCTCTCGATCAAAGGCCTCCAGGCCCTCGCGGGCGAGTTCGGCGTGGCGATCGTCATCGTGCACCACACCCGGAAAAGCGGGTCTGAGAGCGATCCGTTCGAGAAGGTCTCTGGCACCCTCGGGCTCTCCGGCGCAGCCGACAGCGTGGTTATCCTCGACCGGGACGGCAACGGGGCGACGCTCTACGGCCGGGGCCGCGACATCGAGGAGATCGAGAGCGCCGTCGTCTTCGACAAGGTGGCCTGCCGCTGGCTGGTCCAGGGCGAGGCGAGCGAGGTCCGGCGCACGGACGAACGTGGCTCGATCCTGGCGGCCCTGGATGAGGCAGAGGAGCCTCTGTCACCCGGGGAGATCTCGGACGCGACCCGGATGTCGAACCAGAACGTCCGGCAGTTGCTGGTGAGCATGGTCAAGGCCGGCGAGGTCATCAAAGCCGGTCGCGGCCGATATCTGCATCCCGATCACAACCGTACCCCCGATCACAACGATCACAAGATCACAAACCCGCCTGCGATCAGCAGCGATAAGGGGGCAGAGCCGTATCTCGCACCAGTCTGCGACGTGCCCGTTTGTGATCCCGCCCCCATCACGGAGTCACAAGCCGCGATCTGCGATACGTCCGCTTGTGATCTTGTGATCGATGTGATCGACGGTGCCGATGTGATCGGTGCGCCTGACACCGGGCTTTCGGCCCCGGCCACCGAGTTCCTAAACTGGCTCCGCTCCCGTACCGAGCAGCCGGTGAACGCCCGCCTCATCACCAGCCACGCGCCCAAGCACATCCGGGCGCAGGAGGTGCGAGACCCGATCCTGCAGGAGCTGGAGCAGCGTGGCCTCATCAGGATCGAGGCTACCAGAGCGTCTAACGCCAGCAGGGTCACGCGCCTGATCCACATCACCGAGGGGGCGAGCCGATGAAGAGCGCACGCCTCCGGCCGCCCCCGGCCCATGCCCTCACGGATCTCGCCGAACGCCTGCGCCGGCTGGCTCCGTCCTCCCGCAACCCCGAGCGCTTCCACGAGGAGAAGAGCGAGATCGTGCACGCCCTGCGCCTGATCGCTCGGGAGGTGGCACATGGCTAAGTGGCCCTACGGCACGTCCGAGTGGAAGGCGTTGCGAGCGGCGAAGCTCCAGGCCTCGCCCATCTGTGAGCCCTGCGAGAAGCGGGGACGCACGGTGCCAGCCAACACGGTGGACCATCGTACCAGCATCGCGAAGGGCGGCCCGGCCTTCCCTCCGCTCTCCGGCCTGATGTCCATGTGCCCTGCCTGTCACAACGCCAAGACACGGGCCGTGGACAGGGCAGGGGGATCTGGAGTGGCCTTCCCCGGCTGCGACGCCTCCGGCCTGCCTGTGGACCCCTCGCACCCGTTCTTCGGCGGTCCTAGCAAGGGGTATACCCCCTCGAAGGACCAGCCGCTTAGGGGGCGGGACCGCATGGGTAGTCGATCGCGCACTAAGTTTCGGGGAGGCCGCTGATGGGACAGCGTGGCCCCGGCGCGAAGCCCATCAAAAGGCCGTCCGATCCCGTCGCCGAGGCGTCATCGGAACCGCACACGTGGGAGGCGGAAGGCCTCACGAGGGCGGAGCGCGTCATCGCCTTCATGGAGAGCCTGCCCGTCACGTCGGGCGCACTCGCCGGTACGACGTTCCGGGTCCGGCCGTGGCAGCGGAAGTTCCTGAAAGCGGTCTACGCCACCGACCGGCGCGGCCGGCGGCAGGTGCGAACCGCCGTGCTCTCGATGGCCCGGAAGAACGGGAAGACGGACGTGGCGGCCCGCCTCGCCCTCTGCCACATCGCGGGGCCGGAGGCGGAGGAGCGCGGCGAGGTCTACTCGGCGGCCAACGACCGCTTCCAGGCGGGGCGCATCTTCTCGGAGATCTGTGCCCTCATCGAGCGGGTGCCGTGGCTCTCGGAGCGCATCTCGATCCGGCGGCACTCGAAGGAGTTGGAGGACATCGGCGGCACCGGCACCGTGTTCGCGGCGCTCTCGGCCGACGTGGCGACGAAGCACGGCCTCTCGCCGTCGATGTGGATCTACGACGAGTTGGGGCAGTCGCCGAGCCGGGATCTCTACGACACGCTCGACACCGCCATGGGTGCCCGCGGCGAGCCGCTGAGCGTGGTCATCTCGACCCAGGCGGCGCGGGACGAAGCGCCGATGTCCGAATTGGTCGACTACGGGCTCCGGGTGAACCGGGGCGAGGTGAAGGACGCGAGCTTCCACCTCACGCTCTACTCGGCGCCCCTCGACGCCGATCCGTGGGAGCGGGCGACGTGGAAGGCCGCTAACCCGGCGCTCGCCGACTTCCGGTCCCTGGAGGACGTTCAGCGCCTCGCCTCGCAGGCGCAGCGGATGCCGAGCCGAGAGGCCTCGTTCCGCAACCTGATCCTGAATCAGCGGGTGGACGCGACCCAGCAGTTCCTCACCGTGCCGGTCTGGAAGGCCTGCGGCGAGGCGGTGCCCGATCTCGACACCCTCAAGGGCCGGCCCTGCCACGCCGCGCTCGATCTGGCGGCCTCGCGCGACCTCACGGCCCTAGTGCTCGTGTTCGAGGACGAGGATGGCGGATACGACGTGGTGCCGTTCTTCTGGCTCCCCGACGACGATCTCCGCGAGCGGGAGGACACCGACCGGGTGCCCTACGTCCAGTGGCGGGACGCGGGCTTCCTGCTCACCATGCCGGGGAAGACGACGGACCCGGAGGTGATCGCCCGCAAGATCGCCGAACTGCATGGCCGCTTCGGCTTCACGGCCCTGGCCTACGACCGCTGGCGGATCGAGGACCTGCGCCGCGAGTTGGGCGCGATCGGCGCGGAGGTGCCGCTGGTGGAGTGGGGGCAGGGGTTCAAGGACATGAGCCCGGCAATCGACGTGCTGGAACGCCTCGCGGTGGAGGCGAAGCTACGGCACGGGATGCACCCGGTCCTGACGTGGTGCGCCGGCAATGCGAAGACGGTCCCCGATCCGGCCGGGAACCGGAAGTTCGACAAGAAGAAGAGCACGGGCCGGATCGACGGGCTTCAGGCCCTCGCCATGGCGCTCGGGGCGGCGAACCGCCACGAGCCAGAGGCGGAGTGGAGCCCCATGTGCGACTTTGTTTAGTTGGCAGACTTCGACGGCATCTCGCCAAAATGCATCGCCGAAGTCTGTACAACCTGCTCTCCGGCTTGCTCATACACTTTCTTGATCGTATCAGACACGATTGAGAAAACGTACTGGCCTTCTGGCGTGCTTTTCATCTGACCCAGAGCCCGCTCGGCAGCCTCGTTCAGCATGTTGGAAAGCTCAGAGGCTAACTGCCGGACCTCCGCTTCCTTCGTGCTGTCAATTGAGGATTGTACGATTTGCCCAGCAATTATGTTTTGCATAATCAATTGCAGCGCCATCATCTGGGCAATTTGCTGCATTTGCACCTGTGCGATCTCTTCCGGGTTCATCTCTGTGCTCGCAATGCAAGTTCTACAAGCTGACGGATAGCTTCGGGCCTAGACGGCTTCGGATCCGCTTGAGCAACTATCCAGGCATCAAGGGCCGCAAGCTGATCGGGAGGAATGCGCACACCGACGTGCGTTGCTCCGACTTTCGGCCGGCCTCGTGATTTTCTGTCATTGGGTATTGACGCCATCATTATCTGATGACAGAAAATAGAGCGGGCCGCAACGGTGGTGGAACACCGAGACGGCCCTAACCACCGCGATCGTCAGGAGATCGAAATGGCTGACCAAGCCCATAGCACACCTGCGCCCAAGATCATCGCAAGCGGCGGGCCCGTCTCCGCCGCCATCACGGCCGGCCGGGGCGAGTGCGATCCCATCGCCGCGATCCGTGAGGGGCTGGAGGAGTTTTTCGCCGGCATCGACCTCTCGGTCGATTTCGACGCCCCGGTTTCTGGGGAGGCCGCGTGATGGCGCCGGCTTCTCGACGCGGCTTCCTCCGCGGCCTCACCACGCTTCCGCTCATCGGCGGCGGCGTGACGCTCATCGGCAGTGCTTCGGCGGCCAATGTGCCTTCCGACCTCGCTCGCGCCTGCGACGCGGCCGTTGCTCGATTGCGGTACGTCAATGAGAACGACGAGCCGGATGAATGCTGGCCTGATGAGCGTATCACCGCCGAAAACATGGCTTTCGACGCAGCTCTCGAAAGGTCGGCGACTGAGAAGGCGAGCTGTCTAGGCGACCTATCAGCCAAGGCTCGCCTCCTGCTCTGTGAGTTTCGAGAAAATCTTGGGGGCGATCTCGAGGCCAATGCGGGTGAGCGCGCCTTGATGGCGTTCCTGCGTGAGATGGCCGAGGAGGGCACGCTATGCGCGTGATCCCGGCTTCGGCTGCGGCATACGCTGCCTAAAGCCTCTGGAAATTATTCAGTCCGCCAACAATCGCTCTTGCGTTTCCCAAGAGGCAGGACTACCTATTGTTCGAACCAAGAGGTAGCCCTGCCATGACGATTGCACCGAAGCTCACACCCCTCGCCGCGTGCCGCGTGGCCCGCATCGACCGCGACCGCTTCAACGAGCACGTCGCCGCCGGCCGATACCCCTGCGCCCCCGCCACCACCGCCGGCAAGGCGCGCCTCTTCGATCCGGACGACATGATCGGCCTCTACCTGTTCCGCGAACTGCTGGACGACGGCCTCAACGCCGCTCGCGCAGGCGCCATCGCGTGCGAGGTCAGCAACGCCGCCCGTGCTCACCCCGAGGCCCCGGCGATCACCTACGTGCAGAGCTACTTCGGCCCCGATCACGGCAGTGCGTGGCCATCCGACATCGTGCCCGATCCTGCTCAGTGGGACACGGCCATGTTCAGCGGCCACGATGTTCGTAAGACCACGACCTTCAACATCGAGAAGATGCGCAAGTTGATCGCGCACTACACCGAGGAAGAGCGGTCGATCATCGGCGAGCGCGAGTAACGGCGGGAAGGATAGATCATCATGCGCACCCTCATCCAACTTCGCGAGCAGCGCGGCCTGAAGGTCGATGCGATCCGCGCCATCCACGCCAAGGCGGCGACCGAGAACCGTGACCTGAACGACGCGGAGCAGTCCGCCTTCGACACCGGCAAGGGCGAGGTCGAGCGCCTGGAACGCGAGATACGGAACCATGAGTTCCTGGCCGATGCCGAGCGCCGCGCCGAGGCCGAGCCGGTCGGCGAGCGGCACAACGACATGGCGGACATCGAGGTCCGTTACAGCCCGGCCAAGGCCCTGGCCGAGTACGTCGAGAACGGCCGCCTCACCGGAGCCGAGGCCGAGTGGGCCGCCGAACACCGTTCCGGCCGGCAGGGTGCCATCGCCATGCCCGTCTCTGCCTTCATGGGCGAGACCCGCGCGCTGCTCACCACCAGCCCGGCGGCCGGCCCCGGCGGCAACCTTGTCCCGACCCAGCAGGGTGCCCTCATCGACCGGGTACGCCCGACGCTGGTGACGGAGAGCCTGGGCGCCACGGTGCTGCGCGGCCTGACCGGCAACCTCGATCTCCCGCGGGTGAAGGATTCGGGGCAGGCGTTCTGGGTGCCGGAGCACGGCAACGTCACCCGGTCGGACATGAAGTTCGACAAGGTGAGCATGGGGCCGAAGACGGTCGGCGCCGAGTACGAGGTCTCCCGCCGGATGCTGCTCCAGGCGACGGCGCTGGAACCGATCCTGCGCGCGGACATCGCCTTCCTGCTCCGGCAGGCCCTTGACGCCGCGGCGATCCAGGGCGGCGGCACCAACGAGCCGGTCGGCATCCTCGCCACGCCGGGCCTCAACGTCCTGCCTCTGGGCACCAACGGCGGCGTGCTCTCGATCGATACGGCGGCCGACATGATCGCGGCGATCGACGACGATGCGGACGGGAACCGAGGCTTCCTCATCACCAAGGCCATTCGCACCGCGGCGCTCAAGATGAAGGACGGGCAGGGCCAGCCCTACGGCCTCGCCACGGTGTTCTCCAACGAGCCGGTGCGGGTTTCCAAGGCGCTGCCGAGCAACCTGACCAAGGGCACCGGGACCAACCTCTCGGCCGCGATCTACGGCATCTGGTCGGACCTCATCATCGGCTACTGGTCGAGCGTCGATATCGTCCCGAACCCCTACCACGCGGATGTGGCGTCCAAGGGCGGCTTGCTGCTCCACGCCTTCCTCGACGCCGATGTGGCGACCCGGCATGTCGAGAACTTCGTGGCCGTGAAGGACGCGAAGACGGCATGACCGACGCGGCACCCCCCGAGCGCCGTTCCGCCTCGATCGAGGTGCGGGCCAAGGGCCGGCGCCTGGAGGGGCACGCTGCGCTCTTCGGAGTGGAGGCCCGCATCGGCACCTTCTCCGAAACGATCCGGGCGGGCGCGTTCAAGGACTCGCTCGGCCGGGACGTGCTGGCCCTGGTGGATCACGACCCGAGCCGGGTCCTGGCCCGCACCCGGTCCGGCACCCTGCGGCTCGCGGAGGATACCCGCGGGCTCGCCTTCGACCTCGACGTGCCGGACACCAGCATCGGCCGGGACATCCTGGCGCTCGCCGAGCGGGGCGATCTCGGCGGCATGTCCTTCGGCTTCACGGCGTCCCCGGGCGGGGAGGCATGGTCCGGGGAGAAGCGCGAGCTGCGCGCCGTCACGCTCTTCGAAATCAGCGTGATCCAGGCGCTGCCCGCCTACCCTGGCACCATCGTCCAAGCCCGCTCGGCGGCGCCGCCGGCCGGCCACCGCCTGGCGCTCGCCGCCCGCTACCTCGACACCCTTCGGAGCTAAGATGGGCATCCTGGCACGCCTGTTCGGAACCGAGACGCGCGCCGCCGGCGAGGGCGACGTGCGCCTGTCCGATCCCTACCTCGGCGAATTCTTCGGGATACAGGGCCGGGGCGGCACCGTCACGCCCGACGCCGTGCTCTCCAACCTCGCGGTAGCGGCCCGGTGCGTGGCGCTGCGCTCCGAGATGATGGCGAGCGTCGGCCTCTACCTCTACCGGCGCACCGAGAACGGCGGCCGGGAGCGGGCCGACGACAACCCGCTCTACGGCGTGCTCCATGATATCGCCAACCCGAACATGACGGCGTTCGAAGCGCGGGAGTTTCTGGTGCGCTCGCTCGACCTGACGGGCAACGCCTACGCCCGGATCGAGCGGAACGCCCGCGGGCAGGTGACGGCGCTCTACCCGCTGGCGCCGCTCTCCGTTGGCGTGGAACGGCTCGCCTCCGGCCGGCTGCGCTACCGTGTCAGTCAGGAACGCGGTGCCCCCTACATCCTCCTGCAGGAAGAGATGCTGCACCTGCGCGGCCCTTCCCGCGACGGCATCCTCGGGCAAAGCCCCATCTCGATTTCGCGGGGCTCCCTCGGCCTCGCCCTCACGAATCACGATACGGCGTCGGCTCTCTCGGCCAACAGCCTGCGCCCCTCCGGCATCCTCTCGTTCGCCGAACGCCTGACGCCCGAGCAGCGCATCCAGGTCCGCAAGAGCATGGAGGAGCGCTACGTCGGGTCGGACAAGGCCGGCAAGCTGATGGTGATGGACGGCGGCGCCAAGTTCGAGCGCATGGCCTTCACCCCGGAAGACGCCGAGTTCCTCGACAGCCGCAAGCTCGGGAACGAGGACGTGGCCCGGATCTTCGGGCTTCCTCCGACCTCCGTCGGCATCACGGACAAGGCCACCTACAGCAATACGGAGCAGGAAGGCCGGGCGCTGGTCCAGAACGCGCTTGGGCCGCTCGCCGGCCGGATTGAGGCGGCCATGCTGCGATGCCTGCTCACGGACGTGTCGCGCCGATTCCTCTACGTCGAGCACGACCTCGACACGTTGCTCCGGGGCGACGTGAAGGCCCGGTTCGAGGCCTATCGGCTCGGCCGTGAGATCGGCGCCTTCAGCCCGAACGACATCCGGCGCCGCGAGAACGAGCCGCCGATCGCCAACGGCGATGTCTACCACCAGCCCGCCAACTGGATGCCGCTCGGCAACACGGCCCCGGCCGCCGCACCCGTGGTGGAGGCGTGACCGTGCCCCGTCAGCCCAAGGCAACTCAGGCCGCCATCACCCGCGCCGTGAAGGGCGCGCTGGCCGCCGGCCTCAAGGTCGGCCGCGTGGAGATCGACGGCAATCGGATCGTGGTCCATCCCAGCGAGGACGTCCGGCCGGAGCCGGCGTCCGAACTCGACGCATGGAGGGCCAAGCGCAATGCGCGTTAGATTGAAGGGTCTCAACTCCAAGACGAAGGTCTTGGCGGACGGGACCAAGCGAACCTACTGGTACGCCTGGAAGGGTGGCCCCCGGATCGAGGGCAAGCCCGGCACGCCGGAGTTCATGGCGAGCTACAACGCGGCGGTGACAGCCCGGCGGACCCCGGCGGCTGGCACCTTGTTCTCAATCATGCAGGGCTTCCAGGCCAGCGACGCCTTTCTCGGCCGGGAGCCGCGGACCCGAGCCGACTACATCCGCCACATCAAGGCGATCGAGGTTGAGTTCGGGGACTTCCCGCTCGGCGCCCTCACGGACCGGCGCACCCGCGGCGAGTTCATGGCATGGCGCGACCGCCTCGCGCTGCGCTCCCGCCGACAGGCCGACTACGCATGGAGCGTGCTGGCGCGCATCCTGTCGTGGGCGCTCGACCGCGGCTTGGTCCTGGCCAACCCGTGCGAGCGAGGAGGGCGGCTCTACCGGGCCGCACGAACCGACAAGGTGTGGACCGACGCGGACGAGGCAGCGTTCCTGGCTCGCGCACCGGCCCACCTGCACCTGCCGCTGATCTTGGCCCTCTGGACCGGACAGCGCCAAGGAGATCTCCTGCGCCTGCCCTGGTCGGCCTACGACGGCAGCACGATTCGTCTGACGCAGGGGAAGACGGGCGCGCGGGTCGTGGTGCCGGTCGGGGCCGCGCTGAAAACTCGGCTGGATGCCGCGCCGCGCCTGAGCCCGGTGATCCTGCTCAACTCCGAGGGGCGGCCCTGGACCGGCGACGGCTTCCGCTCCTCATGGGGCAAGGCGTGCCGCTCGGCCGGCATCAGTGGCGTGACGTTCCACGACCTGCGCGGGACCGCCGTAAGCCGTCTGGCTCTTGCGGGATGCACGGAAGCGGAGATCGCAACTCTCACGGGGCATAGCCTCGCGGACGTTCGGTCGATCCTCGACGCCCACTACCTCAACCGCGACCCGGCGCTCGCCCTGGCCGCGATCCGCAAGCTCGAAACGAGAACGCAAACACCCGACCGCGTTCCCGACCGGGCGTAATGTTCTCACGATGAATTGGAAAAAGCGTAGTCTTTTCAATGGCTGGGGGACCTGGATTCGAACCAGGACTAGCGGAGTCAGAGTCCGCGGTTCTACCGTTAAACTATCCCCCACCGGAACCGTCACGCATCAGGCCGGTACGGGCTGTTGCGTTCGGGAAAGCGTGGACCTTGCGTCCCCGCCAACGGTGCTGGCGTCAGATAGGCTGTGCCGGGCGCCGCGTCAACATGGATGACGCATGATCGGCGCGGTGAGGCCAAAGCGACACGCTCGCCTGCTCCCTCCCCGGTCCGGTTGCGGGACCTGCGGGCTCGTGAACCTCGACCATCGTCCTGAAAAGTGGCCACGGCTTTTAGGGGAAAACAATGCCGAAACAGGGGGCTAGCGCATCGAGGGCTGCCCGTGCCCGCCTTCAGCCTCGACGCGCGACGGCTGCGCGGACGGGGGAGCGGGCCGGGCGACCGGGCCCAGCGCCAGGGTCTCGCCGATGACGTAACGAGCCAGCGCGTCGAAGGTGTAGACCCGTTCGACCAGTGCCTGGGCCGCGGCCGTCATCCGATCGACCCCGGCATCGTCGGTGCGCAGCAAGAGGTCGAGGCCGCGTTCCAGATCCTCCTGCGGATCGAGATAGAACCCCTCGCGGCCGTGCAGGAAGGGTTCGATGCCGGTCAGCGGGCGGGTGTCGAAGATCGGGACGCTGCCCAAAGCCGCGACCTCGTAATGCCGGTAGCAGTCCCAGCCGACACCGCCCGGCGACAGGCAGAACCGGCTCCCGGCGATCGCCTCGGCGAAGGCTTGGCGGCTCAGTCGGTGCGGGGGCGCGTGGATGCGCCAGCCTCGGGCAGCCAAGCGCGGCAGAACGCTGCTCACGGCCTCGCGGAAGCCGATCCCCTGCGCCGAGCCGGCGTAGAACAGGTCGTAGCGGCGAGCGGAGGCTGGGATCGGCGGCGACAGCGCCGCGGCCTCGATCCCGAGGGCAAAGGGGCGCAGCTTGGCCCGGAGCGCGAGGCAGGCGGGGTCCTGCCGGGCATGGCCGGCGCAGGCGCCGCGGGGCAGGACCGTCTCGAGCGTGTTCCAGCGGTTGGCGGCGAGTTCCCGCTTGAAGAACAGGTCACAGCGGCGAAGGAAGGCGCGGTCGCGCGGATGGATCGTGAGATGGTCGGTGACGTCGAGGATCGCGAGCCGGACGCGGGGGCCGCGGGCGGCGAACAGGACGAGGCCGCGGAAGGCGAGGCCGATCAGGCTGAGGGCCGCATGGACCGGCAGGGAGCGCCCGGCGCTGTTCACGGGGCCGACACAGCGGGCGACGACGATGTCGTAGTCCTGGACGAGGCAGGTGCGGCCGATACCGGCCACCCGCCGCGCCAGCCTCAGCAGCCGCACCGGCAGGCTGCCGGAACGGGGCGCGCGGGTCCTGACATCGGCCCAGCGCAGCCGCGTGTCGAGGAAGGTCGTGCGTTCGGGGAAGGCGGTGGTGACGAGCGGCATCAGGCCGAGTTCGAGGATCTGCGGGGATCCCGGCGGACAGTCCGGCGCCGCCGCGCGGGGGCGCTCGCTCACCGTCTCCATGGCTGGTCCCCGGCGGTCTCAGAGCGGGCCTTCCCGCCGACGACGCCTGCCCGACCTGCCGGCCGGCAGCCGCGCTTCCGGCGGGAGCGGGGAGGGGCCGCCCGGGACATTAGAAATGGGCGTGCGGCTGCAGCTTCAGCCGGCTGCGGCCGAAATCGAGCTGCTTGCTGACGAGCCAGTCCAGGTTGCGGGCATTGAAGTAGCTCTTCAGCGCGTAGCGCCAGAACAGATCCTCCGCGCGGGAGGAGGGTCCGTGCACCGCCTTCACCTGGGCGACCTCGCCCAGCGCCCGCGCCTTGTGGGCGAGGTTGGCGCTGTTGTTCTGCCCCGTGCGGCGGAAGCAGGCCACCGGGCGGCCGACGCGCGCGTAGGGCTCCCGCGCCAGGGCACGGCAGAACATCTCGTAGTCGCCGCAATCCTTGAAGGCGTGATCGAAGCCGCCGAGCTCGGCGTAGAAGTCGCGGGCGATGTAGGTCGCCATGTGCATCACCGGATTCCATCCGAGGCACACGAGCATGCGCGGCGTCATCCAGTTGGGTGGGGCGGCCAGCCCGCCCAGGCTCCGGCCGCGCCCATCGATCCAGCGGATGCCGCCGACGACCCAGCGCCGACGGTGGCTCCGGTAGGCCGCGACGACGGCCTCCAGGCCGCCGGGAAGCAGGATGTCATCGGCGCCGAGGAACCCGAGCAATTCGCCCGAGGCGGCAAAGGAGCCCTTGTTGATCGCATCGAAGATGCCGCGATCCTTGCCCTGAAGCACCGTGGCGCCGAGGCTCCGGGCGAGTTCCACCGTACCGTCCGTGCTGCCCGCATCGACGATCACGTGCTCGACTTCGATGCCGTTGCGGGCGCTGGCGCGCGAGGATTCGATGCATTCGCGCAGGTATTCGACGCCGTTGAGCGTCGGGGTGACCACGGACACCTTCATCGCAGGCTCCCTCGTCTCTGGCTCGGATCACGACTCGATTGCGAGTTGGATCGCGCTTTGGATTGCACGGGTGTAGCGGCAGCGCCGGGCCTCATGGCGCCGCGGGATCGTCAGGCGAGGGATCGTCAGGCGCAGGATCGTCAGGCGACGGCCGCCAGGACGCCCGAGGAGAGCGCGCCGGAGGAGAAGCCGTCGCGGCCCGCGCTCAAGGGGAGGGGGGATACGAGGCCTCCGAACCGCTCGACCGGGGCGCTGCCGTGGCTGACGATGCCCTTGTTCATCGCCCAGACCGCGGCCTGCGTCCGGTTCTTCACCCGAACCTTGCGCAGGATCGCCTTGACGTGAACCTTGACCGTGGCCTCCGCGATGTCGAGATTGCGGGCGATGACCTTGTTGGATTCGCCCAGAGCCAGACCTTCGAGGATGTTGACCTCGCGGCTCGACAGGCTGGAGAGCGAGGTCCCGTCCGCCCGCTGAAGCCCGGTCAGGGCGGCGACCGGACCGGGGGACCGCACCGGCTCGACGGCCAGGCACAGACGCCCGAGGAAGCTCATCGGCAGCACCGCGCAATCGGCGATCACCACCTCCAGGGTCTTGAGAAGATCGGCGGGAGACACGTCCTCGGTCAGATAGGCCGAGGCACCGAGCTGGAGGCTACGCAGCATCAATCCTTCGGTATCGCGCAGCGCCAACGCCACGATCTTGACCTCCGGCAAGGCTTCGGCGACCTGCCCGATCAGGTCCCCCGCCTCCTCGTCGATGACGACGAGCGCTAGACGCGCCGCCTCGAGGTCGGACAGAGGCAGGGCCGGGCTGGCCGCGACCTGTCGCACCGTGAAGCGCGTTCCGGCCAGAAGCGAGACCAGACTTTCTCTGACCATGCGATTGTCACTGACAATCAGCGTATCGATGTGTTCCATCGGAGCTACTCCCCTGATCTGCCGGAAACCTCCCGCGCCGAATCTTCCTGAGCGGCCCGTTCTATTCGAGCCCTTCGCACAAACATATTGTGCGTCGCAGGATGTTAGGCACAAATTAACTAGACCGAATGGGAGCGTCCGTGTCATGTCAGAAAAAACTTGGACACCCAACAGGGCCTATCCAATTCGTACTAGATTTTACCCTTGAGGATGGTCGGCGCGAGAAGCGCAGCTTCCGTGCGATTTCTGACTCCGAGCATTCGGATCACGGCGGAAACATGAATTTTCACTGTCGCCTCGGCAATGTTCAGCGCGAAGGCGATCTCTCGATTGGACAATCCCTTGCCGATCAAGGCCAGAACTTCGCGCTGACGCAGCGTCAGACCGATCGTCCGCGCACCGCGCTCCGGCTGCCGCATCGCGGAGGCGGGTTCCGGCGACTTCACGGCCAGGATGGTGTTGGGGGCGTAGAGCCGGCCCTCGAGCGTCGTGCGGATGGCCTCGAGCATCTCCTCGTGGCGCTGCCGACGGACGATCAATCCGTGGAAGCCGAGGCTCAGGGCATCCTGAAACAGGTCGGCTGACGCGTGCGAAACGACGAGCAGGAGGCGCGCGGCGCCGGCCGCCCGCTTCAGCCCCCCGAGATAAGTCGGATCCCCGGCGGGAAGCAGGCGCGATCCGACGATGACGAGATCGGTTTTCAGCGGAGAGCGAAGATGATTGATGAGTTCCGACGCCCCGGACACATCGACGATAATCATTCCGCTCGAACCGATCTCCAGAGCCTTCCGCAAACCGACGCGGAAGCTTTTCTGGTCATCTGCGATAATGATCCGCCACATGACGTTTGCTTTACTCCACTGGCGGACGTCGATGTCAGAGACAAGCCCGGCTTGTCTTGATAACCTCACCTCGAGCAACGGGACGGCCGCCTCACGGCCTCCGAAAGATTTTCAGCTGCACCGCACAACGCTAGATAACAGACAAAGAGATAATTCAAACTATAGTTATGCGTTCGGTCGAGCCGATGCTGCATCACAGCAAAGCTCGAAGCTATCGAGTTTTATCACCCTGGCCGATACCAACAAGTTTCTCTCAAGAGACTACCCTATATAGGCAAACATTATTTTACTTACTCAATCGCGCTATCGATTGAATCCAAAAAAATCCAGGCTGGCACAGCGGTGACCATTGAATACGCCCTTTGGGCTATCAACTACGAGGTATCCGCCTGACACTTTTGTTATATACTGCGCTGCAGCGGAGTCGTATCTTACAACCCTACGGTTGATCGAGCGATCCTGGTCCGGTGCTCAGCGTATAACTCAGATGGATCATGCCGCTGCGGCGACCGTAGGTGATCGGGGGGCTTCGATGGTCTCAGTCATTGCAGCGGGCAATCCCCGCCGAGTCACGAATTCGGCCGCGAAGGTGCAGCACGCATCGGCGTGCAAAACCCTTGCCGCGTGTCCCGTCCACCATCGATCAAGAAAGCGGCCGCCTCATCTCCGCACGCCCAGCCGCTGACGTGTCGGGGCTCCGTCGATGAATCAGCACGCGGCACCGGCGCCAATCGGCATGGGCCCGCTGAGCGCGGAAGCCGTGCGGACCTTGGAAGCGATCAGTGATCCTGTCCTCGTCGTCGCCCGCTCGGGCAGCGTCGCCTATGCCAACAACCCCGCCCGCCAACTACTGACGCGGGAAGATCCGGTCCCGATCCACCTCACGGGCAAGGCCTCGACGGCCTTTCTGGCTCGCGCCCGGACCACGCGCAGGCCGCTCCCCGGCGTGATCGCGGTCAAGCGGAGAGCGGGCGTGTACCGCTACCGCTGCCAGGGCTGCCGCCTGAATCGCGAGAGCATCGATCCCCTCGTCCTGCTGCGGATCCTGCCGGTTCGGGATGCGCGCTTCAACCTGTTGGCGAGTGAGGCGGTGATGTTGCGGCGTGAGCTCGCAGAGCGCGAGCGCTACCAGCGCCGCCTGCAGTCACTGCTGCGCGAGCGCGACCTGCTGCTGGCCGACCTGCGCCGCACCGCCCAGGCCCGGACCCGCGCCGAGCGCGACCGGGACGCGGTTCTGGCTCAGCTCTACCGGGCGCATCACGCGGAGCGGGAACGCCTTGCCCGCGAGCTTCACGACGAGGCCGGCCAGCAGCTCGCATGGCTGAAGCTGCGGCTGGACCGGTTGCGGCGCGCGCCGTCACCCGAGGAAATCGAGGCGATGCTGAAGCAGGTCGATGCGATCTCGGCCAGCCTGCGCCAGGTGGTTCGGGAACTGCGCCCGGTGGCGCTGACCGAGCTCGGCCTGATCCTCGCCCTGTCCGGGCTCGTGCGGGAGTGGTCGGATCGGTGCGGGATCCCCATCGAGTTCCAGCTCTCCGGAATCACTGTGACCCTCACGCCGGAGATCGAGGTGACGATCTTCCGGCTCGTTCAGGAAGCCCTGACCAACGTCGTCAAGCACGCACCGGGGGTGCGCCACGTCTCCGTGACCCTGCAATACGCCCGCGCCGACGTCACGCTGGCGATCGAGGATGACGGACCGGGCCTCAAAATCGAGCCGGCGCCGGACGCGCGCCGCGCGGGGAGCGGTTTCGGTCTCGCGGGGATGCGCGAGCGGCTGATGCTGCTCGGGGGACAGCTCATGATCGAATCGCCTCCTGGCGGCGGGACGACGATTCTGGCGCGTTTGCCGATGACAGGGGGCTGATATGGGCAGGGCAGAAGCAAGTGTCAGGGTCGCCCTGATCGACGACCATCCGATCTTCAGAAGCGGCGTCCGCGGCCTGCTCGGCGAGACCGCCGGCATCGAGGTCGTCGGGGAGGCGAGCGACGGACGGCACGCTCTGGACCTCGTCCACCGGACACAGCCCGACGTCGTCGTCATGGATATCACCATGACCGGCATGAGCGGGCTCGCCGTGGCCCGTGCACTTCGCGAGGCGGGTTCGGCGGTGCACATCGTTTTCTTGACGGTCAACGAGGATCTCGGCTTCGTCGACGAGGCGCTGAGCGCGGGCGCCCAGGGCTACGTCCTGAAACGCTCCGCCGGCACCAGCCTTCTGGAGGCGATTGAGGCCGTCGTTTCCGGCGGCCGTTATGTCGACAAAGAGATGCGCGCGGCTCCCTCTCCGCCCGGCCGCACGGAGGCCGGGCCACCCGCTCCCCATCCCGGCGAGGAGGGCGGCCTCACCGTGCGGGAGCGCGAGGTGCTCCGGCTCATTGCCCTCGGCATGACGATGAAGGAGGTCAGCCTCTCGATGTCGATCTCGGTGGCCTCGGTCGATACCTACAAGATCCGCGGTTGCAAGAAGCTCGGTCTCCGCTCCCGCGCCAGCATCGTCCGCTACGCCCTCGGGCAAGGTTGGCTCGAGACGGAGAATAGGCGCCTCTCAACTGATCGGCCACCATCCTTGATGTGAGCTTTTCGAAAACACCCTTTCGCCCCTGCCGTATCACCGCCCCTCAAGGCCATCCTGGGTCGTCACCTCGATCTTCGAGACTGTCGATCGGATCGCTTGCCGGAAGCGCCCGCCGCTCCAGAGCGCTCTTTAATACGCCCGCTGCGCTCTCCTCGTCCAAGCGAGGACGATCGGCGACCGGGCGTCTTGTGAAACACCCTCAGTCGAGCTCCTGCGCCGCGCGCTCCAGTGCCCCGAGAAGGGGTTCGATCTGCGCAGCACTCAGATCGTGGAAGCCGAGGGTGCGGCCCATCACGACGCCGAGCAACGCGAAGAACAGGGCGGCTCCGACCCCCGCCGGTCCCTCCGTGGCCTCGAACCGGGCGAGCCGCTCGGCCACGAAGGCGCGGTATCCGGCGAGCGCATCCGGATTCTCGGCGGAGGCGAGCAGCAGGGCCCGACTAAAGTCTTCCTCCTCGCCGTAGCTGCGGCGCAGGTGCTCGATCATGCCGAGCGCGAGCCCCGAGGCTCCCCCCGCCCGCTCGGCCTCGCAGGCAGCGATGCCGGCGCGCAGGTGCTGCAGCTTGCGATCGACGAGGGCGAGGATCAGCGCGTCCTTCGAGGCATAGTGGTGCAGCACGCCGCCCTTGCTCAGGCCCGCCTCCGCCGCAACCGCATCGATGGTCAGGGCCCGCGCATCGCCGCGGCGCAGCACCGCACCGGCCGCGTCGAGAATCACTTCCGCACGGTCGTCGCGGCGGGTGCGCGTCCTCTGCGACATGATCGACCCCGAACCCTGTACGCCGTCCCGGACATTCGATCCGGTCTCTGCCGCTCAACAATCGCCGGATGGCGGATTTGGACTTCGCTCCAGCGCCGCGCGGGCTTGCTGATACGCTCCCCGCTCTGATCAAGTAGAGACCGTATCGAACGCGCAAAGCGCGCAGAGACGGCACGCCTCACCAGCAAAGATTAAAAACCGTCTGGACGGTCGGTAAGATAGACGATAAGCCTGCGCCGCGAAAGACGCCTTGGCGGAAGGGGGGCACCTATCCCGTCCCAATCCCGCGTCTGCGCCTCGTCCTCTGCCCGGAACCTCGGCCGATGTCCTCAGGGCTCCGCCCCGTCCTCACCGCAGTGCTCGCAGCGGCCCTCTCGGCCCTTTCCGTCACCGCGGCGCTCCCGGCGGGCACGCCGGCAGCATCCGCCGTGCCGGAGGCGGAGAACCCCTCCGTGGTGCTGGTCCGTGTGGTGACCGCCCGGAAGGGGCCGGTCACGTCGGACGTGGTTCTGACCGGTGACGTCCAGGCCCAGGCCCAGACCAACATCGCCTTCCGCACCAACGGCAAGGTCGCCGAGCGCCGGGTCGAGGTCGGCGACCACGTCACCGCCGATCAGGTGCTGGCGGTGCTGGAGCCGCTGGTGCAGCGGGCCAACCTCGACAATGCCCGCGCCGCCCTGGTCTCGGCGGAGGCGCAGCTCACCCAGGCCAAGGTGACCTTCGAGCGCCAGAAGCAGCTCATCGGCGGCGGCTACACCACGCGCCCGGCCTACGACAACGCCGAGCAGCAATTGCGCACCTCGCAGGCCGCGGTCGATTCGGCCAAGGCGGCGCTCGGCACCGCCGAGGAACAGCTCTCCTATACCGAGTTGAGGGCGGGCGTGCCCGGCATCGTCATGAGCCGCACCTTCGAGGTCGGTCAGGTGGTGCAGTCGGGCCAGGCGGTGATGGTGCTGGCCCAGGACGGCCCGCGCGACGCGGTGTTCAACGTCTACGAGGCGCTGACCGCACACCCGCCCGGCGACAAGACGATTCACGTCACCCTCCAGTCCGACCCCGCGGTGTCGGTCAACGGCCATGTGCGCGAGATCTCGCCGACGGTGGATGCGGCGAGCGGGACGGTGCGCGTCAAGGTCGGGCTCGACGAGACCCCGCCGGCGATGTCGCTGGGCGCCGTGGTGATCGGCCGGGGCCGCTTCGCCTCGCGGGAGGCGGTGGTGCTGCCATGGTCGGCCCTCTACCGCTCCGACGGCCGCCCGGCGGTGTGGATCTACGATGCCGGGGCGGGCACGGTCGCGATTCGCGATGTCGAGATCGACCGCTACGGCTTCGACGACATCGTGCTCAAGACCGGCGTCGAGCCCGGCGAGACGGTGGTCACCGCCGGAATCCAGTTCCTGCGTCCGGGTCAGCACGTCGCGCTGGCCGGGCCGGCGACCACGGACGAGGCCACGCGGGAGTCGGCCAAGGCCGCGGCGGGGGAGGGTGGACGATGAGGCGCATACTCCTCGTCGCCGCCGGTGCCTCTCTGCTGGCCGCCTGCCAGCCGTCGCAGGAGGCGCCGACGCCGCCCCCCGTGCGGCCGGTCCTGACGACTCTGGCGCATCCCACCGACAGCGTGATCTTCGGTCCCTTCGCCGGCACGGTCGAGCCGCGCTACCAGTCGCAGCTCGGCTTCCAGATCGGCGGCCGCGTGGTGGCGCGCGACGTCACCGTCGGCGACGTCGTGAAGAAGGGGCAGCGGCTGGCCGCCCTCGACCCGATCGTGTCGCGCTTCGATCTCAGCCGCGCCGAGGCGGAACTGGCCGACGCCAAGGCCCAGGCCGAGAACGCGACGGCCACCGAGGCGCGCACCCGGCGCCTGATGGAGGGCAACAACGTCACCCAGGCCCAACTCGACGCGGCGGTGGCCCGGCGTGACACCGCCCAGGCCCGCCTCGCCCAGGCCGGGGCCAGCCTGCAGAAGGCCCGCGATCAGATCGGCTATACCGAGCTGCACGCCGATTTCGACGGCGTCGTCACCCAGCGGCTCGCCGAGATCGGGCAGGTGGTGAGCCCGGGGCAGGGAATCGTCACGCTCGCCCGGCCCGAGACCCGCGAGGCGGTGGTCGACATCCCGGAGACGCTGGCCGGCGCCATGCCCAAGGATGGGCGGTTCACGGTGGTGCTCCAGAGCGCGCCGGAGATCACCGCCCGCGGCCGGGTGCGCGAAGTCGCCCCCTTCGCCGAATCCGGCACCCGCACCCGCCGCGTCCGCCTCACCCTGGAGGAGCCCGGTCCGGCCTTCCGCCTGGGAGCCACCATCACCGTCGCGCTGGAGCGCGGCATCGAGCGCCGCTTCGTCCTGCCGGCCACCGCGCTCCTCGATTCGGAGGGGCGCCGCTCGGTCTGGATCGTGCCGGAAGCCGGCCAACCGGGAAACGGGAGTGCGGACGATGCGCAGCCCGGCGAATCGGGCACCCGGCGGGTCGAGCGCCGCGACGTCACCCTCGACGGGGACGGGCCGGACAGGAACGGGCGCGTCGCCGTGCGCATGGGCCTGAAACCCGGCGAGCGGGTCGTGGTGGCGGGCGTCCACTCCCTGCGCGACGGCCAGACCGTCCGGCTGGCGGACGACCGGAACTGAGCCGGAACCCGGTAAGACAGGCTGCAAAGGTTTCCGCGTGAAGGACTTCAACCTTTCCGACTGGGCGCTCGGCCACCGTTCGCTGGTCTGGTTCCTGATGCTCGTGTGCCTCGTGGCCGGCGTGATGGCCTATTCCCGGCTCGGCCGCGAGGAGGATCCGCCCTTTGCCATCAAGACCATGGTGGTCCAGGCGAGCTGGCCCGGCGCCACGATCAAGGACACCCTCGATCAGGTCACCGACCGGATCGAGAAGGAGCTGCAGCAGATCAACGCCCTCGATTATGTCCGCAGCTACACCACGCCGGGCCAGTCGACGGTGTTCGTGCAATTCCGCGACACGACGCAGAAGGAGGAGATCCAGCCCGCCTTCTACCAAGTGAGGAAGCGCCTCGGCGACATCGCGCACACCTTCCCGCAAGGGGTGCAGGGGCCAGCCTTCAACGACGAGTTCGGCGACGTCTACGGCAACGTCTACGCCTTCACCGCCGACGGCCTGACCCACCGGCAGTTGCGCGACTACGTAGAGGGCGTGCGCACCGAGATCCTGAAGGTTCCCAATATCGGCAAGACCCTGCTGATGGGCGTGCAAGGCGAGACGATCTACCTCGACTTCTCGACCCGCAAGCTCGCGGGCTACGGCATCGACATCCAGGCGCTGATCAAGGCGCTGCAATCGCAGAACGCGGTGGCCGCCTCCGGCGTGGTCCAGGCGGGACCGGAGCGAGTGAGCTTGCGCGTCAGCGGCCAATTCACGTCGGAAGACTCGCTGCGCAACGTGAATCTTCGCTTCAACGACCGCTTCTTCCGCCTCGCGGATGTGGCCGAGATCTCCCGCGGCTACGAGGACCCGCCGGCCGCCCTGTTCCGCGTCGGCGGCAAGCCGGCGATCGGGCTCGCCATCGCCATGCGCCCCAACGCCAACCTCCTGAAGTTCGGCGAGGATCTGAAGGAGCGCATGCACCGCATCGAGGGCAAGCTGCCCATCGGCGTCGGCATCCATCTCGTCTCCGACCAGCCCAAGATCGTGGAGGAAGCGGTCGGCGGCTTCACCAAGGCGCTGGTCGAGGCAGTGGTCATCGTGCTGCTCGTCAGCTTCGTCAGCCTGGGGCTGCGTGCCGGGCTCGTCGTCGCGATCTCGATCCCGCTCGTGCTCGCCATCGTCTTCGTCATCATGCAGATCATGGGCGTGACGCTGCAGCGCATCTCGCTCGGCGCCCTCATCATCGCGCTCGGCCTCCTTGTCGACGACGCAATGATCACCGTCGAGATGATGGTGGCCCGGCTCGAACTCGGCGACAACCTGAAGAAGGCGGCGACCTACGCCTACACCTCCACCGCCTTCCCGATGCTCACCGGCACCCTGGTGACGGTGGCGGGCTTTCTACCGATCGGCTTCAACGGCTCGTCGGCGGGCGAGTACACCTACTCGCTGTTCGTGGTGATCGCCGCCTCGCTGCTGGTCTCCTGGGTGGTCGCGGTGCTGTTCGCGCCGCTGCTCGGCGTGACGATCCTGCCCAAGACCATGAAGCACCACGCCGAGAAGCAGGGCCTGTTCACCCGTGCCTTCATGGCGGCCTTACGGGTGGCGATGCGGCTGCGCTGGATCACCGTAATCGTCTGCGTCGCCCTGATGGGTCTCGCCGTCGTCGGGATGGGCCACGTGCAGCAGCAGTTCTTTCCCTCCTCCGATCGCTCCGAGGTGCTGGTCGATCTGACCCTGCCGCAGAACGCCACCGTCACCGAGACACGAGCGCAGATGGACCGCTTCGAAGCTCATCTGAAGGATGATCCCGATATCGAGCGCTGGTCCTCCTATGTCGGACAGGGCGCGGTGCGCTTCTACCTGCCGCTCGACCAGCAGCTCGCCAACGCCTTCTTCGGGCAGATCGTGATCGTCACGAAGTCGCTGGAGATCCGCGACCAAGTGATCGCGCGGCTGCAAAAGATCGGCCGGCACGACTTCGTCGGCACCGACGTGCTGGTCCAGCCGCTCAATCTCGGCCCGCCCGTGGGCCGTCCGATCCAGTACCGCCTCTCCGGGCCGAACGTGCAGGAGGTGCGCCGCCTTGCGCTCAAGCTCGCCGACGTGGTCGCCACCGACAAGCGTCTCGCCGTGCCGACCTTCGACTGGAACGAGCCCGGCAAGGTGCTGCGCGTCGAGATCCTGCAGGACAAGGCGCGCCAGCTCGGCGTCACCAGCCAGGACATCGCCGGCATCCTCAACGGCATCGTCGGCGGCCAGGCGATCACGCAGGTGCGCGATTCGATCTACCTCGTGAACGTGGTCGGCCGAGCGCGCACTGTCGAGCGCACCTCGCTCGACACGCTCCAGAGCCTTCAGGTCGCGCTCTCCAACGGGTCGGTCGTGCCGATCCTGGCTTTCGCCAAGATCGACTACGACCTGGAGCAGCCGATCGTCTGGCGCCGCGACCGGGTGCCGACGCTGACGGTGCGTGCCACCATCAACGACGCGACACAGCCGCCGACGATCGTCGCCGCGCTCCAGCCCGCCATCGACGCCTACGTCGCGGCGCTGCCGGAGGGCTACACGCTGGCCGTCGGCGGCGCGGTCGAGGAGGCGGGCAAGGGCCAGGGTCCGATCGCGGCCGTGGTGCCGGTGATGCTGCTGGCCATGGCCTTCTTCCTGATGATCCAGCTCCAGAGCTTCCAGAAGCTGTTCCTGGTGTTCTCGGTCGCGCCGCTGGGCCTGATCGGGGTGGTTCCGGCCCTTCTGCTGTTCGACAAGCCGATGGGCTTCGTCGCGATCCTCGGCATCCTGGCGCTCATCGGCATCATCGTGCGCAACGCGGTGATCCTGGTGAGCCAGATCGAGGAATGCGAGGCGGACGGGATGGAGCCCTGGGATGCGGTGGTGGAAGCCACCCGGCACCGCATGCGGCCGATCCTGCTCACCGCGGCGGCGGCGAGCCTGGGCCTGATTCCGATCGCCCGCGAGGTGTTCTGGGGCCCGATGGCCTACGCGATGATCGGCGGCATCCTGGCGGCGACGGCGCTGACCCTGCTGTTCCTGCCCGCGCTCTATGTCGGCTGGTACCGAATCAAGCCGCCGCCGCGGGGCAAGGCGTCCGCGCGCCATGCCGTCGGGCACTGACGCAGGACGCTGACCGGGCGGAAGCGGTCTGTCCGGCGGGAAGATTCGTCCCGTCGGCCGGAGCAAGACCGGACCTATTATGCAGTTTACGCGCAGTGTAGGGAATATTGCGCGCTTAAACGCATCACCCCTGCTCTGTTTGCATAGCCGTTCTGTGTAACCTGCTGCGGCACCAAATTCTCTTTTCGTATGTCAACCCATCCGCTAGGCACGTGCCGAACGCCGCGACAAGGCGGCGGCTTCGATCGTACCTTCAGGCGAGCCGGCTGCCCGCGATGACCACCGACCACGCCACGGCCAATTCCCGTCCGCTCGAGCGCGACGCGCAGGTGGCCATGAGCCACCACGACGTCAGTCCCAACGATATCGCGCTCGGCGTGGTGATCGGACGCGCTTCGGAATATTTCGACTTCTTCGTGTTCGGCATCGCCTCGGTACTGGTGTTCCCGAAGGTGTTCTTCCCCTTCGCCGACCCACTGACGGGCACGCTCTACGCGTTCGCGATCTTCGCGCTCGCCTTCATCGCCCGCCCGCTCGGCTCGATCTTCTTCATGTGGGTGCACAAGCGGCACGGGCGCGGGGTGAAGCTCACCGCCGCCCTGTTCCTGCTCGGCGGCTCGACCGCGGCGATCAGCTTCCTGCCGAGCTACAACTCGATCGGGGTCGTCTCCATCGAGCTGCTGGCGATCCTGCGGGTGGCGCAGGGTTTCGCGCTGGGCGGCGCCTGGGACGGCATGGCCTCGCTTCTCGCCCTCAACGCGCCGCGCGAGCGCCGCGGCTGGTACGCGATGATCCCGCAGCTCGGCGCGCCGTTCGGCTTCATGGTGGCGAGCGCCCTGTTCGCCTTCTTCGTGGTCAACCTGACGCCTGAGGACTTCACCGACTGGGGCTGGCGCTTCCCGTTCTTCTGCGCCTTCACCATCAACGTCGTGGCCCTGTTCGCCCGCCTGCGCCTCGTCGCGACGCCGGAATTCACCCGCCTCCTCGACAAGGGCCAGCTCGAGCCCGTCGGCATCGTCGATCTCGCCCGCCACCACGCGCTGGACGTGTGGATCGGCGCCTTCGTGCCGCTGGCGAGCTTCGCCCTGTTCCACCTCGTGACGATCTTCCCGATCGCGTGGCTCGTGCTGTCGAGCGACCGTTCCGCCGGCGACTTCCTGATGGTGCAGTTCTCCGGCGCCGTCATCTGCGCCGGCGCGGTCGCCGCCTCGGGCCTGATCGCCGACCAGATCGGGCGCCGCAACATGCTGCTCATCAGTGCCGGCCTGATCGCCGCCTTCGCCTGCGGCTCGATCCTGGCGCCGCTGATCTTCGGCGAGAACGCCATCGGCCAGACGATCTACGTCAATATCGGCTTCATGCTGCTCGGCCTGTCCTACGGCCAGACCACCGGCGCCGTGACGTCGCGGCTCGGCTCGCGCTACCGCTATACCGGCGCGGCGCTGACCTCGGATCTCGCCTGGCTGTTCGGCGCAGGGTTCGCCCCCCTCGTGGTGCTGTACCTCTCCACCGCCTACGGCCTCGCCATGGTCGGCGTGTACCTGCTGTCCGGTGCTCTGGCGACGCTGCTCGCGCTCTCCCTCGACCGCTCCGAGATGCGCCAGATGTGATTGTGGGCCCGCGGGCGGAGAGCCTCTCGCCGCGGGATCTTGAGTGAAACGAACCGTCGCCGTGCGGGACGATGCCCGCGCGGCCCTTGCGATGGAACGAAGATTCGTGGCCATGACCGCCGACCGTTCATTGAGAGCCCGTTCCGGGGCCGGCTCCGTGCGCCGGATCCTGCAGGGCGCCGTCCTGCTGCCCCTGTTCGGCCTGCTCGCCGGCTGCAACCTCGTGGTGATGCAGCCGTCGGGCGACATCGCCGTGCAGCAGCGCAACCTCATCCTCGCCTCGACGGGGCTGATGCTGCTCATCATCGTGCCCGTCATCGCGCTGACCCTGCTGTTCGCGTGGCGCTACCGTGCCTCGAACACGGCCGCCCGCCACGACCCCGACTGGGATCACTCGACCGGGCTCGAAGTGGTGATCTGGACCGCGCCGCTGCTGATCATCATCGCCCTCGGCGCCCTGACCTGGATCAGCACCCACACCCTCGACCCGTTCCGGCCGCTCTCGCGCATCGAACCCGGCAAGCCGGTGGCGGCGGACGTGAAGCCGCTCGAGGTGCAGGTCGTCGCCCTCGATTGGAAGTGGCTGTTCTTCTACCCCGAATACAACGTCGCCACCGTCAACGAATTGGCCGCGCCGGTGAACCGGCCGATCCAGTTCAAGATCACCGCCTCCTCGGTGATGAACGCCTTCTACGTCCCCGCGCTCGCCGGCATGATCTACGCCATGCCCGGCATGCAGACGCAGCTCCACGCGGTGATCAACAAGGCCGGCGAGTACGAGGGCCTGTCCTCGCACTACAGCGGCACCGGCTTCTCGCGCATGACCTTCAAGTTCCACGGGCTCGATGGCGACGGCTTCGACCAGTGGATTGCCAAAGTGAAGCAGCAGGGTTCGGACCTGACCCGCGATGCTTATCTTGAGCTCGAACGCCCGAGCGAGCGGGTGCCCGTCACCTATTATTCGAAGTTCGCCGACGGGCTCTTCGGCAAGATCGTCGGCATGTGCGCCATGCCCGGCAAGATGTGCATGGGCGAGATGATGGCCATCGACGCCAAGGGCGGCGCCGGCAAGGAGAGCCGCGAGAACGTCGACCGGCTGCAATACGACAACCGCCACACGCAGCGCGGCGACGAGCCCCCGGGCGCGACCACGCCGGCCTCGCACCGCGCGCCCAAGAGCGAGTCACCCGACTCCGACAAGACCCACGAGGGGAGCGGCCAAGGCCGCACCGCTCCCGACCAGACCAACAACTGATCCGTCGCCGCCCCAGGATTTACGGACGAGCCTCATTCCATGTTCGCAAACACGGACCTGCAGCATCTGCTGTTCGGGCGCCTCTCTCTCGAGGACATCCCGTTCCACGAACCGATCCTGCAAGTAACCTTTGCAGGCGTCGCCGTGGCCGGGATCGCGGTGCTCGCCGCGATCACCTATTTCCGCTTCTGGGGCCCGCTCTGGCGCGACTGGCTGACCTCGGTCGATCACAAGAAGATCGGCATCATGTACGTCATCCTGGCGCTCGTGATGCTGCTGCGCGGCTTTGCCGACGCGCTGCTGATGCGCTCGCAGCAGGCGATCGCCTTCGGCGCCAACGAGGGCTACCTGCCGCCGCACCACTACGACCAGATCTTCACGGCGCACGGCGTGATCATGATCTTCTTCGTGGCGATGCCCTTCGTCACCGGCCTGATGAACTACGTCGTGCCGCTGCAGATCGGCGCCCGCGACGTCGCCTTCCCGTTCCTGAACAACTTCTCGTTCTGGATGACGGTCTCTGGCGCGGTCACGATCATGATCTCGCTGTTCGTGGGTGAGTTCGCCCGCACCGGCTGGCTCGCCTACCCGCCGCTCTCGGGCGCGGACATGAGTCCCGGCGTCGGCGTCGACTACTACATTTGGGGCCTGCAGATCGCGGGCATCGGCACGACGCTGTCGGGCATCAACCTGATCGCGACCATCGTGAAGATGCGCGCGCCCGGCATGTCGATGATGAAGCTGCCGATCTTCACCTGGACCTCGCTCTGCACCAACGTGCTGATTGTCGCCGCCTTCCCGATCCTCGCCGCCGTTCTCGCGCTGCTGACCCTCGACCGCTACGTCGGCACGCACTTCTTCACGAACGACCTCGGCGGCAATCCGATGATGTACTTCAACCTCATCTGGATCTGGGGTCATCCGGAGGTCTACATCCTCATCCTGCCGGCCTTCGGCGTGTTCTCGGAGGTCACCTCGGCCTTCTGCGGCAAGCGCCTGTTCGGCTACACCTCGATGGTCTACGCGACCATCGTCATCACGATCCTGTCCTACCTCGTGTGGCTGCACCACTTCTTTACGATGGGGTCGGGCGCGAGCGTGAACTCGTTCTTCGGCATCACGACGATGATCATCTCGATCCCGACGGGTGCCAAGATCTTCAACTGGCTGTTCACGATGTATCGCGGCCGCATCCGGTTCGACGTGCCGATGCTGTGGACCGTCAGCTTCATGGTGACCTTCGTCATCGGCGGCATGACCGGCGTGCTGCTCGCCGTGCCGCCGGCCGACTTCGTGCTCCACAACTCGCTGTTCCTGATCGCGCACTTCCACAACGTGATCATCGGCGGCGTGCTGTTCGGCATGTTCGCCGGCGTGAACTACTGGTTCCCGAAGGCCTTCGGATTCAAGCTCGACGAGTTCTGGGGCAAGGTCAGCTTCTGGTTCTGGACCATCGGCTTCTACGTCGCCTTCATGCCGCTCTACGTGCTCGGCCTGATGGGCGTGACCCGCCGTGCCCAGCACTTCGACGATCCCTCGCTGCAGCCGTGGTTCGTGGTCGCCGCCATCGGCGCGGGCCTGATCGCCATCGGCATCGGCGCGATGATCGTCCAGTTCGCGGTCTCGATCAAAAACCGCGAGAAGCTGCGCGACGTCACCGGCGATCCGTGGGAGGGCCGCACCCTCGAATGGTCCACCTCCTCGCCGCCGCCGGACTACAACTTCGCCTTCACGCCCGTGGTGCACGGCCTCGACGCGTGGTGGGAGATGAAGGCCCGCGGCTTCCAGCGCCCGCTCCAGGGCTACAAGCCGATCCACATGCCCAAGAACACCGCCACCGGCGTGATCCTGGGCGTGATCAGCATCGCCTTCTCCTTCGCAATGATCTGGTACATCTGGTGGCTGGCGGCGCTGACCCTCGTGGCGACCTTCGTCGTCGCGATCGGCCACACCTTCAACTACAACCGCGACTACTACATCCCCGCCGAAACGGTTCGCCGCACGGAAGAGCAGCGGACCGAGGCGCTGGCGGCGGTGCGGGCCTGAGGACACCATGGCATCCCATGCAAACTCCGCCCTGACTGGGGCGGCCTCCGCCGACGTGCCGCGCTACCTCGATCTCGAGGGCGAGCATCACCCGGAAGGGAGCACGATGCTCGGCTTCTGGATCTACCTGATGAGCGACTGCCTCATCTTCGCGGTCCTGTTCGCCACCTACGCCGTGCTCGGCCGCAACTATGCGGCCGGGCCCTCGCCGAAAGACCTGTTCGACCTGTCCCTGGTGGCGGTGAACACGTCGATGCTGCTGTTCTCCTCCATCACCTACGGTTTCGCCATGCTGGCGATGGCGAAGAACGATGTCGCCAAGACACAAGCGTGGCTGGCGGTCACCGGCCTGTTCGGCGCGGCCTTCGTCGGGCTCGAACTCTACGAGTTCGCGCACCTGATCCACGAGGGCGCCACGCCCCAGCGCAGCGGCTTCCTGTCGGCGTTCTTCACCCTGGTCGGCACCCACGGC